>NZ_ARVW01000001.1:3182500-3856500 GCF_000384315.1 Amycolatopsis nigrescens CSC17Ta-90 | reverse complement strand
CGGACTTCGAGAAGTTGTTGTCCGAGAAGGGCATCAGCAGCGACGACCAGGTGATCCTGTACGGCGGCAACAACAACTGGTTCGCGGCCTACGCCTACTGGTACTTCAAGCTGTACGGGCACGAGAAGGTGCAGCTGCTCGACGGCGGCCGCAAGAAGTGGGAGCTGGACGGCCGCGAGCTCAACAGCGACGAGGTGAAGCGCGAAGCCACCACTTACCAGGCGAAGGAGCCGGACACTTCGATCCGCGCGTTCCGCGACGAGGTCGTGGCGTCCATCGGCGACAAGAACTACGTGGACGTGCGCTCGCCCGACGAGTTCGCCGGCAAGCTGCTCGCGCCGGCCCACCTCCCGCAGGAGGTCGCGCAGGTGCCGGGGCACATCCCGGGTGCGCTGAACGTGCCGTGGGCCAAGGTGGCCAACGAGGACGGCACCTTCAAGTCCGAAGAGGAGATCCGCGAGCTGTACAGCGAAGCCGGTCTGGACGAGTCCAAGCCGACCATCGCGTACTGCCGGATCGGGGAGCGCTCGTCCATCGCGTGGTTCGCGCTGCACGAGCTGCTCGGCCAGACGGACGTGAAGAACTACGACGGTTCATGGACCGAATACGGCTCGCTGGTCGGCGTGCCGGTCGAGTTGGGAGCGAAGTAATGGCGAATGACGGTTGCGGCGCTCCGGCGCAGACGGCCACCCCGGCGGACATCGACACGAACGGACAGGTGGTGCTGGCCGGCAAGGTCACCGGCACCGAAGGCCCGGTGAGCGGTGCCTTCGTCCGGCTGCTCGACTCCGGCGGCGACTTCACCGGCGAGGTCGTCACCTCGCCGGAGGGTGACTTCCGGTTCTACGCCGCGCCCGGCGAGTGGACCGTGCGCGCCCTGCACAAGACCGGCAACGGCGAGGCCTCGGTCTCGGCCGGCGGCCCCGGTCTGCACCAGGTCGCCGTCGCGGTCGCCTGACACCCGAACCGAAGGACGCCTTCAGCGCGAATACGCGCGGGAGGCATCCTTCGTCGCGTCCGGGTGACCGTGCTCACCGGGTGCGCCCTGCGCGGAGCCAGCCGGGCGGGCACGGTCTATCCTGCTGGGCGTGGAGATTCTGTTTACCGGAATGCTGGTGCTCGCGGGACTGGCGATCAGCTGGTTCGCGCTCTACGTGGTCTACCGGCTGTACTCGGACCACCGCTGAGCCCGGACCCAGCCATGACTGTCAGCGGCGACGACGCCATCCAGGCCGCGGCCGAGCGCGCGGAGAGCACGCGTGCCCGAAACCTACCTCCGTACGGTGAGCTGCCCGAGCTGCCGATCCCGGCGGACACGGCTAACCTGCGCGAAGGCCCGAACCTGCACGACGCCTGCCTCGCACTGCTGCCGCTGGTCGGCGTCTGGCAGGGCGAAGGCGAGGTCAACTACCCCACCATCGAGGGGCCCCGGCGGCTGGTCCAGCGGGTCACCATCTCGCACGACGGCAGGCCGTTCCTGCACCACGAGGCGCGTTCCTGGCTGCTGGACGACGACGGCAACGTGATCCGTCCCGCCGCGCGGGAGACCGGCTGGTGGCGCCCGCAGCCGGACGACTCCCTCGAACTGCTGCTGGCGCACAACACCGGCATCATCGAGCTGTTCTACGGCGCCACCGGCGGCCAGACCTCCTGGGAGCTGGGCACCGACGCGGTGGTGCGCAGCGCGAGCGCCAAGGAGGTCACCGGCGCGAAGCGGCTGTACGGGATCGTGAACAACGGCGACCTCGGTTACGTCGAGGAGCGCGCCATGGTCGGCGAGCCGATGCAGCCGCACGTCTCCGTCTATCTGCACCGAGTGGCCGGCTAACCGCTTCGCCATGCGCTGGCGGCGAAGCGGGGCGTACGCGAGCATTGTGGACTGTTCGTCACTGGCCGAGGTGAACGCCGTCCGCGCCACCATCGCCGCGCGCGACCTGCCCGATCTGGTCGAGCTGGTGCCGGGCGCACGCAGCGTGCTGGTGGTGGGCAGGCCGGGAACCGCGGTGCTCGAACAGGTTCGCGTGATCGTCGAAGAGGCCGATCTAGCGCATCCGCCCTCGGCCGAGCCGGACGAGATCGTGCTGGACGTGCACTACGACGGCGCCGACCTGGAACTGGTGGCGCGGACCGCGGAAATCGGCGTGGACGAGGTGATCCGGCTGCACACCGAGGCCGAATACACCGTCGCCTTCACCGGGTTCGCCCCGGGGTTCGGCTATCTGACCGGACTGCCCGAGCCGCTCCAGCAGTCCAGATTGGACACTCCCAGGACGAAGGTGCCCGCCGGTTCGGTGGCCGTGGCGGGCGAGTTCACCGGGATCTACCCGCGTTCGTCCCCCGGCGGCTGGCGGCTGCTCGGGCACACCGACGCGGTGCTCTTCGATCCGCGCGCGGATCCGCCGGCGCTGCTGGCGCCCGGCGACCGGGTGCGCTTCCGGAGTGCCGGGTGAGGGAGCTCGAGGTACTCGAAACCGGTTCGGCCGCGCTGATCCAGGACCTCGGCCGCCCCGGCTACGCGCACCTCGGGGTGCCGCCGTCCGGCGCGCTCGACGTGCCGGCGCTGCGGCTGGCCAACCGGCTGGTCGGCAACCCCGAGGGCGCGGCCGGGATCGAGCTGCTGCTCGGCGGCCTGCGGGTGCGGGCGAGGGCGTCCTGCACGGTCGCGGTGACCGGACCGGCGGTGCCGGTCACGGTGGACCGGCGGCCGGTGGGCAGCCACGCCCCGGTGCATTTGTCCCCGGGACAAACCCTGGCCGTCGGCACCCCGGAGCGCGGCCTGCGCAACTACCTGGCCGTGTCCGGTGGCCTGGACGTGCCACCGGAGCTGGGCAGCCGTGCCCGTGACGTGCTCTCAGAGATCGGACCTCCGCCGCTGCGCCCCGGCGACGTGCTGCCGCTCGGCGAGGCGCGCGGGGTGCCGGCCGGGCTGGACGTGCTCGCGCCTCCGGCTGCACCGGACCGGCTGCTGGTGCCGGTGCTGCTCGGGCCGCGCGACGACTGGTTCACCGACCCCGCCGGGCAGCTGGCGGCGAACTGGACGGTCAGCCCGGAGTCCAACCGGGTGGGGCTGCGGCTGGACGGCGGATCGCTGCGCCGCACCGCGGCCAAAGCCGACGCCGAACTGCCCAGCGAGGGCCTGGTCACCGGCGCGGTGCAGGTGCCGCCGGACGGGTCGCCGGTGATTTTCCTCGCCGATCATCCGACCACCGGCGGCTACCCGGTGATCGGTGTGGTGCTACGAAAGTCGTTACCTGTGCTGGCGCAGGCCAGGCCAGGAACCTTAGTGCGCTTCCAGGCGTCCTTATGAGTGTGGAAGAGGTCACGGTCACCGGCGGCGCCGGCGTAGTCGAGGTTCCCGGCGGTCAGCCGCCACAACGTCCCGATCTGGCACCGGCCCTCCGGATCGCGCTGGCGACCGGTCAGCTCCGCCGTCCGCTGAGCGAGACGCTGCGCCCGCTGCTGTCGATGCTGGTGGACGGCCGGTACAAGGTCACCGGGCCCGGCCGGATCGCCGAGGAGTGGGCGGATCCGGTGCCCACCGACAACTGGCCGCCGGACGACGAGGACAGGGTGACCTACTACCGCACCGCGATCAGCACCGGGCACCGGCCGGTGGCGGTGCTGCTCAACGACGGCCCGGAGCGACGCGGGTTCATCCTGGACGGGCACCACAAGATCGCCGCCTACCAGGCGGAGAACATGCTGCCCTGGGTCATCCGGATCGCCAAGATCACCGAAGACGCCCAGCCCGCCGTCAACTGAGTCGTCAGGCTGCGTCGTCAGGCTGCGTCGTCAGGCTGCGTCGTCAGGCGTACTCGGACTCGTAGGCGGCGGCGACCTCGGCGTGCACCTCGGTGGAGTCGGGCAGCGGCTCGCCGTCGAGGGTGTGCACCCTGGTGATCTTGCGTACCGAGGAGGACAGGAACACCCCGTCCGCCGAGCGCAGGTCGGCCACCCGCAGGGGTTCGACCTTGACCGTCCAGCCGGCCTTCTCCGCGCCGCGGTACTGGCCGGCCTGAGTGGTGCCGGGCAGGATGCCGGTGTTCTTCGGCGGGGTGTAGAGCGTGCGGCCGCGTGCGATGACCACGTTGGAGGTGGGACCTTCCAGCACCGAACCGTCGGTCGCGGTGAAGATCACGTCCGCCGCGCCGCGCCTGGCCGCCTCCCGCAGCGCGGCCATGTTCACCGCGTAGGACAGCGACTTGGCGCCGAGCAGCAACCAGGGAGCCTGCTCCGCCAACGTCGGCTCGAAGCCGCGGTCGAGGGTGACCACCGACACACCTTCGGCCCTGGCCTTGATCACCTTGGGGTCGATCGGCAAGCCGAGCGCGAACCCGGTCGGCTTCGCCTCGGGGTCGCCATCGACGCCGCGGGTGTAGACGAGCTTGAGCGCGATCTCACCGGCATCGGTCCAGTTGTCGATCACCAGCCGGGTGATCCGCTCGAACGCCGACAGGTCCGGCTTCGGCAGGTCGAGCATGGCGGCCGAACGGGCCAGCCGGTCCAGGTGCGGGCCGAGCTCCCGCGGTTTCCCGTCCGCGACCAGGATCGTCTCGAAGATCCCGTCCCCGCGAAGCAGGCCCAGGTCGTCCACCCGGATGTGGGCGGCGTCGGGATCGGCCAGTGTTCCGTCCAGAAAAGCGAGCACGCGCATGCGCTTCACCCTACTCAGACGGGCGCGTTCCCGAGCCGGACCGCGTACCTTCGGGGGTATGCCTGAAGAGTCTCCACTGCTCGGTCTGCCCGGTTCGATCTCCCCACCGGAGGAATACCCCGAGCAGGGTGTGCCGTGGCACTGGGGCGACCCGTTCGCCGAGCAGCGCACGGCCACCCGCGGGGTCGCGGTGGTCGACCGTTCGCACCGTGAAGTGCTGTCCGTGCGCGGCGAAGAACGGCTGTCCTGGCTGCACCTGGTGATCTCCCAGCACGTCACCGGACTGGGCGAGGGCGCCGGCACCGAAGCGCTGGTGCTGGACACGCACGGCCGGGTCGAGACGCACCTGGTGCTGGCGCACGAGAACGGCACCGTGTGGCTGGACGCCGACCCCGGCGCGCACGCGACCAGCGCATTTCCGGCCGGCGGCAGGCAGACCCTGCTCGAGTACTTCGAGGCAATGAAGTTCTGGTCCAAAGTAGACATCGCGGACGAGACCCCGGAGCGGGCGCTGCTCACCCTGCTCGGCCCGGACACCGACCAGATTCTGTCTACTTTGGACATCAAGCTGGACACCGAGCCGTACTCGGTGACCGGCTTCGACGGCGGGTTCGCCCGCCGGATGCCGTGGCCAGGCCGGTCCAGCGTGGACCTGCTGGTGCCGCGTGCAGAACTGGCCGCCTGGTGGCAGCGGATCACCGAGGCCGGCGCCCGCCCGGCGGGCAGCTGGGCCTTCGAGGCGCTGCGGGTGGAGTCGCTGCGGCCGCGGATCGGGGTGGACACCGATGATCGCACGATCCCGCACGAGGTGAACTGGATCGGTTCGGCCGCGCACGTGGCGAAGGGGTGCTACCGGGGCCAGGAGACGGTCGCCAAGGTGCACAACGTGGGCCGCCCGCCGCGCCGGATGGTGCTGCTGCACCTGGACGGCTCACCGGAGATCACCCCGGAGACCGGCGACCCGGTGCTGCTCGGCGAGCGGACGGTCGGCCGGGTGGGCACCGTGGTCCGGCACCACGAGCTCGGCCCGGTGGCGCTGGCCCTGCTCAAACGCTCCGCCCCGGTGGACCAGGAACTGCTCGCGGGCGCCGAGGACCGGATCGTGCAGGCGGCGGTCGACCCCGATTCGGTGCCGGCGGAAGGGGCCGCACCAGGCAGGGAGGCCGCGCAACGGCTGCGCGGTTGAGGCACGCTGCACAGCGTTAGTGTCAGTGAAGGGGCCGACCGCCCTGGTATGTGCGACCGAGATAGAGCAGGATGGCCCAGTGATCGAAGTCCGGCCAGGCGGACGCCGTCGAATCGACCGCGTCCTCGCCGCCGACTACGTGCGTGAGCTCGGTGAACTGTCGCTGATCGAGCTGCGCGCGCGGCGGGACGAAGCCGCGCAGGAGGAGACCGACCTTTCCTACCTGCGCAGGCTGTTGCACGCCAGGATCGACATCGTGCGGGCCGAGCAGGCCAGGCGCAGCTCCGGCGGGCAGGACAGCGTGGTCGGGCAGTTGGCCGCGATCCTCGCCGACAACGCGCTCGGCCCGGCCAGCGTCGGCCGTTACCAGCAGCTGGAACCGTCCAGAGCGGGCGAGTACCGGCGGCAGGCCGAGGCGCTGGTCGGCAACTCCGACCTGACCGACGTCGGCGAGCTGCCGGACGAAAAGCTGGCGCACGCGCTGAGCACCTACGGCGAGGAGGAGTCCTCCGTCTCCTCCCGGCGGCGCGAGGTGCAGCTCGTGGTGGACACCATCAACGCCGAGATCGCCGGCCGCTACCGCCAGGGCACCGCCTCGGTGGACGAGCTGCTGGCCAACGAGCGCGCGAAGAAGGCAGAGAACACCGAGTGAGCAACCCGGTACTGGTCGAAGTGGTGCGCTCCGGGTTCGTGGAAAGCGTGCACCGCGGCGCGGTGCTGGCGCTCGGCCCGGACGGCGAAGTCCGGTTCAGCGCCGGCGACATCACCAGCCCGGTCTTCCCGCGCTCCTCGAACAAGCCGCTGCAGGCGCTCGGCATGCTGCGCGCCGGGCTCGACCTCGAAGACGGCGCGGACCTGGCGATCGCCTGCGCTTCGCACAGCGGCGAGCGCACGCACGTCCAGCGCGTGCTGGATCTGCTGGCGCGGCACGACGTGCCGGAGTCCGCACTGCACTGCCCGCCGGACCTGCCACTGCACGAGCCCAGCCGGGTGGCCATGCTGCGCGCCGGCGAGGGACCGCGGCGAGCCGCGATGAACTGCTCCGGCAAGCACGCGGCGATGCTCGCCACCTGCGTCCAGGCCGGCTGGCCGATCGGGGGTTACGCCGACCCCGGGCACAAGCTCCAGCTGCTGCTCGCGGAGACGGTGGCCGAGTACACCGGCGAACCGATCGCGCACACCGGGGTGGACGGCTGCGGGGCGCCGCTCTTCGCGTTCTCGCTGACCGGGCTCGCCCGCGCGTTCGCCTGCCTGGTGACCCGGCGCGACGGCCCCGAGCAGCGGGTCGCGGACGCGATGCGGGCGCATCCGTGGCTGGTCGCGGGCACCGGCCGAGAGGACACCCAGCTGATGGGCGCGGTACCCGGGCTGCTCGCGAAGGGC
This sequence comes from Amycolatopsis nigrescens CSC17Ta-90, assembly GCF_000384315.1. GTDB lineage: Bacteria > Actinomycetota > Actinomycetes > Mycobacteriales > Pseudonocardiaceae > Amycolatopsis > Amycolatopsis nigrescens. Next base: position 3,849,277 of record NZ_ARVW01000001.1, on the reverse strand, counting down.
GGCGCGGAAGGCGTGCACGCGGTGGCGCTGCCGGACGGCGGGGCGATCGCGCTGAAGATCGACGACGGCGCGCCGCGCGCCCGCGGTCCGCTGCTGGTCGCCGTCCTGCGCGCGCTCGACGCGCTACCGGACGACCCGGCCGCCCTAGCCGACCTGAGCGCCCCCGTCCTCGGCGCCGGTCAGCCCGTCGGCGAGCTACGCGTTCCGGCCGGGCTCCTGAACGGCAAATAGCCGACTTTTTGCCCAAAGGGCGCTAGTTGAAGCGTTCCTTGGCGGCCAGCTCGCTCCAGTACTCGCGCAGGTCGGCGAACAGCTCGGCGAGCTGCTCGATGTTCCCCTCCCGCAGCGCGTCCAGGATGCTGTGCACCTCTTCGGCCGAGGTGTCGGTCTCCAGCACGGAGTCGTCGATCAGCTGGACCAGCCCGCCGTAGTCCAGCTCGACCGCCGAACCGGGGTCGAAGTTGTCCAGCCAGCGGCCGGTCTCGGCCAGCACCCTGGCCGGCCCGGAGTCGCCGAGGGTGGACTCCACCAGCTCCAGCGCGGTATCCACCCGGCGCACTGCGTCCGGCATGGCCACCCGCCAGGACAGCTCGCGGGCCGGATCGTCCCGGCCACTGCCCAGCTTCAGCCGCCGCTGCTCCGGCTCGACCAGCGCGAACCAGGGCAGCGGCACGGTCCAGGTGGTGGACAGCACGTGCACCGCGGCCCGGCTCAGCTCGCCGAGCGCGGCGGAGGTGCGGGAGCGGACCGACTCGGCGGTGACCCCGCCCGCGGTGAGCACCGAGGTGCGCAGTGCCGGATGGGCGTCGCCGAGGAAGTTGACCAACGCGGCCGCCGAGCGGGCGCGCAGTTCGAGCGGGCAGACCAACGGGTCCGAGCCGAGCGAGTCGCCCCCGTCTACCGGCACGTCGGCCGGGTCGAGCACCAGCACGTCGGTACCGGAGCTGGGCGCCGGACGGCCGTCGGCCAGCTCCGCGGGGAGCAGCCGGACCGGGGCGGCAGTCTGTGATTTGAGCCACATCCGCTGCTCCCGTTCACCGACGGAAGCCCTGGTCAGCTGCGCGGCCTCGACCGCGCGGAGCAACTGCGCCGGCGGCGGGTCACCGAATGCGGGCAGCGGTTCGTACACCCGCAGATAGGCCACGAACGGACGGAGCACCCGTGAATCGTGGCACGCCGGGCAGGCGCGAACACCACCGACCGGCCGAAGTGCGGCCAGTCCGAGACTGGTTGGACATTGTCGCGTCGCGCACACGGTGCCACGTCGCATTCCACCCCGGGGACACGGTACGGTGTGGACAGGAAATAGTTGTCGAGACGATTGCGGGGCCGCCGCTTCCCCCGGCCGCCCCGCCCCTGTGCGAGGGGGTCGAGCCATGGGGCGCGGCCGGGCTAAGGCCAAGCAGACGAAGGTGGCGCGCGAGCTCAAGTACAGCTCCCACGACACCGACTTCGATGCTTTGCAGCGCGAGCTGTCCAGTAGTTCCTCTGACGACAGGCACGAGGACGACAAGCGGTATGACGAAGACCCGTACGACGGGTACGACGAATACCGCCGCTGAAGCGCGTAACACGCGAGGGTGGGCATCGGACCTGGTTCCGGAACCCACCCTCGCGGTTCGCGTCATGCCTTCTTCACGCCTGATCGCCTGAGACACAGGTAAGGGAGCGGCTTTGACGGACATCCAGCGCGTAGGCGTGGTCGGTGCGGGCCTGATGGGCTCCGGTATCGCCGAGGTGCACGCGCGGGCCGGTGCGGACGTGGTGGTCACCGAGGTGAACCAGCCGGCGCTCGACGCGGGCCGGGCCAGGATGGAGAAATCCCTGCAGCGCGCCGTGAAGAACGGCAAGCTCGCGGGCGACGAGGCCGACGCCGCGCTGGGGCGGGTCACCTTCAGCACCGACCTGGCTACGTTCGCCGACCGCGATCTGGTGGTCGAGGCGATCGTCGAGCAGGAGCAGGCCAAGGTCGACGTCTTCCGCCAGCTGGACAAGATCGTCGAACGCGAGGACGCCGTCTTCGCCTCCAACACGTCTTCGATCCCGATCATGAAGCTCGGCATGGCCACCGGCCGTCCGCAGCAGGTGGTCGGTATCCACTTCTTCAACCCGGTGCCGGTGCTGCCGCTGGTGGAGCTGGTCCCGTCGCTGCTGACCGGCGAGGAGACCATCCGCCGGGCCGAGTCGCACGCCACCGGCACCCTTGGCAAGACGGTGATCCGCTCCCAGGACCGGGCCGGGTTCATCGTGAACTCGCTGCTGGTGCCGTACCTGCTCTCGGCGATCCGGATGATCGAGTCCGGCTTCGCCTCGGCCGAGGACATCGACCGCGGGATGGAGCTGGGCACCGCGCACCCGATGGGGCCGCTGCGGCTGTCCGACCTGATCGGGCTGGACACCATCAAGGCGATCGCGGACTCGATGTACGCCGAGTTCAAGGAGCCGCTCTACTCGTCGCCGCCGCTGCTGCTGCGCATGGTGGACGCCGGGCTGCTCGGCAAGAAGACCGGCCGCGGCTTCTACAGCTACTCCTGACGCAACTTTCGTTGCGGAGGCGGCAACTTACGCCGCTGTCCCGGCCGGGCGCCGGTTCGTTTCACTGGTCAGCATGAGCGAACAGCACCCACGCCGGACCGTGCTCAAGGCGGCGCCACTGGTCGGGGCCGCCATCGCGCCGGGACCGGCGGTCGCCTCCGCGGCCACCGAGCGGCACCGGCCGCGACGTGGCGTGACCACCTTCGTCTTCGCGGCCGGCGCCAACGGCGGATCGGGCATCCCGAACGAGCTTCCGCAGCGCGGGTACCGCTGTGTCGGCGTCGACCTGCCCGGCCACCGGGTGACCGACGACCAGTTCCGGCCGTCCTACCAGGCGCCGCAGAACCTCGAAGCCTTCGCCACCGAGCGGTCACCGCTGGCCGGGGTGACCTATCAGGACCAGATCGCGGCCGCCGTTGAGGTGGTCCGGCGGGTGGCCGGGTTCGGCCCGGTGGTGCTGGTCGGCAGCAGTATCGGCGGCTCGGCGATCAGCCTGATCGCGAACGAGGTGCCGGACCTGATCGACCTGCTGGTCTACGACACCGCCTTCTGCTGCGTCGACCTGGCCACCCCCGGTGACTACCTGAACACCCCGGAGGCCGAGGGCGGCCGGTTCGACGCCGTCGTCGGGTTCATCGCCGCCGACCCGGCCGTGGTCGGCGCGCTGCGGTCGAACTGGCGGCTGGACGATCCGGCCAAGCTCGCGGCGCTGAAGCACGCCTTCATCGCGGACGGCTCGGACGCCGAGTTCTACACCTTCCTGAACGGGATGTCCCCGGACGAACTGCTCAGCAAGGGCAGCACCGAGGCCAGGGGCAACCCGGCCACCTGGGGCCGCATCCCGCGGGTCTACATCAAGCACACCAGGGACAACCTGATCCCGCTCGCGCTGCAGGAGCGGTTCATCACCGAGGCCGACCGGCTGACCCCGCGAAACCGGTTCCGGACCTTCGAGCTGGACACCGGGCACGTGCCGAGGGCGGAGAAGATGGCCGAGTTCGTCGATCTGCTGGACCGCGTGGCCCATGGCTGAGGCCGCGGGCCGGAGGTGGTGCAGGATGGGGCCGTGGATGAACAGCTGCGAGTAGGACTGGTCGGCGCCGGGCCGTGGGCACGCAACGTGCACGCGCCGGGGCTGGCCGACCATCCGGGCACCACGCTGAGCACGGTGTGGGCCCGCCGGCCCGAAGCCGCGACAGAGCTGGCCGAAGCACACTGCGCGTCCGTGTCGGCCACCGTGGACGAGCTGCTGGACCAGGTGGACGCGGTCGCTTTCGCGGTGCCGCCGGCGGTGCAGGCCGAGCTCGGCGTGCAGGCCGCGAAGGCGGGGAAGCACCTGATCCTGGAGAAACCGGTCGCCCCCGACCTGGCGGCCGCCGAGCAGCTGGCCGGCGCGGTGGCCGAGGCCGGCGTGGCCACCCTGATGATGCTGACCCTGCGATACGCGACGGAGACCCAGGACTGGCTGACCGATCTCGCGGCCACCGGCGGCTGGACCGGCGGCGGGGTGAAATGGCTGTCCGGCGCGCTGCTCGGCGACACCTACGGCGGCTCGCCTTGGCGGCATGACGGCGGGGCGCTCGCCGACATCGGACCGCACGCGCTGGACCTGCTGGACGCGGCACTCGGGCCGATCACCGACGTGCTCGCCGCGCACCGCGGGGCGGACGACCTGTGGCACCTGATCGTCGCGCACGAGAGCGGCGCCAGCGCCACGATCACCCTGTCGCTGAAGCTGGCCGTGCAGCCGACGATCGTCGAGGTCTCGGTCTACGGCGAGCACGGCTACCGCGCGCTCGGCCGCAAGCCGGGCGCGGCGAACGCGTCCTACACCGCGTTGCTGGACGACTTCGCCGCGATGATCGCCAGCGGGGTCACCGCCCACCCGCTGGACGTGCGCCGCGGCGTGCACCTCCAGCGGCTGCTCGACCAAGCCCGCGAGTTGGCCGGCCACTAGGCATCGACACGCTCCTTTTCGGCGGGCGGCTCCTCCCGCTTTGCCGGGAACAGCTTGCGGACCAATGGCCAGGCCAGCAGCAGCACGATGATCGCGTAGACCGTGACCGACATCGGCGAGTTCACCAGGCCGGTCAGCGAGCCGTCGGACAGCTGCAGGGCGCGGCGCATCTGCAGTTCCGCACTCGGCCCGAGGATGACCCCGATGATCGCCGGCAGCACCGGCAGCCCGTAGCGCCGCATGGCGAACCCGATCACTCCGACGAGGAACAGCAGCAGCAGGTCCGTCACCTCGCCGCCGACCGCGTAGGCACCAACGCTGGCGAAGAACAGAATGCCCGCGTACAGGTATGGCCGGGGGATCTGCAGCAGCTTCGCCCAGACCGGCGCCATCGGCAGATTGATCACCAGCAGCAGCACGGTGCCCACGAACAGGCTCGCGATCAGCGCCCAGACCAGGGTGGCCTCCCGCTCGAACAGCAACGGCCCCGGCTGGAAGCCGTACTGCTGGAACGCGGCCAGCATCACCGCGGCCACCGCGGTGGTGGGCAGGCCGAGGGTGAGCAATGAAACCAGGGTCCCGGCCGCGGAGGCGCTGGCCGTGGACTCCGGCCCGGCCACCCCCTCGATCGCGCCCTTGCCCCACTCGTCCTTGCGCTTGGACAGCCGCTTTTCGGTGACGTAGGAGAGGAAAGTCGGGATCTCCGCGCCGCCGGCCGGGATCGCGCCGAACGGGAAGCCGATCACCGGCCCGCGCAGCCACGGCTTCCAAGTCCGCTTGAGGTCCGCCTTGGACAGCCACGGCCGGCCGACCGGGATCGGCTTCTCCCGCTTGTGCCGCAGGTGCGCGGCGACCCAGAGCGACTCGCCGACCGCGAACAGGCCGACCGCGACGATCACCACGTCCACCCCGTCGGCCAGGTGCAGGGAGCCGAAGGTGAGCCGGGCCTGGCCGGTCATCTGGTCCAGGCCGATCAGGCCGATGGTGAGCCCGATCAGCAGCGAGGCGAACCCGCGGACCCTGGACTTGCCGAGCACCGAGGTGACCGCGATGAAGGCCAGCACCATGATCGCGAAGTAGTCCGGAGCCCCGATGTTCACCGCGAGCTTCGCCATGGTGGGTGCGAGCAGCACCAGCGCGAGGGTGCCGATCATGCCGCCGGCGAAGTGCCCGATCGCCGCGGCGGCCAGTGCCTGCGCACCCTTTCCCTTACGTGCCATGGGATTGCCCTCGATTGCGGTGACCACGGCCGCGCTCTCGCCCGGTGTGTTCAGCAGGATCGAGGTGGTCGAGCCGCCGAACATGCCGCCGTAGTAGATGCCGGCGAACATGATCAGGGCAGCGGTCGGGTTGAGCCCGTAGGTCACCGGCAGCAGCAGGGCCACCGCCATCGCCGGGCCGATGCCGGGCAGTACGCCGATCGCCGTGCCGAGGATGACACCGAGCGCGGCGAAGAGCAGGTTGCCGGGGGTGAGCGCGGTGCCGAACCCGTCCATCAGCAGGGAAAAGGAATCCATCACAGCACTCCCATCAGCGGTCCGCCGGGCAGTGCCACGCCGAGCAGCTCGTTGAAGACGAACCAGGTGATCAGCGAGATCACCGCCGAGATCAGCGGATCGCGCACGAAATGCCTGCTGCCCAAGGCATAGGACGCGCCCCAGAACATGATGGCCGAGGAGATCGGGAACCCGACGAGGTCGATCAGCGCCGCGTTGAGCAGGAACGCGCCGGAGAGCAGCAGGACGGTCCGCCAGTCCGCGGGCGCGTCGAGGTCGACGTCCTCACCCGCTTCGGCCTCGCCCTTGCCGCCGCGCAGCACGTCCCGCGCCAGCAGCAGCGAGACGAGGACCAGCAGGGTGCCGACCACCACCGGCACCGCCTTCGGCCCGACCGGGCCGCGCTGCGCGAAGTCGGTGGGGATCTGCAGCGCATCGGTGAGCACGAGCACGCCGACGGCCAGCAGCAGCAAGCAGATGCCGAGCTCGGAATGCGCCCGCAACCAGGACCGCTCGCCCTCCGGCTCGGCCGCCGGCTTGTCCAAAGTAGACGATGTCATGCCAGCCCCAGCTCCTTCATCACCGAGGCCACCCTGTCGTTCTCCGCCTTGAGGAAGGCCGTGTAATCGTCGCCGACGGAGAAGGCGTCGGTCCAGCCGTTGACCCGCAGCGATTCCTTCCACTGCGCCGAGTCGTGCAGCGCGCGGAACAGGTTGACCAGCTTGGTCCGGTCGTCGTCGCTGATCCCCGGCGGCGCGACGACGCCACGCCAGTTGGTGAAGCCCACGTCCACACCGGACTCCTTCAGGGTGGGCGCGTCGATGCCGGGGACCCGGTTCGGGCTGGTAACCGCGAGCGCCCGCAGTTCTCCGGCGGCGACCTGGTCGCGAGTCTCCCCGATGCCGGAGACCCCGAAGCCGACCTTGCCGCCGAGCACGGACGCCATCAGCTCGCCACCGCCGTCGAACGGGATGTAGTTGACCTGCTTGGGCGTCAGCCCGATGGCCTTGGCCATCAGCATGGGCGCGAGGTGGTCCGGCCCGCCCGGCGCGGAACCACCACCGACCGCCACCCCGCCCGGGTTCGCCTTCCACGCTTCGACCAGCTGGCCGATGTTCTGGTACGGCGAGTCCTTGCCCACCACCACGATGTCGGACTCTTCGGTCAGCTTCGCGATCGCGGTGGTGTCCTGCAGGGAGGAAGGCGCGTGGTTCGTGTAGACCGCGCCGACCACGCCGAGGCCCATGGACATGGTCAGCTTGCCGTTGCCGCGCTCGTTGACCAGCCTGCCGAGGCCGACCGTGCCGCCGGCCCCCGGCAGGTTGAACACCTCGGTGGTGCCGTTGAGCTCGGCGTCCTCGATGGCCTTGACGGCGGTACGCGCGGTGATGTCGTAACCACCGCCCGGTGCGTTCGGCACCATCATCCGCAACCCGCGGATCTGACTTCCGCCGTCATCGCTGCCGGAGGAGATCAGCGGTGGCACGAGCAGGACCAGCAGCGCCGCGCCCAGCACGGCGAGCCAGTGTCTCGGGTTCTTCATCAAAGCACTCCACTGTGCTCGGGGGTGGTGCGTGCGGGTGACCGTTTCTGTGACCCCGGCCGCATCGGGCCTGGCTGGTCGGTGATGCTCCCCGCCGGGGCGCGCGCTGTCTCGCTTGCGGGCATATCGGTACTTGTGTTCATTGTGATCGCGCGGGGTTCACCGGGCCAGATGTCATAGTTGGACGCGCGGCGGGACGCGAGGAGGCGGCCATGGGAGCGAAAGGGTCATTGGCCCGCCAGCTGCTCGGCTGGCAGCTGGTGATCGTGTTCGCGCTGCTCGGCTGCGTCACCGTGTTCTCGGTGATCCAGTCGAACGAGAGCTTCCAGGACGTCGAGGGCAGGCGGATGCTCTCGGTCGCGGAGAACGTCGCGGCCACTCCCGGCGTCCGGGAGAACCTGGAGAACCCGTTCCGCCGCGACCCGCTGCCGATCTTCGCCGAGAGCGCGCGCTCGCTGTCCGGCGCCGACTACGTGATCATCGCCGACCCCGCGCACCGGGTGCTCACCTCGCCCGACCCGAGCCAGCTCGGGCAGCCGATGCCGCTCGACGAAAGCACGGTGACCGAGGGCCGCTCCTGGGTCGGCGTGATCGACGGCTCGCTGGTGGCGCACGTGCCGGTGATCGCCGACACCGGCAACATCATCGGCCTGGTCGCGGCCGGAAAGGCCACGCCCGGCTTCTTCGAGGCCATCGCGAACTCGCCGGCCAACGCGCTGGTGCTGCTGGCCATCGCGACCGTGCTCGGCCTTGCCGGTTCCGTCCTGCTGTCCTGGCGGGTCACCCGGCAGACACTCGGCCTGGAGCCGAACGAGATCACCGGTCTGGTGGAACATCGCGAAGCCCTGCTGCACGGCATCAAGGAAGGCGTGATCGCGCTCGACCAGCAGGACCGGGTCACGCTGGTCAACGACCGCGCCAGCGAGCTGCTGGCCCTGCCGTCGGACTGCGTCGGCGTGGCCGTCGACGCACTCGACGTGAACGAGCGCCTGCGCGACGTGCTCACCGGCCGGGCCAGCGGGGTGGACCAGATTGTGCTGCGCGCCGGCCGGGTGCTGGTGATCAACCGGCTGCCGATCTCCAGGCACGGCCGCGCGCTGGGCGCAGTCGCCACCCTGCGCGACCGCACCGAACTGGTGGTCCTGCGCGAAGAGCTGGCGGCCAACTCCCGCGCCACGGACACCCTGCGCGCCCAGGCCCACGAGTTCACCAACCGGCTGCACACCATCGCCGGACTGATCGAGCTCGGCGAGTACGACGAGGTGCGCAACTACGTCGACCTGGTGAGCCGCGCGCACGACGACTGGCACGACCAGGTCAGCGCCCGGATCGGGGACTCCGCGGTGGCCGCACTGCTGATCGCCAAGGCCAGCGTGGCCGCCGAGCACGACGTGGGCATCCGGCTGACCGACGACAGCCACCTGACCGCGGTGGACGAGCAGCTGTCCGCCGATCTGGTGACCGTGGTGGGCAACCTGGTGGACAACGCACTCGACGCCCTGCGCGACTCGGACTCCGGCGCCGGTGGCGACTGGATCGAGGTCGCCGTCCGCCACCACCCGGACGAGGTATCCGTGGTGGTCCGCGACTCCGGCCCCGGGGTGGCCCCGGAGATCGCCACCGAGGTGTTCGCACACGGCTTCACCACCAAGGCCGCCGAGCACGGTGGCCAGCGCGGCCTCGGCCTGGCACTGACCAGGCAGACCTGCAAACGCCGCGGCGGCTCGGTCGAGGTGCACAGCTTCACCGGCGGCACGGAGCGATCCGGTGCCGAGTTCACCGCACGGTTGCCGATCCGCGCCGACCGGGCGAAGGTGGCCACGTGATCAGGGTGCTCGTGGTGGACGACGATTTCATGGTCGCCAAGGTCCACAGTGGATACGTCGATCGCACACCCGGGTTCGGGGTGGTCGGGGTCGCCCACACCGGCGCGGACGCCCTGCGCGCGGTCCGCGACCTGCGGCCGGATCTGCTGTTACTGGACATCTACCTCCCTGATCTGGACGGCCTCGCCGTGCTGCGCGAGCTGCGTGCCGATCCCTCCACTGTGGACACTGACGTGGTGGTGATCACCGCCGCCCGCGACGTGGACACCATCCGCGGTGCGATGCGCGGCGGCGCGCTGCACTACCTGATCAAACCGTTCTCCTATGCCGCGCTGCGCGACCAGTTGCAGCATTTCGGTTCGCTGCACCAGAAGCTGCACCAGTTGTCGCAGCGTTCCACGGCCGGCCAGGAGGACGTGGACGATGTGTTCGGTGCCCGCCCGCGAAGCACCAGCAGCCTGCCGAAGGGGCTGACCGCGCAAACCGCCGAGTTGGTGGAGCAGGCCCTGCGCGCTCACCCGGACGGGTTGTCGGCGACCGAATGCGCCCAGGCGACCGAGCTTTCCCGGCCGAGCGCCCGCCGCTACCTGGAGTACTTCACCGAAACCGGCAGGGCCGAGGTCCGGCTGCGCTACGGCGGAACAGGCCGTCCGGAGCGCCAGTACCACCTGCGCGGCTGAGCACAAAGTTCCCACGCCCGCCAGTTCAAGATCACCTCAAAGTGCACCCGGCTGAGCGCGCCGATACTCCATTCCAGTGCAAGGGTTGATCTTGGAGTTGCATTTCGGGAGGGCAAGCGTGGATGCCTTGTTGCGCTATTTCGGCGCGATGATCCCGCTGACGGTCATCGCGATCCCGGTCGGCCTGCTCGGCTGGCGAGCACTCGCCGCCTGGAGGCGGCGAAGACGACCGGCGAGACTCGCGTTGTGGACCGCCGGTGCGGACGTCGCGATTGTGCTGGTCACAGCCCTGGCACTGGCGTTGGTGCTGATGCCCGTGGCAGGCGCGCGCGGCAGTCTGCTGCACCTGGTTCCGGGCACCGACGTCGGCAACGCGCTCGGCGACCACGGCTCGCTGTGGCAGGTGGCCGGGAATCTCCTGCTGCTGGCGCCGCTCGGCGCGCTGCTGCCGATGCGAATACCTCCTTTACGTTCACTAGGCCGAGTGACACTCGGTGCGATGACGGCGTCCATGACCGTCGAAACCGTTCAGTATCTGATTCAGGCCGGCCGGGTCACTTCGACCGACGACATCTTGCTCAACACGATGGGAGCGGCGGCCGGGGCCACGCTCTCCCGCCGTTGGTGGCGGGCTGCGATACCGGTGATTCCTCAGCAGCTACGACGGACGGTGGCGGACCTGGCCACCAGCCCGGTGGGTATCCGGCGGGTGCCGATGGGTGGCGAACCGAGCGGTTCCGGGGTCTTCCGGGGTGAACTCGTGCTCACCGTCGATCAGCTGATGGGCGGTCAGGGAAGCAGGGCGGCCGGCCGCACGGCGACCGGTGCGGGCGCGGTGAGCCGTGCTTCGCACGTGGTCTCGACTTCGGGCTCGTAATGATCGCCGGAGAGGCGATAGGCGGTGAGCCGCAACGGCTTCTCCAGGTCGATGATCCAGTAGTTCCCGATACCCGCCTTGGCGTATTCGACGAACTTGACCGACCTGTCGACCACCTTCGAACTCGACGACATCACCTCGACGACGAGACGGACATCCGGGGCATGGCACCGCGCGACCTTGGCGGTGGCCAGTGCGGACGGCACCACCACCAGATCCGGTACCCGCACCGTGGGCGGGTACTTCTCGAACAACACGACCTCCACTTCGGGGAGCACCTTCAAGCCGGCGGGTAACTGCGGGCGAAGTTGTTGCAACAGACCGGAGATCACCTCCTGATGACCTAGTGACGGACGGGAACTCACGGACAGAACTCCTTCAACCAGCTCGTAACGGCGGGAGTTGTCCTCCGGCAGGTTCAGCCAGTCGGCCAGGGACAGCGGCTCGTCGTGGGTAAGCAGGGCGCTCATCTTTTTCTCCTCCCTTGGTCTTTCTCATTCTTACTTGGTTTTTTGTGGGGTGTCCAGGATTCCGAACGAGGTGGTGGTTTACTACGGTTTCTTCGCTCTGCGTACGCGCCACGTACGCAGACGTACGTAGGCGAAGAAGCGCTTCATCGCACACTATCTGGGTTACCGTAGAGTTTTTCTGCGGTACGAGATATCAAGTCGAGAGAATCGTCGGGCGACAAGGCGTGTTCCAGGATGTTCGCCAGCGAAAGCCGAATATCGGCCACGTCATCAGGTTCCTCGAGAAAGACGGCAACCCCCTGCACCTCGAGTGCCACGATGCTGGGCTCGCCCGGATAGTCCATCAGCAAGAAAGGACCACGCCAGCCCGCATGCTGCCCCACCCCCGAGGGCACCACGCGCACGATAATACCGGCTCGGCCTGCACATTCCACCAAGTGAAGCAACTGCCTGTACATCACTTCTCGGTCGCCGACCATGCGCTGAAGAGCCATCTCGTCCAGCACGGCAAGAAGCTGAACCCGGGGGTTGCGCAAGCGCACCTGCCTGGACATGCGAATCACGACGAGGTTCTGGACTTCGACCGCGCTGAGCGCAAGTTGGGCAGCGGTCACCAGCGCCGTCGTGTATTCAGGAGTCTGAAGCAGACCAGGAATCAGGCAAAGCTCGTAGTTCACGAAGCGAGTCGCGCCCATCTCGAGATCGAGCAGATGCTGCCAACGATCCCTGAGCTGCGGAACGCTTGCGACCAGCCATCCTCGCTCCTCGGACTTCCTCACCAGAGAAAGGATCTCGGCCCGGCGACGCTCAGGTACGCGGTAAAGTCCGAGCAGCGGGGCCACGTCGTCAACGCAGAGACCACGATGACCGGTCTCGATCCGGCTTATCTTGCTCGCTGACATACCGAGTACTTCGGCGACGCGAGCTCCAGTCATTCCGGCTGCTTCGCGAAGCCGCCGAAGTTCGGCGGCCACTTTCCTGGACCGTGCACTGATACTTTGAATTGCTGGCATGGTGAAGTATTTCGACAGGATCTCCTGGCTACGCAATAGCTCAAAGGGATGACTTGCTTGCGGTAAGTAGAACATGCCAACTTTCGCGCCATGGAAAAGGTGCGCAGGGAGCGGCTGCGCGAGCTGGCGGAGTACGTCAGGATCGACAAGCCGCGATTGTTCGCGATATACGGGCTGTTCCACGGAGACGACGACATGACACTGTGCGGCTGGGGGATGCAGTGGGATGAGGAGTTCGGCGGCGCGCTGCTGTACGACCCCGGCAGCCGCCGCACCTGGCAGTCCGAGTCCGCCGAGCAGCTACTAATCCGCTACCGGCTGGTCGGCGACGCGCGGCTGGTCTGGCTGGACGGCGAAAAACCCGTGGCGGTGCGGCCGGCTATCGGGTAGAAGTGGAGGAGGTCGAAAGACGGCCACCGATCGAGCAAGAGGAACGCCTCATGACGGACGCCTTCGCCGGCGTCGCCCGGTAGCAACACCGGCTTCGCCATCACGCGCTCATTTCCTCCTGCCCGAAAGGTTTCAGACGAATGTCTGCTCTTCAGTCCTACATCCGACGCAACGCGGCACACGGCCGGGACACCGAGATGATCGGCCCGTTCCTGGCCACGTTTTCCCAGCACTCCGACAACCGGAACCTCAACTACGCCATCCCGGTAGACGGCGCTAGCCCAAAAGTGTCCGATGTGGACGCTCTCACGGCGGCATACCAGCGGCGGAACCTGTTGCCACGGCTGGAGTTCCTGCCGGACAACGCTCCAGACGTGGAAGCCGTACTGCTCGCCGGTGGCTACACCGTGGAACGCAGGATCCCGGTGATGACCTGCCCACCCGGCGCGGTGGCGGAACAGCCGGCGCCGGCGGGCATCGAATTGCTCGTGCCCGAATCCGATGAGGACTTCGCCGGGCTCATCAGCGCGCAGAACGAAGCGTACGGCGAATCCGGAACGGCCACCCCCGCGGACGTGGCCAGGATGCGGGACCTGCTGGCACGCGGCGGTTTCGCAGTGCTCGCCAGGAACGCGGAGACCGGCGAGGCCGCCGGCGGCGGTGCCGGTGACGTGCTCACCGACGGCCTGACCGAACTGGTCGGGTTCGGCGTGCGCGCGAAGTACCGCCGACGCGGGATCTGCGCCGCCTTCACCGAGTTCATCACCCTGGCCGCGCACCGGGCGGGGGCGGACATGCCCTTCCTGACTCCGGGCACCGAGGTCGAGGCGCGGCTCTACGCCAAGGTCGGTTTCCGGGGAGTCGGCGACATCTTGCACCTGATCCGCGAGTAGCCGGTCGTGTGACGCGTGGCACAGCGGCGTGACCCTGACCCCGGGGTCACGCCCTAGCTTCGCGGCATGAGCAAGGAAACCCCCTTCGCAGGCAAAACCGTCATCGTGACCGGCGCCGGCACCGGGATCGGCCGGACGACCGCGTGGCTGTTCGCCGAGCAGGGTGCCGACGTACTCGCGGTCGGCCGCACCGAAAGCAGGCTGCGAGAGACGGCGGCGGCGCATCCGGCCATCAGGACCTTCGCCGCGGACGTGGCCGCCGAAACCGCACCGGCGGCCATCGTCCGCGCTGCGCTGGAGTCGTCCGGCCGGATCGACGTGCTGGTCAACAACGCCGGCATCGTGCGGAAGGCACCGCTCGGGGGAATCGACCGCGCCAGTACCGCGGAGCAGCTGGGCACCAACCTGACCGGCCCGCTCTTCCTGACCCAGGAGGCGCTGCCGTGGCTGGCCGAGGCCCGGGGTGCCGTGGTCAACATCAGCTCGAACCCGCCGGACCGCGGCCTGCCGGACAACTCGGTGTACGGCTCCACCAAGGTCGCGCTGGACTTTCTCACCCGCACCTGGGCGGTGGAACTCGGCGGCCGGGGCATCCGGGTGGTCTCGGTGGCACCCGGGATCACCCGGACCCCGATCATGCAGCACGCCGGCTACCAGGAAGCCGAGCTGGTCGAGCTGGGTGCGGCGCTGGAACGGCAGATCCCGCTCGGCAAGCTGGCTCAGCCGGAGGAGATCGCCTGGTGGATCGTGCAGGTGGCTCGGCCGGAGGCGAGCTACCTGACCGGCGCCGTGCTGCGCGTGGACGGCGGCCTCACCGTCGCCTGACCCGTAACTTGGAGACATGCTGATCGGAGAACTCGCCCGCACGGCCGGGACGACGGTACGGGCCCTTCGGTACTACGAGCAGAACGGCCTGCTGCCCGCGCGACGATCGGCCAACGGCTACCGCGACTACCCGGCGACCGCGGTGACCAGGGTGCGCAACATCCGACGGCTGCTCGGGCTGGGGCTGACCGCGACCGAGATCCGGCATTTCCGGCCCTGTCTCGACGACGAGTACGACGAGACCAGGAGCTGCCCGGAAAGCGTGTCCCTGATCGCCAGGAAGCTGGCCGCGACGGAGGCCAGACTGGCCGAGATGAGCACCACCCGCGAACTGCTCGCTCGCGAGCTGCGCCGGGCGGCGGCTCACTGAAGTCCCCCTTTCGCCACACCAGCCCCAAACCGGACAGGCCCAACGTGACGTTTGGCCAATAGAACGAGCCAAACGTCACGTTGGGCTCGGGCGGGCGGGGAAGGGTCAGTCGTCGAAACGGCCGCCGCGGCCGCGTTTGACGTCACCGCGGCGCTTCTTCGCGGCAAGGCGGCGTTCCTTGGAGCCGCGGGTCGGCTTGGTGGCGCGGCGTTTCGGTGGCGGGGGCGCGGCCGCTTCGCGCAGCACGCGCACCAGCCGGACGCGCGCCGCCTCGCGGTTCGCCAGCTGGGCGCGGTGTTCGCTGGCCGCGATCGTGAGCACGCCGTCCACCAGTCGCCCGGCCAGCCGCTCCAGCAGCCGGGCCCGCAAATCGTCCGGTACGGACGGCGAACGCGCCAGGTCGAAGGAAAGCTCCACCCGTGAGTCGGTGGTGTTCACGCCTTGGCCGCCGGGGCCGGACGACCGGGAGAACCGCTCGGCGAGCTCGCCGGCCGGGATCACCAGCCGCCGGGTGACCGCCAGGTCAGAACCGGGGGTGGTCACCGGAGAGCACCGCCCGCGGCCCGTCCGGGTCGTCGGCCGGCCGCACTTCGCCGAGGATCCAGGACGGCACGTGCCGCGCGGTGAGCACCGCCAGCGCCCGGTCCACGTCCTCCGGGCCGACCACGGTGACCATGCCGACGCCCATGTTGAAGGTCTTCTCCATCTCGCCGCGATCCACCTTGCCGCGGTGCGCGATGGTCGCGAACACCGGCGCCGGCGTCCAGGTCCCGCGCTCCAGCGCGGCGACCAGTCCGCGCGGCATGACCCTGGCCAGGTTCGCCTCCAGGCCGCCGCCGGTGACGTGCGCGAACGTGCGCACCTCGGCCTCGGCGGCCAGCGCGAGGCAGTCCTTCGCGTAGATCCGGGTCGGCTCGAGCAACTCCTCGCCGAGGGTGCGGCCGAACTCCTCGACGTGCCCGTCCAGCGGCATCCTGGCGATCTCCAGCAACACCTTGCGCGCCAACGAAAAGCCGTTGGAGTGCAGGCCGGAGGACCCCATCGCGATCACCACGTCACCGGGGCGCACGCGCTCGGGGGACAGCAGGTCGGCCGCTTCGACCACGCCGACGCCGGTCGCCGACATGTCGTAGTCGTGCTCGCCCATCATGCCGGGGTGCTCGGCCGTTTCGCCGCCGAGCAGCGCGCAGCCGGCCTGCACACAGCCTTCCGCGATGCCGCCGACCAGCGCGGAGATCTTCTCCGGCTGCACCTTGCCGACCGCGATGTAGTCCTGCAGGAACAGCGGCTCGGCGCCGGTGACCACCAGGTCGTCCACCACCATGGCGACCAGGTCGATGCCAACCGTGTCGTGCTTGTCCAGCGCCTGCGCGACGGCGATCTTGGTGCCGACGCCGTCCGTGGAGGACGCGAGCACCGGCTCCTTCCAGCGGTCCAGCTTCAGCGAAAAGAGCCCGGCGAACCCGCCGACACCGCCGAGCACCTCCGGGCGGGTGGCGCGCTGAGCGTGCGGCTTGAGCAGCTCGACTGCTTGGTCACCGGCTTCGATACTGACCCCGGCGGCGGCGTAAGTGGACTCGCTCACGGAAGCGGACTCCGTCTCTGGACTAGAAGTTCGGCGGCGCGGAGCGCCTCGTTGGTGGTCGAGCTAGGGACGCCGGACGGCGTCTTCGGCACCGTACCCGGCCGGGGAGACGGCGAGAGAGGAGCCGGACCCGGCCGCGCCTTCCGCGTTCTCCATGCTCTCCAGCAGATGCTTGCCGATCAGCGCGTCCTCCGGCAGCGGAATGGGGTACTCGCCGCTGAAGCAGGCGGTGCACAACCGTGACTTCGGCTGCTCGGACGCCGCCACCAGACCGTCCAGTGACACGTAGCCCAGCGAGTCGGCGCCGATGGACCGCCGGATCCCGTCCGCGTCCACCCCGTTCGCGACCAGTTCGGCGCGGGAGGCGAAGTCGATGCCGTAGAAGCACGGCCAGCGCACCGGCGGCGAAGCGATCCGGACGTGCACCTCGAGCGCGCCGGCCTCTCGCAGCATGCGCACCAGTGCGCGCTGGGTGTTGCCGCGCACGATCGAGTCGTCCACCACGACCAGGCGCTTGCCGCGGATCACGTCGCGCAGCGGGTTGAGCTTGAGCCGGATGCCGAGCTGGCGGATGGTCTGCGAAGGCTGGATGAAGGTACGGCCCACGTAGGCGTTCTTCACCAGGCCGGAGCCGTACGGAATACCGGAGCCCTGCGCGTAGCCGATCGCGGCCGGGGTGCCGGACTCCGGCACCGGGATCACCAGGTCGCCGTCGGCGGGGTGCTCCTCGGCCAGTCGCCTGCCGATGTCCACCCTGGTCGCGTGCACGCTGCGGCCGGCGATCGAGGTGTCCGGGCGGGCCAGGTAGACGTACTCGAACACGCAGCCCTTCGGCTCCGGGTTGGCGAACCGGGAGGACCGCAGGCCCTCGGCGTCGATGGCCAGCAGCTCGCCGGGCTCGACCTCGCGGACGAAGGACGCGCCCACGATGTCCAGCGCGGCGGTCTCGCTGGCGACCACCCAGCCGCGCTCCAGCCTGCCAAGCACCAGCGGGTGCACACCGTGCGGGTCGCGGGCCGCGTACAGAGTGGACTCATCCGCGAAGACCAGGCAGAAGGCGCCGCGCAGGGTGGGCAGCAGGTCCAGTGCCGCGGACTCGATGCCCTGGTCGGCCGCGGTGGAGGCGAGCAGCCCGCAGATCAGGTCGGAGTCGCTGGAGGAGCCGGTGAGCCCGGCGTGCGGCTTGAGCCCGGCGGCCGTGGTGCGGTCCCGCAGCTCCGCGGTGTTGACCAGATTTCCGTTGTGCGCGAAGGAAAGCCCGCTGCCGGTGGGGGTGGTCCGGAAGATCGGCTGCGCGTTCTCCCAGATGGTCGCGCCGGTGGTGGAGTAACGGCAGTGACCGACCGCGATGTGCCCCTGCAGCGAGGACAGCACCTGCTCGTCGAACACCTGGCTGACCAGGCCGAGGTCCTTGAAGACCACGATCTGCTTGCCGTCGGAGACCGAGATGCCGGCCGCCTCCTGGCCGCGGTGCTGCAGCGCGTACAGCCCGTAGTAACTCAGCTTGGCGACGTCCTCACCAGGGGCCCAGACACCGAAGACGCCACATTCCTCACGTGGTTCGGGATCGGGCTGATCAGCGGGGACGGGGTCCGGGACGAGTGCGTGGTCGGAAACCACCGAAGAGCTCCCTGGAGACGAGGGCAGGCCGGTTCAAGTGTAAACGCTGGCCGGACCGGTCACGCCCGGTGTGCAGTGGTCCTGACCACTGCACACCGGGCGCGAACCTGGCTTTGCACACAGCGCGTACCCACTCGGATCTGCTCCGCAGGAAAACGCCCGGAATCAGGAGGCGGACAGCCACCGCATGGTGCCGCCGCTGCCGGAAACCCAGCAACCCCTGGCGGGCGTGTCGTCCGGCCCGAGCACCGAACCCGGCACCCGGTCGGCCGGCAGCGCGAGCAGCTCGTCGAGCACCTCGGGGGCCTTACCGCGGGTCGTCCACAGCACCTTGTCCGGCGCCAGGACGTCCGCTTCGGTGCCCGGCATCCTGGTGGCCACCACGTCGTCCTCGGCGTTGAGCCGGACCACGTCGATCACGGTGTCGTGCACGCGGACGCCGACCACGGCGATGACCTTGCCGGCCGCGTCGCGCGGGTGGATGAACTGGTAGCCGAGCGACATGAGCTCCCGAAGTCGGGTCTCGGTGTCGACCGGCGCTTCCAGGGTGTCAGTGCTGGACTCGGAGTACATCGTCGAACTCTCCGTCTTTGGCGCCGGCCAGGAAGGCGGCGATCTCGGCGCGCGTGTAGATGAGGGCCGGACCGTCCGGGAAGCGGGAGTTGCGCATCGCGATGTCGCCGCCGGGCAGCGGGGCGACCTCCACGCAGTTGCCAAGGGCACCGCTGTACTTGCTCTTGCGCCACGCGGCGTCGGTCAGCAATTCGGCCGACACACCGTTCACGAAGCGTTCCATTGTGATCCCACCTTCCCGACTACTTCCGCCCCAGATAACGCGGAGTGCATCTGCACGTGCATTTGACTGTGATCGCAAAACTAGCACGTGTGCCTGCGCGCGTAAATGCACGTGCATCACAGGAGGGACGCGCGGTTGCGGTCAGTTAAATATACGGCACGGCAAGTCCACCATCGAGTGAACAAGCGCTTCGGAAATCGCCATGGTCAACACTTCACGTCACTAAGATCGAATTCGGGCCTGCCGGCACGCGAACTCAAAGATCAGCGCGCACCTTGGCCAGCATCTGCCGGCTCCGGTCCGGAGTTTCGGCATCCACCGCGAGCCGGTCCAATGCGCGGCTGTAGATCTCGATCTCCTCCGGCTTCTCCTGGTAAAGAGCGCCGCTGAGATGTTCGAGATAAACGATGTCCGGCAGTTCGTCCTCTTTGAACCGAAGCAGCGTGAAGGCGCCCTCGGCCGAGTAGCCGCTCAACCGCAGCGGCACGATCTGCAGCGAGATGTGCGGCATCGTGGTCAGCTCCAGCAGGTGCCCGATCTGCGCGCGAAGGACCCGGGTTCCGCCGATCGGGCGGTGCAGCACGGACTCGTCGATGACCGCCCACAGCCGCGGCGAGTTCGGCCTCGCCAGCAGCTTCTGCCTGCGCATCCGCAGTGCGACACGACGTTCGACGTTGTCATCGGCCGAATCCGGGCGGCCATGGCTGGAGATCGCCCGCGCGTACGCCTCGGTCTGCAGCAGGCCGGGCACGAACTGCAGCTCGTAGGTCTGGATCCGGACGGCCGCTTCCTCCAGGCCGATGTAGTCGTCGAACCACCTCGGCGTGAGGTCGTTGTAGCGATGCCACCAGCCGGGCTGGTTGGACTGCTTCACCATGTCCATGAACTGGCTTCGCTCGACCTGGTCGGTAATCCCGTACATGGTCAACAAGTCGGTGACGTCGCGTTCCTTGAAACCGACACGGCCCAGTTCCAGCCTGCTGATCTTGGATTCCGAGCCACGAATGTTGTAACCGGCTTCCGCACGCGTGATTCCGGCCTGCTCGCGCAAGCGCCGCAACTGGCTGCCGAGCACCATTCTGCGTGCGGTCGGGCCGGTACCCTGCTGGTCAGTGGCCGACGGGACGATAGCGCCACCCTGCTCGGCGCCGGACGAACCGACCTCGGTCATGATCGGACCTTCCCTACCCTTTCGTGTCACCCAGAGACTGCGAGCAGCCGCCGATTCCTGCCTTTCGCAGAAGCGACACGCCTAGCCCACCAGGGAATTCCTTCCCAGCGTCGAACGTACACGGCGAACCGGCAACGTCAAGCTCGTGCCCGCATTTACGCCACGAGCCGGACCCCTTACCCTACGTGTGATCCGCGCTACTCCACAACTTTATTGGAGGCCCTCCCATGCCTGCCGGTGCAGCTGCACATACCGATCGCCCAGCCCCTGTCGGCGTCGACCCCACGAGGGCCAGCATCGCGAGGGTCTACGACGCGTTCCTCAACGGCAAGGACAACTACGAGATCGACCGTGAAGTGCTGCGTGGCGTGCAGAAGGCGGCGCCCGAGGCGGCCGAGCTGGCCACCGAGAACCGCGGGTTCCTGATCCGCGCCTGCCGCTTCCTGGCCAGCCAGACCGGCATCACGCAGTACCTGGACTGCGGTTCCGGGCTGCCCACCGCGGAGAACACGCATCAGGTCGTGCAGCGCATCCAGCCGGACTCACGGGTCGTCTACGTGGACAACGACCCGGTGGTGCTGGCTCACGGCCGGGCCCTGCTCGAGGAGAACGACCAGACGCACTTCGTCTCGGCCGACATCTTCAGCCCGGAGGAGATCCTCGAGAACGAGACCGTGCGCAAGCACATCGACTTCAGCGAGCCGCTGGCCCTGCTCCAGCTAGGCACCCTGCACCACTACGACGGCAGCCCCACCCCCGCCGAGATCATGGCGACCTACATCGACGCACTGCCGTCCGGCTCGTACGTGGCGCTGAGCCACTTCATCGATCCGCAGAACGAGCACAGCACGGTGGCCCGCAAGATGGAGGAGATGTTCCTGCACAGCCCGATGGGCAGCGGGTACTTCCGAACCAAGGAAGAGATCGCCGCCATGTTCCCCGGGCTCGACCTGGTCGACCCCGGCCTGGCGCTGTGCGCCGACTGGTGGCCGGACGGTCCCCGGATCAAGCCGCTGAACCAGGTGCAGTTCTGCATCGCCGGCGCGGTCGGGCGCAAGCCGTAGGACCGCTCAAAGCCGGAGCAGCGGCAGCCAGTGCGCGAGGTCGGCCCGGGTCCCGGATGCGGTGACCCGGCCGGCCTGCACCGCGTCTGTCCACTGTAGACGTCCAGTGGCCAGCTCCAGCCAGGTCCGCGGATCGGTCTCGATCACGTTCGGCGGAGTGCCCCTGGTGTGCCGGAGCCCCTCGACGCACTGCACCGCGGCGAACGGCGGCACCCGCACCTCGACGCTGCGGCCGGGCGCGTCCGCGGCCAGGGTGCGCAGGCTCAGCCGGACCGCCTTGGCCAGCTCCGGCCTTGCCGGCCGCGGCTCGTCTCCGCTCAGCCAACCGGAAACCGCCCGCACCGCGGCGAGTAACTCACCGGGGTCGACCGAACGCGGAGTCGCCATACGACAACAGTAGAGTGCGGGCCTGACGAAAAAAGCACGACGGGGAACCGAGGGACGCACATGGCGCAGCGGGACGAGGCCGACCGACTGGTACCCAACCCCCCGAAAGCGGCCAAGTCCGGCAAGCCGGATATCACCGAGGAGATGCGGGCCAACGCGCGGGCGAACCCGAACAGCTGGCTCTACGTCATCGACGAGGCGTTCGACCCGAACGGGCCGGTGCCCTCCTGGGCGGTGGTCGGCGCCTACCCGGTGAACGCGGCCGGCAAGGTGGTGGAGGACTTCCACCCGAACGACCGCTACCGCCCGTCCCCGAAGGCGCTCGGCTTCCCGGAGCCCGGCAACGAGCTCGAGCACCTGCTCCAGCTGGTGCGCACCAAGCACCGCCCGGCCGAGGACCTGCCCAACGTCGTGCTGAACGCCACGCTCTGGGTCTACGCCATGTCGCCGATACAGCGCACGGTGATCGGCTTCCACAACACCGACGGCCGGGTGATGGTGCCGGCGTACACGTCGAAGTCGCTGGTGCCGAAGGAGTGGCCGCACGCCCGCGCGGTGCTCGGCCGCGACATGGCGCTGCTGCTCGGCGGCCATCCGGTGGCGATCAACCCGCACGACCTGGTCACCGCCGTGGTACCGGCGGAGCACCTGCTGAAGGCCATCACCGAAGAGCCCCGGTAGCGAGAGCCACCCGGGCGTGATCACTCGCCCAGGTGACACCCAACTCGCGAAATGCGCTCCATCGAGGCATCGTGACCGCCATGGTCAACATGCGCAGGTGGCTCGCGGTCATCGCGACCGGCGCGCTGCTCACCACCGGCCTGACGGACACCGCGGTCGGTGCCGACTACCGGCTGGCCGCGGACAACTTCGCCGGCTCGCAGATCGCGGCGCACGAAGGCGTGCACGGCCTGCCCCCGGCAGAGCGGTACAACGAGGCCGATCAGACGCTCGGGCACGACGTCAGCGGCTGGCAGGGCGCGGTGGACTGGCCGGCCGCGGCCGGTGCCGGCGCGAAGTTCGTCTACGTCAAGGCGACCGAGGGCACCGGGTATGTCAACCCGCAGTTCGCCCAGCAGTACGACGGCTCGCGAGGCGCCGGGCTGATCCGCGGCTCGTACCACTTCGCCAGGCCGGACGTCTCCGGCGGCGCGGCACAGGCCGACTACTTCATCGACCACGGTGGCGGCTGGACCTCCGACGGCCGCACCCTGCCCGGCGCGCTGGACGTCGAGTACAACCCGTACGGCGACGCCTGCTACGCCATGGACCCGGCCAGGATGACCGGTTGGATCAAGGACTTCGCCGCCAGGTACCTGGCCCGCACCGGCCGCAGCTCGCTGATCTACACCAGCACCAGCTGGTGGAAGCGGTGCACCGGCAACGCCGGCGGGTTCGGCAACACCAACCCGCTCTGGCTGGCGCGCTACGCACCGCAAATCGGCGAACTGCCGGCGGGCTGGGAGAAACAGAGCATCTGGCAGTTCGCGAACGCCGGCACGCTGCCCGGCGACCAGAACTACTACAACGGCCCGATGGGCCGCGTCGAAGCCCTGGCCAGGGGCTGATTCCGAGGTCACGGGCGCGCCGTTGCCCACTCACCGACTGTCAGTTATTCGCATCCGTAAATCACCCACTTGGCATGTTTGGTTCACGGAATTTAGTGACAGATGACGCAGGCATCGTTAACAATCGACGCTCGGACGGCTACCTGCTGTAAGCCGCCCACCGCGAGGGTATTTGAAGGGATTCTGTGATGTCTTCTGCACGAAGAAGCCGGCGGCGCGCTTTGGCCTCGGTCATCGCCGCCGCCTCGGTCAGTGTGCTCCTGCTCGGCACGCTGACCCCGGCCGGCGCAACCCCGAATGTGGACACGGTCCCGCAGACCATCGACGGCGTGCCCGTCGCTGACTACGTGGCTCAGCACGATCACGAACTCGGTTCCCAGATCCGCCGGGTGGAGGGCGACCAGTCCACCCCGGACAGCAAGTACCAGGCGCTGCAGCCGCAGGGCCTCAACTCCGACGGTTTCCAGGCCATGGCCACGGTGCCCGGCATCGACGTCAGCGGTCACCAGCAGAACGTGGACTGGAACTACTGGTGGGGCCAGGGCAAGCGGTTTGCCTACGTCAAGGCGACCGAGTCCACCAGCTACAAGAACCCGTACTTCGCCCAGCAGTACAACGGCTCCTACAACGTCGGCATGATCCGCGGCGCATACCACTTCGCGCTGCCGGACAAGACGAGCGGCGCCGCGCAGGCGAACTACTTCGTGGACAACGGCGGCGGCTGGTCCAGGGACGGCAAGACCCTGCCCGGCGCGCTGGACATGGAGTACAACCCCTACGGCGCCACCTGCTACGGCAAGTCCAAGAGCGGCATGACCGCGTGGATCAAGGACTTCAGCGACACCTACCACGCCCGCACCAGCCGCTGGCCGGTCATCTACACCAGCACCAGCTGGTGGAGCCAGTGCGTCGACGGTGACTTCAGCGCGACCAGCCCGCTTTGGGTGGCGCGATACGCCTCCAGCGTCGGCACGCTGCCGCACGCCTGGGGTTTCCACACCATCTGGCAGTACAGCTCGAGCCCGATCGACCAGAACTCGTTCAACGGTGCGTTCGACCGGCTGCAGGCGCTGGCCAACGGCTAGTTCCCAGCGGACAACGCGGCTCCTGTCCGGCTTCGGCCGGGCAGGAGCCGTTTTCGTAGCGGGCCGTGGTGGCAGGCACAATGCGGTCGGAACCGGGCAGCTCGGCGGCGCGTCGCACTGCGGCGAAACTCTGGAGGCGACACATGTCTTACCCACCCCAGCAGCCAGGGGGCGATCCCTACGGCCGGCCGCAGCCCGACCCGTACGGACAGCAGCAACCGCAGTACGGCTGGCCCGAGCAGTACGGGCCGCCACCGCAGCCGGGGCAGCAGTACCCGCCGACCAGCCAGTTCGCCCAGCCCGGCGGTTATGGAACGCCGGGCGGCTACGGCGGGCCGCCTCCGCCACCGGAGAAGAAGAACAGGACCGGGCTCTGGGTCGGGATCGGGATCGCCGTGGTGGCGGTCGCCGCGCTCGCGGTGACCGGGTTCGTGGCACCCGGCTTCTTCCTCAGCAAGGACGAGCCCAGCGCGGCCGCGCCGCCGCCGAGCCAGTCGTCGGCGCCTTCGAGCAGGTCATCCGCACCGCGCTCGTCGACCGAGTCGTCCTCGCCCTCGGAGTCCGAGCAGGTGCCACCGTCGCTAGGGCTGCCGGACAGCCCGGCCAACCCGACGCTCAAGGAGTTCGTGGCCAAGCTGAACGCGAAGGACGGCGCCGGCGCGTCGGCGCTGGCCTGCGAGGACGCCGCGGTGCTTGTCGAAGCCGGGGTGCAGACCGCGGTGGCCGGCGAGCCGCAGCTCGAGACCAGCCCCGCCATCGGTGAGGAGGAGGCGGTGGCCACGGTCAGCGGTACGGTCAGCGGCGAGCCGCAGATCGGGCTGCTGACCGCGACCTCGACCGGCTCGAGCTACTGCATTTCGCTTTTCACCATCACCCCAGGTGAAGCCGGCAACTGACGTCGTCGCATGATCAGCGCGGCCACCGAATAGCGGCACTGGACGCGGCCGGGGTTGGCATAGCCGTGCGACACGTCGGCGGCGAAGTAGACCGAGTCGCCCGGCGTCAGCTCGAGCACCCGGTCGCCGACGGTGAGCGCGAGCAGCCCTTCCTCCATGGCCACGAACACATGGGACCCGGACGCGTAGGCACCGAAGCTGCCGGCGTCGCAGCCGGGCGGCAGCGTGCTGCGGATCCATTCGAAGTTCACCCCGGGCACCACCGGGGTGAGGATGGTGCGCTGCCAGCCGCCCGGCTCGTGCACCAGGTCCTGCTCGTCGGCCCGGCGCAGCACGATCCTGCCGTCCTCCGGATCGTCGACCAGCTGCGCGAGCCGGAGGCCGAGGCCGACGGCGATCCGGTCCAGCACCACCACGGTCGGTGCCTTCGCACCGCGTTCCACCGAGGACAACATGCTCACGCTGACCGCCGAGCGGTCCGCGAGCTCCTGCAGGGTGAGCCCCCGTTCGGCACGCAGTGACTGAATTCGCGCGCCCAGCACCCGCAGCTCCATCTACACTATAGTAGTGGACAGTTCTACTATAGTGAAAACGGCCAGCCCGGAAGACCTGCCCGGCATCGGCGAAATCTATGCGCACTACGTCGAGCACAGCGTCGCCACCTTCGAACTGAGCCCGCCGGACGAGCGGGAATGGGCGGGCCGGATGGCCGACGTGCTCGACGCCGGGCTGCCGTTCCTGGTCGCCGAGCACGACGGGCGGGTCGCCGGCTACGCCTACTGCGCACCGTGGAAGCCAAGGCCCGCCTACCGCGGGACCGTGGAGAACTCGATCTACCTGGCGCCATGGGCGATCGGCAGGGGACTCGGCGGCCTGCTGCTGGACGAGTTGCTGAGCGCCTGCGGGCAGGCCGGGGTGCGGGAAGTGATCGCGGTGGTGGCCGTCGATCCGGACGGCGCCGACCCGGCGTCGCGCGGCCTGCACGAGCGCCGCGGGTTCGTCTCCGCCGGGCGGCTGCGGGCGGTCGGCCACAAGCACGGCCGCCGGCTGGACACCTTGCTGCTGCAACGGAGTTTGGCCGTTTAGTCCCCTTGGCGCCGAGCGGCCAGTACGGTTCGACACCGTGGCTGATCCCGATCGACGACCCGCCTGGAAATCGCCGCTGTTCGCGACCACCGCGCTGTCGCTGCTGCTGCTCGTCGCGGTCACCGGCTGGCTGCTGACCGACAAGGCGACCAACCGGAGCGAAGCGCTGAAGACCGGCGGGCTGGCCGGCGGCGCGGTGGTCGCGCTGTACGCGCTCTGGCTCAACGACCGGCGCCGCCAGGTGGAAGAGCGCCGTCAGGCCGTCGAGCAGGACCGCTACGAACTGGAGAGCAGCAGGGCCGAGCACGACCGGCTGCGGGTGGCCGACGAACGGTTCGCGCGGGCGGTGGAGCTGCTCGGGCACGAGGCGGACCAGGTGCGGGTCGGCGCCCTGCACGCGCTGGCCGGGCTCGCGGAAAGCCGTCCCGGTTACACCCAGACCGTGCTCGACGTGCTCTGCTCCTACCTGCGGCGGCCGTTCGAGCACGCGCGGTACCAGGACAAGGACGCGACCGACACGGCCGAGGTGGAGAACGAGCTGACGGTACGGCTGAGCGCGCAGCGGCTGATCAACGACCTGCTGCCGGCGGCGCACAGCGAGGCGCCGAGCTACGACCTCGACCTGACCGGCGCCTCATTGGAGTACCTCGACCTGAACGGCCGCAAGATCGGCACCCTGACCATGCGGCAGGCGAGGCTGCGCAGCCGGAGCAACCTCTCCGAGTGCGAGATCACCGGGCAGGCCTGGTTCACCGACGTGACCACCGGCAGCGGGCGGCTGGCCGGCAAGTTCCGCTGCCGGGACACCACCTTCGGTCAGCGGGCCTGGTTCAGCGGCACCACCTTCGGCTGGCGGGCGGACTTCGAGAACACCCGTTTCCTCGGCGAAGCGAGCTTCAAGGACGCGGTGTTCGAGAACGAGGTGCTGTTCAAGGGGGCGCGTTTTCAGGACGAGCTCGACCTGCGCCGCACCCAGTTCAAGGGCAACGCCGACCTGCGCTTCGAGGAACCGCCGGGCACGGTGCACCTGCAGAACACCTTCGTCGCCCCCGGCCGCACCCTGCAGTGGCCCGGCACCTGGCAGGTCGAGATCTCCCCCGAGGGCCGCGTCCGGATGCAGTGAGCCTCAGTCGAAGAGCGCGGGGAGGGTGGATTCGAAGGCTTCGCGAAGCTCTTCGAAGCCGAAGGCGGTGACGCCCTGGATCTCCAGGCCACCGGCCTCCGGGTCCACCACGCCGACCTTGCGCCACGGCAGCTCGCGCGCGGTGCACATCTCGGTGAACCGCAGCTCCTCGGACCGCGGCACCGCGACCAGCACCCGACCAGCCGACTCGGAGAACAGCTGCACGAACGGGTCGGCGTCCTCGTCGAGCAGCACCCTGGCGCCGCACTGTCCGATCAGGACGGTCTCGACCAGCGTCTGGATCAGGCCGCCGTCGGACAGGTCGTGCGCGGCGGAGATCATCCCGTCCCGGGAGCCGGCCAGCAGGATCTCGGCGAGCAGCCGCTCGCGCTCCAGGTCCACCTTGGGCGGTACCCCGCCGAGGTGGCCGTGCATGACCTGCGCCCACGCCGAGCCGCCGAACTCGTCGTGTGTCTCGCCGAGCAGCAGCAGGGTCTCGCCGGCTTCCGCGCCGATCCCGGTCGGGATCCGGCGGCGCACGTCGTCGAGCACGCCGAGCACACCGACCACCGGGGTCGGCAGGATCGCGACGTCCCCGGTCTGGTTGAAGAAGCTCACGTTCCCGCCGGTCACCGGCACGCCCAGCTGCGCACAGCCGTCGGCGAGCCCGTGCACCGCGCGCTCGAACTGCCACATCACGCCGGGGTCGGTGGGCGCGCCGAAGTTCAGGCAGTTGGTGACCGCGACCGGGGTCGCGCCGCTGGTGGCCACGTTCCGGTAGGACTCGGCCAGCGCGAGCTGCGCACCCGCGTACGGGTCCAGGTACACGTACCGGCTGTTGCAGTCGGTGGAGACCGCGATGCCGCGGCCGGTCTCCTCGTCGATCCGGATCACCCCGGAGTCCGATGGCTGCGCGAGCACGGTGTTGCCGCGCACGTAGCGGTCGTACTGCTGGGTGACCCATTCCTTGGACGCCAGGTTCGGCGACGAGATCAGCTTCAGCACGGTCTCGCGGATCTCCGCCGGGCTGGACGGCCGGGGCAGGTGGTCCGGGGTGTCCGTGGCGAGAGCGTCCTGAGTGGACGGACGGGCGAGCGGCCGGTCGTACACCGGGCCCTGGTGCGCCACGGTGCGCGGCGGCACGTCCACCACGGTCTCGCCGTGCCAGTCGATCACCAGGTGGTCCCCGTCGGTGACCTCGCCGATCTCGGTGGCGATCACGTCCCACTTGGCGCAGACCGCCATGAAGGCGTCCACATCGGACGGTGCGACCACGGCGCACATCCGCTCCTGCGACTCGCTGGAGAGCACCTCGGCCGGGGTCATACCCTTGGCCCGCAGCGGCACCCGGTCCAGCTCGATCCGCATACCGCCGTCGCCGGCGGCGGCCAGCTCGGAGGTCGCGCAGGAAAGCCCGGCGCCGCCGAGGTCCTGGATGCCGACCACCAGCTTCTGCGCGAACAGGTCGAGGCAGCACTCGATGAGCACCTTCTCGGTGAACGGGTCGCCGACCTGGACGCTGGGCAGCTTCTTGCGGCCGGTGCCCGCGGAGAAGCTGTCGCTGGCCAGCACGGACACCCCGCCGATGCCGTCCAGGCCGGTCCGCGCGCCGAACAGGATGATCTTGTTGCCGGTACCCGAGGCGAAGGCGAGGTGCAGGTCCTCGGTGCGCATCGCACCCACGCACAGCGCGTTGACCAGGGGGTTGCCCGCGTAGCTCTGGTCGAACACCAGCTCGCCGCCGATGTTCGGCAGGCCGAGGCAATTGCCGTAGCCGGCGACCCCTGCGACCACCCCGGGCAGCACCCGGCGGGTGTCCGGCGCGTCCGCGGCGCCGAAGCGCAGCGAGTCGGCCACCGCGAGCGGGCGGGCACCCATCGCCATGATGTCGCGCACGATGCCGCCGACCCCGGTGGCCGCACCCTGGTAGGGCTCCACATAGGACGGATGGTTGTGGCTCTCCACCTTGAAGGTGACCGCCCAGCCGTCGCCGATGTCCACCACGCCGGCGTTCTCGCCGATGCCGGCCAGCATCTTCTCGCGCATCTCGGGAGTGGTCGTCTCACCGAAGTAGCGGAGGTGCTTCTTGGACGACTTGTACGAGCAGTGCTCGCTCCACATCACCGAGTACATGGCCAGCTCGGCGTCGGTGGGACGGCGGCCGAGGATCTCGCGGATCCGCGCGTACTCGTCCTCGGCGAGGCCGAGCTCCAGATAGGGCTGCGCGAGATCGGGGGTCTCCCCGGCGCGGGCGGTGGTGTCGGTGACCGGGGTCTCGGTGTCGGTAGTCGCCACCCCCAAAGAGTAACTGTGGGGCGTAGTGGGCATCCGCGCAGGTCAGGACTCGTGAGTGGAAAGTGTTGCCAGGGCAACCGTTTTCACTCACGAGGAAAATCGGTCGCCGCCGCCCGGTACGTCCGGATAACGTCAGGTCACGTGTCCAGCACCCCAGTCGAAATTCCCGCGCCGCGGCTGCCTGACCGGCTCACGCCCGGCCGGTTCATGATCGCGCTGCTGAAGATGCGGCCTGGCATGGTCGTCGGCGCGTCACTCTTCGGTGCCGGCTGGCTGGTTCCGGCCGCGCTGGTGCCACTGGCGATCGGCCGCGGCGTGCAGGCGGTCGCGGACGGCGACGACTCCGCGCTCTGGCTGTGGTCCATGGTCGTGCTCGGCCTCGGGCTGCTGCAGACCGCCGGCGGAACCGTGCTCAACTTCATCGCGCACGGGCTGTGGATCCACGGCGCGGCCGGCACCCAGCACGCGGTGGCGGTGCACGCCGCCCGGCTCGGCGCCGGCCTTCGGGACGCGGCGGGCAGCGGTGAAGTGGTCGCGGTCACCTCTTCGGACACCAACACGATCGGGAACGCCTTCGAGGTGCTCGGCCGCACGGTCGGCTCGGTGATCGGGTTCGCGGTGACCGCGGTGGCGCTGCTGACGAACTCGCTGCTGCTCGGGCTGGTCGCGCTGATCGGCGTGCCGCTGGCGGTGGTGGCGATCGGCGCGCTGCTGGCCCCGCTGCAGGAGCGCAAGGCCAACCAGCGGGAGCAGCTGACCGACGTGAACGCGCTCGGCTCGGACATCGTCTCCGGGCTGCGCATCCTGCGCGGGATCGGCGGCGAGCGGCAGTTCCTCGGCCGATTCCGCGCCGCCAGCCAGCAGGTCCGCCAGGCCGGGGTGCAGGTCGGGCGCAGCGAGGCGCTGCTGGCCGGTGCCGAGGTGGCGCTGGCCGGGCTGGTCATCGTGGCGATCACCTGGCTCGGTGCCCGGCTGGCGATCGAGGGCACCATCTCGGTCGGCGAGCTGGTCTCGTTCTACGGCGCTTCGGCCTTCCTGCTGATCCCGGTCAGCGTCGCGACCGAAGCGGCCTACCAGTTCACTTCGGCGATGGTCTCGGCGAAGAAGGCCTGCTCGGTGCTCGCGATCAAGCCGCGGCTGGCCGATCCGGCCGAGCCGGTGCGCCTGCCGGCCGGGCCGCTGGAGCTGTACGACACGGCCACCGGGCTGACCATCGAGGCGGGCAAGCTGACCGTGATCGACGCCGGCGCGGCGGCCGAGGCGCTGGCCGAACGGCTGGCCAGGTTCACCGACTCGGACCAGCCGGTGCTGGCCGGCGGGGTGCCGGTGGACCGGGTCGCGCTGGCCGAGCTGCGCGCGCGGGTGGTGTACGCGCACAACCAGGACATCTGGTTCTCCGGCGTCCTGCGCGAGCAGACCGAGGCGCCGGGTCCGTCCGGAGTGGACGTTTCCACCGCGCTGTACACGGCGGACGCCGAGGACATCGTGGCCGCACTGCCGAACGGGCTGGACGAGCGGATCGGCGAACGCGGCCGTGAGGTCTCCGGCGGTCAGCGGCAGCGGCTGAACCTGGCCAGGGCGCTGGCGCTGAACCCGGACGTGCTGCTGCTGGACGAGCCGACCTCGGCGGTGGACGCGCACACCGAGATCCGGATCGCCGAGCGGGTGGCGAAACTGCGCCAGGGCAAGACCACCGTCGTACTCACGCAAAGTCCACTGTGGATTCCGGTGGCGGAGACGCACCGGGTGTTGGAAAGGGCGAAGACATGATCCGGCTGCCGCTCGCTTCGGCGCGGGAGGTGCTCGGCTGGGTGCGGCGCACCGGTCGGGAGAACCGGCGCGGGCTCGTCGTGATGCTCTCCCTGTTCGGCCTGGCCACACTGGCCGGGCTGGCCGGGCCGCAGATCCTCGGCGACCTGGTGGACTCGGTCACCCGCGGCACCGGCACCCTGCGGGTGGACGTGCTGGCCGGGCTGTTCCTGGTGCTGCTGTTCGCGCAGGCCGCGCTCAAGCGCGCGGCCAGGCTGCGGGCGCGGGTGCTCGGCGAGAAGGTGCTGGCCAAGACCAGGGAGGAGTTCGTCGGCAACGCGCTGACCCTGCCGCTGGGCACGGTGGAGGCGGCCGGCACCGGTGACCTGCTCAGCCGGTCCACCTCGGACATCTCGCGGATCGACCACGCGGTGCGCAACGCGGTGCCGGAGATCCTGGTCGCGGTGTTCACCGTGCTGCTCACCGTGGCGGCGATGATCGTCACCTCGCCGCTGCTGGCGCTGACCCTGCTGCTTTCGGTGCCGATGCTGGTCATCTCCACGGTCTGGTACCAGCGCCGGGTGGCGCCGGTGCTGCAGCGGATGCTCGGCCAGTGGGCCGACGTGCAGTCCGAGCTGCACGAGACGGTCGAGGGCGCGCGCACCGCCGAAGCGCTGGGGCTGACCGAACGGCGGATCAGCTCCGGGCGGCGCTCGCTCGGCGAAGCGGTGCGCCACGAGCGGGAGATCCGCCGGCTGCAGACCTGGTGGCTGCCCAACCTCGACCTGTCCTACCTGCTGCCGATCGTGGCCATGCTGCTGATCGGCGGCCTCGCCTACAGCGGCGGGCTGGTGCAGCTGGGCACGCTGACCACGATGCTGCTCTACGCGCAGGCGCTGTCCGCGCCGATGGACGAGCTGCTGTTCTGGTTCGAGGACCTGCAGGTGTCCGGCTCGGCGCTGCGGCGGATCCTCGGCGTGCGGGCGCACCCGGCCGAAACCGGCACCGAAGCGCCGGACGGGCAGGACATCGAGGTGCGGTCGGTGCGGTTCGGCTACTCGGCGGACCGCGAAGTGCTGCACGACGTGCGGCTGCTGGTGCCGCACGGGCAGCGGCTGGCCGTGGTCGGACCGTCCGGTGCGGGCAAGTCAACTCTGGGCAGGCTGCTCGCCGGGATCGCCGCGCCGACCTCCGGCTCGGTCACCATCGGCGGCCGTGAAGTGTCCACAATGGCCGAAGACCTGCTGCGCGGCGAGGTGCTGCTGCTGACCCAGGAGCACCACGTGTTCGCCGGCACGCTGCGGGAGAACCTGACCCTGCCGGCCGGCGAGTGGTCCGACGGGCAGCTGCTGGACGCGCTGGCCGCGGTCGGCGCGCGGGACTGGGCCGAAGGGCTGCCGGACGGGCTGGACACCAAGCTCGGCACCGGTGCGCAGGCGGTCCCGGCCGCGCTGGCGCAGCAGCTGGCGCTGGCCAGGGTGGTGCTCGCCGACCCGCACACGGTGGTGCTGGACGAGGCCACGTCGCTGCTCGACACCTCGTCCGCACGGGAGCTGGAGCGCTCGCTGAACGGCGCACTGGCCGGGCGCACGGTGATCGCGATCGCGCACCGGCTGCACACCGCGGCCGCCGCGGACCGGGTCGCGGTGATCGAGGACGGCCGGATCACCGAGCTCGGCGCGCACGAGGAGCTGCTCGCCGCGGGCGGCCCCTACGCCCGTCTCGTCCAAGCCGCCGCCGGCTAGCCACCGGCCATGCAGTGAAGGCCACCTTGCCTGCGTTGAACGCAGCGAAGGTGGCCTTCGCTGCATCGAGCCGAAAGGGTCAGGCGTGGAGGAGGGCGTCGAGGGCGGAGTAGAAGATGCCGAGGCCGTCATCGGAGGGGCCGGTGAGCGCGTCGATGGCGTGCTCGGGGTGCGGCATCAGGCCGACCACTCGACCGTTCGCGCTGGTAACCCCGGCGATGTCGGCCCGTGAGCCGTTCGGGTTGCCGCCGACGTAGCGGAACGCCACCCGGCCCTCGGCCTCCAGCTCGTCCAGGGTGGCCTGGTTCGCCACGAAGCAGCCGTCGATG
The DNA here is from genome assembly GCF_000384315.1 of Amycolatopsis nigrescens CSC17Ta-90. Classification (GTDB taxonomy): domain Bacteria; phylum Actinomycetota; class Actinomycetes; order Mycobacteriales; family Pseudonocardiaceae; genus Amycolatopsis; species Amycolatopsis nigrescens. The sequence continues at coordinate 3,815,903 of NZ_ARVW01000001.1, read as the reverse complement.
TTCTTCATCGGCACCAGTATCTCGGCGCCCGGCTCGAACCGGCTGGTCCACGCGGTGCTGGTGTTCTCCACCCGCAGCCACTGGTCGCGGCAGATGAAGTGCAGTCCCTCGTTGCGCACCATCGCGCCGGGCAGCAGGCCGGCCTCGCAGAGGATCTGGAACCCGTTGCAGATGCCCAGCACCGGCATGCCGCCGCGGGCGGACTCGATGACCGGGTTCATCACCGGCGCGAACCTGGCGATCACGCCGGCGCGCAGGTAGTCGCCGTAGGAGAAGCCGCCCGGGACGACCACCGCGTCCACGCCGCGCAGGTCCTCGTCCGCGTGCCAGAGCGCGACCGGCTCGGCGCCGGCGTACTTCACCGCGCGGGCGGCGTCGCCGTCGTCCAGCGTGCCGGGGAAGGTGATCACCCCGATCCGCGCGGTCACTGGCCAACCCGCCGGATGGTCCACTCCTCGATCACCGGGTTGGCCAGGAAGCCTTCGGCGATCTTCGCAAGGGTCTCATCGTCGACGGAGTCGTCGACCTCGAGTTCGAAATGCTTGCCCTGACGGACTTCGGACACGCCCTGAAAACCGAGGCGCGGCAGCGCACCGGCCACCGCCTGCCCCTGCGGGTCCAGGATCTCGGGCTTCGGCATGACGTCGACGACGACTCGGGCCACGGTCGGCTGCTCCTCATTCGCGCAGGTCAATACCCCGGAAGAGTAACCGAGCACGGCTCGAGCCGACGTCGGCGGGTTACTTCACGACTTCGACCACGTCACCGGGCTGCAGGGCGTTGAAGTAGGTGATGGCCGCCTCGCGCGACAGGTGGATGCAGCCGTGCGACTTCTGCTTGAGGCTGCCCTGGTGGAAGGCGATTCCGTTGGTGGTGAAGAACACCGAGTAGGGCATCGGGCCGTTGAACTGCTTGCTGTAGTGGTCGATGTCCTTGTACTGGACCTTGAAGCTGCCGGTCGGGGTGCGGTACCCCGGTTTGCCGGACGTGATCGGCACCCCGCCGTAGGTGACCACGCCCTGGTCTGCGAGCCAGCTCGTGTTCGTGCCGAGCTGGATGCAGGCCTTGGCCTGCGCGCTGCACGGCATACCGTCCGCACCGGCGGCTGGCGGGGCCAGCACCGCGGTCGCGCCCATCGCGGCCGCCGCACCGGCGATTCCGATGATTCTCCGCAGCTGTGCCATTTTCCGGCCTCCCGTTCGGTTGTTTCCCGTTGCGAGCCCTCACCTCACTGGTACCCGGTCGCGTTGAGAATTAACCGTCGGTTGACCTAGTTGGACGATGGGTCACCGCGACTCGTTGCCGAACCGCGACAACCGGGGGAAGCTGAGCCGCGACACTTCCACCTCATGCCCGTGGAAGGCATGCTCGTGGAATTGACACCCCGCCAACGAGCTGGAGGCATCCGTGGCCGACTCTGAATCCTTCGACTACGTCATCGTGGGCGCCGGGAGCGCGGGCTGCGTGCTCGCGAACCGGTTGACTGAGGATCCGTCGGCCAGGGTGCTGCTGCTGGAGGCCGGCGGGGAGGACGACGACGACAAGGTCCGCATCCCGGCCGCGTTCGCCGGGCTGTTCAAGACCAAGGACGACTGGAACTACGAGACGGTGGAGCAGAAGCACACCGGCAAGCCCGCCTACTGGCCGCGCGGCAAGCTGCTCGGCGGCTGCTCCTCGATCAACGCGATGATCTACATCCGCGGCAACCGCGCGGACTACGACGGCTGGCGCGACCGGCACGGCGCCGAGGGCTGGGGCCACGCGGACGTGCTGCCGTACTTCGTCCGCGCCGAGGGCAACACCCGGCTCGGCGGCCCGCTGCACGGCACCGGCGGCCCGCTGCGGGTGGAGGACCGGGTGTACACGCACGAGCTGTCCAGCGCCTGGGTGGACTCGGCGGTGAGCTGGGGGCTCAAGCGCACCGACGACTTCAACGGCGAGTCGCAGGAAGGCGCCGGGTTGTACCAGGTGACCTGCAAGAAGGGGCGGCGCTGGTCGGTCGCGGACGCCTACCTGCGGCCCGCGCTGGACCGGCCGAACCTCACCGTGCGCACGCACGCGCAGACCACGCGGGTGCTGCTGGAGGGCACCCGCGCGGTGGGCGTGCGCTATCTGAACAAGGGCGAGGAACGGACCGTGCGCGCGGACACCGAGGTGCTGCTCTGCGGCGGCGCGATCAACTCGCCGCAACTGCTGATGCTGTCCGGGATCGGGCCCGCCGAACACCTGCGTGAGCACGGCATCGACGTGGCGGTCGGGCTGCCGGGGGTCGGCGAGAACCTGCACGACCACCCGGCGGCGCCGGTGATCTGGTCCACCCGCGGCACCACCGACGTGGCGGACTCGGCCACCCCGGCCGGGCTGCTCCGCTGGCAGCTCACCAAACGCGGGCCGCTGGCGTCCAACATCGGCGAGGCCGGCGCGTTCTACTCCACTGTGGACGGTCTGGACGCGCCGGACATGCAGATCCACGTGGCGCCGACGCTGTTCTACGACAACGGCCTGCGCGAGCCGACGGTCTCCGGGTTCACTTCCGCGGCGACACTGGTGGACGTGGCCAGCCGGGGCAGGCTGCGGCTGCGCTCGAAGCATCCACAGTGGAAACCCGAGCTGGACCCGGCGTACTACGCGCAGCCGGCGGACTTCGAGGCGATGCTGTCGGCGCTGCGTTCGCTGATGGAGATCGGGCGTTCCGGGCCGCTGGCGCGGTTCCTGGACCAGCCGTTCCTGCCCGACCGGCACGATCTCGACGAGGACGCGCTGGCCGAGCACGCCAGGCAGAACACGCAGACGCTGTACCACCCGGTGGGCACCTGCGCGATGGGCACCGGCGAGCTCGCCGTGGTGGACCCGGCGCTGAAGGTGCGCGGGGTGGACGGGCTGCGCGTGGTGGACGCGTCGATCATGCCGGTGGTGCCGCGCGGGAACACCAACGCGCCCACCATCATGGTCGCGGAGAAGGCCGCTGATCTGATCCGGGGGACCTGACCCGCTCGGCGGCGATCGCGATCACCAGGCCGAGCACCGCCAGGAACAGGTTCGCGAACAGCTCGTAGCCGGCCAGGAAGTCGATCCGGGGAATGACGATCCGGTTGAAGAAGTTCAGCACCACCCCGAAGAACGGCTGGTAGAGCAGGTGGTCGATGGTTCCGCTGACGCCCTCGAGCAGCAGGAAGAGCCCCAAGAACTGAATGGCCTTGCGCATGTCCCCAACGCTAGGCACCGGCACCTCTCGCCCAGATCGTTCGAAGGTATCGCCTCCCCCGACTTCGGTATCCCCCCTGCGCACCGCGATTGTCCGTGAAGGGCACCTTGCCTACCTTCAACGTAGGCAAGGTGCCCTTCACGGACAAAGCGGAGGGGGTGGGGGTGGGGAGGCGGAGTAGCAGGGACTGGGCGGTGGACAGCGCGATGTTCCTGCTGGCGGCGGTTTTCGGGCTGTTCCTGGCGTACATCCGGGTGCGCTCCTCGGCGCTGCCCGACCCGGCCTGGCTGTTCCAGGCCGATCAGGTGACCGGCGTGCTCGGCTGTGCCGCGCTGTGGCTGCGCCGCCGGTGGCCGGTCGCGCTCGCGGTGGCGCTGATCGCCGCGTCCTGCTACGCCGAGCTGGTCGCCGGCGCGATGCTGGCCGCGCTGTTCACGGTGGCGGTGCACCGGCCGGCCAAGATCGCGCTGGCCGTCTTTTCGCTGAGCCTGCTCAGCGCGACCGGCTACAACCTGCTGCGGCCCGAGCCGGACGCGCCGCCGGAGCTGATCCTGGCCTTCGGCATCACGCTGCAGGCGGCCGCGGTCGGCTGGGGCCTGTTCGTCCAGCACCGGCGCCGGCTGGTGGAGTCGCTGCGGGAACGGGCGGCCCGCGCGGAGACCGAGGCGAACCTGCGCGCCGAGCAGGCCCAGCTGCACGCCCGTGAGGCCATCGCGCGGGAAATGCACGACGTGCTCGGGCACCGGCTGTCCCTGCTGAGCGTGCACGCGGGCGCGCTGGAGTACCGGCCAGACGCGGCACCGGAGGACGTGGCCCGCGCGGCGAAGGTGATCCGGGAGAGCTCGCACCAGGCGTTGCAGGATCTGCGCGAGGTGATCGGCGTGCTCCGCGCCCCGGACGGGGAGCTGCCGCAGCCCACGCTGGCCGACCTGGCGCAGCTGGTCGCCGAGTCCGGCCGGGCAGGGATGCGGGTGGAGCTGCACGAGGAGGTCGGCGGGCGGGTGCCGGAGACCGTCGGGCGCACCGCGTACCGGATCGTGCAGGAGGGTTTGACCAACGCGCGCAAGCATTCCCCTGGGTCCACTGTGGACGTCCGGGTGTCCGGCTCTGCGGCCGACGGGCTGACCGCCGAGGTGCGCAACACCTCCACCACCACCCCGCCCGAAGCCGGTGCGCCAGGGCGGGGTCTTGCCGGGCTGGCCGAGCGGGTGGCGCTGGCCGGCGGGCGGCTGGAGTACGGCCCTGCCACCACCGATGGCTGGCGGCTCAAGGCCTGGCTACCGTGGCCGCCGTGACCGAACCGATCGGCGTGCTGCTGGTGGACGACGACCCGCTGGTGCGTTCCGGGCTGACGATGATGCTGGGCGGTGCGGACGATATCCGCGTGCTCGGCGAGGCGGCCGACGGCGCCGAGGTGCCCGCCATGGTCGAAAAGCACCGGCCCGACGTGGTGCTGATGGACATCCGGATGCCAGGGCTGGACGGGCTGGCCGCCACCGAAGCGCTGCGCGCCAGGCCGTCGGCGCCCGAGGTGATCGTGCTGACCACCTTCGACGCCGATCGCCACGTGCTGCGCGCACTGCGCGCCGGAGCCGCCGGTTTCCTGCTCAAGGACACCCCACCGGCGGAGATCGTGGCCGCGGTCCGCCAGGTCGCCGGCGGCCTGCCGGTGCTGTCGCCGGCGGTGACGAGGCGGCTCATCGCGCACGTCGCCGAGTCGGATGGCGACCGGCGTCGGGAAACGGCCGCCGGCAGGCTGGCGCTGCTGAACGACCGTGAACGCGACGTCGCCGTCGAGCTGGGCAACGGCAGGTCCAACGCCGAGATCGGGGCCGCGCTGTACCTCAGCGTGCCCACGATCAAGACGCACGTGTCCAGCATCCTGACCAAGCTGCAGCTCAACAACCGCGTGCAGATCGCGCTACTCGTGCACGACGCCGGCTTGCTCGACTAGCGCTTGCCGTGCAGGACGGTGACCAGCTTGGCCACCAGTGCGTCGGTCTTTTCGTTGCGGGGGAACGAGGTCAGCGCGATCGGCGGGGTGAAGCGCTGCCGGGCGATGGCCTTCGAGCGGGCGAACTCGCGCAGCCCTTCCTGGCCGTGGATCCGGCCGAAACCGGAGTCGCCGACCCCGCCGAAGGGCAGGGACGCGATACCGGCGAAGGACAGCGGCGCGTTGATCGCGGTCATCCCGGTGCGCAGCCGCCTGGCCAGCTCCATGCCGCGGCGCTTGGAGAACACCGTGGAGCCGAGGCCGTAGCTGGTGTCGTTCGCCTTGGCCACGGCCTCGTCCATGTCGGCCACCTTGGCGATGGTCACGGTCGGCCCGAAGGTTTCCTCGCGCACCGCGTCGGCGTCCTCTGGCACCTCGACCAGCACGGTCGGCTGCACATACCGGTCGCCGACCGCGTCGGTGCCGCCGAGCACCGCCCTGCCGCCGCGCGCGATCGCGTCCGCGATGTGCCGCCGGATCACGCCGATCTGCGAGGGCATGGTGACCGGGCCGTAGGACGCCTCCGCGTCGGAGCCCGCGCGCAGCTCCCGGCTCTTCGCCACCACCTTGGCCACGAACTCGTCGTGCACCCGCTCGTGCACGTACACCCGCTCGACGCCGACGCAGGTCTGCCCGGAGTTGGAGAAGGCGCCCCAGACCGTGGCGTCCGCGGCCGCCTCGACGTCCGCGTCCTCGTCCACCAGCACCGGGTCCTTGCCGCCGGCCTCGATCACCACCGGGGTGAGCGTTTCGGCGGCCGCCGCCATGATCTTCTTGCCGGTGGCGGTGGAGCCGGTGAAGGCGATCTTGTCCACCCCCGCGCCGACCAGCGCGGCACCGGTCTCGCCGAAGCCGGTGATCAGCTGCAGCACCGGCTTCTCCGGCACCACCTCGTTGAACGCGTCCACCAGCCACCGGCCGACGCCGGGGGTGTACTCGCTGGGCTTGAACACCACCGCGTTGCCCGCGGCCAGCGCGTAGGTGATGGAGCCGAGGGGAGTGAAAACCGGGTAGTTCCACGGGCCGATCACGCCGACCACGCCGAGCGGCTGATATTCGACGGTGGCGGCCTGGTTGGACATCAGCAGCCCGGCCGGGCGCCGCTGCTTGCCGAGCACCTTGCGCGCGTTCCGGCCAGCCCACGCGATGTGCTCGATGCCGAGCACCGACTCCAGCTGCGCGTCCGCGATCGGCTTGCCGGTCTCGTCCCGCACCACCTGGCACAGCTGGGCCAGTCGCCTGGTCAGCACGCCCTTCCACCTGCGCAGCCGCTCGGCGCGCCCGGCGAAGCCGAGCGAGTCCCACCACAGCGCCGCGTCCCTGGCCTGCGCGACGGCCGCTTCGACGTCCTCGCGGGTGTGCACCGGGTAGGTGGCGAGTACCTCGTCTGTCGCCGGGTCCAGCGAGTCGAAGGTCTCCCTGACCGTGGCGGGCTTGGGCTGTACGGCGGTCATCGGCGTCTCCCGTGGTGTCGACTTGTGACCCAGGCTAGAAGCTTGCTGGCGCGCTGCCAACTACTTCTCGGGCAGCAAACGTCAGCATCGCACAACCGAGGGCCGCGCTGGAGGCACCGAGCAAAGACACCAGCGGCAGGGGCAGCACCCCGACGGTCAGCGAACCGAGCCCGAAACCGGCGGCCTGCACCGCGAAGGACAGCGAGAACCCTTCCGACCTGCGCGTCGCCGGCAGCAACGCCTGCATCCGCACCGACGCGATGGTGACCAGCGGCGCGGTGCACACGCCGATCAGCGCCACCCCGCAGAGCAGCCCCGGCCGGCCGAGGTTCGCGGCGACGAGCACAGCACCCAGGACGAACCCGGTCAGCGCGATACCGGCCTGCCCGCGCGGCCCGAGCCCGAGCTTCGGCCCTCGCCAGGCGTACAGCGCGCCGCCGCCGATGCTCGCGCCGCACAGCACGGCGATCAGCAACGCGGCCGCGCCTTCCCCCTCGCCAAGGCGTTGCACCAGTGGCAACGGTGCGACCTCCACCGTGGAGAGCACGTGGCCGACGGTGAACTGGCAGGCCAGCCAGGGCGCACAGGCCCGGGCCGGCACTCGCACCCGTCCGGCCGGCGCCTGTTCGCGCGCGGCCGTCACGCGCGGCACCAGTGCGGCGGAAAGCAGGTAGGCCAACGCCATCACCAGCAGCGGCACCAGCGAATGCGCGGTGGCCAGCAACGCGACCAGCGCCGGGCCGGCGATCAGCACCCCGTCCAGGATCATCGCGTCCACCGCGATCGCCCTCGGCAGCAGCGGGCCGGAGATGGTGCCGGCGAGCAGGGTGCGGAAACCACCGGACATCCCGCCCGCCACCACCCCCGGCAGTACCACCATGGCCAGCAGCACCGGCCCGGACGCGCCGGTGGCCGCCACCGCGGCGAGCCCGGCCAGCGCGGCCGCGGCGGTGACCAGCATCAGCGCGAGCCCCTTCGCCGGGCCGATCCGGTCCAGCAGCCGCCCGGCCGGGATCGCGCCGGCCAGTTCGGCGAGCACGAAAACGGCCATCATCACCCCGCCGAGCCGGTAGGAGCCGGTGGCGGCGGTGGTCAGCACGGTGAAGGCCAGCGGGGCCATCGCCGCGGGCAGCCTGCCCAGCTGCACGCCGGCCGACCAGCGCCAGTAGGGCCGGTGGTGGAACAGGGACTGCGAGGACTGCGCGGCGAGGGTCGTCATGCGCCGAGCTTGCTGCGCCGGACTGGCGCGGAATAATGATTCGGAAATAGCCGAAAGCTGGTCCCGCGATGATCGAACTGGTGCTCACCCCGGCCGGCGCGAACCGAGTGCGGTTCGCGCTCTCCCCGCTGGAGGAGACGATGGGCGCGGTACAGACGATCCTGGGCGTGCGCGGCCATCCGACCCATCTGGCCTGGGTGGCGAAGGCGGCCGTGTCCATCCGAGAGCTGCCGGTCGGCGAGCTGCTCGCGGTGCTCGGCGCCAGGCGCTACCTCACCGACTTCCTCAGCCCGCCGCCGAGCGGCCCGCGCACCACGGCACGCGCGCAGCTCGCGGAGGTTCGCCGGACCCCGCCGGCGCAGGTCGCCACCGAGCTCGCCATGGTGGACGCCGACCTGAGCGGGCTGCCCGCCGACCCGGCGGCGGCGCGGGACCTGCTCGCGGACCAGATGGAGCTGGTCTGGACCGAACTGGTCGAGCCGAACTGGCCGCGGCTCAAGCGGCTGCTCACCGCGGACATCGACTACCGGTCCCGGCGGCTGGCCGAAGGCGGGATCGAGCTGGTGCTGAGCGATCTCCATCCCGGGCTGCGGCTGGCCGGCGACGTGGTGCTGGTGGAGACGAAAACGCGGGTCCGCACCGAACTGGACGAGCGCGGGCTGCTCCTGCTGCCCGGCCTGTTCGCCTGGCCGCGGCTCGGGGTGATCATGGTGCCGCCGTGGCAGCCCGCGGTGCTGTACCCGGCGCGCGGGGTCGGCGAGCTATGGGCGGGTGCGCCGGTGCCCACCGAGACGCTGGCCGCCGTGGTCGGCCGGACCAAGGCGGCCCTGCTGACCGCGCTGGACGAACCGGCCGACACCTCGGCACTGGCGATCCGGCTCGGCCTGTCCGCCGGCACGGTCTCCGAGCACCTCACCGCGCTACGCGACGCGCGGCTGCTGAGCAGTTCCCGGCACGGGCGCGCGGTGCGGTACCGGCGCACCGAACTTGGCGACGACCTGCTGCGCTCGTAGGCTGGGACGGGCCGAACCAAAAGGGAGCCATCTATGCATATTGTCCACTTTGGACATGCTTGTGTGCTGATCGAGACCGAGGGCGCGCGCATCCTGATCGACCCCGGCACGTTCTCCGCCGGTTTCGAGGCCGAACGCGAACTCGACGCGATCCTGATCACGCACCAGCACTTCGACCACATCGACGCCGAGCGGCTGCCGCCGCTGCTGGCGGCCAACCCGGGCGCGCGGCTGATCACCGACCCCGGTTCCGAGGACACCGTGGCGAAGCTGGACCTGCCGGCGCGCACCGTGCACCCCGGCGACACCTTCGAGGTCGGCGGTAGCACGGTCGAGGTGCTCGGCGGCAGGCACGCGGTCATCCACGAGGACATCCCGGTGATCCCGAACGTGGGCTACCTGGTCGACCACGGCGCGTTCTACCACCCCGGCGACTCGTTCTTCCTGCCCGACCACAAGATCGAGGTGCTCGGCCTGCCCACCGGCGCGCCCTGGCTGAAGGCCGGTGAGGCGGTGGACTACCTGCGCGCCGTCGCGCCGCGGTACGCCGTGCCGATCCACGAGGCGACGCTGTCCAACCCGGCCATGCACTACGGGCTGTTCACCAACCTCGGCCCGGATGGCACCGAGGTCAAAGCGCTGCAGCCCGGGGCGAAGACGAAGTTCTGAGCGCGCCGTAGGTGACGGCGCGAGCGCGGTGCTCCAGCGCCACGTCGACCGCGTCCAGGAATGCCTGCCGCAGACCGGGCCCGGCCAGTTCGGCGGCGTCCACGCCGAGCCGGACCAGACCGCCGCGCCTGGCCGCGCGTGCGGCGGCCAGCACCAGCGCGAAGCAGCGCACGGTTTCGGCGCGCTGGTGCCCGGCGGTGAACTCCAGCACCTTGGCGCGGTGCACCACCTCGCCGGTGCCGAGGTGGTGCACCGCGGCGAGTTCCGCGCACAACGTGAACCCGCGTTCGGCCAGCGCGGCCAGTGTGCCGCGCGAAGCGAGCCAGCGGGGCGGGGCGAACCCGTCCGCCTTCAGCCCGGAACCCTCCAGCGCCGCGGTGGCCGCGATCAACCGCAGCCTGGCCTCGTGCGCGGGCAGGGCGGCGAACTCCGCCTTTCGACCGAGCTGCACGGTCCGGTGGGTGGGCGTGATTCGGTGGTCGTAGCCGTGCATCAGCAGGCCGTCGCCGCGCAGGCGCCGGTCGCGGACCCAGTCGGTTGCCGGGCTGTTCTCGGTGCGCGGCGGGTGGAGGATGGTCAGCGGCACCTTGCGGCGGTCCAGTTCGGCCGCCAGTTCGGCGCAGCGGTCCAGCGTTCGCGGGCTGATTCCGGAGAGCGAGACCAAGAGCTGTGTGTCCACGCTGCCCAGTAGGACAGCTCAGTGTGACCGCGGCCTGACCTCAAGGTAACTGGCCCAGGTCGTGAGTGAAAAGCGTTCGCCCCGGGTGCGGGTGTCCCGCAGGACACCAGACAACGTTTTTCACTCACGAGGTCGGAGCGGGCCAGTCAGCTAGTGAACGGCCGCTGATCCGTTCGTACGCCTCGACGTAGCGCGCCCTGGTCGCGGCCACCACCTCCGGCGGAAGCGGCGGCGGCGGGGTGTCGGACGCCCGCTGCCAGCCGGACTCCGGGCCGGTCAGCCAGTCCCGCACGTACTGCTTGTCGAAGGAGGGCTGCGGCCGTCCCGGCAGATAGCCGTCGGCGGGCCAGTAGCGCGAGGAGTCCGGGGTGAGCACCTCGTCGCCGAGCACCAGCGCGCCGGTCTCGTCCACGCCGAACTCGAACTTGGTGTCCGCCAGCACGATCCCGCGAGCCGCCGCGTGCTCGGCGCCGCGCCGGTAGATCGCCAGCGTGGCATCGCGCACCTGCTCGGCCCGCTGCCGCCCGACCGACGCCACCACGGCCTCGAAGCTGACGTTCTCGTCGTGCTCGCCGAGCGCGGCCTTGGACGCCGGGGTGAACACCGGTGCCGGCAGCTTGTCCGCCTCGAGCAGCCCGGCCGGCAGCTCGACGCCGCACACCGAGCCCGTGCGCTGGTAGTCGGTGAAACCCGAACCCGCGAGGTAGCCGCGGGCGACCGCCTCGACCGGCAGCATCTCCAGCCGCCGCACCAGCAGCGCGCGGCCGCGCACCTCGGCCGGGATGCGTGGGTCGTCGTAGCCGACCAGGTGGTTCGGCAGCACGTCCGCCAGCAGCTCGAACCAGAAGACGCTCATCGCGGTGAGCACCCTGCCCTTGTCCGGGATGGGGGTGTCCAGGATGAAGTCGAAGGCCGAGATCCGGTCCGAGGCGACGAGCAGCAGGTGCTCGTCGTCCACGGCGTACAGCTCGCGGACCTTGCCGGCCGCGATCTTCGGGTAGTCGGCGAGCGTCGCTGGTGTCGAGGTCACGCCAGCACCCTAACCGCCCGGTTACGAGGTGACTTTCTGCTGGTCCTCGTCCCTGGCCGGGCCGTCGTCCTCGCCGGCCAGCACGTTCATCCGCTTCTCCGTGAGCACCGAGCGGATCGCGGCGAACAGCCCGGCCGCCCAGAGCAGCACGATCGCGACGTAGGCGATGGTGATGACCGCGCCGGAGGCGTCCGCGGAGTTGAGCAGGGTCCTGGCGTTGGTGAACACGATCAGCCCGCCGGCAGCGGCGCCGAGCACCCGCGGCGGCACCAGCTTGACCAGCCAGGCGGCGATCGGCGCGGCGATCACGCCGCCGAGCATCAGGCCGAGCACCACGGTGTAGTTCAGGTCGTGCTCGCTGGAGAGGGAGAAGAAGAAGCCGATGCTCGCGGCGAGCGCGACGATGAACTCCGAGGTGTCCACCGAGCCGATCACCTTGCGCGGCTCGAGCCGGCCCGAGGAGAGCAGGGTGGTGGTGGCCACCGGGCCCCAGCCGCCGCCACCGGTGGCGTCCACGAACCCGGCGATCAGGCCGAGCGGGCCGAGGAACTTGGCGCCGGGGCGCTTGTCGGTGATCAGCTTGCCCAGTTTGAGGAAGGCGAACCTGATCAGCACGTACAGCCCGAGCAGCAGCAGGATGGTGGTGATCCACACCTCGGCGAACTCGGTGGACAGCGAGGTCAGCACGTACGCGCCGATCACCGCGCCGACGGCGCCGGGCACCGCGAGGATGCCGACCGTGCGCCAGTCGATGTTCTTGAACCGCCAGTGCGCCGCGCCGGAGGCCAGGGTGGTGCCTACCTCGGCCAGGTGCACCGCGGCGCTGGCCACCGCGGGGGTGGTGCCCAGCGCGACCAGGGTGGTTGTCGAGGTCACCCCGAACGCCATGCCGAGGGTGCCGTCGACGAGCTGGGCCAGGAACCCGGCCAGACCGAACAGGACAAGGATGCGCATGACGGAACCTCAGCTTCGGAGGCGACGGCTCGTTTTATCGGCCGCGACGGCGGATGGGCAGGTGAACTAGCCGAGGCGGCACAGGGCGGAACTGACCCGCAGCAGATCGACGTGCCTGCGCTGGACCAGCGCGATCACATACGGCGGCTGCATGAAAACAATGGTGGCAGACACCAGGTGGGTGATCTACATTCTTTCCAGATAGTGGGCGAGGCCAGAATCACCGGTATGGCCTATCGCTACATTTCGTTCACCACCGACTACGGACTCGACGACGGTTTCGTCGCGGCCTGTCACGGGGTTATCGCCCGAATCGCACCCGAGATCAAGGTGCTCGACGTTACGCACGGGGTGCCGCCGCAGCGGGTCCGGCACGGTGCCGCGGTACTGGCGCAAACCGTGCCTTACCTGCCGGAATCGGTCCATCTGGCGGTGGTCGACCCGACGGTCGGCACCGCGCGGCGAGGCGTGGTCGTGCTGACCGGCGGCGGGAGTCTGCTGGTCGGCCCGGACAACGGACTGTTACCACCGGCCGCGGAGGTGCTTGGCGGGATACGGGCCGCCTACGAGCTGACGGCCCCGGAGTACCACTTGACAGAAGTGTTCGCGACCTTTCACGGACGGGACGTTTTCGCTCCCGCGGCCGCTCACCTGGCGCTGGGCGTCGCACCATCCGCTTTCGGGCCGCCGGTGGAGGACCTGGTGCGGCTGTCCGAGCCCAGGGTGGAGGCGCGGCCGGGGCGGCTGGTCGCCGAGGTGCTGACCGTGGACCACTACGGCAACGTGCAGCTGGCCGCCACCGCGGCCGAGCTGGATTCGGCCGCGCTCGGGCGCCGGCTGCTGGTGCGGAGCGGGAACGACGAGCTGCTCGCGTCGCGCGGCCGCACCTTCGCCGACCTGCCGCTAGGTGAAGCGGTGCTCTACACCGACTCGGCCGGTCTGCTGGCGGTGGCCGTGAACGGCGGTTCGGCGGCGGCCGCGCTCGGACTGGACGCTTACTCCTCGCCCCAGCTGTGCACGGTCACCTCGTCGCCGACGGCGAGCTGACCTGGCTCCAGTACCGCGGCCTTCATGCCGAAGATGACCCCGCCTTCGGGCTGCCGCCGGTAGCGGGCCAGGCTGCGGATCGGTTCCGGGCCCGCCCGGCGGCCGGTCTCCTGGTCCACCATCGGCACCGCGCACCGCACGCACAGCTTGGCGAAACCGAGCCGGGCACCGCCCGCGGCCAGTTCGCGCACCCGGTCTTCGAGGTGCGGCTCGGCCCAGCCGGAGACGACCAGGTTCGGCCGGAACCGTTCCATCGGCACCGGTTCCCCGCCCGCCGAGCAGATCCGCTCGTTGAGTAGGTCCAAAGAGGACAGTGAGAGGAGGAGTATTGCGCCGCTGTCGGCGAATCCCGCGGTGCCGGGGACCGCGCCGAAGTCGCGCTGGTGCTCCGGCGACACCCGGACCAGCCGGGATGGCGCGCCGAGCACGGCGGAAAACCAGTCCGCCGCCGGGTCGCCCTGGTCCACGCCCTTGCCCAGCCAGGTGAACACGGCCACCTCGGCCCTCGGCCCGTCGAAGGCGACGTCCAGTTCGAGATCCTCGACTCCGGGCGCACGCAACCGGAGCTTCGCACCGCCTTCGAGCACCTCCGGCCGGACCGCGGCCAGCTTCGGGTCGCCGCGCTGAGTGCGGCACGCCCCGTCCGGCCCGATGGCCATGAAGGTGCGGTCGTGCGTCACCCCCGCCGCGCCCAGTTCCGCGGCCGCCACGGACGTCCCGCCGCATCCCTTGACCGGGTAGTACGTCACCCGCGCGATCTTCCCCATACCCCGCAGATTACCGCCGACGGCCACCACGAAGGCCCGCTTCGCCCCACCTGACAAAGTCTTCGCCCGCCCCACACGGCCTGGCCGCCCGACCCCCGCGCAGCCCCCACCACTCCCGGGGGGCGGCCCCGCTCCAGCCTATCGCCACCCGCGCGACCAACCGCCGGTCACGGGCGAGTTGTGCACAGGGGCGGGCAACTGTGCACAACTCGCAAAGGGGCCGCACGGACCGGCTCGAACAGCCTGCCACGGGGAAATCGGCCAAAGGCCTGAACCGCTCGCGATGATCTTGTATTTTCCTGGCGGTGCACAACTTGACGACGAGCCAGCACGACCGGCTGCGGAACCTGATCCGGCGCAGCCCGGCGTTCACCGGCATGCGGGTCGTGGTCCACGACGACCGGGTCGAAGTCATCGAGCCCGAAGACCTCGTGCTCGGACTCGGCCCCGTGCTCGACGCCGTGCTCGACGCTCCGATGGACCAGTGGGCGGACCTGGTCGACGACTGCCTCGCCCGGCTCGTAGGCGCGGTGACCGGCGGCTCGCCGGAGCTCGACGGCCCGACCGAGCAGCTACTCGACCGCGTCTACGCCCGGCTGCGGCCGGTCGAGGGGAGCCCGACGGGCTGGTGGAACTACGCGAACGAGGTCGCGCCCGGGCTGCTCGTGGTGCTCGCGCTCGACCATCCGGAGCACATCGCCATCCTCAACGACCGCCAGGTCCAGCGGCACGGGTTCGACCGGCTCGTCGACGCGGGCCTGAACAACCTGTGCGGGCAGCTGCCGGAGGGCTACGCCGTCTGCGACGACGTGTACATCCTCTGCGGCTCGGACTACGTCGGCTCGACCGTGCTGGTGCTGCCCTGGGTGGTCGAGGCGGTCACCGGCGCCCCCGACCTCCCGCACGGCGCGCTGGTCGCGATGCCCAACCACGGCACGCTGATCTTCCACGTGCTGCGCGACGGGCAAGGGGCCCGGTACGCGCTGGGCGAGATCGCGAGGCTCGCCGCCGAGTACCACCAGGACGCGCCCGGCGCGCCCGGGCTGCTCAGCCCGAACGTGTACTGGTGGCAGCCCGGCTCCCAGTTCCTGGAGCCGGTCGCCCACCACATCGGCGACGGCTACCACCACGGCGTCATCGGCGAGGACCTGGCCACGCACTACTCGGCCGATTTCGCGGACCTGCTCGACGAGCTGGACCGGGTCCGGGGTTAGAGGACCTGCGAGAGGAACCGTTGCAGGCGCGGGCTTTGCGGGGCGTCGAAGATGGCGTCCGGGGTACCGGTCTCCACGATCCGGCCCTGGTCCATGAAGGCGACCTTGTCCGCGACACCACGGGCGAAGCCCATCTCGTGGGTCACCACGAGCAGGGTCAGGCCGCGTTTCGCGAGCCCGGCCATCAGGTCCAGCACGCCCTTGACCAGCTCCGGGTCCAGCGCGCTGGTCGCCTCGTCGAACAGCATCACCTCGGGCTCCATGGCCAGCGCCCGCGCGATGGCCACCCGCTGCTGCTGCCCGCCGGAAAGAGCGGCGGGGCGGTACGGGGCCTTCTCCGCGAGACCGACGTCGGCGAGCCTGGCCAGCGCGATCTCCTTGGCCACGGCCTTGTCCAGCTTCCGCACGCTGCGCAACGGCAGGGTGATGTTGTCCAGCACGCTGCGATGACCGAACAGGTTGAAGTGCTGGAACACCATGCCGACCCGCTGCCGCAGCCGGTCCGGGTTCGCGTCGATCACGCTCTCCCCGTCGAACAGCAGATCGCCGGAATCCGGCTCCTGCAACCGGTTCACGCAACGCAGCAGGGTGGACTTGCCGGAGCCGGACGGGCCGATCACGCAGACCGTCTCGCCCTTGCCAACGCTCAGGTCCACCCCGCGCAGCACCTCGAGGGTGCCGAAGGAGACATGGATGTCCCGCAGCTCAACGCTGGCGGACTGCACGGTGGTGGTCATAGCTGCCCCGGTTGGTTTGCGGCGAGCATCGGCGTGTCGTCCTGGTCGTCCGGCGCGCGGTCGACCTTCCGGCCGGTGCGCAGTTTCTTGTCGATGTAGTTCACCAGGTGCGTCAGCGGAACCGTGATCACCAGGTAGCAGAACCCGGCGGCGACCAGCGGCGAGAGGTTGCCGGTGTTCGCCGCGAGGTCCTGGCCGATCCGGAACAGCTCGCGCTGCCCGGCGAGCAGGCCGAGGAAGTAGACCAGGCTGGATTCCTTGATCAACGCGATCAGCTGGTTCACCAGCGCCGGCAGCACCCGCCGCACGCCCTGCGGGACGACAACCAGCGCCATCGCCTTGGCGTAGCTCATGCCGAGCGCCCTGCTGGCCTCCAACTGTCCTTTTTCGACACTCTGGATGCCGGAGCGGAAGATCTCCCCGATGTAGGCCGCCGCGATCAGGCTCAGCGCCAGGATGCCCGGCGGATAGGGGTTGGTGCCGAACAGGTCCCGGCCGAGGATCAGCGCGCCCTGGCCGACCAGCAGGATGGTCAGGATCGCCGGCAGGCCGCGGAAGATGTCCGTGTACACCCTGGCCGGCCACCGAAGCCACCATTTCGTGGACAGGCTCATCATCGCCAGCACCATGCCCAGCACGGTGCCGATCACCGCCGAGGACGCGGCCAGTATCAGGGTGTTCACCAGGCCGGTGCGCAGCAGCTCCGGGAACACCTGCCAGATGTACTCCCAGTTGAGATAAGTGTTGAGAAAGTCGTCCATTACCCGTTAGCCCTGAACTGGTCCGGCACCGGCGCGGTGGGCATGAACTGCTGGTGCAGCCGCTCCCAGGTGCCGTCCGCGATCACCTGCTTGAGCCCCTCGTTGATCTTGTTCGCCAGCTCGGTATTGCCCTTTTTCACCGCGAAACCGTGCGGGGTGTCGGTGGTGAACGACTTCGCCACCTTCAGCTTCACGTCGGGATTGGACGCCACGTACTGCTCGGCGGTGGCCTGGTCGAACACCGAGCCGTCCACCGAACCCGACTTCAGCGCGGTCAGCGCCGCGGCGTCGTTCGGGAAGCGCACCGCCTGCGCGGCCGGCGCGGTGGCGGTCAGCCAGCCGTCCGACGCGGTGCCCTGCACCACGCCGATCCGCTTACCCGCCAAGGAGTTCTCGTCGGTGATCGGCGAGGGTTCCTTGACCTCGATGCTGAGGGACTGGAAGTTGTACGGGTCGGAGAAGTCGACCGTCTCCTTCCGCGCCGGCGTCTGCGCGATGGCCGAGCTGCCGATGTCGAACTGCCCACTGGAGACCCTGCCGAGCAGCGCGGAGAAGTCGGTGGACACGAACTCCAGCTGAAGCCCCTGCTTCGCGGCGATCGCCCGGAGCAGCTCGTTGTCGAATCCGGTGTAGTTGCCGTTCTCCTGGTAGATGTTCGGCGGCGAGTCGCTCAGTGTGCCGACCCGCAGCACGCCCTGGCCGTCACCGCCACTGCCGCCGCATGCCGTGAGCAGGGCGAGCACCGCGGCCAGCGCCGCGATCAGGCCTTTCCTCGGTGTCCTCATCAGGAATTCTTACCAGCCTTGAACTGATCCGGCACCGGGGCGCTCGGCAGGAACTGCTGGTGCAGCCGCTCCCAGGTGCCGTCCGCGATCACCTGCTTGAGCCCCTCGTTGATCTTGTTAGCCAGCTCCGTGTTGCCCTTCTTCACCGCGAAACCATGCGGCACGTCGGTGGTGAAGGACTTGGTGACCTTGAGCTTCGCGTCCGGGTTCTCGGTGACGTTCTTCTCCGCGATCGCCTGGTCCAGGATGTAGCCCTCGACCGAACCGGACTTCAGCGCGCCGAGCGCGGTCGCGTAGTCCGGGAACCGCACCGCCTGCGCGGACGGCACCGTGGTGGTCAGCCAGTTGTCGCCGACCGTGCCCTGGATGACCGCGACCCGCTTGCCGCCGAGGCTGCCCTCGTCGGTGATCGGCGCACCCTCCTTCGTCTGGATGCTCATCACCTCGAAGTTGTACGGGCTGGAGAAGTCGACCGTCTTCGCCCGCTCCGGGGTCTGCGCGATCGCCGAAGAACCGACGTCGAACTGCCCGTTCGAGACCTTGGCCAGCAGGGTGGAGAACTCGGTCGCGGCGAACTCCAGCGTCAGGCCCTGTTTCTGGGCGATCGCCTTGAGCAGCTCGTTGTCGAAGCCGGTGTAGTTGCCGTTCTCCACATAGATGTTCGGCGGCGCGTCACCGAGGGTGCCGACGCGCAAGGCGCTCGCGTCACCGCCGCTGCCACCGCAGGCGGTGAGCGCGACGAGCAGGGACGCGGCCAGTGAGGCCAGCAGGGTCTTCTTCATCGTAGGTTCCTCAGGGGTTCTGGACCGGGAGGCCGGGGCCGCCCTGGGCGAGCTCGGCGGGGAGGGGCTGAGTCTTGAAGAACTGCGCGTGCAACCGGGCCACGGTGCCGTCGGCGATCGCCTTGGCCAGGCCGTCGTTGACCTTGTTCAGCAGTTCCTTGTTGTCCTTGCGCACCGCGTACGCGGACGGGGTGTCCTTCGTCTCCACGGTGTAGCCGAACTCCAGCGGCACGGCCGGGTTCTGGTCCAGGTACTTCTGCCCGATGTCCTTCGGCACCACCCAGCCGTCCAGGGTGCCGCCCTTCAGCTGCGCGAAACCCGCGTTGTAGTCGGGAAAGCGCACCACATCCGCGCCGGGCACCTTCTTGCTGGCGAACTCGTCCTGCACCGAGGCCTGCACCACCCCGAGCCGCTTGCCGGCGAAGGAACCGACGTCCTTGAGCCCGGCGTCCTTCCTGGTGACGATGGTGGTGAAACCGGTGCTGTAGCCGTTGGAGAAGGCGACCGTCTTCTTGCGCTCGTCGGTGGTGGAGATGGTGGAGCTGCCGAGGTCGAACTTCCGGTTCGCCACGCTGGCCAGCAGGCCGGCGAACTCGGTGCCGACGAACTCGACCTCGAAGCCCTCGCGCTTGGCGATGTCGCGCAGCAGCTCGTTGTCGTAACCGGTGAAGTTGCCGTTCTCCAGGTAGATCGACGGCGGCGCGTCGGTGAGCGTGCCCACCCGCAATTTCCCGGAGGCGGCGTCACCGGAGGAGGAGCCGCAGCCGGCGAGTACGGCGATCGCCGTCCCGGCGGTGAGCACGACGAGGACTCTGCGCAGCGTGGATCTCATGCTTCTTCCTTCGGACGCGACAGAAAGGCCAGACCGCGGGTAGGCGGCCTAGCCTCGGGTTCAGGCACACCCTAGGAAATTCGCCCGATCGAGTAGTGCCGTCCCACTCCGTGGACGCCTCCCTGTGCCTTCTCCCACAACCGACGTCGTGAGTGGAAAGTGTTGCCGGAGCCAAGGTGCAATTGGTTACCTACTTGTGACCTGCGCGATCCCTCGTAGGCCACGCTTGGCCGGTCTCACCGTGGATAGCACGGTGAGACCGGTGGACTGAGTACAACGCGCCATCTAGTGCGTCAGGCGTTGAGGAAGATCGGCGCGTGCAGTTCGCCGCTGAGGAGGTCGGCCAGCAGGGCCGGGAGATTCGGCGGCAGGAACTTAGCCGAACTGCTCTCCAGTTCCGCCAGAGACCACCAGCGGGTCTCGATGAGGTTCGCTTGCTCGTTGGCCGTGTGCGACGGCGTACGGGACGGACTGATGTTCGACACCCGCGCGAAAAAGACGCGGTCGCGGCGGTGGTGCCACCGGTCTCGGAAGCGGAAGCGGACCTCCCGATCCCACAGGTGCGGGCCGAGCGCGTCAATGACCATGCCTGTCTCTTCGGCCAACTCTCGGCGCGCGGTGTCGGTGAGATCTTCTCCGGGGTTCGCTCCGCCGCCGGGAAGGTCCCACCAACGATGCGAAGGCTCGTCGGGGTCGATAGAGAGCAGGAGAAGTACGCGGTCTCGCGGGTCGAGCAACAGCACTCTGGCTCCGATGCGGGGTGGCACTTGCTCAGCATATGATCCGATACTCTGCGCGCATGGAGACAGCACGTGAACGCCTGCTGGTCGAGGGTTCGAGGGACGAACTGATCGCCGAGCTTCGCCGACTGGAGATCGGATGGCGGCACCTGGCGAAGGACAACAAGGCCGCCGAAGCGCTTCAGGGCGTCCATGACCTGTTGACGGGTAGTACATCCGTCCGGGTGGGCCACACGTTCTACGACGTGACAGGCGGCTGATCAGGGGTTACTCTGGGTGCTCCGCCCGGCATCGGGCCGGGCCTGATCAAGGACATAACTCCATGAATACCCAAGCGGACTGCCGTTACAGGCAGAGAAGGTCGCTTGACTCTCAGCCCGCCATTGGCGGGTCAGGGGCAAGCGACGCATTACGCCCCTGGCCTACCAGGCGGGCTGAGTCATGAGTTGGACTCTTCTCTTACTCGGCGCGTCATGGCTCTTAGTCGTTGGCCTGCGCATCTGGCCGTCCATTCTCGATAATACGCGAACATAAGGACATAACTCCATGAATACCCAAGCGGACTGCCATTGCAGGCAGAGAAGGTCGCTTGACTCTCAGCCCGCCATTGGCGGGTCAGGGGCAAGCGACGCATTACGCCCCTGGCCTACCAGGCGGGCTGACTTATGAGTTGGATCCTTCTCTTACTCGGCGCGTCATGGCTCTTGGCCGTTGGCGCCTGCGTCTGGCCTGTCATTCTCGATAGTACGAACATCGGGGCTCGCCTCTATGCCTGGTGGATCAACAAGCACCATCCGCTCGACGGGCGGAGGCGATGTTGACCATGTTCGAAGCAGACATCGCCGGTCGCCTATCCGGCGAGCGAGTACGACTCTGGCGAGAGGGCCAGTACCAACACGGGATCATTCTTCCGTATCAACATTATGGAGAAAAGGGCAACTATTCGATCCCGGTACGGCTCGACTCAGGCGTCCACACCGCCATGTCTTCAGACGAGTGGAGCGATCAGCAATGCGGCGGACAGCGAGACACTAAACGACTACGCCGAGCGGAAGGGTGACCGACCAGTGCGAATTAGACTAACGGGAATACCCGACCCGCGCGTCCACTACGCAGATCCTGACATCCTGGCAGAGCGCGATAGGTTGGTTCCACTCTGCCGTCCGGGCACGTGGAGAAGCGAGATAAGCCGACCGAAAGAATCTGCGTCTTTTGTTACGAGCGCACTCAACGTCGATTGCAAACGTTGCCTTGCTCGCGTAGCACGGCTCAAGGCAGACGCGAAGCGTGACGACAAAACCGCGCAGAGGCAGCTAAGGGAGCTTCGTCTAGCGTCGATAGACGTCGCTGCCCCCAGCAGGTCCGGCAGCCCTCGGCAACTCCGGTAGCAACTACGGCAACATTTCCCAGCCCCAAGGGGCTGCTGGAACAAGGAGCGCCCCACCCGCCCAGGAGACCACTGGCCGGTGGGGCGCTTCTCGTTGCGCCATTCGAGTGTATTTCTCTGCTTGGTGTCTAAAAACAGCGTTATAAACGGCCTCTTGTGGCGATCGAGGAGGCAACGAGCCACCAAGGAGTGTTGATCATGAATGTGCCAGGACAGGATCGGGCGATACGGGGTTCGCAGGCGGCTGCGGTTGGGACGGCGCGTGGTGCGGCGGATAGGGCGACGCAGGGACAGCGTTGTGAATCCGCTGCCCCAGACGCCGACCACGTTTCACAGAAAAGGGCTGTTCAGAGGCGGCACCGGCAGGGTGGCGCGAAAGGCCGACTGACGGGTGGATCGTCATCATCTACCCCTCACCGGGTGGTGCGCGCGCCGGCTGCGGGAGCGGCCCGCGGTGGCCGGCGGGCGGGGGAACCGGATGCGTCGGTGTGGTTCAGCCTGGTCGGACGTGATCGTCGGTTGCTGCTGTTGCTGGCTGAGCATCAGGTGCTCACCACGGAGCAGATCGCGGCGATCGAGTTCACCTCGCTACGGCGTGCACAGGACCGGCTGCGGCGGCTGCGGGAACTGGGAGTGGTGTTCGCCTTCCGAGACTCCTACGCCACCGGCGGCACCAGCCAGGCGCGCTTCGCGCTCGGCTACCTCGGAGCGCGGATGATCGCCGCGCGGCAGGCGCGGCCATCACCGACCCCGAAGGCGCACGCCGAACGGTTGGAACGGTTGGCGTTGTGGCCGAAACTGTCCCACCACCTCGGGGTGAATGAGTTCTTCTGCGGGTTGGCCGCGCACCGCAACCCCGCACGCGCTGACCAGTTCCCGGACGCGGGACGGCTGACACAGTGGTGGCCGGAGAAACGGTGTGCGGAAGTGTTCTGGACCCAACGTGGGGGCAGCGAGGCGCGGATACGGCCTGACGGCTACGGATGCTGGGAGCAGCATGGGCGGGTAGTGCGGTTCTTCCTCGAACACGACACCGGTACCGAGTCACTAAAGGTGGTGGCGCGCAAGGTGGCTGACTACGGCGCCTTCCCTGCTGACCAGTTCGGGGTGGTGCTGTTCTCGCTGCACTCCGCACGCCGGGAAACCGCGTTTCGGGCCACGCTCGCCCGGTTCACGGGCAGATACGATCCGGGCGTCGTCATTGCCACCACCGCGCGGGACCTCGTCGCCCCCTTCGATCCTGCCGGGCCGGTATGGGCATCGTGGACGCCTCGCACTCCTGGCGCGGTCGTCCGCCGTCATCATCTGCACGAGCTGCCGGAACGCGGTCCCTGTATCGACCACCGCACCAGCGACGAACCGTACAGCGAAGCGGCCTTCGCCCCCGGCGACCCGGGGATTGTCCGCCGCATCACCGCACCCGATGACCCGCGCCGCGCAGTAACTGCGCATTGGGACGAACCACACCACGGCGACGACGGGGTGGAACTGTACGACGCTCCCGACGTCTTCTAGCTGCTACTGACATGGAGAGGAGCCGCGCCATGCCACCCGGGCCACAGCACCCTGACCGCTCGCAGAACCACCCGCGCCGCGCACCACGGGGCCGCCGCCACCTCGCCGCCCTGCCCGACCCCGCCGAGCTACACCCGCGCTCTGGGGCTGACCGGAAGGAGAGCTACACCGAACAACAAGCCCGTCTCGCCGCTGAAGCGGTCGAACGTTGGGCGCAGATCGTGCCTCATCTGCCGCCCCTGACCGAGGAGCAGATACAGAGGCTGGCAGTGATCCTCAACCGGATTGACGCTCGCCTCGCTCAACTCGACGACACCGAGGAAGACCGCGCCGCCTGACACCGCCGCACACACGGCAGGGCCGCTGCCTCGACCGGGTTAGCGGCCCTGCCGCGTACACGCCTCCTCAGCCCTCCTGACCCTCATCTGTAGCGGTGCCTGCCGTGGCAGTGCGCGCCCGATACGGATCGATCGTGACCCGCTCCGGATCGAACCGGCGAAACCCCTTCCCTGTCGAGGGCTTCACGATCAGCACATCCCGCCCTAGCGCGTCGGCCAGCATGGCGCGTTTCTCGGCTACATCGGCGCTGTCCCACTTCTCGGCCACCTCGTCACGGGTCATGGCTTCCGTTGGCCCTTCCGGATTCCCGCCAGTCAACTCCTCCTGCTCGGCCTTCAACCGGGTCAGATCCCTCACCAACGGTTCGTTGGCCTTATCGAACGCCGCTTCGTTGATCTGCCGCTTGCCCAACCGCACCGACAGCGAGACCTGGACCCGTTCACACTCGGCGATCTCGGCCTCCACGGTGGCCAACCGGTCGGAGATCCGGGCGCGGGCCGCCTTGATCCCCGCCGCGTAGTTCTTATCCGACAGCCGCGCGATCACCAGACCACGAATCTGCCGATCCACCGCCCGCAGGTCGGCGGCCACCTTCCCGCATCCGCCACGTGTTTTCGCACAGAAGTACTGACGCCGCCGTTCCCCGTCCGGATAGTTCCCGGTGTGCGGCCGACCGCCCAGCGTCTTCCGGCACCCCCCGCACCGTCCGATCCCCGACCCCACGTAGGTACCACTCGGCGGACGGCCCGGCCCCCGCGACGCGTGTCGCGCCCGTAGCCGCTTGAAATCCTCCGGATCCACGATCGGTTCCCCGGGCATGGTGCCCACGATCTCGCCGTCATGCTCGATCAGCCCCGCGTTACGCGGCCGCAACAGCACCTGCCCCACAATGACCGGGTTGAACTCCCGCCCGGTCGTGGTGCGCAACCCCTGAGCGTTCCACTCGTCACTGATCTTGGAAAAGCTGATTCCCGCCAAGTTGTCCCGGGTGCCCGTCCGCAACGCCCCCCGCTCCCGCTCCACAAGTTCAGCCGGAACCGGTTGCCGCGTGTCGTTGCCATCCTCGTCCATGGCCTGCTCCCTGGTGATCGTGTGATCCAGCCCAGGCCATCCGAAGCTGCGGCCCTGATGGTGCGGAACTCCCTTACGCCGCAGCACCTCTAACCGCCGTTTGATCCGGTGTGAAGCCTCGTCCGAGTTGCGCTGGTTGTGCGCCACTTCCTGCCGCAACTGGTGGCGGTCGTTGTAGTCCGCCAAGTTGTACGACCCGTGCGAGGAGCCCAGGGTGAAACTGTCGAAATCCTCGATCAGCTTGAACATGTCCTCAAGGTCGCTGCACTGCCGCCACCCTCGGTCGGTGTTCCACAACACCACCCCGTCACACGCCCGGGAGGCAACCCGCATCATCTGGTACTCCCACCCCGGGCGGTGAACCTTCGGATTCCATGCCGACAGCTTCGGATCGGAGATCTTCTCCCCGAGCACGCCGCCCAGTTCCTCGATCACCTCCACGTTGTCGGCATGCTGGGTCTCGCACTTCTCCAACTTGCCCGCCTGGTTACGCGACAACCGCGCGTACGAGTCCAAGACGGGCCGACGCCCCTCGTGACCTGCACTAACCTTGTGACTGGCACCCATGCAACCATCGTAGGTCAACAATTAGGTACTGGCCGGGGCAACACTTTTCACTCACGACCGCTGACCTGCGGAAATGGTCAGAGGATGGGTTGCGGGGAGTAACGGGCGGCGTCCGGGAAACGGGTGAGCAGCCGCTCGACGCGCTCGGCGACCGAACGCACCTGGGCGGCGGCGACACCGGTGAAGGAGAGCCGGTCCGCCAGCACCTTGTCCAGGTCGTCCCGGTCCACCGGCAGCCGCTCGTCCGCGGCGAACCGGTCCAGCAGGTCGTTCTCGGTGAGCCCCTGCTCGCGCATGGCCAGCGCCACGGCCACCGCGTTCTCCTTGATCGCCTCGTGCGCGGTCTCCCGGCCGACCCCGCCGCGGACGGCCGCCATCAGCACCTTGGTGGTGGCCAGGAACGGCAGGTACCGGTCCAGCTCGCGGGCCACCACGGCCGGGAACGCGCCGAACTCGTCGAGCACGGTGAGGAAGGTCTCGAGCAGCCCGTCCAGCGCGAAGAAGGCGTCCGGCAGCGCGACCCGGCGGACCACCGAGTCGGACACGTCGCCCTCGTTCCACTGGTCGCCGGCCAGCTCGCCGGTCATGGACAGGTAGCCGCGCAGCACCACGGCCAGCCCGTTCACCCGCTCGCAGGACCGGGTGTTCATCTTGTGCGGCATCGCCGAGGAGCCCACCTGGCCCGGTTTGAACCCCTCGGTGACCAGCTCGTGCCCTGCCATCAGCCGGATGGTCTTGGCCAGGCTGGACGGCGCCGCGGCCAGCTGGACCACCGCGGAGAGCACGTCGAAGTCGAGCGAACGCGGATAGACCTGGCCGACGCTGGTGAACCGGCGCTCGAAGCCGAGATGCGCCGCGACCCTGTTCTCCAGTTCGTCCAAAGTGGACTCCTGGCCGAGCAGGTCGAGCATGTCCTGCCCGGTGCCGACCGGACCCTTGATGCCGCGCAGCGGGTAGCGGGCGATCAGCTCGTCCACCCGCTCGAACGCGACCAGCAGCTCGTCCGCGGCCGACGCGAACCGCTTGCCAAGAGTGGTCGCCTGCGCCGCCACGTTGTGCGAACGGCCGGCCATCACCAGGTCGGCGTGTTCCACGGCCAGCGCCGCCAGCCGGGCCAGCACCGCCGCCGCCCTGCCGCGCATCAGCTCCAGCGAGCGCCGGATCTGCAACTGCTCCACGTTCTCGGTGAGGTCCCGCGAGGTCATCCCCTTGTGCACCTGCTCGTGCCCGGCGAGCGCGTTGAACTCCTCGATCCTGGCCTTCACGTCGTGCCTGGTGACCCGCTCCCGCGCCGCGATCGACGCCAGGTCGACGTTCTCCAGCACCCGCCGGTAGTCCTCGACGACCCCGTCCCCGACCGGCACCCCGAGCTCGGCCTGCGCGCGCAGCACGGCCAGCCACAGCTCGCGCTCCAGCTTCACCTTCTGTTCCGGCGACCAGAGTTCCACCAGCTCCGGCGAGGCGTAGCGGGCGGCGAGCACATTGGGGACCTGGGGCTTCTCACTCACCGCGCCAGATTAACCCGCGACCGGGACCGGGCCGGTGGCGCTACTCGCTGAGCGCTTCGTGCAGCATCCGCGCGGCCGCGGCCCGCGGCTCCGGGTCGACCTCGACCAGCGCGCTGACCACGGCCCCGTCCACCAGCGCCACCAGCCTTTTCAGCTCGGCCGCGTCCACCGGCTTGCCCGAGCGGGCGAAGATCTCGGCGAGCAGCGCGTTCAGCTCGACGGCCAGGGTGCGCATCAGCGGCCGCAGGTACTGCCGCCGCCCGGTGGCCACCAGCCGCTCGTAGCGCAGCAGCACCGCCTCGGCGTCCGCTTCGCGGTCCTTGCGGTCGTAGCCAAGCAACAGCTCGAGCGCCAGATCGACCAGCGCGTCCACGCCGCGGTCGCGGGTGGTCAGCTCCTCCAGGCAGTGCCGGCCCTCGGCCAGCTCGGCCCGCGAGTGGTGCTCGACGGCGGCCGTGACCAGATCTTCCAGCGAGTCGAAGTAGTACGTGGTGGAAGCCAGCGGCAGCTGGGCACGTTCGGCGACGGCCCGGTGCCGGATCGCGTCGAAACCGCCCTCGACCAGCAGCTCGGCGGCCGCCTCGACAAGCGCCGCGCGGCGGCGCTCACCTTTCGGCGTGCTGGCTCCTGAGGTCATGGATGCCCATCTTGCCAGTCGCCCGGATCAGAACCGCGCGGCCAGTCCGTCCGCGATCCGGGAGAGATCATCGCGGAACGGCGCCACGGTGTCGCCGGGGCTGGGCACGCTGAGCAGCACCAGGGTGGCATTGTGCTGGGTGGCGCGCTCCTGCAGCTCCGAACCCGGTGGTTGCGCCGCGTACTTGATGCGCACGCCCGGCGGCAGCACGGTGGCCGAAATCAGGCCCTGATGCCCGGGGACCTGCACCCCGAACGAGGCCGAGCGGGAGGTCTCGGTGCAGATCCGGCCCGGCGCCGCCTCGGTCAACACGGTGACCGGGAGCTCGCCAGCGAGGGCGGTGGCGAGCTCCCGGTCGACCTTGTCGCACCCGTAGGTGCTTTCGGCCCGAGGGCCGTTCTCCCCGGTCCCGTCGCCCCCCTGCTTGGGCGACGGAGTAGGGAAGTCCGTAGTGAGGGGACGTGCGGGCCCCGGCGGTGGTTGCTCGCCGGGTCCGGATTCAGTGTTACTCATCACCTGGCCCGGCGCATTCGCGGCGCTTCGTTCGCCGACGCCGCTGCCCAGGTTCAGCACCACCCCGGCCCCGCCGGCCAGCACGATGAGACAGCTCAGGCCCGCGACCAGCGCGTTTCGCCTCCGGAGCTTCGCACGCGCGGAGGCCTTCGAGATGTCGTCCATGGTGAAGGCGGACGGCGGCGGCTCGCCGGGTGCGTCCCGGAACAAAGTCTCGAGTTCGCGCTCATCCATGCGTCTCCACCTCCTCGCCCAGCACGCCACGCAGGTTCGCCAGTCCCCTGGCGGTCTGGCTCTTCACATTTCCTTCGCTGCACCCGAGTGCCTTGGCCACCCCGGCGACGTCGAGCCCCTCGAAGTACCGCAGCACCAGCACCGCGCGTTGTTTCGGCGGCACCTCGCGCAGCCCGACCAGCAGGTCCTGGCGGGTGGCGACCTGTTCGTCCAGCCGCCCGCCGCTCTCCGCTTCGGGGAGTTGTTCCACCTGCCGTTCCCTCCGCCACGGCCGTCGTGACTCGTCGATCGAGGCCCGCACGAGCGTTTTGCGCAGGTAGGCGTCCGTCGCCGAACGGTCGCGGATCTTCCGCCACCGCCGGTGCAGTGCGACGAACGCGATCTGCGCCAGGTCGTCCGCACGGTGCCAGTCTCCGCAGAGCATGTACGCGGTCCTGCGCACGGAGTCCCGCTTGGCGGCGAAGTACTCCGCGAACTCCTGCTCGTCGCGCTCGTCCACGCGGCTGGCTCTCCGCTCTCTGTGCGTTCGGGTGGTAGACGGAAGGGAAGGCGTACACGGTTGCACGCCCGCTGGAAACGAGCCAGAACGCACCGGGTTGAAAGCGCAACGATCAATGTGATGTGATCTAACTGTGACCTTCGAAGCGCGCCGTGACCTCGATTTCCGCTCCGACACCGTCACCCGACCCGATGATGCGATGCGCCAGGCCATGGCGTCCGCCGAGGTGGGCGACAACGTGATCGACACCGATCCGACGATGAGAGCTCTGGAGGAACGAGCCGCTTCGACCCTGGGCATGCAGGCCGCGCTGTGGGTACCGAGCGGGACGATGGCGAACATTCTCGCGCTGAGCGTGCAGCTGGAACGCGGTGACCGCTTTCTCGTCCCGCGCGGGGCGCACGTGCTGATGAACGAGCTCGGCTCACCGGCCTGGCTGGCCGGTGGCATGCCCGACCCGCTGGAGCACGACGCCGGGCCCGGCCGGCCGAGCGTGAGCGCGCTGACCAACGCGGTCGGCTCGCGCGGGAATCCGTACTACGCGCTGCGCACCACGCTGCTCTGCCTGGAGAACACGCACAACGCGGCGGGCGGCGCGGTCACCCCGCCGCACGAGCACGCGCAGCTGCTCGCCACCGCGCGGCAGGCCGGGCTCAAGGTGCACCTCGACGGCGCCAGGATCTGGAACGCCGCGGTCTCGCTCGGGCTGCCGCCGGCCGCGCTGACCGTGGGCGTGGATACGGTTTCCGCCTGTTTCAGCAAGGGCCTCGGCGCGCCCGTCGGCTCGGTGGTGGCCGGCAGCACCGAGTTCGTCGAGCAGGCGCGGCGGATGCGGCAGGCGCTCGGCGGCGGGATCCGCCAGGGCGGCGTGCTGGCCGCGGCCTGCCTGCTCGCCATGGACCGGGTCGGCGACCTGGCCGAGGACCACGAGAACGCACGGCGCCTGGCGTCCGGGCTGGCCGAGCTGGGTTGGGAGGTGAGCACGCCGCAGACCAACATCGTGCTCGCCGGGGTGGCCGACATCCCGATCACACTGGACGCGCTGGCCGCGGCCGGCGTGCTCGCGCTGCCGATGGCCGGCAAGGTGCGGTTCGTGCTGCACCGCGACCTGAGCACGGCCGACGTCGACGAAGCGCTTCGCCGGATCAAGGGCGACGCGGCATGAACTGGATCGTCTTCGACTACGGCGAAGTGATCAGCACCCGCACCACCGCGTTGCCGTCGATGGCGGCCGCGCTGGGCGTGCAGCAGGCCGCCTTCGAGCCGCGGTACTGGGCGCACCGCGATCGCTACGACCGCGGCTGCACCGATCTGGAGTACTGGCGGGCGGTCGGCGACGACCTCGGCCTCGCCGTCGATCAGTCCACTTCGGACACTCTCACCGCACTGGACGTCGAGGGCTGGTCGCACACCTCGCCCGAGTCGGTGGAACTGCTGGCCGCACTGGCGGAAGCGGGCGCGTCGCTCGCCCTGCTGTCCAACGCACCATCCTCGTTCGCCAGGTTCGCCGAACGCCAGGACTGGGCCGGGCACTTCCGCGTCCGGTTGTTCTCCGGCGACGTCGGCATCGCCAAGCCGGACCCGGAAATCTTCCGGACGCTGGTGTCCAGGCTCGGCGCCGAGCCGGCGGACTGCCTGTTCTTCGACGACCGGCAGTCCAACATAGACGGTGCGCGGGCAGCAGGGCTGCGCGCGCACCGTTGGCTCGGGGTGAGCACGGCCGAAGCCGCGCTCGGTTAGGTCAGGAGCGCAGCTTCTTCTGGTCCTTGCCCTTGATCGCACCGTAGGCGGCGGTGCCGAGGAACAGCGCCCCACCGATGATCGCGAGCCAGAACAGACCCTTGACCAAGAAGCCCAGCACGGTGAACGCGAGCCAGACGACGATCAGCGTGCCGACGATCTTCCACAACATGACTTTCCTCCGGTTGCCTCCCGAGCCACCTGGCCCGTTACCGCCCACGTTCCCATGTCCGGCAGGTAAAAGCTCGCTTCCTGGCCAACGATCAGGGAGATCTCCGGGTTCCCCCTACAGCCAGTCACCCAGCCGGCGCAGGGCCTCCACGATGTCGGACCGCTCCCCGGCGAAGGAGAACCGGACGTAGCCGCCGCCCTCCACCGGATCGAAGTCGATACCGGGAGTGATGGCGAGCCCGGTGTCCGCGAGCAGCCGCTGGCACCAGCTGAGACTGTCCGACGTGCGCGCGGACACGTCCAGGTACGCGTAGAAGGCGCCGTCCACCGGGGCCACCCGGTCCAGGCCGAGTTCGCCGAGGCCGGTCAGCAGCAGGTCCCGGTTGGCGCGATAGTGCGCGACGTGCCCGTCCAGCTCGGCGTAGGACTCGGCGGTGAACGCGGCCACCGCCGCCTGCTGGGCCAGCGCGGGCGCGCAGATGTTGAAGTTGCCGGTCAGCACGTCCACCGCGCGGTGCAGGCGCGGCGGCACCAGCATCCAGCCGAGCCGCCAGCCGGTCATCGCGAAGTACTTGGAGAAGGAGCCGAGCACCAGCGACTCGGCGGAGCTCTGCCACGCGCAGCCGAGTTCGGCCTCGTAGGAAATGCCGTGGTAGATCTCGTCGCTGATCAGCTGCACCCCGCGGGCAGAGCACCAGCCGGCGATCGCGGCCAACTCACCGGGCGGCAGCACGGTGCCGGTCGGGTTGGAGGGACTGGCCACCACCAGGCCGTTGATCTCGCCGAGGGTGTCGAGCAGTTCGGTGGTGGGCTGGAACCGAGTGCGCTCGTCGGTGGCGAACTCGACCACCTCGCAGCCGAGCGCGGTGAGCAGGTTGCGGTAGGCCGGGTAGCCGGGCCTTGCCATCGCGACCCGCTCCCCGGCGTCGAAGGCGGAGAGGAAGGAGAGCAGGAACCCGCCGGAGGACCCGGTGGTCACGATCACGTCCGCCGGGCTGACCTCGAGGCCGTAGCGGTGCAGGTAGTGCCCGGCGATGGCCTCCCGCAGCTCCGGGATGCCCAGTTGCACGGTGTAGCCGAGGTTGCCGTCGCGCAGGGCCTTCGCCGCGGCCTCGCGCACCGGCGCCGGCGCGCCCGCGGTCGGCTGCCCGGCCGCCAGCGACACCATGTCACCGTGCGTGCGCTGCCTGGCCTGCGCCGCGGAGAGCACGTCCATCACGTGGAACGGCGCGACCGCGGCGCGGCGGGCGGGGCCAGGAAACATGCCGGTATCCACCATGCCGCCAGGCTAGGTCATCCCGGGTCAGTAGCCCTGGTAGCCGCCACCGCCGGCCATCGCCTTGAGGCCGGGGTGGCCTTCGAAGCCGCCGTAGCGGTCGAAGGTGTACCGGACCCCGGCGATGATGTTGTCCACCGGGTTGTAGATGTCGTCGTGGCCGGGCAGCTTGTGCGCGTTGAAGGTCGGGTCGATGCACTGCATCAGGCCCTTGGACGGGGTGCCCTTCGCCGCGTTGGAGTCCCAGTTGTTGATCGCGTTGGGGTCGCCGCCGGACTCCTTCTCGATGATCGTCCAGATCTTCTGGATGTCCGCGTCGGTCACCGGGATGCCGTTGGCCTGCAGGATCTTGATCGCCTCGCGGATCCACTGGTCCACATTGCCCGGCGGCGGCGCACCAGGAGGGCCGCCGCTGGGGCCGAGCCCCCCGCTGCCGCCGCCACCGGTGCTCGGTCCGCCGCCGCCACCGCTGGAGAGCCCGCCGCTGCTCTTGGCCTGGCGGGTCGCGCCACCGCCCCCGGTGGGCTTGACCGAGGAGTAGCCGCCGCTGATCTCCTTCTGGGCCGCCGCACTGGTCGTCTTCAGCGCGTTGTTCGCCTCCGTCAGCAGACCGCTGACGCGGTCACCGGCTGCCTTGGCCCTGGCATCCGCGCGGCCCTGTTCCTTTTGCGCGATCTCTTCCGGCGTCGGGCTCGGCATGGGCTTGCTGTTGTCTGCGTTGTGCGCGTCCACGGCGGCCTGCGCGGTGGTGATCGCCCGGTTCGCGTCCCCGACGATCTTCTGGATATCGGTGTTCGCGCCTTCGCGCTCGGTGACGATGTTGTTCTTGATGGTCGAAAGCGTTTCCTGAAGCTCGGCGTACTTCTTCGCGACATCGTCGAGCCGGTCGTTGAAGTTCTTGCCCGCGTCGAGAACCTTGGTCACCTGGGCGAAGAAGGCGTCGGCGTCTGTGCCCTTCCAAATGCCCTTGAGCGGCTCACTGACCTGCTTGAGGTGGTTGGCATGGTCCGCCGAGTTCTTCGACGCGTCGGTGTACTGCTGGACGATCTCCTGAATGCCAACCGGCTGGATATCGTTGACCTGATTGGCCTTTTCGACGACTTTGCCCCATTCGGGCGGGATTTCCACGCTAGCCATCAGGCCCCCCTGACTGTCGATGCCGAATGCGCGCCGCGGCTCACGCCGGCTCGCCCTTGATGGTGACGCTGTCCTTCGCGGCCGCTTCTTGCTCCCGGATCATCTTGATCGCCGCGCGCAAGGAGTCGCTGGTATCCGTCATCAGCTGCGCGCCGGCCTCAAGCTCGCCCTGGGCTCCCTCGGTGAAACCCTGCACCGCCTTGGCCGCGTCGTCAGAAGGAGACGGCGCCATTTCCGTGCCGGGATTGTTCGGGTCTGTGTTGTCGTCAGGATGCCGGATCTTGCCGAAGGGGTTCTGCCCGGTGACGCCGGTGACCTTGGCCTTGGACTCCTGGAACTTGTCATGAATGGCCCTGATCTTGCCTTCCACCAGTTCCATCGATTCCAGATCGTACTCCGGCACGCCTCGTCATCCCCTTCAAGAAGCTCGTATCCGCCTGGTCAGACGCGTGCGTCACCGCCGCGGTTCCCGCGCATACTCTAAGACTTCGGCCCCTGTCAGGGAGCGATTCCGGCCAACTCTTCACTCGGCGGCACACCGGCCAGGGACGGTGTGCACGCTTTGTAGCATCGGCACGGGGAGGTGGGGCAGTGCTGAAGCCGTTGAATCCGGGCGAACCGCTACTGATCGGGCGTTACCGGCTACTGGCCGCGCTGGGTGAGGGCGGGATGGGCCGGGTCCTGCTCGGCGTGTCGCCGGACGGCCGGCTGGTCGCGGTCAAGCAGGTGCATCCCGGCTTCGCGCACGATGAAGGCTTCCGCTCCCGGTTCCGCCGCGAGGTGGAGACCTCGCGCATGGTGTCCGGCGCCTACACCGCGGCCGTGATGGACGCCGACCCCGACGCGGCGACCCCGTGGCTGGCGTCGGTATTCGTATCCGGACCGTCGCTGCGGCAGGCCATCGATGCGGCCGGACCGCTGCCGCCGCACTCGGTGCGGTACCTCGCCGCCGGGCTGGCCTCCGCGTTGACCGAGATCCACCGGGTCGGACTGATCCATCGCGATCTCAAGCCGAGCAACGTGCTGCTCACCGATGATGGTCCGCGCGTGATCGACTTCGGCATCGCGCGAGCTGTCGAGGGCGACACCGAACTAACACACACCGGCTCGATCATCGGCTCGCCCGGTTTCATGTCCCCCGAGCAGGCGGAGAGCCGCCCGATCACGCCTGCCAGCGATATGTTCTCGCTCGGCGCGCTGCTGGTGATGGCGTCCACCGGCCAAGGTCCGTTCACCGGTGCCTCCACCCCGCAAACCCTCTACAACGTGGTGCACACGCATCCCGACCTGCGGATGGTTCCGCCGGAGCTGCGGCGACTGGCCGGCCCCTGCCTGGCCAAGAACCCGGCCAAGCGGCCCACTCCGGCACAGCTTCTGGACTTCCTCGGCCCCGCCGCGCCCACCTCGGCACCTTGGCCGCATCCCGTGCACGCACAGATCGCCCAGCAGAAGGCCGAGGTCAACGCTTTTCTGGCGCGCCCGGCGCCTTCGCCCGCCCTCTCACAGGCCCCGGCATCACGCGCCGGCCGCAAGCGTCGAACCGCCTGGGTCGCGACCGGGTGTGCGGCGGCGATTCTGGCGGTCTCCGCCGGAGTCGCACTTCTGTCGAACCAGTTCTCGGACGGCGATCCGCCGGCCCAGACCTCCGCCGCGGCCGCACCGCCACCGGTGGACCCACTCAGCCCGGACCGGCTCCGCCTGGTCGATCCGTGCACCCTGCTTGATGAACAATCATTTTCCCGATACGGAACCTTCGACAACGGCGCCTTGCCAGCAAATCTAGATAATTGCGCGTACTTGAACTTCTCTGACTACAGCGGTCTTATCGGCGGAATCACCGTCGCCGTGCAGATGTTCTCGGAAAAAGGCGAACTAGACAACGTCCAAGGCCTCGACGCGGTTCGCAGCGAAAAGGGTGACAGCTGCCATATCACCGCACGAAATCCAGTGGATCCCTCGCTCGGAATCCAGGCCGTAGCCATCAACAAAGCACCGGACCGATGTCAGATCGCAAAGGAAATGCTCGATGTCGCGATAAGGACACTGCGCGGCACCCCTAAACTCTACCCGATGACACCGGGAAGCCTGCTTCCGGTCAACCTGTGTACCGTCGCGAACAAGGAAATGCTGCAGAGCATCGTAGGCCCGATTTCCACCATCGATGACGAGGACGGCCGGGGGTTGCACAGCTGCCAGTGGTCAGCCACCCAGGATGTGAACATAGGTTTGTCGAACTCTTCCAGCTTGATCAAAGGCAAGGAAGTCGACCTCAATGGTGTAAAAGCCGTCGAAACGCCGGAGGACGGGCAGACCTGGGCGTGCGAACTGGCCTGGCACCATCGAATCGGCCAGCGCACCAGTGAGATGGTCCACCTTCAGGTGCTCAACTCCCACGAGAACAAGGAATCGACCTGCTCGAAGGCGGAGGCTATCGCCAAGGCGATCATTCCCGGGCTGCCGAAGCCCTGAACTCAGACTTCGTCGAGGAGTTCCCAGACGCGCTTGGCGAGCAGGTGGTTGTCGGCGGGGGCGATGGTGCTCCAGTCGCGGCCGTCGCTGTTGCGGGCGAGCTGGAAGAGGTAGCGGCCGGCATCGGTGTCGTGGAACGCGATCACCCGGCCGGCGCGGCGGGGGTGACCGTCCCGGCCGAGGCGCTCCACGCCGAACTGGCCGCGGGCGACCATGCCGACCAGCATGCCGGCCAATTCCTGGGCCTGCCCGAGCGGGACCTGGCGGTCCTCCAGCGCGGTGACCAGTGCCTTCGCGTCGCCGCGGGCGTCCGCGTCGGCGGCGCGCAGCACGTCGTGCGGCAGGCTGACCGAGCGGCCGACCCCGGCCTGCAGCTCACCGGTCACCGAAATCGCCGCCTCGGGCAGCAGGGCGTCCCTGGCCGGGATCAGCCAGACCTCGTCGCCGTCCACCACCCCGAGCAGCGCCTGGCTGCCGGTGCTCACCGCGAGGCCCTTGATCTCGCGCTCGGCCCACACCCAGACATCGATGCCGACCTTCGGGCGCACGAACAGGTTGAGCATGTCGATCAGCTCGCCGGAGGCCTTGCCGCCGCGCGCGAGTCCCCGTGCGCGCAGCGAGTCCCACGCCTGTTCGACCAGCGCCCGGCGCTCGGTGTGAGTGGCGCCGGGGCTGGCCACCTCCAGCGCCGGATGCCGGGCGGGCAGCCGCTCGGCCTCCCACAGCATGTCGAACTCCAGTGTGGACAGCACGACGCTGCCGTTCGGCGAACCCATCGGTGGCGACGTCCCCCTAGCGCGGGTCGCCGGCGTTGTCTTCGCCGATCAGGTCGGGAGACACCATCCGCTGGTCCGCGAACAGGTCCTGGTCGTCGATGCCGTAGCGCCGCACGTGCTCGGCGTCCTCCTCGCCATCGGCGTGCTGCGGTGCGGCTCGCTCCATGAAGCCTTCCTGTCCCTTGCCGGAACGCGGGTTGAGCTTCTCGGAGCTGCGAGCCGCCCTGGCCTCCTCTTCCGGCAGGTCGCCGATCGGGAGCTGCTGGGCCGGCCGGCCGCCACCGGCGGTACCCCGTCCGAAGCCGCGTCCCTGCCTGTCCTTCTCGCCGCTCACCGCACCGCCGGCGCCGGCCGCGCCCAGCGCGGTGGCACCGGCGCCGAGGTCGGCGCCCATGCCTGCCCTCGGCACCGCGGTGAAGCCCGGCCCGGAACTGGTGACCGCGCCACCGGTCAGGTTCGGTCCGGAGCCCATCACGCGGCCCTTGCCCAGTGCCGGGTCACCGCCGCCACCGGCCGCGCCCTTGCCCGGCGCGCCTTCGATCGCGCCCGAGCCGCCACCCGGTCGGGGAGCGGTGCCGGACTCGGCACCACCGGGGAAGCCGGGAACGACACCCTTGCCAAGGGGACCGGCACCGACGACACCGGGACGCGAAGCCGGGGCACCGGTGTTGGTCGACCCGGACCCGCCGACCGGCGTGCCGATACCGGTTCCCGTTCCGGTTCCGGTACCGGTCCCTGTTCCGGTGCCCGGCGGGACGCCATGGCCGGTCGGCCGGCCCGGTTCGGAGCTGCCCGGCCGTGGCCGCGGGCCGGTGCCGACCACGCCGCCGGGCACGATCGACGGCCCGGAAGCGGCCGGTGCGCTCGGTGCGGAGCTGGGCGCGGTGGTCTGCGGAGCCGGTCCCGTCACGCCGGTGTGCCTGGTCGGCACGCCGATCGGCGGGGCGGAAGGCGGATGCACGTCGGCGCCGCTGGACCTGGTCGGTCCCGGCTCGATCGGGGTGACCGGGCCGACGCCGGGCTGGGCCTGTGCCGGCGAGGTGCCGGGCTGGACGTCGGTGACGTCCGGCACCGCCAAACCGGGACCGGAACCGCCGGTCCACGGCCGGTCGCCGGACACCAGCTGCAGGTCCTCCGGCCTGGCCAGCGACTCGGTCGCGGCCAGGTTGTCGCCGCTCTCCCTGGCGTAGCCGTTGAGCGCCTCGACGACCTGGGTCTTGGCCTCCTGCGCGGCGCGCACGTCCTTGGCGTGGTCGGTCTCGAAACCGAGCAGGCTGAACAGCACGTCACCGAGCGAAAAGCCCTGGTTCCCGGCGTCCTTGCGCAACGCGGAGGTGTCGCGCGGAAGCTTGTTCTTGGTCTGGCTGAACGCGTCGCCCTGGGCGAAGATCAGGTTCGCCGAGTTGCCGACCTTGGTGTTCGCGTCGGCGGAAAATCCGGCCTGCTCGGTGAGCACCGCACCGGCCTGGCCGCCCGCCTTGCTCTGCCAGACCACGCCGAGCTTGTCCAACTCCTCGCGCAGGGTCTGGTCGGTCTCGGCGAGGGACTTCGCCACCTCCTGCAGGGAGTGCACCGCGTTGCCGATCCCGCCGGCGCCCGGCCCGGACAGGAACCTGTCCACCTCGTCCGCGAGCATGTTGCCGGTGTAGCCCTCGAACCGCTGGTCGCGGATCTTCTCCACCAGAGCCGCAATGTTCATGCCCGCCCTCAATTCCTGGTCTGCAAGGTCTCGACGGCCATGGTCGCCACCTGTTTGGCCATGTCGCAAAGCTGCTTCTGGTCGAAAGCGCCCTGGCTTTCCGGATACATCTGCGCCCGCAGCGTCTGGCCGCGGGCCACCCCGACCAAGGTCTCGCAGTCGCTCGGCGACGAGCCCTTGGCGTGGCTGGTCAACGCCGGAAAGCCGCCGACCTGGGTCGGCTCGGTGTTGAGGCTGGCGTTGTGGTGCCCGCCGGTGAGCCAGTCCTGGAGGTCCGCCGTGGTGACGGCCTCGACGTTGTACGAGTAGTACGGCTCGGTGAGATTCACTCCCAGTGAGCAGGTCTGGCCCTCACGCCCGGCGCGCGAACGCGGCTCGCTGTTCACCTTGAGCTCGTCGAGCTGCTGTTCGGTGAACAGCGTGCACGGGTCGATCCCGGCCAGCGGCATCTCCTTCGGCCGGGACGGGAGATCCACGGCCTGGCCACCGGGCGAAGGTGCCGGCGCCGACGGCTCGGCCACCCCCTGCGTCGGTGAACTGCACCCGGCGAGGGCGAACACCGCGAGTCCGCCGAGAGCGGCGGCCCTAAGCCTCGTAGACATGCCTGTCCTTGAACGTAGCCGCTTTCTCGTCGTCGCTGAGCTGGTAGACGTCGGCCGATTTCCGCAGCTGCTCGGCCAGGTTGCGCAGGCCGGAAACGTAGTCGCGAACGCGCTTCTCGTAGGAGTCCTCGCCGGTGCAGACGACCTCGTTCCAGGCCGAAACGGCATGTTTGGAGACCACGTCGTCCGAGGGCGGCGGGATGCGCATGCCGCCCAGCCTGTCGGCGAGCTTCTCGGAGAGCGCGTCGGCTTGGGCCTGGATGATGCCGGCGACCTTGAGCACGTCGTCCGGGTCGACCTGGATGTCCTTGAGCCCCGGCACGTCCGGCACGGACCTGGCGAGGTCGTGCACCGACCTCGGCTCGTGCGCGACGGGCCCGGCCTCGACGGCCTGGCGGGTCTCTGACATGTTGCACACCCCCGGGTTACGGACGGTAACCGACCAGTCTCCTCTGAAAGGCTACCAACGTGCGTGTGACGACGGCCTGAGTTTTGACGAAGAAGCCGCCCGTCCGGTTCCCGGGATCTTTTACCGGACCGGCACCGCGATCGCGCCTTCGACGGCACGCAGCGCGATGTCGGTGCGGTGGTGCGAGCCGGGCAGGTGCACCTTGGCCACCCGCGCGTACGCCTGTTCCCTGGCCGCGGCCAGGTCATCGCCGATGCCGACCACGGACAGCACCCGGCCGCCGTGCGAGACGACCGCGCCGTCCTCGCGGCGGCGGGTGCCCGCGTGCAGCACGCCCTCGGTCTCCCCACCGGTGATCACGTCACCCGCTCGTGGGACACCGGGGTAGCCGTCGGCGGCGATCACCACGGTGACCGCGGCGCCGGGGTGCCAGTCCAGCGGCGGCTGCTCGGCCAGCCTGCCGGTGGCGGTGGCGTGCAGCAGCCCGGCCAGCGGGGTGTTCAGCAGGGCCAGCACGACCTGGGTCTCCGGGTCGCCGAAGCGGCAGTTGAACTCGATCACCTGCGGGCCGTCG
Organism: Amycolatopsis nigrescens CSC17Ta-90; assembly: GCF_000384315.1. GTDB lineage: Bacteria > Actinomycetota > Actinomycetes > Mycobacteriales > Pseudonocardiaceae > Amycolatopsis > Amycolatopsis nigrescens. The sequence goes on along the minus strand of NZ_ARVW01000001.1, from coordinate 3,776,899 downwards.
GAGGTCAGCGCGAGGCCGGCGTAGAGCAGGCCGGTGAACGCCGCGTCCCTGGCCGCGAGTTCGTCCACCACCGGCTGCACGATGTCGCGGACGAGCTCGTCGACCAGCGTCGGCGAAGCCCACGGAAGCGGCGCATACGCGCCCATGCCGCCGGTGTTCGGGCCGGCATCGCCGTCGCCGACCCGCTTGAAGTCCTGCGCGGGCAGCAAGGGCACCACGGTGCGGCCGTCCACCAGGCAGAACAGCGAGGCCTCCGGTCCGTCCAAAAAGGACTCCAGCAGGACAGGGTGGCCGCCGTCGAGCAGGGTCATCGCGTGCGCGCGGGCGGTGTCGTAGTCGGGGGTGACCACCACGCCCTTGCCAGCGGCGAGGCCGTCGTCCTTGACCACCCAGGTCGGCCCGAACCGGGCCAGCGCGGCGTCGAGGTGTGCGGGGTTGTCGACGATCTCGCTGTGCGCCGTCGGCACCTTCGCGGCCGCCATCACATCCTTGGCGAAAGCCTTGGAGCCCTCGATGCGGGCGGCCTCGGCGGACGGGCCGAAACAGGCGATGCCCGCCTTGCGCACCGCGTCCGCCACCCCGGCGACCAACGGCACTTCCGGCCCGATCACCACCAGGTCGGCCTGCCAGTCGACGGCCAGCGCGGCCACCGCGGCCGGATCCACCGCCTGCACGCCGAGCTGCTCGGCATGCGCGGCGGTGCCGGCGTTGCCGGGGGCACAGGCGATCGCGGTCACCGCCGGGTCATGCGACGCGGCGAGGACAAGGGCATGTTCGCGGGCACCGGACCCGACAACCAGGACACGCACGGGGCAAAGGGTAGCCGTGCGAGTCAGCCGAGCGCTTGCCGGGAGCCGGGATGCAGCGGAACCGGGCCGGTCTGCGCGGCGATATCGCGGCTGATCTCCTTCGCCGACGGGTGCACCTGTTCCAGATCGGCCTTGCGGTCGAAGATCAGCTTGGTCAGCGCGCAGGCGTTGTTCGCCGGGAAGTCCTCGCGCACCAGCAACACGTTCGGCACCACGATGGTCGGCACGTCGGCGGGCTGGCCGTAGGTGGCGGCCGGGATGACGCCCCGGTCGTACACCGGGTTGATCTGCTTCAACGCGTCCAGCTGCGGGGTGATGTCGAGGAACTTCACCTGCGCCTTGAGGGACGTGGTCAGATCGGTGATCTGCGCGGTGGGCAGCCCGCCGGACCAGACCAGGCCGTCGATGGTGCCGGCCTTCATGCCGTCCGCGGTCTTCGCCAGGTCGAGCCGCTGCGCCTGCACGTCGGTCTCCGGGTTCAGACCGGCAGCTTGCAGCAGCCGGTTCGCGATCACTTCGGTACCGGACTTCGGCGAGCCGGTGGACAGCCGCTTGCCGCGCAGGTCGGCGACGCTGTTGATGCCCGCGTCCGCGCGCACCAGCACCTGGGTGGAGTTCGGGTAGATCCTGGCCAGCGCCTGCACCTGCTGCGGCTTGCCGTCGAAGGCGCCCTTGCCGGCCACCGCGTCCGCCGCGGTGTCCGCGAGCGAGAAGGCCACGTCGTAGTCCCCGGCCACCAGCTGCTGCACGTTCTGCACCGACGCGCCGGTCTCGGCCGCGGTCGCCTTCAGCTTGGAGTTGTTGCTGACCACCTGGGCCAGGCCGCCGCCGAGCACGTAGTAAACGCCGCCGCTGTTGCCGGTGGCGATGGTGATCCGGCCGTCCGAGGCTTCGCAGCTGACCTGGCCGCCCGCCGCGGGGTCCTGGGTCTGCTTCCCGCCGCAGCCGGCCGCCACCATGGCGACCGAGGTACTCATGGCTGCCAGCACCAGCCAGTGCTTGACGCGCATCGCCGTCTCCTTAGGTTTCGAGCAGTTGTCTGGACCGGAAAATCAGGTGCAGCGCCACCGCGACCAGGCAGCAGCCGAGGCCGACCATGACCGGCACCGGCTCCAGGTAGAGCAGGCACAACGCGGCCGGCACCAGCAGCACGCGCACTTCGCGGCGCACCTCGCCGAACAGGTAGCCGCCGGTCACCACGCCCAGCGCGGCCACCGCGAGCACGGACACCGCCACCACCCAGAGCACCGTGGTCAGCGGCTTCTGCAGCAGCAACGCGGAACCGTTGTCGGTGAGCACGAAGGCGATCGGCACCAGGAACGCGGGCAGGGTGTACTTCCAGCACTGCCACATGGTCTTGAGCACCGAACCGCCGGTGATCGCGGCCGCCGCCACCGCGGCCAGCGCGGTCGGCGGGGTGACCTCGGAAAGCACCGCGTAGTAGAAGATGAACATCGCGCGTTCCGCGTCCGCGACGCCGAGCCCGGCCAGCGCCGGGCCGATCACCACCCAGGCGATGATGAAGGACGCGGTCACCGGTACCGCCAACCCGAGCACGCCGACCGCGATCGCGCTGAAGAACACGGTCAGCACCAGCACCACGGTGCCGTTGTCGCTGATCGCGCGGGCCGCCTCCACCAGCGCGCTGGCCAACTCCTGACCGAGGCCGGTCTTGGTGATGGTCGAGGTGATGATGCCGGCGGCGGCGCAGACCGCGACCACCGGCAGCGCCCCGCGCACCCCGGTGGACAGCGCGCCGACCATCTCCTTGGCCCACTCCAGCACCGATTCGCGCCGCACCAGCCGCGAGATCAGCGCGAACAGCGCCGCGGTCGCGGTCGCGTAGACCACGGCCGCGAACGGCGGGATGTCCAGCGCCAGGAAGACCACGATGATGATCAGCGACAGGAAGTGATAACCGCCGCGCAGCAACAGTTTCCACGCGTTTTGGGTGCTCGGGTCCACCGATTTCGCACCGAACCGGCGGGCGTCGGCCTCCACCGCGAACACGATGCCGAGGTAGTACAGCAGGGTCGGCACGATGGCCCAGATCAACACGGTCAGGTACGAGGTCTGCAGGTACTCGGCGATGATGAACGCGGCCGCGCCGAGGGTCGGCGGGGACAGGATCGCGCCGATCCCGGACGCGGCGAGCAGGCCGCCCGCGTTCTCCTTCGGGTAGCCCGCGCGGCGCAGGATCGGCCAGGTGATCGAGCCGAGACTGACCGTGGTCGCGGTGCCGGAGCCGGACACCGTGCCGAGCAGGAAGCCGGACAGCACCGTGGTGCGTCCCGGCGCGGTGCGCGAGCGCTTGAAGGCGGCGAAGGAGATGTCGACGAAGAAGCGGCCCGCGCCGGAGGCGTTCAGCACCGCGCCGTAGATGGTGAACAGCACGATGTAGCTGGCCGCCACGTCCAGCGGAGTGCCGTAGAACCCGCTGGCGTCGTTGTAGAGCGCGTTGATGATCTGGCTGAAGTCCACCCCGGCGTGCGCGATGCCCCAGTCCTGCGGCAGGAACCCGCCGTAGTAGGCGTAGGCGAGGAAGGCCACGCAGACGATCGGCAGCACCAGGCCGGTGGTGCGCCGGGTGGCCTCCAGGATCAGCACGAGCAGTAACGCACCGGCCACGATGTCCACACTGGACAGAACGCCCTGTCGGTCCAGGAACGCGTCGTAGCCGGGCGGCAGCACCGGGTACAGGCCGACCACGAGCGACACCGCGGAAAGCGCCCAGTCCAGCCAGCCGGGGTCGTCGCGGCCGTCCGGCGACTTGCGCCCGCGCGGCCGGTAGCAGAGGAAGACCAGCGGCAGCGTGCAGCCGAGGAAGATCACCAGGTAGAACTGGTTGCCCTTGCTGAACGGGAAGAACACCTGCTTGAGCACCAGCAGCGCGGCGGCCAGCGCGACCAGGTAGACGAGCAGGTCCGGGCGCCGGGACAGCCGTCGCGCCGGGCGTTCCTCGTCGTGCTCGGCGGCGATCTCGGCTGCCCGCCGTTCCTCCTCCGCCGGGCCGGGCTCGGCAGCACCCTGTTCAGCCGATTTGATCATCGATCCTCCGGTTCGCGCTGATCGCACGTTACGGTGTCGCCAGTCACAGGCAAAGGGTTGATCTACGAGGCGTTTACCCGTATGTCTCCCAGGATTGGCCGAGCGGACGTGCGAGAAGGTCAGTGTTGCGGCGCTTGCGGTTACCGGATTTTCGAGATGAGGTCGGAAGATGATGCGGAAACGACTCGGCGTGCTCGCCCTGTCCGGACTGGCCGTGCTCGGCGTGGTCGGTCTCGGCACCGGACCGGCCAGCGCGGGTGATGATGCGGTCGCCGCGGGCCGCGGGCACGATGGCCCGGTGATCGTCGGACACCGGGGCGCGCCCGGCTATCGGCCCGAGCACACGCTGGCCTCCTACGAGCTGGCCTACCGCCAGGGCGTGGACTGGGTGGACGTGGACCTGGTGCCGACCAAGGACGGCCAGCTGGTGGCGCGGCACGAGAACGACATCACCGGCACCACGGACGTGGCCAAGCACCCGGAGTTCGCCGGCCGCAAGGCCACGAAGACGATCGACGGTAAGCCGATCACCGGTTGGTTCACCGAGGACTTCACCCTGGCCGAGCTCAAGACGCTGCGCGCGGTCGAGCGGATCCCGGAGCTGAGGCCGAACAACACGATCTACAACGGCCGCTGGCAGATCGCCACCTACCAGGAGGTGCTGGACCTGACCAAGCGGCTCGGCCGCGAGCTGCACCGCACCCTCGGCACCTACCCGGAGGTCAAGCACTCCACCTACTTCGCCTCGATCAAGAACCCGACCGAGCCGAAGCTGGTGGAGATCCTCAACCGCAACGGGCTGAACCGGCGCGGTGCCCCGGTGATCATCCAGTCCTTCGAGGTGAGCAACCTCAAGGAGCTGAACGAGGTGGTCCGGGTGCCGCTGGTGCAGCTGACCGAGGCGTCCGGCGCGCCCGCGGATTTCGTGGCCAAGGGCGACCCGCGTACCTACGCCGACCTGGTGACCCCGGCCGGCCTGCGCGAAATCGCGACCTACGCGGACTACCTTGGCCCGGAGAAGAACCAGATCATCCCGCGTGATGCGGCCGGCAACCTGACCAAGCCGTCCGCACTGGTCCGTGACGCGCACGCGGCCCGGCTCGAGGTGGTGCCCTACACCTTCCGCAACGAGAACAACTTCCTGCCGACGAACCTGCGCTCGGCCGGCGGCCCGGCCGCGTGGGGCGACGTCTTCGCCGAGGAGAAGGCGTTCCTGGACGCGGGCGTGGACGGCTTCTTCGCCGACCAGCCCGACACCGCCCTAGAAGCCCTCCGCGCCCACTGACGTCGTGAGTGAAAAGTGTTGTTCCGGCAACACTTTTCACTCACGACCCGGCGTGGGCAGGCTCGGTGGCCTTGGCGCGGCCGGCGGTGATGGCCACCGCGCCGAGGGCACCGACCACGGCGAACGCGTAGAAGCCCCACGGGTAGGCGATTCCCGCCGTCAGCAGCGCGCCGCCGAGCAGCGGTCCGGAGATCGCGCCGATCCGGCCGACGCCGGCAGCCCAGCCGAGCCCGGTCGCGCGGTTGGCGGCCGGGTAGGTGCGGCCGATGTAGGCGTACACCAGCACCTGCGCGCTGAACACGAAGAAGCCGGCCAGGAACACCGCCACGTACAGCCCGAAGCTGGGCAGCCGCACGCTGAGCAGGCTGAGGAACACCGCGGCCGCGACGAACCAGCCGATGGTGGACCGCCGCACCCCGGCCCGGTCCGCGACGAACCCGGCGACCAGCAGCCCCACCACCGCGCCGACGTTCAGCGTGAGCAGCAGGCTCAACGCGGCACCGAGCGGATAACCGGCCTGGCGCATGATCTCCGGCAGCCAGGTGTTCAGCCCGTAGACCAGCAGCAGGCCCATGAACGAAGCCACCCAGAAAGCGATCGTGGCGCGCAGCCGGCCGCCGCTGAACAGGCCGCTGACCACCTCGCGGCTCGCAGGTGCCTTGGCCCGCTCCTGGAAGCTCAGGGATTCCGGCAGGTACTTCAGCATCAGCGGCACCAGCAGCAGCGCCGGGGCCGCGCCGATGACGAACATCGCCCGCCAGCCGAGGCCGGGGATGACCGCGATGCCAAGCAGCGCGGTGAGCACCGCGCCGACGTGGTAGCCGGTCATGATCGTGGTGGTCGCGCTGCTGCTCTTGCCGCCGCGCGCGTATTCGGTGACCAGCGTGATCGCGGTCGGCAGGCAGCCGCCGAGGCCGAGCCCGGCCAGGAAGCGCAGCAGGCCGAAGACCCAGGCCGACGGGGACAGCGCGCACAGGGCGGTGAACGCCGAGAAGGCGGTGACCGCGAGGATCAGTGCCTTGCGGCGGCCGATCACGTCGGTGACGGTGCCGATCGCGAGCGCGCCGAGCATCATGCCGAGCAGGCCGACCGTGGAGATCGCGGACGCGGTGCCAGGGGTGAGCCCCCAGACGTGGTCGCGCAGCAGCACCGGCAGCACCGTGCCGAGCACCACCAGGTCGAAGCCGTCCAGCAGCACGGCCGCCCAGCACAGCGGCAGTACCCAGTTGCGGGCGGAAGTGTCGGGCGGCATTGGCGGCCTCCGGTCCTCGGAATGTTCGCTTGGCGACCGATGATGCGCAAAGCGAACATCAACGGCCAGCCTCCTTCCATTCACCGGAAGCCTCGATCCCGCCCAACGTGACGTTTGGCTCGTTCTATTGGCCGAACGTCACGTTGGGCCCGTTCCCCGCAGCGTGCGCTGGGCGGCGGATGGGGCGGAGGTGGGCGAAGATCGGCGGGTGGAGATCTTGACGCTGATGGGGGTGCTGGCCGGTTCGCTGGGGCTGACCGCGTTCGCGCGCCGGTGGAACCTGTCCGCCCCGCTGCTGATCGTGCTGGTGGCGCTCGGGGTCTCGTTCATCCCCGGGGTGCCGCCGGTGGAGCTGGACCCCGAGCTGATCCTGACCCTGGTGCTGCCGCCGCTGCTCTACTCCACGTCGCTGGACAGCTCGTTCAGCCAGTTCCGCGCCACCCTGCGGCCGATCATCGCGCTCGGCGTGCTGCTGGTGGTGGTGACCGCGCTGGTGGTCGGGTTCACCGTGCACCTGCTGCTGCCGGACCTGCCGCTGGCCTCCGCGCTGGTGCTCGGCGCGGTGGTGGCGCCGCCGGACGCGGTCACCGCGGTCGCCATCGGACGGCGGCTCGGCCTGCCCCGGCGGCTGATGACCGTGCTGACCGGCGAGTCGCTGGTCAACGACGCCGCCGCGCTGACCCTCTACAAGATCACCCTGGCTGCGGTGCTCGGTACCGCGGGCTCGATCGGACACGGTTTCCTGGTCTTCCTGGTGGCCGCGGTGCTCGGCATCGCGGTCGGGCTGGCCGGCGCGCTGCTGGTCGGCCTGATCCGGCGCAAGCTGGACGACCCGCTGATGGAGTCCACCATCGGCATCATCGTGCCGTTCGCGGTGTACGTGACCGCCGAGCACCTGCACCCGTTCTCCTCGGACTTCAGCGGTTCCGGGGTGCTGGCGGTGGTCGCCGCCGGGCTGTACCTCGGCAACAGATCGCTGCACGCCGGGCCGGCCACCCGGCTGCAGGACTCCTCGGTCTGGGCGTCGATCGACGTGCTGCTGGAGGCGCTGGTCTTCGCGCTGATGGGCTTGCAGCTGCCGTTCGTGCTGGAAAGCGTGCAGAGCAACGCCCGCGACAACGGCACGCTGGTCGTGTGCGCGCTGGTGGTGCTGGTGGTGACGATGGCGGTGCGGATTCCGTACGTCTTCCTGAGCGCGACGCTGCCGCAGGCGGTGCGGCTGTTCGGCCGGGAGCGGGCGGCGCCGTCCTGGCGGTATCTGACGGTGCTGTCCTGGACAGGCATGCGCGGGGTGGTCACGCTCGCCGCGGCCACCGGTGTGCCGCTGGTGACCGCGACCGGCGACCCGTTCCCCGGGCGGGACGAGATCCAGCTCTTCGCGTTCAGCGTGGCGATCGGCACCGTGCTGGTGCAGGGGCTCACGCTGCCCACGCTGATCCGGGTGCTGAAGGTGCGCGACCCCGGTGAAGCGGAACGCGACGAGGCGGAGGAGCTGGAAGCCCGGTCCGCCGCGATGAAGGCCGCGATGGCGAAGCTGGACGAGCTGCTGCCGGAAATGCTGTCCAATTTGGACATCAGCGAGGAACGCGCGGAGAAGCTGTCGGCCAGGCTCAAGGCGCTGGTGGAGACCCGGTACCGGGGCGCGGTGGCGGCGATCTCGCTCAGCGCGGAGGAACGCGAGGCTAGCCCGCACGCGGCGTTCACCAGGGCGCGCAAGGCGCTGCTGATCACCCAGCGGGAGACCGTGCTCGCCGAGCGCGAGGCGGGCCGGGTGGACGACGACGTGGTGCGCAAGGTGCTGCGCGAGCTCGACCTGGAAGAGCTGGCGCTGACGAACGCGCTGACCTCCAGGCTCAGCTAACTGGTTATGCTGGTTACATGACCGCCCGGCAGCTCACCGGCCCTGATGGCGAGCGCTACTCGTTCGACCCGGGTGCCTTCTGCCTGGAACTGCTGCTCACGGGTGATCCGGAGCTGTTGACGGAGGCGGGCGCGCTGGCGGAGTGGCTGGCCGGTTCGCGGCTGGCCCTGTCCGGGCCGCTGGCCGCCGAGGACTTCCGGATCCGGCCCGCCGAACTGGACCGGATCCGGGACTTCCGCGGCAGCATGCGCTCGGCAGCGAACCGGCTGGCGGCGGGCAAACGCCCAAGGTCCGGCGAACTGACGCTGATCAACGACTCCGCGGGCGCCACGCTGCGGCCGCGGCTGGTCCCGAACAGCGGCGCCCGCGGCTGGGCGACCCCGATCACCGGCGTTCAGGTGCTCGGCGCCGCCGCCCGCGACGCGATCGAACTGATCGGCGGCCCCTCGGCCAGCCGGGTACGCCGCTGCGAAGGCGACGGCTGCAAGCTGGTCTTCCTGGACACCTCACGCCCCGGCAACCGCCGCTGGTGCTCCATGCAGCGCTGCGGCAACCGGCACAAGGTCAGCGCCTACCGCACCCGCCATCAGGCGCGCTGAAGTTCTTCGGCAACGTCGGCCCGCCTCTCGTAGTCACTTGCCAGTTCGGCAAGCCAGTGCCTCGACTCCTGCCCACTCAATGCGAGCCTGGGCAGGTAAGAGAGGACCTCTTGATATGCCGACACGTCCGACGGCTCCTCGAAGAACAGACTTGAGTTCAAGAGCGGCACATACGCCACCGGGCCGCTGTCGGCATACCTCATCAGCCTGAAGGCCCCGCCAGGAATGCCACCGACCAAAGCCGGCTCCGGGACCACCCGAATCACGCAGTGGTCTTGCGAGGTTTCGAAGATCAACTTTAGGAGTTGTTCCTGCATCACGCGACTGCCACCGATGACCCCGCGAAAGGCCTGCTCGTGCACGAAGAAGGTGAATCGAACGGGTTCAGACCGACGCAGCAGCTTCTGCCTGTTGATGCGGCGCACGACACACGACTCGATCTTCTCCTTCGGCGTAATACCGAACGCATGAAAGAGCGCGCGTGCGTATTCGCGAGTCTGCAAGATACCGGGAATCAACTGCGGCTCGAAGGCAGCGATGCCTCCAGCCGTGGCTTCCTGGGCGATCAGGGCGCCGAGATCGTCCGGGATCTGGTCGCCGTGGGGGCGAAGGCGGTAGCTGTCGTTGTCCTCCCGCACCAACGCCAGCACACCTTGGATCTCCTCGTTCGGGCAGCCGCAGTGCGCCATGAAGGTGATCACGTCGAACTCGGTGGCGCCGCGCGCGCCGTTCTCCATCCGGGAGATCTTGCTCTCCGAACAACCCATCTTTCGCGCCAACGCGCGCTCCGTCAGCTTCGCGCGCGTACGCACCTCACCAAGCACAGCGCCGATTTCCCGCGATCGCGCGGGGGTCCTTCTTTTCTTTTGGGCCATACCGCCACGCTAGAACCGGGCAGCACCTACACCCCCGAAGCGCGCGACGCATTCACCGGAAGGTATGTCCGCATGACCAACTGGCAAGTAAAGGTCGTGAGTGAAAAGTGTTGCCCCGGCAACACTTTTCACTCACGACACCCCCAGGTGAGTTAAAGCAGGTCTGGAATCTTGATCGGCAGGTTGCGGACGCGCCGGCCGGTGGCGTGGAAGACGGCGTTCGCGACGGCCGCCGAAACACCGACCGCACCAAGCTCGCCGATGCCCTTCGCGCCGATCGCGCTGGCCAGCCGATCCTCATCGTCCACAAAGGACACATCGATCTCGCCGATGTCTGCGTTCACCGGCACCACGTAACCGGCCAGGTTCTTGGACAGGAACCGGCCGAGATCCGGCTCGAACACCGACTCCTCCAGCACCGCCTGGCCGTAGCCCCAGGTGATGCCGCCGATCATCTGGCTGCGCGCGGCCAGCGGGTTCAGGATCCGGCCGGCCCCGTAGGTGCCGACAGCCCGGCTCATCCGGACCAGCCCCAGCTCCGCGTCCACCCGCACCTCGACGAAGATCGAGCCGTAGGTGTGCATCGAATACTCGGCCGAACGTCCCCCGACCAGTGCGCTCGCCTCCGGCGCCCAGCGGCCCTCGGCGGTCAGCTCGTCCAGGCCCGCTTCGGCCATCAGGTCCGCCAGCGGACGGCCGCCACCCGGCTCCGCGCCGAGTTTCGCCAGCACATCCGCCGCGGCCGCCTGCACCGCCGAGCCCAGACCCATGGTCGACATCGAGCCGATGGTGCCGCCGTGCGGCGGCAGACCGGTGTCCCCGTGCGACAGGTCCACGTCGTCCGGGGCACAGCCGAGCACTTCGGCGGCTGCCGCCCGCACCATCGCCGGCAGCCCGGTGCCGATCTCCTGCACGGAACTTTCGATCACCACGTGGCCGTCCGCGTCCACCCGGAGGCGCACCGCGGACGGGCTGCGGAAGGTGTCCATGGACGCCACCGCCATTCCCCAGCCGACCAGGTCGTCCCCATCGCGCAGGGCACCGGTGGCGGCGGGTCGGTCCGCCCAGCCGAAGCGGTCGGCGCCCTCGCGCAGGCATTCGACCAGCTTGCGCGAGGAGAACGGGCGCCCGGTGAGCGGATCCACCTCGGGTTCGTTGCGCAGCCGAAGTTCCACCGGATCCATGCCCAGTCCGTAGGCCAGCTCGTCCATCGCGGACTCCAGCGCGAACATGCCCGGCCCCTCGTGCGGCGCGCGCATCGGGGTCGGCCCCGGCCGGTCCACCCGCTGGATCCGGAACGCGGTCTCGATCGCCGGGCTGCGGTAGAGCCAGGTGCTGGTGTGCGTGGTGGCCTCCGCGTAGTCCACCGCCCTGGCACTGGCGTTGCTGCTGTGATGCCGGATCGCGGTGAGATCACCGTCGGCCGTGGCGCCGAGCGTGACCACCTGCCTGGTGGCCGGCTGGTGCCCGGCCATGGTGAACATCTCCGCCCTGGTCAGCACCAGCTTGACCGGCCGCTCCACCGCCTTCGCGGCGGCCGCGGCCAGCACCACCTGCGGCCACAGATAGCCCTTCGAGCCGAAACCGCCGCCGATGTAGCGGCAATGCACCCGGACCTGTTCCGGGCGCAGGCCGAAGACGACGGCTAGCGCCTGCTGGGTCAGCCCGGCGGCCTGCACCGACGCGTGCACGACCAGTTCCCCGCCCTCCCACCACGCGGTCGTGGCGGCGGGCTCGATCGGGCTGTGGTGCCGGTCCGCGGTGCCGTAGGTCTCCGAGACGACCACGTCCGCGACGGCAAGGCCATCTTCGGGGTCGCCCTTGCGCTCGTCCGGCTCACCGAGCACGTTGCCGCCCACCGGCACCACGTCCTCGGCCTGCCCGAACAACAGCGGGGGCGTGACCTCGGCATAGGTCGCCTCGACCAGACCCGCGGCGTATCGCGCCTGCTCGGCGGTCTGCGCGAGCACGATCGCCACCGCCTGGCCTTCGTGGTGCACGAGGTCGTCCCGCATCGGCAGCACGTGCCCGGCCGGTGGCGCGCTGACCTCGGTGAGCGGCGGCAGGTCCGCCCGGCCCAGCACGCGGACCACCCCGGGTGCCGCGGCCGCCCGCTCGACGTCCAGGCCGGTCAACCTGCCGGTCGGCACGGTGGCGCCGACCAGCGCCGCGACCAGCGCGTCCGGCACCGGCTGGTCCGCGGTGTACCGCGCGGCGCCGGTGAGCTTGGCCGGCCCGTCCGGCCTCCGCAGTCCGGCGTTCATGCCGTCGCTCCAGCGTCCCGCAGCGCGCGGACCGCAGCCCGCTGCGCCAGCACCACCTTGTACTCGTTGCCGGACAAGGGTTTCGCCTCGGTGAAAGATTCGGCGACGGCGGCCCTGAGGCCCTTCACGTCATCGAGCGCGATACCGGGCAGCGCGGCTTCCGCCTCGTACAGCCGCCACGGCCGGTGCGCGACCCCGCCGAGCGCCACCTTCGCCGAGGTGAGCACGCCCCCTTCGACCTCGACCACGGCGGCCGCGGAGACCACCGCGAACTCGTAGGACACCCGCTCCCGCACCTTCAGGTAATGCGAGGCCCTTGCCGTGGCGGGCAGCCGGATCGCGGTGATCAGCTCGTCCGGGGCCAGTTCGTTGTGCCTGGCGGGTTCCTCGCCGGGCAGCCGGTGGAACTCCGCCGCCGGAATCCGCCGCTCGCCGTTCTCACCACGCACCAAGACCTCCGCGTCCAGCGCGGACAGCGCCACCGCGAGATCGGACGGGTGGGTGGCGACGCACTCGTCACTCCAGCCGAAGATCGCGTGCGACCCGTTTTCGCCGTGCCTGGCCGAGCAGCCGGAACCGGGCGCGCGTTTGTTGCAGGGCAGCGCGGTGTCCGCGCGGAAGTACGGGCAGCGGGTGCGCTGCATCAGGTTGCCGCCGAGGGTGGCCATGTTCCTCAGCTGCGGCGAAGCGGCCTTCAGCAAGGACTGGGTGAAAACCGGATAGTCACGCTGAAGGTGCGGATCGGCGGCGGCGTCACTCATCCGGACCAGTGCGCCCAGGGTCAGCCCGTCCGGTCCGTGCTCGATGCCGGCCAGGTCAAGGCCGGTGATGTCGACCAGGCCGGAAGGCGACTCGATGCCCTCCTTGAGCCAGTTGACCAGCTCTGTCCCGCCCGCGAGCAGCTGCGTGCCCGGCTCGCGCAGCGCCGCCAGTGCGTCTTCGAGCGCGTTCGCGCGCCGGTAGCTAAATGTCCTCATTGGACACTCCCGGCGGCCTTCGCGACGGCCGCGGCGATCTGCGGGTACGCAGCGCAGCGGCAGATGTTGCCGCTCATCCACTCCCGGATCTCCGCGGTCGAACCGGCGTGCCCCTCGGCGATGCAGGCGGTCGCCGACATGAGCTGGCCAGGCGTGCAGAACCCGCACTGGAAGGCGTCTTCGGCGAGGAACGCCTGCTGCACCGGGCTCAGCTCACCGTCATCGGCGAGCCCTTCCACGGTGGTCACCTCGGCGCCGCCGACGGCGATCGCGAGGGTCAGGCAGGAAAGCACGCGGCGGCCGTCGACCAGGACCGTGCAGGCGCCGCATTCACCCCGGTCGCAGCCCTTCTTGGTGCCGGTCAGGCCGAGGCCGTCACGCAGGGCGTCGGCCAGGGTGGTCCGCGGATCGAGTGCCAGTTCCGATTCGGTGCCGTTGACGGTGAAGGTGGTGGTGTGCTCGCCATCGGGGGACAAGGGCTGGTACTCCTCGTGGCAGGTTTCCCGGGAAATCCGACGCTAGCGGGCGATCGAAAGCCACGGCAAACCATTAACCTCTGGGCGAACGAACTAACTTCGCGCGAGGGCGCCGCCCAGCCGCCAGGTCCTGACCCGATCGGCGGAACCGGTCAGCGCGGTCTCGGTGAGCACGATTTCGGTCGCCCCGGCGTCGAAGTAGCGCTTCAGCTCCTTCGCCACGGTTTCCTCGTCACCGACCACCACCAGCTCGGCCGCCTTCTGCACCCCTTCCCACTCGAGAACCCGCTGGTAGGAGGGAATCGTGTCGTACAAGGCGGTCTGCTCCGCGGCAAGTTCCCGCGCCCTGGGAACGTCCGCGGTGACCACCACGGGCACCGCCGCCACGATCCGCGGCGCGCGGCGTCCCGCCTTCTCCGCCGCGGCCACGATCTCCGGCACGATGTACTCGCCCAGCGCACGCGGACCGGCCAGGTACGGCAGCGTGCCGTCGGCCAGCTCGCCGGTCACCCGCAGCGCCTGCGGGCCCATCGCGGCCACCACCACCGGGATCTCCGGCTCCGCACCGGGCACCGCGGTCGGCCACGACGGGCGAGAAGCGACCGTCTCGCCCTCGAAGAAGGTGTTCTGGCCGGCGAGCAGGGGTTCCAATGCGGCCAGGTACTCGCGCAGGTGCTTGATCGGCGGCGGGTACGGCACGCCGTAAGCCGGTTCCAGCAGGTTCTTCGCGCCGAGCCCGACGCCGAGGGTGAACCGCCCGCCGGTCGCGGCCTGCGCCGTTTTCGCCAGACCGGACAACAGGATCGGGTGCCGCGGGTAGATCGGCACCACCGAGGTGCCGACCGCGATCCCCGGCACCGCCCTACCGGCCAGGGCGGCGATCGTGATCGCGTCCGTCGCGAACTGCTGGGAGAACCAGGCCGAGCCGAGCCCGGCGTCGGCGGCCTCCCTGGTCAGCTCGATCAGGTGCTCGACGTGGTTGGCGGGGGCTTCGGTCAGGCCGGCCGGCAGCGCTACTCCGATGGTCATATTCCGCACAACTCGCTGCCAGTAGCCGGCAATTCCCCTTCCAGGATATGGGAGACGGCGACGTTTCCGAGCCGATGCCGCACCCTCGGCGTTGCACCGCAACCAATATCCAGGGAGTTCGTCATGTCGCTCGCCGCAGTGATCGAAGGAACCCGCGAAGCCGTGCGGGCCGACGCGGCCAACGCCGCCGCGCGGTTCAGCGTCGGCCACACGCTCGTGCCCGGCACCGCGACCACGGTGGACGTGCGGGTGCGCGACCACACCTTCGCGGTGGACGAGCCGGCCACCCTCGGCGGCGCGGACACCGCGGCGAACCCGGTGGAGTACGCACTGGCCGCGCTCGGCTCGTGCCAGGTGATCACGTACCAGTTCTGGGCGGCGAAGCTCGGCGTGCCGCTGGACTCGGTGCGCGTCACCGTGGACGGCGATCTCGACCTGCACGGCTTTTTCGGCTTCACCGAAGGCACCCGGCCCGGCTTCAACGATGTGCGCGTGCACGTCGAGCTGACCGGCCCCGCGTCACCGGAGACCTACGCCGACCTCAAGCGCCAGGTCGACGAGCACTGCCCGGTCCTCGACCTCTTCGCCAACCCCACCCCCGTCACCACCACTCTCGCCTAATCGTCCGTGAAGGTGCCCTTGCCTACCTTGAAGGTAGGGAAGGGCACCTTCACGGACTAAGGCTTAGAGGAACTGGTGGCGGACGATGGTTTGTTCGCGGCCGGGGCCGACGCCGATGGCGGAGATGCGGGCGCCGGAAAGCTCTTCGAGGCGCTCGACGTAGGCGCGGGCGTTGGCGGGCAGCTCCTCGAAGGTGCGGCAGCCGGAGATGTCCTCGAACCAGCCGGGCAGCTCTTCGTAGATCGGCACCGCGTGGTGCACGTCGGTCTGCGTCATCGGCATGTCCTCGGTGCGGAAGCCGTCCACCTCGTAGCCGACGCAGACCGGCACCTTCTCCAGGCTGGACAGCACATCCAGCTTGGTCAGGAAGTAGTCGGTGATCCCGTTGACGCGCACCGCGTAGCGCGCGATCACCGCGTCGAACCAGCCGGTGCGCCGGTTGCGGCCGGTGTTCACGCCGATCTCGCCGCCGGTCTTGCGCAGGTACTCGCCCATGTCGTCGTCCAGCTCGGTCGGGAACGGGCCCGAGCCGACGCGGGTGGTGTACGCCTTCAGGATGCCGAGCACGGTGGTGATCCGGCCCGGCCCGATGCCGGAACCCGCGCTCGCCCCGCCCGAGGTCGGGTTGGAGGAGGTGACGAACGGGTAGGTGCCGTGGTCCACGTCCAGCAGGGTGCCCTGCGAACCCTCCAGCAGCACGATTTCGCCGCGCTCCAGCGCCTTGTTGAGCTGCAGCCGGGTGTCCGCGATCCGGTGCGCGAACTGCTCGCCCTGGGCGAGCACGGTGTCCGCGACCTCTTCCGGGTCCAGCGCCTTGCGGTTGTAGACCTTGACCAGCACCTGGTTCTTGAAGTCCAGCGCGGCCTCGACCTTCTGCCGGAAGATCTTCTCGTCCAGCAGGTCCTGCGCCCGCACGCCGACGCGCGCGATCTTGTCCTGGTAGGCGGGCCCGATCCCGCGACCGGTGGTGCCGATCTTCTTCGCGCCGAGGTAGCGCTCGGTGACCTTATCGATGGCCACGTGGTACGGCATGATCAAATGCGCGTCGGCGGAGATCAGCAGGCGCGAGGTATCGACGTGGCGCTCCTCCAGGCCGGTCAGCTCGTCGATCAGCGCGCCGGGGTCGACCACGACACCGTTGCCGATGACGTTGGTCACCTCGGGCGTGAGAATGCCGGAGGGGATCAGCTTGAGGGCGAAGTCCTGGCCATCGGGAAGCACCACGGTGTGACCCGCGTTGTTACCTCCCTGATAGCGGACGACCCACTGGACACGGTCGCCGAGCAGGTCGGTGGCCTTGCCCTTGCCTTCGTCGCCCCATTGGGCACCGATGAGCACGATGGCCGGCATGTGAAACTCCAGGATGTTCGGCGACAGGTCGGATGCGGGTGTCCCGAGGGGACACACGGGTGGCGCTGGTCAATGCCGGTGCATGAGCGTAACGGAGGATGAAGCGGTGCGTGGACTGGTGCTGGCTTGCGGGCGGGGCGCGCCGGAAATTCCGGCCGTGACCGGACTCGAGGTGGTGCCCGTTCCAGAGCGTCCCGGCAAGGCGGATGTGGACCCCGTACTGGGGGAACACGACCGGGTGATCGTCGCGGGCACGGACGCCGACCTCGCCGCGGTAGTCGTGCGATTACTCCGCAAGGACCGCCTCGCCGCGGTCACCGTCGGGTTCGTGCCGGCCGGACCGGAGTCCGCGGTGGCGTCGCTCTGGCAGCTGCCGGTCGATCCGCGTCGCGCGCTGGCGCTGGCCGTCGAAGGTGAGGTCGATCCGGTGCCGCTGATCCGTGACGACTCCGGCGGGGTGCTCCTCGGCCGCGGTTCGGTCGGCCCGGTCCGCGGGGTCGCGTACTGCGACGACGAAGTCGCGCTGCGCGGGGCGGCGCGGTCGATCGTGGTCGAGCCGGACGACGCGGGCGGGCCAGGGCTGGTCGCGCGGGTGACCAAGGGGCTGCTGTTCAAACGGCCGGTGACGGTGGCAGGGCGGGCGTTCCAGCTCGGCTGCGTGCCCGCCGTGCCCACCCTGGACGGGGTCGCGCACCCGCGCGCGGTGAACCGCTGGACCTGGTACCGGCACACCGAAGACCTCCGCCTCATCCGCGGCCTGCTCTAGACCCCAGCGGGCAAAAAGCCGGCTATTTGCCCTGCTGTGACACAGCGTTAACTAATAGTCGGCAACGTGTCACTCGCAGGTGTTGATTTCGCCACTTCCGTGAGCAAGGGTTGACAGGTCCCCACACCCGACGCGGAGGCAGCAAAATGCCAACGTCTCGCACACTTCGTAATTCTTTCACGGCCGTTGTCGCTTCCGCGGTCTTCACTGTCGGCCTTGCCGGCACCGCCGCGGCCGAGCCGCCCAACATTCCGTCCGGTGACGCCGCAAAGTCGATGCTGGCCTCGCTCAAGGTGCAGCCGGACGGCTCCCAGGACGGCTACTCGCGGGACAAGTTCCCGCACTGGATCGACCAGGGCGACAGCTGCAACACCCGCGAGGTCGTGCTCAAGCGCGACGGCACGAACGTGCAGACCGGCTCCGACTGCGCACCCACCTCGGGCAGCTGGTTCAGCCCCTACGACGACGCCACCTGGACCGCGCCCGGCGACGTGGACATCGACCACGTGGTGCCGCTGGCCGCCGCCTGGCGGACCGGGGCCTCGTCCTGGACCACCGCGCAGCGCCAGTCCTACGCCAACGACCTGTCCGACCCGCAGCTGATCGCGGTGACCGACAACGTCAACCAGGAGAAGGGCGACAAGTCGCCGGACCAGTGGAAGCCGCCGACGGTCGGCTACTGGTGCACCTACGCCAGCATGTGGACCGCGGTGAAGTCCAAGTACAAGCTCACCATCAGCTCCGCGGAGAAGACCGCGCTGACCGACATGCTCGGCCGCTGCTGACAGCAGCCGCTACTGGGGCGGCGGGCCGGGCGAAGGCGCCCGGCCCGTTCACGCCGGCGGCCTGGTGATCACCGAGAACTCCGCGCCGAACGGGTCGGTGATGGTCGCGATCCGGCCGTACAGCATGTCTTCGACGGCACCGGCCGTGCCGCCCGCCTCGACGGCACGGCGCACCACGTCGTCGGTGTCGGCCACCTCGAAGGTGGTGTTCCACGCGGACTCCGGCGCCTCCGGCAGTCCGAAGATCCCGGCCACCTCGTGCCCGTCCGTCCGGCGCAGGAAGGTGAAGTCGAACTCCGGGACGTCCTCGTTGCGGTCCAGGCTGAAGCCGAAGACCGCGGCGTAGAACTCCCTCGCCGGCCCGGCATCCGCGGTGACCAGGTCGTTGCGGACCAGCGTGCCCGGCTCGTTGACCAGCTCCACCCCGAGCCGCGCCCGACCCTGCCACAGCGCGAACCGCGCACCGACCGGGTCGCGCACGAGCGCCATCCGGCCCTTGTCCAGCACGTCCATCGGCGCGAGCGGCACGGTGCCGCCCGCCTCGGTGACCCGCGCGGCAGCCGCGTCGCAGTCGTCCGTCGCGAGGTAGACGCTCCACGAGTGCTTCTCCGCCGCCGGATTCGGCGACAGCGCCGCGACCGCGCGGTCGCGCAGCAGGCAGATCGTGTAGCCGCCGGCCGCTTCCGGGCCCACCTCGAAGTCCCAGCCGAACAGCGCGCCGTAGAAGTCCATCGCCCGGTCCAGGTCCGGCACTTCCAGGTCGATCCAGGTCGGGGTGCCCTCCGGCTGATTCTTCGTCACAAGACTCATGTCGGGAAAGCTAGTCACCCGCACCGACAATTTTGCGCATCCCTCGATCCGCTCACGCGTTAGAACAGGCGGGTGACGCGGGTCACCCTGGACCACAGAGAGGTGGGACGGGACGGGCGTGCGGAAATTCGTGCGGTCACTGGCTCTGGTCACGGCGACCGCGGGACTGGTCATCGGTACCGGGACGGCCGAAGCCGGGGCGAAGGAACCGACCGGGCCCGTGCAGCCCAACATCATCGCGGCCGCGCTGTACTCGCTGAGCGACCCGACCCTCGCGCCGCCGGGCGCGAACGACTGGAGCTGCAAGCCCAGCGCGAAGCACCCGAACCCGGTGCTGCTTTCCAACGGCACCACCGCGAACGCGTACGAGAACTGGGCTGGCCTGTCGAAACGGCTGGCCGACGCCGGGTACTGCGTGTTCGCCGGCAACTTCGGCGGCTCACCGGGCAGTTTCCTGCAGACCGTCGGACCGGTGGCCGGCACGGCCGGGCAGCTGGCGACCTTCGGCGAGAAGATCCTGAAAGCGACCGGCGCCACGAAGCTGGACGTGGTCGGGCATTCGCAGGGCGGGATGAACATCCGCTACTGGATCAAGTACCTCGGCGGGGCGGACAAGATCGGCAAGCTGGTCGGGCTTTCCCCGTCGAACTACGGCACCGACCTGTTCGGCCTGCTCACCGCGGTGAACGCGATCCCGCCGGTGCGGGACCTGCTGGGCGGGGTCTGCCCGGCCTGCAACGAGCAGGAGAAGCACTCGGCGTTCCTGAAGGACCTGAACGAGGGCGGCGACACCGTGCCGGGCGTGGACTACACGGTGATCCAGACCCGGTACGACGAGGTGGTCACGCCTTACACCAACGCGTTCCTGAAGCCGGCGCCGAACGTCAAGAACATCCTGCTGCAGGACGTCTGCGGCCTGGACTTCACCGACCACCTCGGCATTCCCTACGACCCGATCACCGGCCGCCTGGTGCTCAACGCGCTCGACCCCGCGAACGCGCGGACCCCGGTCTGCCAGTTCGTCCCGCCCGTGCTCAGCTAAGGGCAAATAGCCGGCTATTTGCCGGGGAGGATCGCGAGGAGCTGCCTGGCGACGGCGTCGTTTTGGCGGAACGGAAGCGCGTTCATCCGAGGGCGGGTGAACGCGCCGGCGGAACGGGCGCTGGTGTGCGGGCCGAGGGCGAACCGGCGCGGATGCGGGACGCCGTCGCCGTCGAGCAGCCGGGAGTCACCGACCCTGGTGTGGATCCGGCCGGACGGCAGCCTGGTGCCCGAAGCCGCGTCCAGCACGGTCTCCTCGGCCAGTTCTCCGCTGTCCCGCAGTGCACGCAGCAGCGGGTCCGAAGCAAGCCGCACGCTCGGGTGCGGCAGGCGCGCCTCGATCAACGCGCGGGCTTGGACGGTGCCGGGGAAACTCTCGCCGCTGGCGACGAAAACGCCCCGCTCGTCGTCCGCGGTCACCCGCATCCCGGCGCCGAGGAAGGAGACCACCCCGGCCTGCTGCAGGGCGAGCAGCTCCTCCAGCCGGCGCGGCGGCGGGCCGCTGGCGAAGTAGCTGAAGAAGCCGTGCCACCAACCGTCCAAATCGGACACTTGCGAGTCGGCGTCCAGCCGCCCGGTGGCGACCAGCGCGGGCAGCTGGCCGACCACCGACAGCAAAGCCATGAAAGCACCGAGATCCGCGCTGTACGAGCTGTCCGCGCGGCGGGCGAGGTCGGCCTCGATGTACTCGCGCAGGTGCTTGCCGAACTCCTCCGCGGTGCCGAAGCGCAGGCCCTCCAACGGCCGGTCCAGCAGGCGCAGGTCGAGCCGGTCCTGCTCGGCCGGCACCGCGCGGCGCACCAGGTCGAGCATTTCCGGGCTGTCCCAGCGGGTGTCCGCGAAGGCGTCGGCGAACACCGCGAAATCCAGCCGGACCCGGTCCGGATGGCCGGTGAACAGCTCGCTGTAGTAACCCCAGGCGATCTCCTTGGCGATCCGCGGCCAGACGTCGGCGAAGAAGTCCAGCGGGCCCGGCGCCGCGGCCAGCTCGGCGATCGCGCGCTCGTCGAAGAACCTGGGCAGCCGCAACGGTTTCCCGCGCAGCCGGTAGCCGGTCTTGGCGTGGTAGGGCACGCCGCGCCGGGAACCGATGTGCAGCACCGGCTCCGCACCGCTGGGCCGGTACCGCAGCCCGCCGCAGGGCTGCTCGGTGAACCGGCCGCCGCGACCCTCGGTGAGCACCAGCATCAGGTCCACGAACGCCAGCCCGAACCCGCGCACCAGCACGTCCTCACCGGGAGCCACCGCGGAATAGTCCACGTCGGCGGTGTAGCCGGCCGGGTAGTAGCCGAGCCCGTGCCGCTCGGCGAAAGCCACCAGCCCGGCGGAAGACTCGTCCGGTTCGGCGTCCAGGTGACCGACGGTGAGCAGCACCGCGTCCGCCCGCACCGGCTCCGGCTCGCCGTCCAGCCACACCTCCTGCCGGTCGCCGGTCGCGGTGAGCCGGACCGCCTTCGCGCGGTGCTCCCGCACCTCGATCCCCGGCGGGAGCCCGGCCAGCACGTGCCGGTACACCCAGGTCAGGTACTCGCTCTGCAGCCGCCGGGTGGGGAACGAGGTCGAGGACAGCCCGGCCAGCTCCGCGCGCAGGTCCGGGGCGACTTCGACGTCCAGTCCGCCGTCACGCACCTGCCGTGCCCACTCGGCCAGCGACGGGCCGGGGCGGACCGGGCCGTCGATGCGGACCGTCTCGTCGGTGAACATGGTGACGTCCTCCGGCATCGAGTTCATCCGCAGCAGCGGTGACTGCCGGTAGCGCCATACCCGGCCCGGCCCCGGCGGGAACGGGTCGATCAGGTGCACCACCAGCGGGCGGTCCCCGAGCAGCTCCGCGGCGTTGGCGGAGATCCGTTCCAGCACGCAGATTCCCCGCGGGCCCGCGCCCACGATCGCGAGCGCGGCCGGTGACGTCATGATTCCGAAGCTACGGCCGGCGGCCGCCGGAACCGAGCCCGTCCAGCAGGTGAGAAGCCTTATCTCCACAATGGACACCCGATCGCCCGCTTGACAGGGGGTGCCGCCTCCCCGATCGTCTTTCCCACCCCGACCGCGCAGAACGCTCAGCGAGGAGCGAGAAATGCTCATCCACTTCCGCCGTCTGGTGGCCGCCGGGCTCACTGGTGCGCTGGTCTTCGCCCTGCTGACGGCCGGATCGTCCCCGGCCGCCGCGGCATCCTTCTACGATCCGCCGTCCCCGCTGCCCGCGGGCCGCGACGGAGACATCATCAAGCACGAGCCCGCCGAATTCTTCATCGATCCGGTGAAACTGATCCGCGTCGACGCCGACGTGCAGCGGATCATGTACCTGAGCCGGGACACCCACGACCGGCGGATCGCGGTCACCGGCCTGGTGCTCACGCCGAAGGGCGCGTGGACCGGCAAGGGCGAGCGCCCGCTGGTCGGCTACGCAGTCGGCACCCAGGGCATGCGCGACGACTGCGCGCCGTCCCGCGCGCTGGCCGCCGGCGCCGAGTACGAGGGTCCGTCCATCGCCGCCCTGCTGCTGCGCGGCTACGGCGTGGTGGTCACCGACTACGAAGGTCTAGGCACACCGGGCGACCACACCTACGTGAACCGGGCCGCCGAGGGACACGCGGTGCTGGACTCGCTTCGGGCCGCCCAGCGCCTGCCCGAAGCGAACCTGCCCGGCGATGGCCCGGTGGGGATCGCCGGCTACTCCCAGGGCGGCGGCGCCTCGGCTGCCGCGGCCGAGCTGCAGCCGGAGTACGCGCCGGAACTGGACCTCAAGGGCGCCTACGCGGGCGCGCCACCGGCCGAGCTCGGCGCGGTGGCCAAGCAGCTGGACGGGCACTACGCGGTGGCGTTCCTCGGTTTCGCGCTGGTCAGCATGAACACCGCGTACCCGGAGCTGGACATTCCGGCGCTGCTCAACGACAAGGGCAAGAAGCTGTACGAGCAGGTGCGCCACGAGTGCCTGCTGGACGGCATCGCCAACCACGCCTTCACCCGGTCCGCGGACCTGACCGCAGACGGCCGCCCGCTCGCCGACTACCTCGACGAGGAACCGTACAAGTCGCGGGTCGCCGAGCAGCGGATCGGCCTGCGCAAGCCGGGCGTGCCGACCCTGGTGGTGCACAGCGCGCTGGACGACATCGTGCCGTACCCGCAGGGCCGGGAAATGGCGCGGGACTGGTGCGGCCTCGGCGCGAAGGTGCAGTTCAGCACGTCACTGGCACCGACCCACGTCGGCGGCGCCATCGGCGCGTACCCGGAGGGCTTGACCTGGCTCGGCGACCGGTTCGAAGGCAAGGCCCCGCCGGTCAACTGCGGAACGTTCTGATCCCGCCGGGCGTACCCGGAAGCTCCGGGTGCGCCCGGCGGGGCGCTCAGGAAAGCCCGGCGGCCGACGCGGCGGCCGGGTCCGAGTCGTCGAGCAGCTGCTTGCAGCGGTGGTACTCGTCGGTCTCGCCGATGGTGCGCGCGGCCTGGGCCAGCACGGCGACCGCGCGCAGGAAGCCCTGGTTCGGCCGGTGGCTCCACGGCACCGGGCCGAAACCCTTCCACCCGTTGCGGCGCAACTGGTCCAAACCCCGGTGGTAACCGGTGCGGGCGTAGGCGTACGCGGCGACCGTTTCACCGGACGCCAGCGCGGCCTCACCCAGCGCGGCCCACGCCTCGCTGAAATACGGGTGCTCGGCGGCGACTTCGGCCGGGTCGGTACCGGCGTCCAGCGCGGCCTGTGCGGCGGTGTGCTCGGGCAGCCTGGTCGGCTCGGGGCCGAGAAGATTGGCGTGCGTCATGAAGCCAATCTAGCCGTCCGGTCAGAGGAACAGGCTGCCCAGTACCCCGCCGCCGGCGAGCAGCAGAGCGGCGATCAGGACCGCGGCGACAACACGTTTCGACATCATCGCCGGACACGATGCCCGGCGATCGCCGCTCTGCGCAAACTCACCACCCCGACGGGTGAAACTCAGGAGATCTTCTGGCCCGCGGACTTGAGCGACTGGGCGGCCTCGACCACGCGGTCGGCCATCGCGGCCTCGGCGACCTTGAGGTAGCTGCGCGGGTCGTACACCTTCTTGTTGCCGACCTCGCCGTCGATCTTGAGCACCCCGTCGTAGTTCTTGAAGAAGTGCTCCGCGATCGGCCGGGTGAAGGCGTACTGGGTGTCGGTGTCCACGTTCATCTTGACCACGCCGTAGGACACCGCGGCCTGGATGTCCTCCAGCGCCGAGCCGGAACCGCCGTGGAACACCAGCTCGAACGGCTTCGAACCCTCGGCGAGCCCGAGCTTCTGCGCGGCCACCCGCTGCCCGCCCTTGAGCACGTCCGGGCGCAGCTGGACGTTGCCCGGCTTGTAGACGCCGTGCACGTTGCCGAAGGTCGCGGCCAGCAGGTAGCGGCCCTTCTCGCCGGCGCCGAGGGTCTCCACGGTCCGGACGAAGTCACCTTCGGCGGTGTACAGCTTGTCGTTGATGTCGTTGGCGACGCCGTCCTCTTCGCCGCCGACCACGCCGATCTCCACCTCGAGGATGATCTTGGCCGCGGCCGTCTTCGCCAGCAGCTCGGCCGCGATCTCCAGGTTCTCCTCGAGGTCGATCGCGGAGCCGTCCCACATGTGCGACTGGAACAGCGGGTTCAGGCCGCGGTTCACCCGCTCCTGGGAGATCTCGATCAGCGGGCGGACGAAGCCGTCCAGCTTGTCCTTCGGGCAGTGGTCGGTGTGCAGCGCGATGTTCACCGGGTACCGCTCGGCGACCACGTGCGCGAACTCGGCCAGCGCGGTCGAGCCGACCACCATGTCCTTGACCTTGGTGCCGGAAGCGAACTCCGAACCGCCGGTGGAGAACTGGATGATGCCGTCGCTCTCCGCCTCGGCGAACCCGCGCAGGGCGGCGTTCAGGGTTTCCGACGAAGTCACGTTGATGGCCGGGTAGGCGAACTCGTTCGCCTTGGCCCGGTCGAGCATCTCCGCGTAGACCTCGGGGGTGGCGATGGGCATCGTTGGTCCTCCTCGAGAAGTTTCCCTGTTCGGCCGCATCGTACGAGGTCCGCACCCCCTCGCACTATGTCCCCGTCCCCACCCTTGCACCGCGAACGCAGCGAAGGCCACCTTGCCTGCGTTGAACGCAGGCAAGGTGGCCTTCGCTGCATCAGAGGAGGAGGGGGGCGAGGGCGCGGTAGCCGGGCAGCGGGTCGTCGCCGAGGACCTGGATGTTGACGTGGTCCGCGCCGGCTTCGAGGTGCGCGCGCACGCCGCGGGCGATGGTCTCCGCGTCACCGTGCAACGCGAGGTCGTCGATCAGCCGGTCGCTGCCGCCGTCGGCGATGTCCTGCTCGGAGTAGCCGAGCCGCAGCAGGTTCCTGGTGTAGTTGACCAGGCCGAGATAGGGGTGCTGCACCGCGGGACGGCCGATCGCGCGGGCCTTGTCCGGGTCGGTCTCCAGCACCACCTTCTGCTCCGGCGCGAGCAGCGGCCCGTCGCCGAGGACCTGGCGCGCCTCGCGGGTGTGCGCGGGCACGGTCAGGTACGGGTGCGCGCCGGCGGTCCGCTCGCCGGAGAGCTTCAGCACCTTCGGCCCGAGCGCGGCCAGCACCCTGTCTTCGACCGGCACACCGGCCTCGTCCAGCTCGTCCAGGTAGGAGACGATCTTGTCGTAGGGCTTCTGGTAGACCTGGGTCGCTTCCGGGTGCCCGATGCCGACGCCAAGCAGGAACCGGCCGGGGTGCTTGGCCGCGAGCCGGTGGTAGGAGGCGCCCACGGTGGCCGCGTCGTCCTTCCACATGTTCACGATGCCGGTGGCCACCGCGATCGAGCTGGTCGCGTCCAGCAGGCTCTCCTCCAGTTCGAGCCCGCCGTCCGGCGACCCGCCGACCCAGATGGCGCCGTAGCCCAGCTTCTCGATCTCGACCGCCAGTCCGGGGGTGAGGTCCCACACGGGCCGCCAGATACCGATCCTGCCCAGATTCACAGTCATAACCCGGACAACTCCACCAGCACTCCGTTTCATTCCGGGTTACGTTCGAATCATGGTGAAGATCGGCAATACGGACCTGGACGTGTTCGGCATCAACCTCGGCGGCAACGTATTCGGCTGGACCGCCGACGAGGCGGAGTCCTTTGCCGTGCTGGACGCCTATGCCGCGGCCGGGGGTAACTTCCTGGACACCGCGGACGTGTACATGGCGCGGATCGAGGGCAACTCCGGTGGTGAATCGGAGACCATCATCGGCAACTGGCTGGCCAGCCGCGGCCGGCGCGACGACACCGTGGTGGCCACCAAGGTGGGCATGTGGGGGAAACGGCCGGGGCTTTCGGCGAAGAACATCAAAGAAGCCGCCGAGGATTCGCTGCGACGGCTGCGCACCGACCATATCGATCTGTACTACGCACACCGGGACGACCCGGACACCCCGCTGGAAGAAACCCTGGGCGCTTTCGACGAACTGGTCCGCGCCGGAAAAGTCCGCTACATCGCGGCTTCGAACTACACCGCCGACCGGCTGGCCGAGGCATTGTCCATTTCGGACAGTGCGGGCCTTGCCCGCTACGCCGCCCTGCAACCGCACTACAACCTGGTGGAACGCGACTACGAACGCGAGCTGGCGCCACTGGCCGAGCGCGAGGGCCTCGGCACCCTGCCGTACTTCGCACTGGCCAAGGGCTTCCTGACCGGCAAGTACCGGTCGGCCGACGGCGCGGGTGACAGTCCGCGTGCCGACGGCGCGCTGGCCTACCTGGACGAGCGCGGCGAGCGCGTGCTGGCCGCGCTGGACGAGGCGGCGGCCGCGCACCGGGTGCCGGTGGCCGCGGTGGCGCTGGCCTGGCTGGCCGCCCAGCCGACCGTGGCCGCGCCGATCGCCAGCGCCCGCAACACCGGCCAGCTCACCGGCCTGCTCGCCGCGGCCCAGCTCGAGCTGACCGAGGACGAGCTGCGGAAGCTGACCGTGGCGTCTACTACTAGCCAGTAGCCTACTCGTAGTAAGTCAAGGTACGGTGCCTCCGACGAATGAGGAGGCACCGTGAACCCGCTCTCCCTGCTGACCGGCAAACGCCAGGTCAACGGCAAGGTCGTACTCATCACCGGCGCGGCAAGGGGCATCGGCGCCGGGCTGGCCGAGCGGCTCGCCGCGCGTGGCGCGAAGGTGGCGCTGGTCGGGCTCGAAGCCGAGGAACAGCGCAAGGTCGCGGAGCGGATCGGGCCGAACGCGCGGGCCTGGGAGGCGGACGTCACCGACTGGGACGCGCTGGAGCGGGCCACCGCGGGCGTGGTCGCGCACTTCGGCGGGATCGACGTGGTGATCGCCAACGCCGGCATCGCGACCACCGGGTTCGTGCGCTCGGTCGACCCGGCCGCGTTCGAGAAGGTGATCGAGGTCGACCTGCTCGGCGTCTGGCGGACCTTCCGGGTCACCCTGCCGCACGTGATCGAGCGCAAGGGCTACCTGCTGGCGATTTCCTCGCTGGCCGCCATCACGCACGCCCCTGGCATGGCGAACTACGCCGCCGCGAAGGCCGGGGTGGAGGCGTTCTGCAACAGCCTGCGCGCCGAGCTGGCCCACCTCAAGGTCAAGGTCGGCGTCGCGCACCCCACCTGGATCCGCACCGACCTGGTGGAGAGCGCGGACGCGCACCCGGTGTTCGGCAGGCTGCGGGCCGGGATGCCGGGGCTGCTCGGCAAGACCTACCCGCTGAACGTCGCGCTGGAGTCCCTGGAGCAGGGCGTGCTGCGCCGGGCCCGCACGATCCACGTGCCGCGCTGGGTCGGCGGGCTCAAGCTGATCCGCGCCTTCCTGCCGCCGATCATCGAGATCGGGTCCCGGTCCAGGGTGCCCGGCGCGGACAAGGCGGCGCTGGCCGACATCAAGGAACGCGGTGCGCTGGAGTCCTCCGTCGCCGGGCACGGCGGCCGGGCCGCGACCAAGCGCTAGCCGTACCGCTCAGCGACACGCCGGGCTCGACAGCAGGGCGCCGCTCGGCGAGAGTGCCGTCAGCTGCGACGACAGGAGGTGCGGATGTCACGCCGCGACCAGATCCGGATGACGCCCGACGAGGTACGCGCGTACCTGGCCGAGCAGAAGGTCATCAACGTGGCGACGATCGGGCCGAACGGGCGCCCGCACCTGGCCCCGCTCTGGTACTTCCCGCACGGTGACGGGGTCGCGACCTGGACCTACGGCAGCGCGCAGAAGACGGTCAACCTGCGCCGCCTGCCGCAGGCCACGGTGCTGATCGAGTCGGGGGACACGTACGAGACCCTCCGCGGGGTCTCGCTGGAGGCCGACGTCGAACTCGTCGAGGACACCGCGAAGGTCACCGAAATCGGCATCACGCTGACCCAGCGCTACGCCGGCGCCCAGCCCGGCGACCCGGTGCCGGACGCGCTCGCCGAGTTCATCGGCAAACAGGCGCCGAAGCGGGTCGGCCTGCTGTTCAAGCCGACCAAGGTGGTCAGCTGGGACCACACCAAGCTCGGCGGCGTTTACTGAGCGTCAGGCACCCAGGCGCCGATCACCGGCTTGAACTCGCGCACGGTCCGCTCGGCGATGGCCCCTTCGAGGTGATAGGGGTCCTGGTCGATCAGTTCCTGGAGCGCGGCTTCGTTCTCGGCACGGTAGAGCGAGATCCCGCCACTGTTGTCGCCGAGCGGGCCGGCCACGGCCACCACGCCTTCGGCGGCCAGCCGGTTCAGGAACTCCCGGTGCCGTGGCCGAACCTCGGCCAGTTTTTCTTGGACATAGCGGATTTCCACCAGATACCAGGCCACTGCGTCTCCTCCTCCGTACCGGACGGGCAGGATGGACGCTACCGGCCGGCGCCCACAGCGTGAGCGGGCCGTCCCACGATTCGAGCAGTGCCACCGGGCGAGCCAACCCGATACGCTGTCCGCAGCGTGGGCTTGACGACTACCAGTCAGCCTCATCCAGGTCGGCCGAAAGTGAGCGGGGATTCATGCCGGAGGGCAGTGCGGAAAGCAGCGTGGAACGCACGCTCGGGCACCTGCGGACGATCGACGGGCCGGCACCGGCGGCACCGCCGGCCGCGCCGCTGAACCTGGAGGACCTCTACCGGACGCACCGGATGCGGCTGGTCCGGCTGGCCATCCTGCTTGTCGACGAGCCCGCCACCGCGGAGGACGTGGTGCAGGAGGCGTTCACCGGGCTGCACCGCAACTGGGGGAAGCTGCGCGACGCCGCGGCCGCAGTCGGATACCTGCGAACGGCGGTAGTGAATGGGTCACGAAGCGTACTGCGCCGCCGCAAGACCGCGCGCGAGTACGTGCCGCCGCACGCGGTCAACGCGCGCTCCGCGGAGAGCCTGGCGATGCTGTCCACCGAGCACCAGGCCGTGGTCAGCGCACTGTCCAAGTTGCCGCCAAGGCAGCGGGAGGTGCTGGTGCTGAGGTACTACGGCGGGTTGTCCGAGGCGGAGATCTCGGAAGCGGCCGGCATTTCCAAAGGGACCGTAAAATCCACCGCGAGCAGGGCACTGGAAGCCCTCCAGAAGGCCATGCAGAACCCCAACTAGGGACACCAGCCGGTAACGAACACCGGGGTTGCACCCCCATGACTTGGTTTAGACCAATATGCTGTCAGATGTGACGGGCGCCGAGGACTTCGTGATCATGGGTGGAAAATTGGCCACCCCTGCCGGGCTGTTGGAAAATGGCTGGCTGGCCATTTCCGGCGAGCTGATCGAGAACGTCGGGACCGGCTCCCCGCCCCCGGGCAAACAGGTGGACGTCCAGGGCGCCCTGGTGGTCCCCGGCTTCGTGGACACGCACTGCCACGGCGGTGGCGGCGGCTCGTTCTCCAGCGGCGAGGAGAAGGAGCTGACCAGCGCCATCGCCGCGCACCGGCGGCACGGCACCACCACCCTGCTGGCCAGCCTGGTCTCCGACCCGATCGGCGAGCTGGCCGGCCAGATGGCCGTGCTGAACGAGCTGGTGGCCGACGGCGAGCTGGCCGGCATCCACCTGGAGGGGCCGTTCATCTCCCAGGCCAGGTGCGGCGCGCACGACCCGGACGCGCTGCGCGAGCCGGACGCCGCCACCGTGGACCGGCTGCTGGCCGCCGGCAAGGGCTCGGTCCGGATGGTCACCCTCGCCCCGGAGCTGCACGGCGGGGTGCGCGCGGTACGCCAGCTGGCCGAGTCCGGGGTGATCGCCGCGATCGGGCACACGGACGGCGTGGAGGAGCAGATCCGGCCCGCGATCGACGCCGGCGCCACCGTGGCCACCCACCTGTTCAACGGGATGCGCCCGCTGCACCACCGCGAGCCCGGCCCGATCGGCGCGCTGCTGGACGACGAGCGGGTCACCGTGGAACTGATCTGCGACCTGGTGCACATGCACCCCACCGTGGTCCGGCTGGCCGCGACGCACGCCGGCAAGGGCCGCACGGTGCTGATCACCGACGCGATGTCGGCCACCGACGCGGCGGATGGCAGCTACCGGCTCGGCAGGCTCGAGGTGGACGTGCGGGACGGGGTGGCCACGCTGGCCGACAACGGCTCGCTCGCCGGCAGCACGCTGACCATGGACAACGCCTTCCGCAACCTGGTGCACAGCGCCCGGCTGGACGTCATGGACGCGGTGCACGCGACCTCGGCCAAACCGGCCGCGCTGCTCGGCCTGACCGGGAAGACCGGCGCGCTGCGCGCGGGACTGGCCGCCGACCTGGTGGTGCTGGACGCGGACCTGTGCCCGTCGAAGGTGCTGCGCCGTGGCGAATGGGTGGCCGGCGTCGGCGCAGGTCAGACGTCGTGAGTGAAAAGTGTTGTCCTGGCAACCGTTTCCACTCACGACCGTTGACCAGGGGAAACACCGGCCAGCACTAGACTCCGGCCAATGGATCCAGACACTGCGGGCAGCGGCGGCGGCCGGGAGTACCGGGTGGACGACCTGGCGCGGGTGGCCGGCACCACGGTCGGCAACGTGCGGGTCTACCAGGACCGCGGGCTGCTCCCGCCGCCGCTGCGACGCGGCCGCGTCGCGGTGTACACCGAGGCGCACCTGGCCAGGTTGCGGCTGATCCTCGGGCTGCTCGGCCGGGGTTACGCCTTCGCCCAGATCGGCGAGATGCTCGCGGCCTGGGCCGAGGGCCGCGACCTCGGCGACCTGCTCGGGCTGGAAGAGGTGATCACCCAGCCCTGGTCGGACGAGGTGCCGCAGCGGATGTCGCTGGCCGAGGTGACCAGGGAGTTCGGCAAGTACGCCAGCCCGGCCACGATCAGCAGGGCGCTGCGGCTCGGGGTGGTGGAGCGGGAGGGCGCGCACGTGCTGGTGCGCAGCCCGCGGCTGCTGCAGGCCGGCCGGGAGCTGCTGTCCGCCGGGGTGCCGATGCCGGTGGTGCTGGAGATCGCCGAGCAGGTCAAACGGCATACCGACGAGCTGGCCGGGCTGTTCCTGGAGCTGGTCGACCGGCACGTGCTGCCCGATGGGGACTGGACGCCGTCCGCCGAAGAGGTGCCGGAGCTGACCGCGCAGGCCAAGCGGCTGCGGCCGCTCGCGCAGTCCGCGGTGGCCGCCTCGCTGGCCGCGTCGATGAGCCGCGAGCTGCAGGACTGGCTCGCGGCACGATTCGGCCCGTTGCTGCAGCAGCGCGAAGACGACTCGGCCGAATCGACGTCTTAATCTTCCATTATTTCAATGACCGTTCTAACGTTTACCCATGAACCGTCGCACGGACACCCCGCCGAGCCGGGAGACCACCGCGAACCGCCTGCTCGCGTCCTCGGCGAAGCTGTCCTACGACCCCGACGTGGACATCGACTGGGACGCGCCGCTGGAGCCGGGCAAGTACTTCGTGCCGGAGCAGCTGGTCACCCTGTACGGCACCGAGCTCTGGGGCCGGATGAGCCAGGAGCAGCGGATCGAGCTGTCCAAGCAGGAGATGATCAACACGATCAGCGTTGGCATCTGGTTCGAGACCATCCTGATCCAGATGCTGATGCGGCTGGCCTACCGCAAGGACCCGACCACGGCCCACGTGCACTACGCCTACACCGAGGTGGCCGAGGAGTGCCGGCACTCGATGATGTTCGGCAGGCTGATCGACCGGGTCGGCGGCCGGCCCTACCGGCAGGACCTCCGCTGGTACCTGCTCGGCCAGGTGCTGCCGTTCGTGCTCCGCGGGCCCGCCATGTGGGCCGCCACGCTGATGGGCGAAGAGGTCTTCGACGTGCTCCAGCGCGACACCATGCGCGACGAGAACCTGCAGCCGATCGTGCGCGCGGTGATGCGGATCCACGTCACCGAGGAGGCCAGGCACGTGCGCTACGCCAGGGAGGACCTGCTGCGCGGGATGGGCCGGGTCAACCGGCTGGAGAAGGAGTTCGCGCGGCTGGTCGCCGCGCGCGGCGCGCTGCTGCTGGCCACCTCGCTGACCAGGCGCGAGCAGTACGAGCGCGCCGGACTCAACGGCCGCGAGGCGCAGCGGCAGGCACGGGCCAACCCGAACATGCACGAGGCGTTCCGGCACGGCGCCGGCCGGGTGGTCGGGTTCCTGACCGAAGCCGACCTGATCGGCGGGCCGACCAAGTACTTCTGGCGTCGCTCGAAGCTGATCGTCTAGCCGTTGCCCGCCATGGGTTAGCGTGGACGGGTGACCGAAGCCGACGACCCGGAGAAGCTGCTGGCTCAGGCGCTGCGCGCGCAGGCGCGAAGCGTGCCGCAGCCCGCTCCGAAAACGGCGCGGCCGGCGACGAACACGGACTCCGCCGAACTCGCCGAGGATCCCGGCGAGTTGCCGGACTTCAAGGCGCTGGACCAGGAACTTCGCGAATCGGACGAGTCGGCGACCACCCCGCCGATCTCTTCGCCGAGTCCTTCGGAGCACCTGACAGACAATGCGACAGATCGACTGCCGCCCCGCTACGGCCTGCTTTCCGGCGCCGGGGCGAGCTCGCTCGAACGCGAGCGGGCCGCGCTGGACGCCAACCCCGCGTTCGCGCCGGCACCGCCGGCCCAGCGAGCGGGCACCACCAGGCAAGTTCCGGCGAGCCATCCGCTCGCGGCGCATTGGGTGCTGGTACTGGCGGTGCTGCTCGGGCTCGCCTCCGGCTCGGTGATCGGCCTGCTGACCCTGCTTTAGCGCAGGCGAAGGGTTGGCGCCGCGCGAAAAGCCGACCCTGTACCGTTACTTTGGTGATGTTCACCCAGTCCACGACCACTCTGGCGTTGATGCCCGACTGGTTCAGCCCTGACTACCTGCTCACCGAGTTCGGTGGGTACGTAATCGTCGGCCTCTGCCTGATCATCTTCATCGAGAGCAGCATTTTCCCGGTACTGCCGGGTGATTCGCTGTTGTTCACCGCCGGCCTGTTCATCGCCAACGGCAGCATCAAGTCGCCGTTGTGGCTGGTCTGCGTGCTGGTCACGGTCGCCGCCCTGCTCGGCAACGTGGTGGGTTATCTGATCGGCTACAAGGCCGGTCCCGCGTTGTTCAAACGGCCGGACTCGCGATTCTTCAAACAGGAGTATGTGGAGAAGACGCACGCCTTCCTGGACAAGCACGGCCCGAAAGCCGTGGTGCTGGCCCGTTTTGTTCCATTCGTCCGTACTTTCATCACCTGGATCGCCGGTATCGGCAAGATGGATCCCAAGCGGTACTTCACCTACACCGTGATCGGCGGCATTCTGTGGGCCGCCGGCATCACCGTGCTGGGCGCGCTGCTGGGCAACATCGGCTTCATCCGGGACAACGTCGACGCGATCTTCATCCTGATCGTGGTGATCTCCGTTGTCCCGATCGTGATCGAGTACTTCAAGGGGCGCAAGGAAAAGAAGCTCGCCGCCGAGCAGGCCCCGGATCCCGAGGCCACTCAGCACATCCCCCGCGTCACCGACTGACCCCGGCGGTCCCGTCTGTCCGTGAAGGGCACCTTGCCTACCTTGAAGGTAGGGAAGGTGCCCTTCACGGCGTTCAAGGGGAACTCAGGTCAGGGAGAACATGGAGCCGGGGTTGAAGAGGTTGTCCGGGTCGAGGGCGGCCTTGATCTGGCGGTGCACGCGCAGGCCAACCGGCCCGATTTCCTTGGCCAGCCAGTCTTTTTTGATCTTGCCGACGCCGTGCTCGCCGGTCACCGTGCCACCGAGCGAGAGGCCGATCTCCAGGATCGCGTCGAACGCCCGCTGGGCGCGCTCGAACTCGTCCGCCGAGTCGGGCTGGTAGACGATCGTCGGGTGCATGTTGCCGTCCCCGGCGTGCCCGACCACCGCGATCCGCAGCCCGACCTCCTCGCTCACCCGCTGGCAGCCGGCGATCAGCTCGGCGATCCGGGTGCGCGGCACGCACACGTCGTCGGTGAGCCACAGCCCGTACTGCTCCAGCGCGGTCAGCACCACCCGGCGCGCCTGCAGCAACATGTTGCCCTCGGCCAGATCGTCGGTCGCGTAGGTCATGTCCGAGCCGGAGTCCAGGCAGATCTGTTCCAGCGCGGCCAGTTCGCGGCGGGCCACCTCGCCACCCGCGTCGGACTGCGCGAGCAGCAGCGCCTGGCAGTCCGAGCCGGCGCCGAGGTCGGTCTTCAGGTAGCTCTCGGCGGCCTTGATCGAACTGGCGTCCATGATCTCCAGCAGCGACGGCACCAGCCCCTCGCGCACCATCTGCGCCACCGCCGCCCCGGCGGCCTCGGTGCTGGTGAACCCGGCGACCAGGGTGCCGGGCGCCTGCGGCAGCGGGCGCAGCGCGACGGTGGCCTGGGTGATCACGCCGAGCGTGCCCTCGCTGCCGACGAACAGCCTGGCCAGGTCGTAGCCCGCGACGCCTTTCACGGTGCGCCGGCCGGTCTTCAGGATCGAGCCGTCGGCGAGCACGACTTCCAAGCCCAGCACGGAATCCGTGGTGACCCCGTACTTCACGCAGCACAGCCCGCCGGCGTTGGTGGAGAGGTTCCCGCCGATGGTGCACCAGTCGTAGCTGGACGGGTCCGGCGGATAGAACAGCCCGTGCTTCTCCACCGCGTTCCGGAAGTCCAGGTTGACCACGCCCGGCTGGACCACCGCGAGCCGGTTGCCCGCGTCGACCTCCACGATCTCGTTGAGCTTGGTCAGCACCAGCATCACGCAGCCGTCGATCGCGTTGGCCGCACCGGAAAGCCCGCTGCCCGCACCACGCGGCACGATCGGCACCCCGGCCGCGGCGCAGGCCCGGACCACGGCCTGCACCCCGGCGACGTCCACCGGCAGCACCACCGCCAGCGGCCTGCCGACCGGGGCGAGCGGCATCATGTCCCGCGAGTAGCTGCCGGTGACGTCGGAGTCGGTGAGCACGGCGTCCCGGCCGAGCTCATCGCGAAGGGTCTGCAGCAGGGCGTCGTTGCTCATGCCCTCATGGTAAACCCGGTCAGATCCGCACTACGGAATTCTTTTTCCGATTGAGCAGGAGCATCGCCTGCACCCCGGTGTAGATCAGCAGTGCGGTTCCGGCATAGGCGGTGACGTGCAGACCCTGCACGAACGCCTCGCGCGCCACGTCGAGCAGTGCACCGCCCTGGTCCGCGGGCAGCTGCCCGGCGGTGGCGGCCGCACCGCCGAGCGTCTCGCGCGCCGTTTCCGGGGTGCCCGCGGGCAGCCCGGCGCGGTAGACCGCGGTGGCCACGCTGCCGAGGATCGCGGTGCCCAGTGCCCCACCGAGCTCGTAGCCGGTCTCGGAGATGGCGGACGCGGCACCGGCCCGTTCGGCGGGCGCGGCCGAGACGACCAGGTCGTTGGTGAGCGTCTCGGACAGCGCGATCCCACCGCCCACCAGCACGAACCCGGCGACCAGCCAGGCCAGTCCGGTGTGCACGCCGAGCTGGGTCAGCAGCGCGAAACCGACGGCACCGGCGAGCAGCCCGCCGCCGATCAGCGCCGTGGTGCTGTACCGCTTGGCCAGCTGGGCGGCGAGCAGCGCGCCGGCCACCCCGGCCACGGTGGCCGGCAACATCCACAGCGCCGCGGTCAGCGGCCGGAGCCCGAGCACCAGCTGGAGGTACTGCGGCACCAGGAAAAGCAGGCCGACCATGGCGAACACGCCGAGCAGGTTGGTGGCCACCGAGACGCTGAACGCGCGGTTGCGGAACAGGTCGAGGTCCAGCATCGGTTCCGGCAGTGCGCGCTGGCGGCGGACGAACAGCACACCGACGGCGAGGCCGGCGAGCACGCTGACCACGGCGGTGAGGCTGAGGCCGTGCTCGGCGGTCAGCTTGATGCCGTAGACCACCGGCAGCATCGCGGCCAGCGAAAGCACCGCGGAGAACAGGTCGAACCTGCCCGGCCGCGGGTCGCGCGCCTCCGGCAGCAGGATCGGACCGGCGACGAGCAGCAGCACCATCACCGGCACGTTGATCAGGAACACCGAGCCCCACCAGAAGTGCTCCAGCAGCCAGCCGCCGATCACCGGGCCGAGCGCCATCCCGCCGGAGAACCCGGCGCTCCACACCGCGATCGCGATCCGGCGCCGGTTCCCGTCGGTGAAGATGCTGCGGATCAGGGAAAGGGTGGACGGCATCAGGGTGGCCCCGCCGACGCCGAGCAACGCGCGGGCCGCGATCAGCATCAGCGGCGTGGTCGCGAACGCGGCCAGCACCGAGGCGGCGCCGAACGCGGCGGCGCCGGCGAGCAGCAGCTTGCGGCGGCCGATCCGGTCGCCGAG
Organism: Amycolatopsis nigrescens CSC17Ta-90; assembly: GCF_000384315.1. Taxonomy (GTDB): domain Bacteria; phylum Actinomycetota; class Actinomycetes; order Mycobacteriales; family Pseudonocardiaceae; genus Amycolatopsis; species Amycolatopsis nigrescens. Next base: position 3,740,452 of record NZ_ARVW01000001.1, on the reverse strand, counting down.
GGTGCCCATCACCACCAGCAGCCCGGCCAGCATGAACGAGTAGATGTCCACGATCCAGAGCTGCTCGGCGCCGGTGGGCGCGAGGTCTTCGCTCAGGTACGGCAGCGCGAACCCGAGCACGGTCATGTCCACGCTGATCAACAACACCGGCAGCACCAGCACCGCCAGTGCCCACCATTGCCTGCGCCCGGTCATGGCGCACTCTCCTAAAACTTTACAGTCCAGACGGTACAGTTTCCGCCTCGCATCGAGAGTAAACCGTCCAGACGGTATAGTCCAACTCATTATGGCGAAGCCCTCAGCACGCGACCGGGTCCTCGACGCCTACCAGGACGTCCTCATCGAGCACGGCCCTTCGTCGGTCACGCTCGAAGCCGTCGCCGCGGAGGCGGGGGTGTCCAAGGGCGGCCTGCTTTATCACTTCGGCTCGAAGGACGCCCTGCTCGAAGGTTTGATCGGCCGGCTGTACGAGCTGACCGAGGAGGATCTGGCCACCGCCCGCGAGTCGCCGGAGGGGGTGGCGAGCTACTACATCCGGTCCTCGATGGCCGAGGTGCTGCGGGACGAGCGGCTGTACCGGACCACGCTCGCCGCGATCCGCATGATGCACCTGCCACGGGTTTCCGACGCCATGCGCGAGGCGACCGCGAAATGGCGCGCCCTGCTGCTGGAACACACCCCGGACGCACTGACTGCCGACCTGATCGCCACCGTCGGCGACGGCCTCTACCTCCGCGCCGCCCTCGGCGAGACCGAAACCCCGCTGCTCGACGACCTCCCCACCACCCTGCGCCGCCTCGGCCTCTGACCCCCGCGCGAAGTTGTCCACAGTTGCCGCCCCCTGTGGACAACTCACCCTTCAGCGGCAGCCGCCGGCCCGTGCGGCGATAGGCTGGAGCGGGGCCGCCCCCCAGGGAGGGTGGGGGGCTGGGGCTGGGACGAACCACGATTTCCGCACCACCGCTCAGCGAACCATTGACGAGAAGTACAGCGCGATCTAGGTTTCCTAGACATAGGATGTCCTATGTCTGGGAGGCATGGTGGGATTCCGGTGGACTGGCGCGGCGGTGGCCGTGGTGCTGACGGCGGGGCTGGCCGGGATTCCGGAAGCGGGGGCGAGCCCGGCGTCCTGCCGGAGTTCGGTGCCCTACGCGGCAGGTGACGCGGGCTATCACACCTTCCGCATCCCGGCCGTGGTCGAGACGAAACGCGGCACGCTGCTCGCGTTCGCCGAAGGGCGGCACGACTCGGCCGGGGACACCGGCGCCATCGACACCGTGCTCCGGCGCTCGTCCGACGGCGGCTGCCACTGGGGGCCGCTGAGCGTGGTGACCACCTCGAAAACCGGTGGTACCGCGGGAAACCCGAGCCCGGTGGTGACCGCGAACGGCCGAGTGGTGCTGCTGACCACGCACAACGGGCCGGAGGCGACCGAGTCGGTGATCATGTCCGGCCAGGCGTCCGACGCCGAAACGCGCCGGGTCCACGTGCAGTACAGCGACAACGACGGGCGCGACTTCAGCGCCACCAGGGACATCACGGCGGACACCAAGGCCGCGGACTGGCGCTGGTACGCCACCGGCCCCGGGCATGCGATCGTGTTGCGAAGCGGCCGGATCGTGGTGCCCGCCAACCATTCCAGCGCGCCGCCGGCCGGTTCGGCGGACGTGGGCACGGAGAAGAAGTACTACGGCGGGCACGCGATCTACAGCGACGACGGCGGCCGGAACTGGCGGATCGGGTTCACCGACAGTGAGCCGGACGGTCGGGTCAACGCGAACGAGAGCACCGCGGCCGAGCTGCCGGACGGCACGGTGTACTTCAACGCGCGCGACCAGGGCGGCAGCGAACCGGGCAACCGGGTGGACGCCTACAGCCGCGACGGCGGCCGGAGCCTGACCGCGCCCTACACCGGACGGCCCGCGCTGGCCGGGCCGCAAGTGCAGGGCAGCGTGCTGCAAACGTCGCGGCCGGACGTGCTGCTGTTCTCCGGCCCGTCCTCGCCGGACAGCCGTGCCGCCATGCGCGTCCGGGTCAGCGCAGACGGCGGACGCAGCTGGCGCGACGGCCACCCGGTGTCGCCCGCGCCCGCCGCGTACTCCGACCTGGTGCAGCTCGACCGGCGGAACCTCGGGCTGCTCTACGAAACCGGCGACGCCGGGCCGTACGAGAAGATCGTCTTCCACCGGCTTGCGCTGGCCGAGGTGGCCGGATGAGCGGGTTCACCCGGCGGGCCGCGCTCGGCGCGCTGGGCCTGACCGGCGTGGCGATGGCGGGTGCGCCAAAAGCCGAAGCCACCTCCACGGGTCCACTGTGGACGGAACTGCCGGAGCTGCCGCCGAACCGGGTGGACTTCTCACCGCACGTACCGGTGCACGCGCCCTTCTGGCGGCAGCTCGGGCTGGCCGGGATGGTCGCCGGCCAGTCCGGCGAGTACGTGCTCGCCGCCGGCGGCGCGAACTTCCCCGAGCCCGCGCTGACCAGCAACCGGGCCACCGTGCTCGGCAAGGTCTATTGGGACGAGGCCTTCGTGCTACGCCGAACCCCGGACGGTCCACAGTGGATTGACCAGCCGTTGCGGCTGCCGACGAGCCTGGCGTACGCGGCCACCGTGCGCACCAGCCGCGGGCTGCTGGTGCTCGGCGGCGAGGGTTTCCGCCATGGGCCGGACGGCGCCAAGAACAGCCCTGTGCAGATCTTCGCGGACGTCTTCTTCCTTCGCTACCAAGGAGAACTGGTCACCGAGCCGTTGCCGCCGCTGCCGAGGCCGATGTCCTACGCGGTGGCCGGGATGATCGGCTCCACGGTGTACATCGCCGAGGGCGGCGACTTCTTCGCGCTGGACACCGACCGCCCGCACACCGGCTGGCAGGTGCTGCCGCGCTGGCCCGGCGAACCCCGCACGGTCGCCGTCGGCGCCGCCCTCGGTGGCCGGTTCTTCCTGCTCAGCGGGCGCGGGCAACGCGACGGCGAATGGCGGTTCCACCGTGACGTCTACTCCTACGACCCGGTCCGCGCCCGCTGGCAACGGGAGGCGGACCTGCCCTGGTGCGTCACCGCCGGACTGGCCTACCCGGTGGACGACCGGTATCTGCTCGTCGTCGGCGGGGACAAGGATCTGGACCGCTGGAACCTGATCCAGCGCGAAACCGCGTTAGCCGCCCGGTATCCACCGGGCTCGCCGGAATGGGCTGTGCACAACGACGCGATCACCTGGATCTACGACCACCACACCGGCGACAACACCGAGATCCTGCGCTACGACCTGCGCCGGCGGCGGTGGGAGGTGGCCGGCCTGTTCCCCGGACCGCCGCCGGTGACCACCCCGGCCGTCACCTGGGACGACGAGCTGCTGGTGATCAGCGGCGAAGTCCGCCCCGGCGTCCGCACCCCCCGCGTCCTCTCCACCCCCGCCCGCGCCTGGCGTCCGTGAAGGGCACCTTGCCTACCTTGAAGGTAGGCAAGGGCACCTTCACGGACTAAAGGTCAGGAGTGCAGGGACTTGCCGGTTTCGAGGAGGGTCTTGAGGTCGCTGAGGATTTCCGGCCAGCCGCCGCCTGCGTTCTCCACCTCGCCGTTGACCATGGCCGCGGTGTTCGGCGAGTCCGCGAGCTCGTGCGTGACCGTCAGTGACGTGACACCGTCCGCGCCGGGCACGATCTCGTGCACGAGCCGGGTGACGCCCTCCACCGGCTCCCACTGCGGGTGCCAGGTCTGCACCAGCCTGCGCGGCGGGTCGCACTCGATGACCTCGCCGGTGATCAGCACGTCCGGCGTGTCCCCGTACGCCTTCATCGCGTCGCTGGCGAACGCCTTGTACTCGCCACCGGGGCGCAGGTCGTATTCGACCGGGCACTGGTAGCCGTACTTCTGCGTCCATTCCGGCTTCGTGATCGCGTCCCAGATCGCCTCCGGGGTGGCCTTGATGTAGACGCGGTGGACGTACACGACCTTGTTCTCGGTCTTGGTGGGCATGGTCTTCTCCTCTAGTTCGGCCTTGAGATCGGTGAGCGCGGCGATCCGACGCTCGGTGTACTTGTCGATCCACCGGTCGTGGATCAGCCGGATCGGCACCGCGTTCAGGAAATGCAGCTTTTCCCGGCCCGACTTGCGCACCACGAGGAGATTGGCCTCCTCGAGCACGCGCAGGTGCTTCATGACGCCGAAGCGCGTCATCTCCAGTTCGGACTCCAGCTCGGTGAGCGTGCGGCCGTCACGGTCGAAGAGCCGGTCGAGCAGGAAGCGGCGCGTCGGGTCGGCGAGCGCTTTGAACACGCGGTCGTCGTCCGTCATACGAGAAGAATAGGTGACCAAAAGGTCACATGTCAACGGGCCATGCCGTAGACGCGGTCCACCGGCAGGCGGAACACCAGGCGGCGGTCGGCCACCATCGCCGCGCGGTACTCGTCCCAGTCGGGATGCTCGCCGCGGATCACGCGATACAGCTCGATCAGCTCCTCGACGGCCGCGTCATGCGGGTCCGCGGCGACCTCGGAAAGCTCGGCATTCCCTTCCGCGACCACGTATTGCCAGCCGTCGGCGCTGCTCACGTGGTAGCTCACCCGCGGATCGCGGCGGATGTTCGAGGTCTTGGCGCGGCCGTCGGTCAGCGAGACCAGGATCCTGCGGTTCGCCGCGTCGTAGTGGTGGTTGACGTTGGAAAGCTGCGGACGCCCGTCGCGCTTGAGCGTCACCAGCACCCCGAGGTCGCGGGCGGCCAGCAGGGCGTGCAGTGCTTGGTCATTCGACATGACCGGCTCAACACCGAACGGCGGACGCCCCATTCCGGCGCTGCCCGCCAGAATGGGCTGATGGCCACGCTGGTACTGCTGCACAGCCCGTTCACCGGACCGCTGACCTGGCAGCCGGTCGCGGCCCGGCTGCGCGAACACGGCCATCGGGCCGAAGTGCCGTCGTTCGCCGGAATCCTGCCCGGCGGCCCGCCGTACCACCGGCGGCTGGCCGAATCGGTGCGCGCCACCGGCGAAGTGGTGCTGGTCGGGCACAGTTCGGCCGGTACCCTGCTGCCCGCGATCGCGGAGGCGCTGGAGGTACGCGCGGCGATCTACGTGGACGCGACCCTGCCGCACCCCGGCGCGAGCTGGTTCGACTCCGCACCGCCCGAACGCCGCGAGCAGTTGCTCGGCCTGGCCCGCAACGGACTGCTGCCGCGCTGGCACGAATGGTTCCCGCCCGAGATGTTCACCGGGCTGCTCCCGGACGAAGGGCTGCGGGACCGGTTCGTGGCCGAGCTGGAACCGACACCGCTGGCCTACCTGGAAGAAGCCGCCCCGGTGGTGGCCGCGCCGCCGAGCGCCTACCTCCAGCTCAGCGAGCCGTACGCCCCGGTGGCCGACGAAGCCGGCCGGCGCGGCTGGCCGGTGCTGCGCGAGCGCGCGGACCACCTGGCCATGCTCACCAACCCGGACCGGATCGCCGGGCTACTGCACGAACTCGTCCAGCGCTGACCGCCAGGCGGCGGCGGAAAGGAGCAGCGCACCGGCGGCGGGATCCTTGGAATCCCGGACGGCCACCGCCCGCTCCAGAAAAGCGACCTCGACACACGAGCTGTACTCGTTGGAGCCGCTGAAGCTGCTCTTACGCCACCGGGTACCGGATAGGTCCACAGTGGACATGGCAGCGCCCCTCTACATCCCGGCGATCAACCGCCCGACAAGCGCCACCGAGTCGGGAGGCGACAACGCCTTGGTACGCAATCGGTCGAAGGTGAGTTTACAGGTCCGGACCTGGTCCTCCTTCTCCATTCGGACCGAGCCGCCAACGTGATCGACATAGCCCATGTCGGGCTCCTCCTCGCTGGGAAAGCCGAGCAGAATGAAGGCGCTGTTCATCCCGAGATGCGCGCCCGCACTCGTCGGAAGCACCCGCACGGTGACATTGGGCAGGGCCCCCAGTGCAACCACCTTCGACAACTGCTCGCGCATCACCGCATCACCGCCGACCGGCCGCCTCAGGGCGCCCTCATCGATGATCGCCTCGAACTCCAGCTCATCATCCGGATCGGTCAGTCGCTGCTGCCGCTGGATTCGCACCAGCGCCTGCGGACCCGGCTCTGCGGCGACTCGCCGAAGTAGCGATATCTGGAACGCCGCCCGCGCGTATGACTCGGTCTGCAGGAGCCCAGGGATGAAAGCAAGCGCAAACTCCTTCACCGAGTTCGCGGCCGTCTCCAAGCTGACGTAGGCGTGCGCGGGCACGCCATAGGCTTGCCACCAGCCTTTTTTCCTGGCTTCGCGGGTCATCTCCAGGTAGGGCTCCCAGTCGTTGACCGGGATGCCGTAGAGGTCGAGCATGCCCTTGACCACGATCACCTCCGGCGCGGTCTGACCGTTCTCCATCCGGCTCAGCCTGGCCGGGGAGAACTCCAGCGCCCGGCACACCTCACCGGGCGACAGCCGCGCCGACTCCCGCAGCTCACGCAGCACCTTGCCCAGGCGCCTGCGATGAAACGGCGGCGACTGCTGGGTACTCACCGGTTACCTCCCGACACGCGGCGTGTTCGCAATCATCCCTCCGCAATACCGATGCGGAATTCCGCGACACCCGTTCCGACCTCGGTTTCCGCCCGCACCATGCGGGTAATGCCCACCTGGGACTACTGGTACCGGCTCGAGTACCGGCGAGAGATCGCCAAGGACAACCGCGTGCACGAGTACACCGAGCGCGTCGAGGACCACGGCTGGACCTTCGCGCACAAACCCGAAGCCCGGCGGGAGTGGTTCAGCCGCTACACGTCCGGGTGCGCGGAGGACTTCCTCGGGCGCGTGCGGGCCAAGCCCGGTCTCTGGTTGATCACCGTCTGGCGGACCGGCCCCGGTACCGAGGGGCGCGGTGAGCTGCTCGGATCGGTCCGGATCAGGTGGACGAAGGCGCAGGCCCAACAAGCTTGCGTGTAGCAACTAAAGTGTCTTGCCACACACTCGGCGTAAACCAGTGGCAGAAACCGTCACCGTGGGTGCATCCTTGCTCTAGGCAACTAGTTGCAGCAGGCAAATAAGACATTTCTCTACGAAAGACCCACGTGATGGCACTCAGCACCGATCGGCCCCATGACGCCGGCCCGGCGACACCGGCCGAACTGGACCTCGCGGACCAGCTCGGCCACCAGCTCGTCCGGTTCATCCGCCTGATCAACAAGGTCAAGTCCCAGCACGCGAAGCAGGGCCCGGACGGCATCGAGCGAGCCGCCTACGCGATCTTGTTCTCCCTGATCCACGACGGGCCGCAGCGCACCAGCAAGCTGGCCGAAGCGCTGCACTCCGAGATCTCCACGATCAGCAGGCAGAGCAGCTCACTGGTGCAGCACGGCCTGGTCGAGCGCCAGTCCGATCCCGAGGACGGCCGCGCCTGCCTGCTGGCACCCACCGCTGAGGGGCACCGGGTCTTCGAAGAGAACCGCAAGCAGCGGAACCTCTGGCTGGCCGGCGTACTCGCCGACTGGCCGGAGGAAGACCGCCAGACGCTGAACCGGCTCTTCGACCGGCTCAACTCCGACATGGAACTACACACTCCGCAGATCGCCGACGAGCCCGCTCAGGCTCAGGCCAAGGGGGAACACACCGCATGACTCGCTCCATCGCAGACCAACCGCCACCAGGCGACCAGACAGCCGACCAGGCCAAGGCCGCGGACACCGACAGCCACCCCAACCTGTCCCACCGGCAGATCGTCACCATCCTGATCGGCCTGATGTCCGGCATGTTCCTGGCCGCGCTGGACCAGACCATCGTGGGCACCTCGATCGTCAAGATCGCGAACGACCTGGACGGGTTCGACCTGCAGGCGTGGATCACCACCGCCTACCTGATCACCTCGACCATCGTCACGCCGATCTACGGCAAGCTCTCCGACATCTACGGCCGCAAGCCGCTGTACCTGATCGCGATCTCGATCTTCCTGGTCGGCTCGGTGGCGTCCTCGTTCGCGACCTCGATGTACGAGTTGGCCGCGTTCCGCGCCGTGCAGGGCCTCGGCGCCGGTGGCCTGATGTCGCTGGCCATGACCATCCTTGGCGACCTCGTGCCGCCCCGGGAACGGGCCCGCTACCAGGGCTACTTCCTCGCCGTGTTCGGCATCTCGACGGTGCTCGGGCCGGTGCTCGGCGGCTTCTTCGCCGGGTTCGACAAGCTCGGCAGCATCGGCGGCTTCGAGATCAGCGGCTGGCGCTGGGTGTTTCTGATCAACGTGCCGATCGCCATCATCGCGCTGTTCGTGGTGGCCAGGGTGCTCAACGTGCCGCACGAGCGGCACGACCACAAGATCGACTGGTGGGGCGGGCTCACCCTGGTGATCGCCGTGGTGCCCTTCCTGATCATCGCCGAGCAGGGCAACAAGTGGGGCTGGGGCTCCGGCAGCGCGATCCTCTGCTACGTGATCGGCGCCGTCGGCGTGGTGTCGTTCATCCTGGTCGAACGCGTGATGAAGGATGCCGCGCTGATCCCGCTGCGGCTGTTCAAGAACTCCACCTTCACCGTGGCGATCATCGGCGGCATCATCGTCGGCGTCGCGATGTTCGGCGCGATCATGATGATCCCGCAGTACATGCAGGTGGTGCAGGGCTACACGCCGACCGAGTCCGGGCTGCTGATGCTGCCGCTGATGGCGGGCATCATGAGCGCGTCCATCATCTCCGGCCAGCTCACCAAGAAGACCGGGCGGTACAAGGTGTTCCCGGTGATCGGCACCCTGCTGATCGCGGCGGGCGCGTTCCTGTTCGCCCAGGTCGAGTACGACAGCGCGCTGTGGCACCCGCTGGTCGCGGCCGCGATCATCGGCTTCGGCCTCGGCAACTGCATGCAGACGCTGATCATCGCGGTGCAGAACGCCGGCCCGCGGCGCGACATGGGCGTGTCCACCGCTTCGGCCACGTTCTTCCGGCAGATCGGTGGTACCGCGGGTGTCGCAGTGTTCCTGACCATCCTGTTCAACGTGCTGCCGGGCAACATCACCAAGGCCTTCGGCGGCAACCCGCCGCCCGGCGGCGCCGGTGCGCTCGGCGACCTGCAGACCAACACCAGCGGGATCGCGAACCTGCCCGAGCAGATCAGGGTGCCGGTGCTGGTCGGCTTCACCGACTCGATCAGCACGGTGTTCTACGTGGCGGGCGCGGTGGCGCTGCTGGCCTTCGTGGTGCTGCTGTTCATGAAGGAGATCCCGCTGGCCAGCGGTGCTCCGGCGGCTTCGACGCTGGAAGGCGGCGAAGCCCTGTTCGAGGACGAGCCCACCGAAACGCTCGTCCCGGCGAACCGGGACACCACCTGGGCGGACGCGGACGCGGCACTGGACGCGATCCGCGAACCCCAGCTCGTCGGCGCCGGGCGGCACTCGCTGCAGAACGGCAACGGTGAGTACGCCGCCATGACCGGCACGTCGAGCATGGCCAACCCGATCACCAATTCGGCCGCGAGCACCGGGCACCCGGTGCACACCGGCGGACCGCCGATCACCGGGTACGTCCGGCGACAGGACGGCAGCTCGGTGGCGGGCGCCGCGCTGACCCTGATCGACCAGCGCGGCCGCCAGGTGTCCAGGGGCGTCGGCGGCGGCGACGGCGGGTACTCGGTGAGCACCCCCGGCCCGGGCACCTACGTGCTGATCGTGTCCGCCGGCGGACACCAGCCGCAGGCGTCCAGCGTGGTGGTCGGCGAAAACGCCCCGGCCAGGCTGGACATCACGCTCACCGGTTCCGGCGAGCTGACCGGGGTGGTCCGGGTGGCCGGCCGCGGCAGCGCGCTGGCCGGGGCGACCGTCACGCTGACCGACGAGCGCGGCGAAGTGACCGGGGCCTGCATCACCACCGACGACGGGGTGTACCGGTTCAACGGGGTCGGCGCCGGCAGCTACACGCTGGTCGCCAGCGCCGAAAAGTTCCGGCCGATCGCGGTCACGCTGACCGTGGCGGACAGCGGGCGGCTGCGGCACGACGTCGAGCTGGCCGGGGCCGTGCGGCTGGCCGGTACCGCCAGGACCGACGGCGACCGGATCGTGCCGGACGCGCGGATCACCGTGCTGGACCAGGAGGGCAACGTGGCCGCGGTGGCCAGGACCGACGCCGCCGGGCACTACCTGGTCAACGACCTGCCGGAAGGTGAGTACACCGTGGTGGCCAGCGGCTACCCGCCGGCCACCAGCCAGGTGAACCTGGTCGGCGGCGGCGAGGCCGGCCACGACGTGCGGCTCGGCTACGACCAGGTGCTGGACGAGTTCGCGCCGCTGGACCGTCGATGAGCGGGCTGCGGGCGGACGTGCGCACGGCCGAAGGCTGGGCCGTGGAGCACGCGGTGCTGACCGTGACCGACCTGACCGGCCACCAGGTCGCACGGGTCGCCGCGGACGCGAAAGGCGGGCTGGCCACCGAGCCGCTGCCGGCCGGGGTGTACACGGCGGTGCTCACCGCGGCCGGGTTCACCCCGGTCGCGCGCACCGCGCAGGTCGCATCGGACGGCACCGGCTCGCTCGGTGAGATCCGGCTCCAGCCGTCGGCGGACTCAGTCGAGCTGCCGCCGGCGGGGCCGTGGGTGATCGACCCGATGCACTCGTCGGTGGTGGCCACCGCCCGGCACCTCGGCATCGCCAGCATCAAGGCGCGGTTCAGCGAGCTGTCCGGCCGGATCGTGGTCGGCCGTCCCGCGGAACAGTCCTCGGTGCACGCGGAGATCAACGCGGCGAGTATCGACACCGGCATCAAAATGCGCGACGACCACCTGCGTTCCGCCGATTTCCTGGAGGTGGACGTCTATCCGACGATCACTTTTCGCAGTACCGGCATGCGGCAGCGGAGCACCGACAGCTGGACGCTGTCCGGCGAGCTGAACCTGCACGGAGAGCGCCGGCCGGTGGATCTCGACCTGCGTTACGGCGGTTACGGACCGGATCCGTGGGGTGGAGTACGGGCCGCGTTCCATGCCGAAACGCAGCTCCATCGCAATGATTTCGCAATCAACTACAACGCGATGGTGCGGGCCGGAGTCGCCGCCGTCGGCACGAAGGTCAAGGTCGAACTCGATATCCAGGCCGTACAGGGCGAAACCCTGCCCGAGCTGTGACCGAAGGGTCGTGAGTGAAAAGTGTTGCCGAGGGAACGTTTTTCACTCACGACCTCGGCCTCACCGAGCGTGATCACCCAGCCACCTTTCCTAGAAATACATACACAGGCGACGTGCGATTCGCCGTCTCCACGTAGGCTCGGTTCGTGAGTTTGGTTTCCGCGGAGTCGGCAGGGTTCGGCGTGAGCTGGCTCGATACGGCCGGTCCGACACTGGTCTGGGTCATCGTGCTGAGCTTCGTATTCGTCGAATGCGCACTGATCATCGGGCTTTTCCTGCCCGGTGATTCGCTGCTGTTCGCCGCCGGGGTGGTGCTGGCCCAGCACGGCGCGGACGCCAACGCCTGGCTGCTCTCCGCCGCCGCGCTGGTGGTGGCCGTGGTCGGCAACCAGGTCGGTTACTACATCGGCCAGCGCACCGGCACGAAGTTCATCGCGCGCCGGGGCGGCAAGGTGCTCAACCGGCACAATCTCGACCGGGCCAGGTCGTTCCTGGACCGCAAGGGGTTCTTCGCCATCGTGGCGGCGAGGTGGATCCCGTGGGTCCGCACGCTGGCGCCGCTGATCGCGGGCGCGGCCAGGATGGACCCGCGGCGGTTCATGCTGGCGACCGCCGCCGGCGGGCTGCTCTGGGTGCCCACGCTGGTGCTGCTCGGCTACTACGGGGCCGGCCTGCTGGACCAGATTCCCTGGGTGAAGACCGTGGTGGTCTGGCTCAGCGTCGCCTTCTTCGTGCTCGGCACCGGCTTCGGGGTGTGGCGCTACCGGCAGGAGATGCGCCGCCCGGTGGACGACACCGAGACCGCCCGCGCCTGAGCCCGTTCAGTCTTCGGGGTCGGCCCAGACCTCGAGCTGGATCCCGTCCGGATCGCGGAACACCACGACCTCCGACCCGGCCAGCGTGCGCGAAGGTGCGGCCGCGGTGAAGGTGACGCCGTACTCGGCGAGCCGCTTCTCCCAGTCGCGCAGTTCCTCGTGCGTGGACACCTTGAACGCGACGTGGTCGAGCCCGGTCCGGCGCTCGTCGAAACCGCGGCGGCCGGTGTCCGGGTGCTGCACCAGCACCACCGCGAACTCGCCGTCGGGTGAACGCAGCACCACCTTGCGCAGGCCGGTGTCCGGGTCCTCCCGGCGGGTGAGCTCCTCGAGTTCGAGCACCCGCACGTACCAGGGCACGCTTCGGTCTACGTCGGTCACCGTGAGCGCCAGATGGTGCACACACGTGAGCTTGGACATGTAAGAAAGCCGTCCTTTCCCGCCCCGGCCCGCACCCCCCGCGCACATCAAAGCGCCATGCCGGAGCACAGAGTTACCCGGCCCCGGTGAATTCCCGGTAACCGACACCGTGCTAGCACCAATTCGCGTGATTCTCGGAACCGAACCGTCACCTGTGCTGTCATAGTGTGCACGGTCGGCTACCCCGGGGGCACAGAGTGAGCGGCTACGAAGCGCAGATCCAGGCGCTGCGCACGGCGGCGGAGGCGGCCCGTTCGGCCGGCCGGCAGGTGTCCGGTGTGGACCTGGCCGGCGCGATCACCGGTGCGGCCAGCGCGATGCCCGGTTCCCAGACCGCCAAAACCTGCGGCACGCTGGGCAACTCCTGGCGCGGCGACCTGTCAGGCTGGGTGGCTCAGGCCGACGGCTACGCGAACGACCTGAGCATCGCCGCCGACGGCTACGCGGCCAACGAGGAAGCCGCCGCGGCGGCCTTCCCGACCGTGGCGAAGTAGCGGAGATGGTCGGCTACGGAGACGTCCGGAAGTGGCGGCCGGAACCGCTGGACACCGCCGAACAGCAGCTCAAGGGCCTCGGCGAGCAGCTGCTCGGCCTCGCCGACGAGTTCACCGCGATGGGCACCCCTGCCGGCTGGTCCGGCGGCTCGGCCGAGACCGCGAAGGGCACCAGGACGCGGGTCACCGACCGGATGGAACACGTGGTCGCCGGGGTCGGCGCGGCCAGGTCCGGGCTGATGCAGGGCGCGGACGCGGTGGCCGGGCTGAAACGCGGTGTCGAAGAGGCCGACGGCCTGGCCAAGGCGCGCGGGTTCACCATCGGCGACGACGGCTCGGTGACCGACACCGCCCCGCCCCAGAACGTGCCGCCCGAGCAGGCCGACGACGTGGCGCGGGAGCGGACGCGGACCAAGGACGAGCTGGTGGACAGGGTGGAGCAGATCCTGCGCCGCGCCCAGGACATCGACAACGACCTCAACGGCGTCTTCGGCCGCATCATGCACGGCGAGATCAGCGATGACGGCGCCACCGACCTGGCGTCCGCGGCCAAGGCCGGCGCCAGCCACGGCGGGCTGTCCGTGTTGGAACCGCCGTCCGGTATCGGCACCCCCGGCGACAACGCCGGCTGGTGGGACACCCTCAGCGACGCGGAGAAACGCCAGGTCATCGCCCAGCACCCGGACTGGGTCGGCAACCGCGACGGCGTGCCGTTCACCGCCCGCGACGAGGCCAACCGCGCCCGGCTGCAGACCGAGAAGGCCCGTCTCCAGGACGAGGCCCGCAAGCTGCAGGCCGATCTGGACGACAACGTGTTCGGCGGCCTGTTCAGCAACGCCGACGCCGGACTGGACCAGGTCAAGGCCAAATTGGAATCGATCAAGGCCATCGAGGACACGCTGTCGCAGCCGGGCACCAGGCAACTGCTGGTGCTCGACATGTCGAACGAGCGGGCGGAGGCCGCCGTCGCAAACGGCAATGTGGACAAGGCGGACCACGTCGCGGTCTTCACCCCCGGCCTCACCTCCACCGTCAACGGCAGCCTCGGCGACTACGACAAGAACATGTACGACCTGCAACAGCGGACCGGGGACCTGCAGGACAGGTATGGCAAGGGCGAGTCCGTGGCCACCGTCAGCTGGATCGGCTACCAGGCACCGCAGATGACGCCCGGCGGCGTGCTGTTCGACGACAACACCGTGCTGGACGACCATTCCGCGCAGGAAGGCGCCAAGAAACTGGCGCCCTTCCTGAACGGCATCGACACCGCGCGAGACCAGGACGCGCACGTCACCGCCCTCGGCCACTCCTACGGTTCGACCACGACCGGTTTGGCCTTGCAGCAGAACACCGGCGTGGACGACGCGGTCTTCTTCGGCTCGCCCGGCCTCGGTACCAGCGACATCGGCGACCTCAAGGTGCCGGAAGGGCACGCCCACTACATCGAGGGGCGCAATGACCCGGTGGGGGACTTCGGCTATTTCGGCATCGACCCCAGCCACATGGACGGGATGCAGCACCTCTCGGCGAAGGAGTCCGTGCTGCCGGGCTCCGACAAGCCGATGACCGAGTCCGCGTGGCACAGTTACTACCTGGACGACAACAGCACGAGCCAGTACAACATGGGGGTGGTCGTGGGCGGGATGCGTGAGCGTGCGATCACCGACGACGGCAAGGGCCTCGGCGACATCCTGTCCTGGCCAGTACCCGGGACCTACTGATGACACTGAAACGCGCCGCGCTCGCCGCCTGCCTGGCGGCTCCGCTGCTGCTCGGTGGGTGCACCGCGGAGAAACCCGAGGGAGCCGGTGTGGACGCGAGTTTCGCGGAACTGATGAAACGTCCGGACATCGAGCAGGCCGAAGCGGAATACCAGGGACTGCTGGCCACGATCCGCGAAAAGCTGGTCACCGACATCGGCATCGCGGCCTGGGTACCGAGTGACGATGAGCCGAGCGCCGCGGGTTGCGGCGACAAGTTCCCCGGCCTCGGCGCGGACGGGCAGACGCGGTTCTATCGATCAGGAAAGTCGCCGGGCAACCTGCCCGACGCGGACTGGCCGCGCGCGGTCTCGCTGACCGCCGAACTGGCACGGCAGCACGGTTTCGGTGAGCCCGCCGTGAACGTCGACCGACCCGCCGACCACGAGGTGATCCTCCGCCATCCGAACGGGGCCGAGCTCATCTTCGGCACCGCCAACAACACCACACTCGCGCTGAGCACCGGTTGTCATCTCACCGCCGAGGCGCACAAGCGAGGCGCCCCGGCGGCGGAGAAACCGCTGTACTAGCCGATCTGCTGGTGGATCCAGTCGGCGAGGATGTCGACGCGGGCGGTGGTCTCCTCGCCGTCGTGCGGGCAGCCGGGGCCGTCGCTCTCCACCGAGACCAGGGTGTTGCCGGCGAAGTACGGTGCGCCCGAGTCGTAGGTGCAGGCGCTGGTGTCGGCGGACGGCCACACGCCGTGCACGCCGGCGGTGCTCTCCGCGACGCTGCCGACGGCGACCTTCCCGTACCGCAGCTGGGTCGACGGCACCGGGTTCGTCTCCTCGGTGGCGCCCCAGCCGGCGAGCGTGAGGGCATCGTCCTTTTCCGGCGCGCTGGTGGCCACGTCCAGCGTGGTCACCCCGTGCACCGGTTCGGCGAGCTTGGCCAGCGCGACGTCGTTCACCCCGGACTGGCGGACCTCCACCACGTCGACCACGGTGCCGGACTCGTCGTCGGTGTTGGCCTTGCCGACCGTCGCGGTGGTATCGTAGGGAACCGGGCCGCTCACCGGCTTGCCGTTCACGTCGTGGAAGCAGTGCCCGGCGGTGGCGATCCACTGTGGACTGATCAGGCCGGCCGAGCAGGCGCTGTCGTAGGTGCTGCCGTCCGGTTTCGGGATGTCCGTCATGGTCAGCTTCACCGCGAAGGGGAACATCCCGGTACTCGCGTCCTTGCCGTTGGCGACGGCGTTGGCCGGAGCCGCGCCGAATCCCAGCACCAGAATCGCACCGATCAGACCAGCGACCGTCACCCTGCGCATCAATTCAACTCCAATCGGGTGGGAATTTCTCACCCGTGCTAGCTAAATTCCCATGATCAATTCACGGAAGGTAGCAGATATCGGAGTCGGCAGGTAGCGCGTGACCGGCTAACGGCCGCCGCCGATCGGCAGCACCGCACCGGTGGCGTAGGACGCGGCCGGGGAAAGCAGCCACAGCACCGCTTCGGCGATCTCTTCGGGCTGGGCGGGCCGGCCGAGCGGGATGCTCGGGGCGAGGCGCTCCAGCCGGTCGTGCAGTCCGGCTTCGGCGTGCAGCTGGGTTTCCACCATGCCGGGCGCGACCGCGTTCACCCGGATCCGCTCGGCGGCGACCTCCTGGGCCAGGCCCAGGGTCATCGTCTCCACCGCGGCCTTGCTTGCCGCGTAGTGCACCCATTCCCCGGCCGAGCCGAGGCGCGCCGCGGTGGACGAGACGTTCACGATCGAACCGCCGCCGCCACCGTAGCGAGTGGACATCCGCTTCACGGCCTCCCGCGCGCACAGGAAAACGCCGGTGACGTTGACGTCGAACACCCGGCGCACCCCGGTCACCGTCTGCTCGTCCAGCCGCCCCGGGCTGAACCCGGTGATGCCGGCGTTGTTCACCAGATTCGTGATCGGGCCCAGCGCGGACGCGGTTTCGAACATGCCGCGCACCTCGTCCTCGTCGGAGACGTCCGCCCGCACCGCCAACGCCCGCCGGCCGCAGCTCTTCGCATAATCCACCACCGCGCTCGCCGCGTCGGCGTCGTTGCGGTAGTTGACCACCACGTCGTACCCGTGGTGCGCGGCCAAGGTGCAGACCGCGGCGCCGATACCCCGACTACCCCCGGTAACGATCAGAACACCGTTCATCTCCCCATAGTGGAGTCAGATCGCGAAATTGACCAGCGGCATGTTCTCCAGCACCAGATCCGCCCTCGGCGCGGTGGCGGTGATCAGGTCCGCGTTGCGCTGGTCCGAACCGAGCGCGCGCTGCTGCGCCTCCACCAGCGTGCGGCCGTACCGCCGGTGCCGGGTGACCAGCCGCTCCAGCCGCTCCGGTTCGTCCGGGGCCAGGAACCACGCCTCGTCCAGCAGCGGCCGGATGCCGCGCCACGGATCCTCGTCCAGCAACAGGTAGTTGCCTTCGGTGATGACCAGCCGCACCTCCGGCGGCACCGGCACCGCACCCGCGATCGGCTCCTCGATCTCCCGCCGGAACTCCGGCGCGTAGACCGTCTCGGTGCCGTCCTTCAAGCGCCGCAGCAGATGCACGTAACCGTCGGCGTCGAAGGTGTCCGGCGCGCCCTTGCGCTCGGCGCGGCCAAGCCGTTGCAGCTCCACCTGCGCCAGGTGGAAGCCGTCCATGCCGACCACCGCGGCCCTGGTGCCCAGTTTCTCGGCCAATCCCCAGGCCAGAGTGGTCTTGCCCGAAGCGGGTGCGCCCACGATGCCGAGCACGGTCCGCCGCTCGCTCGAGGCGAAATCCTGCGCCCTGGCCAGCAAATCGTCGAAGGTTGTCATCAAGTTCCTCTTTCCAGTCCGGCGACCAGTCCTCTTACCGCGGCCGTCCAGGACCGCGGACCTGCGTGCCGCACGCGCTCGGCGGCCACCTCGTTGGCGAAACCGATCAGCTCGGGCAGCTCGAACCTGCCCACACCCCAAGCGAGCGCGCCGTGCCACACGTCGCCGGCGCCAAGGGTGTCGCGCGCTCGCACCCGCGGCACCGACACCTCACCCGAATCGTCCAAAGTGGACCACCGAACCGGGGCGGGGCCGTTCGTGGTGACCACCGCTGGCACGCCGCGCTCGTGCAGCGACCGCCCCGGCGCGCGGAAGTCCGCCGAGCAGGCCGCGATGTCCACCAGCGGCAGCAGTTCGTCCAGCACCGGCTTCCAGCTGCCCGCGTCCAGCAGCACCGGCACCCCGCTCGCCCGCGCCCACCGCGCGGCGGCCAGCGCCAGCTCCGGATGGTGCCCGTCCACCAGCACCGCCCGTACGGGCAAAAAGTCGGCTATTTGCCCGTCGAACGGAAGGCAAAAAGCCGGCTTTTCGCCGAGGGCGGCGGCGTTGTGGGAAACGACGGTGCGTTCGCCGTCGCGTTCGCGGACCACCACGGCGCTGACCGCGGGCGGCGCCAGGTGCTCCGGCAGCGCGTCGAGCACCCGGACGCCGCAGGACTCCAGATCGGCGCGGGCGAGGCCGGCCAGCGGATGCGCGCCGAGCACGGTGAGCAGGGTGGCCTGCCCACCGAGCGCGGCCACGGTCACCGCCGCGTTCGTCGCCGGCCCCCCGGCGGCGACGTCCACGGCCCGCGACTGCACCTTCCGCGCCGCCTCGCCCGCACCGGGGAACTCGGCCACCCGCTGCACCAGGTCCACCGTGCACAGTCCGGCCAGCAGGATCACGTCAGCCCGGCCCGCACCGCCGCCGCCACCTCTTCCACCTCACCGTTCTCGCCGATCCGCAGCGCACCGGTGATCAGCCCGACCACCTGGTTCATGCTGTGCGTCTCCGGCGTGACCACGGCAGCGCGCCGGCCGAGCCGGTGCACGTGGATCCGGTCCGCGATGTCGAACACGTGCGGCATGTTGTGGCTGATCAGCACCACCGGCAGGCCGCGGGCGCGGATCCGGTCGATCAGCGCGAGCACCTTGCCGGACTCGGCGACACCGAGCGCGGCAGTCGGCTCGTCCATGATCACCGCCTTGGTGCCGAACGCGGCGGCCCGCGCCACCGCGACGCCCTGACGTTGCCCACCGGACAACGTCTCCACCGGCTGGGTGATCGACTTGACCTTGATGCCCAGCTCGTCCAGCACCCGCTGCGCCTCGGCCCGCATCGCGGCGGTGTCCAGCTTGCGGACAAGGCCGAGCGGTCCGGTGCGCCGCTTTTCCCTGCCCAGGAACATGTTCGTGGCGATGTCCAGTGCGGGCGCGACGGCGAGGTCCTGGTAGACCGTCTCGATCCCGTAGCGCCGGGCGTCGATCGGGGTGCGGAAGTGCACGGTCTCGCCGTCCACCTCGATCTCGCCCGCGTCCGGCACCAGCGCCCCGGACAGCGCCTTGATCAGGCTGGACTTGCCGGCGCCGTTGTCGCCGACCACGGCCAGCACCTCGCCCGGGTACAGGTCGAAGTCGGCGCCGTCCAGCGCGGTGACCCGGCCGTAGCGCTTGACCAGCCCGCGGGCCGCCAGGGTGGGCTTCGCTGCTTCGGTCACGACTTCCTCCTCGCCAAACGGTCCACCGCCACCGCGGCGATCACCAGCGCGCCGGTGGCCACGTCCTGGTACAGCGCGTCCACGCCGAGCTGGGTCAGCCCGGACCGGAGCACGGCCACCACCAGCGCGCCCAGCATGGTGCCGATCACCGAGCCGCGGCCGCCGAACAGGCTGGTGCCGCCGAGCACCACGGCGGTGATCGAGTCCAGGTTGCCGAGCTGGAAGGCGTTCGGGTCGGCGTTGGGCACCCGGCCCAGCGCCTGCCAGGCAGCGATCCCGAAGATCACCCCGGCGGTCACATACACCGAAAGAATGGTCCGGTTGACCTTGATCCCGGACAGCCGCGCGGACTCCGGCGCGTTGCCGACGGCGTAGACGTGCTTGCCCCACGCGGTCTTGGTCAGCGCGTACCACATGCCGAGGTACATCAGCAGCGCCAGCGTCATGCCGTAGGTGACCGGGATGCCGCCGAACAGGTAACGCCGAGTCCCCAGCCAGGTGAGCAGCCCGCTGTCGATCTGCACGCCCTGTCCACCGGCGACCAGTTTCGCGGTGGCGGTGAGCATGGTCAGCATGCCGAGCGTGACGATGAACGGCGGCAGCTTGATCCTGGTGACCAGCGAGCCGGTGACCGCGCCGAGCACCGCGGTGGCCGCGATGCCAAGCAGCAGCGCGAAGATCCCGTCCACCCCGCCGACGAACAGCTTCGCCATCAGCAGGGTGCCGAGCACCATCGCGGCCGCGTTGGCCAGGTCGATCCCGGAGGTCAGGATGATCAGCGTCTGGCCGAGCGCCAGCGTGCCGATCACCAGCGACTGCTGCACCACCAGGGAAAGGTTGTCCAGGTTGAGAAAGGTGTCGGTGGAGAAGGCGAACACCAGGATGGCCACCAGCAGCGCCAGCGCGGGGCCGACGGCGGGGGCGCGCAGGAAAAGCTCGCCGACGCTCGGCTTTTCGTCGAGCGGCGCGGTTTTGGTCGCGGTTGCGGATGTCATTTCCGGTCCCCCCAGCAGTTCTGCAGTCCCCAGTCGGTGTTCTGGCTCTCCAGGCCCGGCACCGGCCGGTCGCTGATCACCACGGACCCGGTGTTCACGAACCCGGCCGGCTTCTTGCCGGTCTTGGCGTAGTCGACCGCCGCGGCCACCCCCTGCTCGGCCATCTTCTTCGGGAACTGCATGACGGTCGCCGCGTACTCGCCGTCCTTGACGTTCTGCACGCCTTCGCAGCCGCCGTCGATCGAGCCCATCGCCACCCGGTCCACCAGGCCGCGGGCCTGCAGCGCGGCGTAGGCACCACGGCCCATCGGCTCGTTCATGGTGTACACCGCGTTGATGTCGGTGGTGCGCTGCAACAGGTTCTCCACGCCCTGCTGCGCCAGGCTCTGGTCGCCGTTGGCCGGGGTGCGGCCGAGGATCTGCGGCGCGTCGTCGGCCAGCCCGATGCCCTTGAGGAAACCGCTGTGGCGCTGGGTGTCCACCGTGCTGCCCGCGGTGCCGTCCACCATCAGCAGCTTCGGTGCGGCACCGGCCAGCGCCGCCTTGACGTAGGCGCCCTGCTGACGGCCGGCCTCGACGTTGTCGGTGGCGATGGTGGCGTCCACCGCCTCCGCCGGCTCGGTCGCGGTGTCCAGCGCGAGCACCAGCACCCCGGCCTCGCGGGCCCGCTTGATCGCGTCCAGCACCCCGGTGGACGAGCTCGGCGTGATCAGGATGGTGTTCGCGCCCTGCTGCATCAGGTTCTCGATGGCCCGGACCTGGCCGTCGTTGTCCCCGTCGAACTGACCGGCGAGCGCGTGGAAGTCCGCGCCGAGTGACTGCGCGGCGGCACTGGCCGCGTTGCGCAGCTCGACGAAATAGGGGTTGGTATCGGTCTTGGTGACCAGGCCGACGCTGGCCTTGCCGCCACCGGCGGTGGTGCCGCCACCCCAGTGGCGTTCCACCGTGCAGCCGGTCAACGCCAGCACGGCGGCCAGGCCGGCCGTGCCGATCTTGAAACTCCGGTTGAGACGTCGCTGTCTCATGTTCCCTCCGCGTGCCGCTGGAGCCGACGATGCCCCGGAAGGTAGACACGCCTATGCTGATCTCGCAAGCGTTTGCGCAAACGCTTGCGAGTGAACCATCCGCGACGCTCGGGGGACGCCTTGCCACAGCCGAGATCCTCGCGCCCGACCCAGCGCGACATCGCCGAGATAGCCGGGGTTTCGATCACCACCGTCTCACACGTGGTCAACGGGACCCGCGCGGTCGCCCCGGAAACCAGGGCGGCGGTGCTGGCCGCGGTCGAGCAGACCGGCTACACCGGGGACGCGATCGCGCGCTCGCTGGTCACCGGCGGCACCCGCTCGATCGGGGTGGCCATCTCCCTGCTGGCGAACCCGTACTTCGCGATGCTGATCCAGGCCATCGAACGCGAAGCCGCCGAAGCCGGCTACACCGTGCTGCTCGCCGACACGCACGACACCGTCGCCACCGAACAGGACACCGTGCGCACCCTGCGTTCGCGCCGGGTGGAAGGCATGCTGCTCACCCCGGCGCCGGGCGACGGAGCGGTGATCAGCGAGCTGGTTTCGCTGGGCGTGCCGACCGTGCTGATGGACCGGCTGGCCACCCGCGGCGACGTGGACCAGGTCGGGGTGGAGAACATCCAGTCCACCTCGGCGCTGACCGAGCACCTCGCGTCGCTCGGGCACCGGCGGATCGGCCTGATCAGCGGCGCGGCCGGGCTCAGCACCAGCGAGGAGCGCACCCTCGGCTACCGGCTCGGCCTCGGCAGGGCCGGGCTGTCCTGGACACCCGAACTGGTGGCCTGCGGGCATTCTTCGCGGGAGGGCGGGGTCGAGGCGCTGCGCACCCTGCTGGCCCAGCTCGACCCGCCGACCGCGCTGGTGGTGGCGAACGACAGCATGATGGTCGGCGTGCTGCACGAGGCCCGCCGCCGCGAACTGCGGATCGGCCGGGACCTGCCGGTGGTGGTATACGACGACGTGGAATGGGCCGATCTGGTGGATCCGCCGCTGACCACGATGGCGCAGCCGATCGAGGCCATCGGGCGGCAGGCCGTCCGGCTGCTGCTGGCCAGAATCGCCGACCCGGACCGCAAACCGGAGACCGTCCGCTTGCCCCCTTCTCTGCGCCACCGCTCCTCCTGCGGCTGCCCACCACCCGGCAAATAGCCGGCTATTTGCCGGTTAGGGTGTGCGCGGCTTCGAGCAGGAGCCAGGCGCCGACCTGGACGGAAAGGTCGCGGGCGGGATGGCCTTGGGGTAAGGGCAAGATGGGGGCCTTTACTGTCCATTCTGGACTGAAGAGTGGGCCGTGCGGGGCCACCATGGCGCTGCGCCAGCAGGCTTCGGCCGAGTTCAGCACCACCGAACGCGCGGCCGTCGCCTCCGGGCACGGCGGCAGCCGGTGCACGGCCAGTGCCAGATATCGGGCCAGTATCCCGGCGAACAGCCCGCCGTCCCCGCCGCCCTGGCCGCGCAGCACCCCGGCCGGCGCGCAGTGCGCGACCACCGCGCGGATGGTCCGGAGCGCGGAGTCCACTTCGGACAGATCTAGGCAGGCGCCGAGGAAGACACCTTGGCAGTAGGTGTAGACGAGCTTCACCAGTTCGCCGGTGTCCACCCGGAAGCCGTCCCAGACCAGCCCGGTGTCCGGGTCGACCAGCCGCGTCTCCATCCATTCGAGCAGTTCCGCGGCCCGCCCGGTTTCGCCGCGGCGTGCGTGCAGGATCGCGGCGGGCCCGTTCGCCGGCGCGTTCTTGAACTCGTCCCCGCGCCGCCACCAGATGCCGCCGCCCGCGTCCTCCGTCCAGCCTTCGCGCAGTTGCGCCAGGATCACCGACACGGGCTCGTCCACGGGCAGGCCGGTCACCTTGCCGGCGCGGTCCAACGCCAGGCCGAGCCAGGCGATGTCGTCGTAGTAGTCGTTGGTCCACTTGCCGAAGTTGCGCCGCAGCACCGATTTCACGAACCGCTCGATCAGCAGGGCCCGCGCAGGCTCCGGGGCGCGCAGCTGCGCGTCGACGAGGCAGTCCAGCAAATGCGCTTGCCACCAGTAATTCCAGTGACGGTGCAGCCGCTGGCCGGGGGTGGGCGGCCAGCCGCTGCGACCGAGCGCCGTACCGGGCAAGGCCCAGACACGGCGCAAATGCCTGCCGCGAACCGCTCGTTCGGCGGCCGCGGCCCATTCCGGCTCCATGGGCCCATTTTCGCGCAGCCCTGGACATACCGCGCGGTATGTATACCATGCGAAGATGACAACAGCGCAGGTCACTTGTCCGCTTTGTGAAGCAACCTGCGGCCTAGACGTCACCTTCGACGACGCCCAGCGCGTAGTCGGCGTACGCGGTGACGCGGAGGACGTCTTCTCTCGCGGCTACATCTGCCCGAAAGGCGCGTCACTCGGCGCGCTGCACCACGACCCGGATCGCCTGCGCGCCCCGCTGGTCAAGCGCGACGGCGAGTTCACCGAGGTCGGCTGGGACGAGGCGTTCGCCGAAATCGACGCGAAACTGCCCGGGATCATCGGCGAGCACGGCAAGGACTCGGTGGCCGTCTACGCCGGCAATCCGTCCGCGCACAACCTGGCCAGCACGCTCTACGGGCGGGTGCTGTTCAAAGCGCTCGGCACCAGGAACTTCTACACCGCCGGCTCGGTCGACCAGCTGCCGAAGCACTACTCCTCCGGCTACCTGTTCGGCGACCCGCTGGCCATCCCGGTGCCCGATCTCGATCGCACCGGCTACCTGCTGATGCTCGGCGCGAACCCGCTGGTGTCCAACGGCAGCCTGATGACCGCCGCCGACGTCCGCGGCAGGCTGCGCGGCATCCGCGCCCGCGGCGGCAAGCTGGTGGTCGTCGACCCGAAGCGATCCCGCACCGCGGCGCAGGCCGACGAGCACCACGCGATCCGGCCCGGCACCGACGCGCTGCTGCTGTTCGCCATGATCGGCGTGCTGTTCGCCGAGAACCGGGTTTCCCTCGGCGAACTCGCCGGGCAGGTCAACGGCCTGACCGAACTGCGCGAGCTGGCCAAGCCGTTCACCCCGGAGGCCGTCGCCCCGCACACCGGCCTGGACGCGGACGTGATCCGCCGGCTGGCGCTCGAACTGGCGGACGCGGAACGGGCCGCGGTCTACGGCCGGATCGGCACCACCACCCAGGCTTTCGGCACCCTGGCCAGCTGGCTGGTGGACGTGCTGAACGTGCTCACCGGCAACCTGGACCGCGAAGGCGGCGCGATGTTCCCGCGGCCGGCGGCGGTGGCCGCGGTGCGGAGCAAGCCGTTCCGGTCCGGGCGCTGGCGGACCAGGGTGCGCGGGCTGCCGGAGGTGCTCGGCGAAGTGCCGGTGGCCACCATGGCCGACGAGATCAGCACCCCCGGCGAAGGCAAGGTGCGGGCGCTGATCACCATCGGCGGCAACCCCTGCCTGAGCGCGCCGAACTCCGCGCGCCTCGCCGAAGCGTTGCGAGAACTGGATTTCATGGTCTCGGTGGACGTATACCTGAACGAGACGAGCCGGCACGCGGACGTGATCCTGCCCGGCCCGACCCCGCTGGAACGGCCGCACTACGACCTCGCGCTGTACCAGTTCGCGGTGCGCAACGTGGCGAACTGGACCCCGGCCGCGGTGGCGACCGAGGTGCCGCAGGAGTGGCAGACCCTGCTGCGGCTGACCGGGGTGGTCACCGGCCAGGGACCGGACGCGGACCTGGCCGCGCTGGACGAGTTCGTCGCGGCCGGGCTGGCCGGGCAGCTCGGGCTGACCCCGGCGCCGGACCGGACCGGCCCCGAACGGCTGCTGGACCTGATGCTGCGCGCGGGCCCGTACGAGCTGGCACTGGCCGACCTGGAGGCGGCACCGCACGGGATCGACCTCGGCCCGCTGCGGCCACGGGTGCCCGAGGTGCTGCGCACCGCCAGCGGCCGGATCGAACTGGCACCGGAAGCGATCGTCGCGGACCTGCCGAGGCTCGCGGCGGAGCTGGGCAACGCGCCGGACGGCGGGCTGGTGCTGATCGGCAGGCGGCAGCTGAGCTCGAACAACTCCTGGATGCACAACCTGGAACCCTTGGTGCGCGGGAAGAACCAGTGCACCGTGCAGGTGCACCCCGCCGACGCCGGACGGCTCGGGCTGACCGACGGCGGGCGCGCGGTGGTGAACTCGCACGCCGGCAAGGTGGAGGTGCCGGTGGAGGTGACCGACGAGATCCGGCCGGGGGTGGTGAGCATCCCGCACGGCTGGGGCCACGACCTGCCGGGCACCAGGACCGCGGTGGCCGCCGCGCACGCCGGGGTGAACTCGAACCTGGTCACCGACGACGGCCCGCTGGACGCGCTCTCCGGCACCGCCGTGCTCAACGGCATCCCGGTCGACGTCACCCCCGCCTGACCGGAAACACCCGACCTTTCCCCTCAACCGAACCGGCCCAACGTGACGTTCGGCTCGTTCTAGTGGCCGAACGTCACGTTGGGCTCGGTCGCCGGGCCGGAAAAGGTCGGGTGGCTGAGGGGGTCACCAGGCGGTGGCGAGGTCGGCGTGGCGGCGGATCCAGGCGTGCATGACGATGCCGGCGGCCACCCCGGCGTTGATCGAGCGGGTGGTGCCGAACTGCGCGATGGACACGGTCATCGCGGCCATCTCCTGCGCCGGCGCGGACAGGCCGGGGCCCTCCTGGCCGAACAGCAGCACGCAGTCACGCGGCAGTTCGGCGGTCTCCAGCGGCCGCGCGCCCGGCCGGTTGTCCACGCCGACCACGACGAGTCCTTTCGCGGCGGCGAACTCGGCGAGGCCGGTGACGTCCTCGTGATGCAGCAGGTGCTGGTAGCGGTCGGTGACCATGGCGCCGCGGCGATTCCACCGGCGCCGGCCGACGATGTGCACCGCGGCCGCGGCGAACGCGTTCGCGGTGCGCACCACGGTGCCGATGTTGTGGTCGTGCTGGAAGTTCTCGATGGCCACGTGGAACGGGTGCCGCCGAGCATCCACATCGGACACGATCGCCTCGCGCCGCCAGTAGCGGTAGGCGTCCACCACGTTGCGCCGGTCGCCGTCCGCCAGCAGCTCGGGGTCGTACCGGTCACCCTCGGGCCAGGCCCCCGGCCACGGCCCGACACCGACGTCTTCGCGCGCGCCCCACTCGGTCGGGCCGGTCTGCTGCTCGTCCACCGTCACCCGGGAAGTGTCTCAGCCGAGCTGGACCCCGTGCGCCGACGCGTCCTGGGCGTCGTGGCGGTGCTTCCAGCGCAGGTAGGCGCCCACGTAGGAGACGACCAGGATGACGAAGGCGAGCAGCGCCACCATCGGCAGCAGCGACCGGGGGAACACCGTGTCGTAGAGGTAGTAGGCGTTGAAGCCGCCGGGCAGGTCACCGAGGCCCTGCTGATGGCGGAAGTAGTTCTCCAGCGCGGTGAACGGGCAGGGAATGGGGAAGATGTTGACCAGGATGCCCCAGGCCGCGAACCCGATGTGCACGAAGATGCTCTTCGGCCAGCGCCACGCCAGGAAGCCACCGAAGCCCATGTAGAGCAGCGCGAGCAGGTGTACCGCTACCGTCGCGTCCGCCAGAAACCCGTACACCTGCACATACCCCCTTCGCGCCCGACTTCGAGGATACTCTCCGAAACCTGAGAACAGGTCGACAAAGTGATCTAGTGACCCCTGGCTTTACCCGTAGGGGTGGTCCCTGATCACCGTGTCTCCGGCGGCTCCGGCGGGGTCACCCCCGGCGGGAAGTCCGGCGGGGTCTGCCCCGGATACGGCGACGGGGTCTCGTGCGGGTACTGCTCCGGCGCGTCCGGCGGCTTGCGGCGGCGCGGGAACGGCGGCTGATGGCCGGGCCTCTCCGGCTCTGCTGGCTTGTCCGGCGGCTTTTCCACGGCTTTGAAGCTACGCCGGTCAGCGGGCCCTGGCACCGGTTTTCGCGGTCAGCCGAAACTCCACCGCGGCCGGCAGTTCGCCGAGGTCCAGGGCTTGCCGCAGCCGGGGCAGCGCGTGCCCTTCGATCCGTCGCCGCAGCTCGCCGAGGTCCGCCCCGCGCTCGGCGCCGACCGCGAGGAACAGCGACGGCGACTGCTGGGCACCGGCCAGCGTGGCGCGCACCGAATGCACCCCCGGGTAGGCCTCGATCTCCTCGGCCAGCGGCTGGGTCGCCACCGCCGCGTCGAGCCGGGTGCTGCCCTGTTCCGGGCGCCGCTCCAGCCGCCAGGTGCTGGTCTTCGGCTTGCGCGCGGCCTGTGCGAGCAGCCAGCGCAGGCAGAGCAGGCCCAGCACGACGGCCACCGCGGCGGCCGCGTAGTAAGCCCAGGTCGGCGCGGCCGGCGGAGCCGGGATCAGCGCGCTGCCGGGGTCGAGCACGCGCAGCAGCCCGTAATAGGTCGCCACCGCGAACGCGCCACCGGCCAGCAGCACCAGCCCCAGCAGCGCGAGCAGGGTCCGGTTGAGCCTGGCGGGACGGTTCAGGCCGCTCATCTGCTGCTCCTCGTGGTGACCACCCGGACCCGGGTGCGCGGTCGGGTGACCGGCGCGATCTGGTCCAGCCGCTGTTCGAGCGCGCCGCGGACCGCGTCGGCCATGCCGTCGGTGGTGGTGCGGTGGGTGCGCACCTGCACAGCCACCTTCTTCCGCCGCAACTTCAGCTTCGCGCCGGCGACACCGTCCACGGCGGTGACGCTTTCGTGCAGCGAACTGCGCATGCTGCGCCGGGTCGCGCCGGAGTCCAGCCGGTCTCCGGCACCGGCCAGCGGCAGCACCACCGGACGCCCCGGCAGCACCGCCAGTGCGAGCAGCACCAGCCCGGCCAGCACCGCGACGCCACCGGCGATCAGCACCGGCGGCTCGTTCCAGCTGGTGTCGTGGATCGCGCCGGCCACCGCGTCGTAGCCGAACACCGGCGGCGCACCGACCAGGTACTGGATGGCCGCGGTCGCGACGAGCACGCAACCGGCGAGCAGCACCAGCGCGACCAGCACGGCCGGGGCGCTCCGGCGCGGGCGGCGGATCACGACACCCTCCGCTGCCCGGTTTCCTCGCTGTGCAGCGCGGTGACCACGATGTCCACCCGGCGCACGGCCAGCCCGGTCAGCTCGCCGGTGCGCTCGATCAGGTGCGCGCGGGCCCGTTCCGTGGTGGCCGCGACCGAATCCGGGTATGCCACCGAAAGCCGCACGTCGAGGGTGGCCGACTCGGCCGTGACCTCGGCCCGCACCCTGGCCGCGCGGTCCGCCTCCTCGCTGCCGACGGCCACCCCGAGCACCCGCCTGGCGGACCCGCCGACCCCGGCCACCTCGGTGACGGCGTGCGCGGCGATCCGCTCCACCACCCGTGGTTCCAGGGTGGTCCGGCCGCGTTCCGGCTCGGCCTCGGTGGCGGTTTCCTCTTCGGGTTCGGCGTCTTCGGCACGGTGCCGGCCGGACGGCGGCGCGCTGATCGCGGTGCTCATCGCGTGCCCCGGTCACGGCCGATGCCGGTGAGCGCGGACAGGTCCAGCTTGCCGTCCAGCCAACGGCCGGCCAGCAGTCCGAGCGCGCCGAGCACCAGCACGACGACGAAGGCGGAAAAGCCACCGAAGGCGGCCGCGAAGCCGAGGGCCAGTCCGGCGATGAGCCCGAGCAATGTGGCGTTCATGCTTGTCTCCCAAGACAGGCCCGACGGCCCGCGGTCGCTGGTCGGTGGAGGGACCGTCACTGCACCCGGTCGCTGGTCTCTTCGCCGTCGTCGTCACCCGGAATGTGCACGTCGTTCACGTTGATGTTGACCTCGACCACTTCCAGCCCGGTCATCTGCTCGATCGCGTTGATCACGTTCTTGCGCACCGAACGCGCCAGGTCCGCAATGGACACTCCGTACTCGACCAGCACCTGCAGGTCGACCGCGGCCTGCTTCTCGCCCACCTCAACGGAAACGCCCTGGCTGGCACTCGCGCTGGCGCCGGGGATCCGCTCCCGCAGCGCGCCGAACGCACGGGCGGTACCGCCGCCGAGGGCGTGCACGCCGCTGACCTCACGCGCGGCGAGGCCGGCGATCTTCTGCACCACGGCGTCCGCGATGGTGGTGGAGCCCTGTTTGGTCACCAGCGCGCCGTCGCCGGTGGCGGCCTTGGTCACGGCCGAGTTGGTCTTTTCGGTGGTCTTGTCTGCGGAAGCGGTGGTCATCTTCGGACTCCCTTTGTTTCTGCTGTGGGCCGGGACCTCTTGGCTACCCGATATCTGTTGGACACAGCGGAAAAAGGAAAGTCACGACCCGATCGTGTGGTCTGGGTCTCACGTACCGGTGAACGCGGCCCCATCGATATCGGTGACCACCAACCGCAGAATGGCGTTCTCCCACCGGGTTCCTGCCAGAACCGGGCGGATCGCCTCGGTGGCGCGGTGCAGCAGCGGCGGCAACGGCAGCTCGGTGGCGACCAGCCGGATTCGCACCGCGTCCTCGTCCAGATCGATCGCGAGCGAGTCCCAGTCCCACCACATCCAGGACGCGGTCGGCGGATCGGCCGGGGTGGCAGGGCGCAGGCCGGTCACCCCGGCCAGCGCGGCGAGCAGCTTCCCGGTCAGTTCGGTCGCGGTCATCTCGCCCCCGGTTCAATGTCCAAAATAGACACATCGACGGTGCTGACGTTCAGCCCGGTCGCCGCCAGCACGGCCCGCGACACGGCGCGCTGCACCGCCTGCGCGACGGCCGCCGCCTGGTCCGCGCTGCCGACCACCAGATCCACCCGCACCGAGACGGTGTCCGCGGTGTCGTTCTCGAACCGCACGCTCACCCCGTCCGCCGGTGCCGGGGTCAGTCCCTTCCAGCGCTGCCTTGCGGTCCGCCCCCAGGCGCTGACCAGTCCGACCAGCCCCGGCTCGGTGCGCACCACGCCGGGTGTGGCGGCCGCCGCGCGGGCCGCCACGCTCGCCACCACGGTGTCGCTGATGACGTACTCGGTGCGCAGCCCGGTCGGGTCCACACTCATGCCGGTTCCTCCACGAGTCCGCACGCGGTCGGCCGCCAGATGCCGTGACTCGGCGCGGGTCCGCTCACGCCCCGTCCTCGTCGTAGACATCTTCGACGACCAGGTCCAGTGCCACCAGCCGGAGACCCACCCTGGCCGTGGCGGCCGCACCGACCCGCTCCCGCACCTGTTCCAACGCCTCACCACCGGCCACGTTGCGCATCCCCACGGCGAGGGTCAGCTCGACCTCGACCAGGCTCTCACCGCCGTCGCCGATGCCGACCGTGCGCACCCGGCAGCGGCGGGCCCGCACCCCCGGCACCGCGTCCGCGGCGTACCGCAGCACCACCGCGACCGCCTGCTCGCTCACCTCCACCACGCCGGGTTCGGTGCTGGGCAGCCGCATCATGTGCCCGCGCCGCACCTCCGCCCGCACCGCGGACATGATCCGGCCGACCAGGTCCGGCGGCGGCTCCTCCAGCTCCGCGGCCAGCTCGCCGGTGACCTCCCGCAGCGCCCGCAGGCTTTCCCGCGCCGTCCGGCAGTGCGGGCAACTCAGCTCGTGCTCGTCGGCCAGGCCCTGGTCCACCGCGTCCAGCCGCTCCCAGACCTGCTCCAGGTCGCGCTCGCACGGCAGCTCGTAGCCGCCGGTCGCCCGGTTCACCGCCATGGCCGCATCACCTCTGCCAACTGGGCCCGTGCCCGCGCGATGCGACCGCGTACCGCAGTGCTGTTCGTTCCCACAATCTCGCCGATCTCCTCGTACGACCGGCCATGGACCTCCCGCAACAGCCAGCACGCCCGCTGCTGCGGGGTGAGCTGCTGCAACGCCCGGTTCAGCGCGACCAGCTGCTCGCTCACCTGCGCGGCGTGCTCCGGCTGCCCACCGCGCTGCGGCGGGTCCGCGACCTCGAAGTCCAGCTCCACCTCCGGGCGCCGGGACCGGAGCACGTTCAGGCACCGGTTCGTGGCCGCCCGGTATAGCCAGCCGACGAACGCGGCGTCCTCGCTCAGCTGGGCCAGCCGGCGCCATGCGGTCAGGAACACCTCCTGCACCACGTCCTCGGCGTCGGTGCGGCTGGCCAGCATGCGCACCGCGAGCCGGAAGATCGGGCCCTGATACCGCAGCACCAGCTGTTCGTAGGCGCGCACGTCACCCTCGCGGGCGCGGCTGACCAGCGTCGCGTCGTCGAGCGGTGGGCCCGCTCCAGCCTGCGCGCTCTGCGCGCCCGTCATCGCGGTCACGGCACCTCCTCTCGACTACGACACCGTTGCCCGCGAAACGTCACGGTCGAATTCGCGGTGACACCCATCACGGGGACATCGCCGTGCCGAACGGGCCGGTCGCGGGGTCCATCGACCAGCGGCACGCACTCCCGCGGTGCCGGGCAACAGGAGGAGGTACGGCAGTGTCATTCGGCGACAAGATCGGCAACAAGGCGGACGACCTCGGCGGCAAGGCCAAGGAGGCGGCCGGCAAGGCCACCGGCGACGAGCAGCTCGAGGGCGAGGGCAAGGTGGACCAGGCCAAGGCGGGTCTCAAGGACGCGGCCGAGAAGGTCAAGGACGTCTTCAAGAAGTAGCGGCAGGCGTGGCGCGAACGGCCGCCGATGCGGCCGTTCGCGCACGCGGGCTTCAGGACAGTCCGAGGTCGTCCAGGTCGAGCAGGTAGCGGTATTCGAAGCCGGCCCGCTCGATGGCCTCGCGGGCGCCGGTGCCGCGGTCCACCACGGTGGCCACGCCGACCACGGTCGCGCCGGCCTCGTTCAGCGCCTCCACCGCGGTCAGCACGCTGCCGCCGGTGGTGGAGGTGTCCTCGACCGCGAGCACCCGCTGGCCGGCCACCTCCATCCCCTCGATCCGGCGCTGCATGCCGTGCTCCTTGACGCTCTTGCGCACCACGAAGGCGTCCAGCACCACGTCGTCGGCCGCGGCCGAGTGCAGCATCGCGGCGGCCACCGGATCGGCGCCGAGCGTCAGTCCGCCGACGGCCACGAACTCCCAGTCCGCGGTGAGCTGGCGGAGCAGCCGCCCGATCAGCGGAGCGGCCGCGTGGTGCAGGGTGGCCCGCCGCAGGTCCACGTAGTAGTCGGCTTCCTTGCCCGAGGACAGCGTCACCTTGCCGTGCACCACGGACAGCTCGGTGACCAGCCTGGCCAGCTCCAGTTTCGCGCCTTGGTCCAAACCCGATTTCAGCACGCCGGAAGCCTCTCATATCCGCGCCCGGCGACGGCCCGACACGTCGGCTCAGATTCGCTCGCGAGCCGAGACCCGGCCGCCGAGCGCCCGCAGCACCGGCCGGGGCGTGATGCCGATCAACGCGACCATGGCCTTGTAGTGCGGTGACGGCACCGAGATCACCTTGCCGCGCCGGAGATCGGCCAGTCCGCCGCGGACGACCCGCGCCGCGCTCAGCCACATGAACCCGGGCACCGTGCGGCGCACCCCGGCGCGCTCGTGGAACTCGGTGAGGGTGAACCCTGGGCACAGCGCCATCACCCGGACGCCGGTGCCGCGAACGGTGCCGGCCAGTCCTTCGCTGAACGAGACCACCCAGTTCTTGCTCGCGCTGTAGGTGACCTCGTGGCCGGACAGGAACCCGGCCACGCTGGCCACGTTGAGCACGTCACCGCGCCCGCGCGCGAGCATGGCGGGCAACGCGGCCCTGGTCAGCTGGAGCACCGCGGTGACGTTCACGTCGAGCTGCCGTTGCAGCTCCACCAGGTCGGCCTCGGGGAACGGGTCGGCGATGCCGAACCCGGCGTTGTTCACCAGCAGATCGATCTCGCCGGTGGTGAGCCGCTCGGCCACCGCGGCCCGACCTTCGGCGGTGGACAGGTCGGCCGGCAGCGCCTCGGCGTCGATGGCATGCCGTGCGGCGAGCTCGTCGGCGATCGCGTCGAGCCGGTCCTTGGCCCTGGCGACCAGCACCAGGTGGTAGCCGTCGGCGGCGAGCTGGCGGGCGAACTCGGTGCCGATGCCGGCGCTCGCGCCGGTGACCAGTGCGGTGGGCATGCCACACGGTACCGCCATGACGGTCAGCCAGAAGTGCTACTGAAAGCACTGGTCGTGACCCAAATCACTTAACCCAGAGTGGTGATGCACCCCCTAACGTGCAACAAATTACGACGAGCAGTATCGTCAGCGCGGCCATTCGGAGTAACGCACGTCACTCCATTTGCCCCCCGATTCACGACCACGTGAGGACCCTTCCCATGGGGAAACACCACAGGCGGCGGGCGAGCCACCTGCCCAAGGTCGCGGCCGGCGCGGCCCCGTTCGCGCTGCTGCTGGCCGGTCCCGCCACCGGATGGGCGGCCACCGCCCCGGCCCCCTCCGGAGACCAGCACGAAAGTTCCTACCTGTCCGACTTCGACTCCGGCCACGCCACCGCCGGCCATGCCGGTGCCACCGACTACGTGTCCTTCATCAAGGGCTACGTGGCCGCGATGAACCACGACGTTTCCACCGCCGATTTCGACGGCGGCCAAGCGGTCGCCGACACCAGCCAGTCGCTCGACGGCGCGCTCGACGCGGCCGACCAGACCACCGTCGGCACGGACGGCAGCACCGACTCGAACTCCTTCGCCCAAGGGCTCATCGCGGGTACCGAGGCGCAGCGGGAAACCGTGCAGTACGGCGACTTCACCGCGATGCACGACGCGGCGGAGAGCGGCGAGGCGGTGTTCGAGGCGGCGCGCGAGTTCCAGTCCACCCCGCAGGGCGCGGTGCGCGCGGCGCAGAGCCTGACCGGCGCCTCGACCGCCGACCGGGCGAGCAGCGAGCTGCTCGGCCACGGCGACCACAGCGTGCTGACCAGCAACGCCCAGCACCTGGAGCAGGCCGCCGCACGCGACGAGTCGGCCGCCTTCGATCCGGTGAGCGGCACGCTGGACCTGACGTCCGAGGAAAGCGGGCAGGCGGCGGGCTCGGACGCGAGCCATCACCTGGTGCAGCTCGGCCGGGACTTCACCACCGTGACCTCCGCCGCCGAACAGGCGGAGGGCGGGTTGACCAGGACCGCCGGGTTCACCGGCGACGAGAACGGAAACGCGCAGGGGTATGCCGGTATGGACGGTGACGGAACCTTCACCAGGACGGCCGCGCAGGCGGTGCAGGCCGGCGACTCGACCGGAGTGATCGGCTCGGACCAGGCCGGCAAGGGAGCCTTCACCGGCACCCTGGAAAGCGTGCGGGACGAGAACGGCACCGTCACCACGGCCGCCGCCGGTGCCGCCGACGGCGTCTTCGCGCAGGAGAACAGGGCGAGCGGCAAGCTCGGCCCGCTCAGCGCGGCCGGCATTTCCCAGCAGGTGGCCAAGGGCGAGGTGGCCGGCACGGGGGAAAGCACGGTGAACCCGGCCGACGGCAAGACCTCGGGCAGCGCGGAGGGTGTCGCCGAGGGCTCGGCCGCCGACCACACCGGCGGCGAGATCGGCGTCGACGGCGTGCTGAAGCTCAGCGGCAGCGCGAAGACCGAGGCGTCCGGCAGCACGAGCTTCGAGCAGAACAACAGCTACGGCTGGCCGGAGGAACCGGTCACCCGGCACTCCGGCTCGTTCTCGCACCAGAACGAGGCGAGCGTGGAACTGCTCGGCGGGCAGCCGGTCGGCGGCGGGCTGGAGATCAGCGCGCCACCGCTGGCCGTCACCCCCGGGCTGACCTACTGAGACCACAGCGGAACGGCGAAAGGCCCCCACCTCCGGCGCGGAAGGTGGGGGCCTTTCGTTCGTCTTGAGCTAGTAACCGGGAGGCGGCTGGTGCTGCGGCAGCGGCTGCTCGGTGGCGCCGCCGCTCGCGGCGCCGGCGGCACCCGCGGCACCCGCGGCACCCGCGGCACCCGCGGCACCACTGTCCTGCTGCCAGTGCCGGCCGCCGCCGAAGTCCTCGTCGAACGGGTCGACGATGTCGGCGATCTCGCCGAGGTCGCGCAGCAGCCGCTCCAGCCTGGACGGCCCCACGTTGGGGGCCGCGCTGGCCAGCACCCATTCGTTCTCCAGCCAGCACACCCCGACGTCGCCGCCGAGCGCGTCCGCGGCGTCCACCAGGTCCTGGGTGATCAGCGTCCGCGCGCCCTCCGCGTCGTCGGCGAAGGCGTAGCGCTGACCGACCGGGCCGAGCAGCTCCGGCATCTCCGCGCGCTGGAACGGCACGCTGGCCAGCCAGAGCTCGACCAGCACCGGGTGCACCCGGTTGCAGCGGACCGCCACCACCACGGCCGGGATCTGGCCGTCCGACTCGATGTCGAAGACGAACACCGGGCGACGGCCGTCCGAGGTGAAGGTCGAACCCGCCACCACGTTGACCGCCGCCTCCGCGCCGAAATACCCGAGCGCACCACCGGACCACTGCTGCGGCAGCCGTTCGTCCTCTTCGACGAACTGCCAGCCGCGCAGGTCGGCCCAGCGCATTCGCTCACGGTTCCGAGAGCCTTCGCGCGCCCGGTCGGCGGCGAGCAACCCGAGCCCCGCCAGCAAGGCGACGGCGGCGATGACGAACCAGATCCACGCCGGAATACCCACGTGTAGAGGGTAGCCCTCGCCGCCGTCAGGCCAAGATCACCGGGCCGGTGTCCGGCCACCCGTTCGAGGGGTCTGCCGGCTACGCACGGGTAACCGTCAGCGAGTCCGAGGCTTCCAGCTCCGGAATGTCGACAAGTACCGTGTCGCCGTCGCCGACCGCTCCGGACAGCAGCTGCTTGGCCAGCTGGTCGCCGATCGCGGACTGCACCAGCCGGCGCAGCGGCCGTGCCCCGTAGATCGGGTCGAAGCCGTTGAGCGCCAGCCACTCGCGGGCACCCGGGGTGACCTCGAGGGTGAGCCTGCGCTGAGCGAGCCGCTGGGCCAGCCGCGCCACCTGGATGTCCACAATGGAGGTCAGCTGCTCGGTGCCGAGCGAGTGGAACACCACCAGGTCGTCCAGCCGGTTCAGGAACTCCGGCTTGAAGTGGCGCTGCACCACGGACAGCACCGCGTCGCGGCGCTGCCGCTCGTCCAGGTCCGCGTCCGCGATGGACTGCGAGCCGAGGTTCGAGGTGAGCACCAGGATGGTGTTGCGGAAGTCCACCGTGCGGCCCTGGCCGTCGGTGAGCCTGCCGTCGTCGAGCACCTGGAGCAGCACGTCGAACACGTCGGGGTGCGCCTTCTCCACCTCGTCCAGCAGCACGACCGAGTAGGGGCGGCGGCGCACCGACTCGGTGAGCTGACCGCCCTGGTCGTAGCCGACGTACCCGGGTGGCGCGCCGACCAGGCGGGCCACCGAGTGCTTCTCGGCGTACTCGCTCATGTCGATGCGCAGCATCGCGCGCTCGTCGTCGAACAGGAACTCGGCCAGCGCCTTCGCCAGCTCGGTCTTGCCGACCCCGGTGGGGCCGAGGAACAGGAAGGAGCCGGTCGGCCGGTCCGGGTCGGCCACCCCGGCGCGGGTGCGGCGGACCGCGTCGGAGACCGCCTTGACCGCTTCGGGCTGCCCGATCACGCGGTGGCCGAGCTCGTCCTCCATCCGGAGCAGCTTGCCGGTCTCGCCTTCCAGCAGCCGTCCGGCCGGGATGCCGGTCCACGCGCTGACCACGTCGGCCACGTCGTCCGCACCGACCTCTTCCTTGAGCATCACCTCGGCCTTGGCCGAGGTTTCGGTGGCTTCGGTGGCCGTGGCCAGCGCCTTCTCCAGCTCGGGGATCTTGCCGTAGCGCAGCTCCGACGCCCGGCCGAGGTCGCCGTCGCGCTCGGCGCGCTCGGACTCGCCGCGCAGCTGTTCCAGCTGTTCCTTGAGGTCGCGGACCTTCTCGATGGAGCCCTTCTCGTTCTGCCACCTGGCGGTCAGCGCGGACAGCGTCTCCCGCTTCTCGGCCAGTTCGCCGCGCAACGCGTCGAGCCGCTGCTTCGAGGCCGGGTCGCTTTCCTTCTCGAGTGCCATCTCCTCGATCTCGATCCGGCGGACCGCGCGCTCCACCTCGTCGATCTCGACCGGGCGGGAGTCGATCTCCATCCGCAGCCGGGACGCGGCCTCGTCGACGAGGTCGATCGCCTTGTCCGGCAGGAACCTGGCGGTGATGTACCGGTCGGACAGGGTGGCCGCGGCGACCAGCGCGGCGTCGGTGATCCGGACGCCGTGGTGCACCTCGTAGCGCTCCTTGAGCCCGCGCAGGATGCCGATGGTGTCCTCTGTGGACGGTTCGCCGACGACGACCTGCTGGAAGCGGCGCTCCAGCGCGGCGTCCTTCTCGATGTGCTGGCGGTACTCGTCCAGCGTGGTGGCGCCGACCATGCGCAGCTCGCCGCGGGCGAGCATCGGCTTGATCATGTTGCCGGCGTCCATCGCACCTTCACCGGTGGCGCCGGCGCCGACGATGGTGTGCAGCTCGTCGATGAAAGTGACCACCTGGCCGGCCGAGTCGGTGATCTCCTTGAGCACCGCCTTCAGCCGCTCTTCGAACTCGCCGCGGAACTTGGCCCCGGCGACCATCGAGCCGAGGTCGAGCGCGACCACCCGCTTGCCGCGCAGCGATTCCGGCACGTCTCCGGCCACGATGCGCTGGGCGAGGCCCTCCACGATGGCGGTCTTGCCGACGCCGGGCTCGCCGATCAGCACCGGGTTGTTCTTGGTGCGCCTGGACAGCACCTGCACCACCCGGCGGATCTCGGTGTCCCGGCCGATCACCGGGTCGAGCTCGCCGGCGCGGGCGCGCTCGGTCAGGTCGACGCCGTACTTCTCCAGCGCCTGGAAGGTGCCCTCCGGGTCCGGGCTGGTGATCCGCGCGGACCCGCGCACCTTGGTGAACGCCTCGCGCAGCGCGTCCGGGGTGGCGCCGTGCCGCTTGAGCAGGTCGGCGACCTGACCCCCCTCTGCTGCCAGGCCGACCAGCAGGTGCTCGGTGGAGACGTACTCGTCACCGAGTTCGGTGGCCAGCTTCTGCGCGTGCGTCAGCGCCTTCAGCGCCTGCGTGTCGAACTGCGGCGTGGCCACGGTGGCGCCGGTGGCCGCGGGCAGCGCCCTGGCGATCGGCTCCAGCTCCTGGCTTACCTGCTCGGGGTCGGCCCCGACCGCGGTCAGCAGCGGTCCGGCGATACCGTCCCCCTGGGCAAGCAGCGCGCCCAGCAGGTGCGGCGCCGCCACGTCGGGGTTCCCCGCGACGGTCGCCGCCTGCGCCGCCGACGAAATCGCCTGCTGGGTCTTCGTCGTCGGGTTGAAAGCGTCCATCCCTCACCTCAAGAGTCTCAAGTGCCTGCTGACAGCGTCTCGCATCTGTCATCGCTATGCATAACGTCAGAAAAGTTGAGTCTGTTCCGCTCAAGTCTGGAGATGTGATGGAGAGGGTGCTCATCTCGGGGCACAGCGGCGCCGGCAAGACCACTCTGGCTCGCCGGCTGGCCGCCCGCCACGGTCTGCCGCACCACGAGCTGGACGCGCTGCACCATGGACCCGGTTGGGTGAAGCGTGCGGAGTTCGAGGCGGACGTGGAGCGGTTCAGCACCGGACCGCGCTGGGTCACCGAGGACCAGTACCGCCGGTTCCTCGGTGATCTCCTGTGGTCCAGGGCGGACACCGTGATCTGGCTGGACCTGCCGCGGCGCACCGTGCTGGCGCGGGTGGTGCGGCGCAGCGTCTCGCGGGCGATCACCCGGCGAGAGCTGTGGAACGGCAACCGGGAAAGCTGGCGCGAATGGCTCAACCCGGACCATCCGATGCGCTGGGCCTGGTCGCAGTACCACGACAAACGCCGGCGCGTCATCGAACAGTCCGGCCGCCACCCGGGGATCCGGCTCATCCACCTCACCAGCGCCAGCGCCGTCCGCCACTGGCTGCGCTCCCTGCCGCCGTCCTGACCACGGGCCCCGCGCAGCCCCCACCACTCCCGGGGGGCGGCCCCGCTCCAGCCTATCGGCCGTCGAAGCCGGGGCGGCGGCATCGAGGCCAGTTGTCCACAGGTGAGGACAACTGTGCACAAGTCACCTGCGCTGCGGCTCCCTCGGCGGTGCGACGTGGTCGCGCGGGGCGGGCAGGCGAACGTCCACGACGGCCCGCGAACTGTCCACAATAGACAATCGAGTGGCGGACGGGTGGTGGCCGGCGGCGGTCACGGTGAGCGTGTAATGGCCATCGAGCAGGTCCTGGACGAAGTACCCGCCGTCGCCACCGCTCAGTCCGGAGCCGACCACGTTCCCCCTGGCATCGGTGAGCACCAGGGTGGCCCCTGGCAGCGCCCGCCCGTCCGCGGACCGGACCCGGCCGGTCACCCCGCCCGCGCCCGCCATCGCCAGATCACGGCGGAGCGGTGCGCCGTCCAGCCGTACCTTCACCGCGTCCGGGCGGAACTGCCCGCCGGCCGCGGTGATCAGCACATAGCTGCCGGCCGGGGCGTTCAGCCGGTAGCGGCCACCGGCATCGGTGCGCCCCCGGTCCACCTGCCGCCCGGCCGCGTCGGTCAGGGTCAGCGCGGCACCGATGATCGGCTCACCGGAGTAGCCGGTGACCAGACCGTGCACCTGCGACGCCGCCACGAGCTCGGGAAGCGACGGGCGCGCGGGCCCCTCGTCGACGTCTGCAGCGTCGATGTCCAGGGTGTCGCGCAGCGGCACCTCGCGGATCAGCAGCACGGCGAGGAGGGTGACCACCGCGACGCAGCCGGCGATCAGGAAGATCTTCCCGGTGGCATCCCCGTAGGCCGCCCGCACCACGGCCTGCATCGGGCCCGGCAGCGCACCGATGTTCAGCGTGCCCCCGCCGCCGTTGGTCGCCCCGCCCGCCTGGATCCCCATCGCGGACAGCGAGGACGTGATGTTCGCCGAGACCTGGGTGGCCAGCACGGCGCCCAGCGCGGACACCCCGGCCGAACCGCCCAGCGTGCGGAAGAAGGTGACCACCGAGGACGCCGAGCCCATGTCCCGCATGGACACCGTGTTCTGCACGACCAGCACCAGGTTCTGCATCAACGCGCCGACGCCGAGGCCCATCAGCGCCAGGTAGCCGCCCATCAGGGTCAGGTTCGTGTCGTGGTCCACGGTGCTCAGCAGGAACAACCCGGCCAGCAGCAGCACCGCGCCGCCGATCAGGAACGGCTTGGTCCGGCCGGTGCGCGAAATGACCTGGCCGGCGATGGTGGAGGACAGGAACAGCCCGAGCACCAGCGGCAGCGTCATCAGCCCCGCGTGGGTGGGGGAGAACCCGCGCGAAATCTGGTAGTACTGCCCGAGGAACACCGAGCCGCCGAACATCGCGGTGCCGACCGCCAGCGTGCCCAGCACGGACAGGGTGAACGTGCGGTTCCGGAACAGCCGCAGCGGCACCACCGGCTCGCTCACCCTGGTCTCCACGTACATCGCGAGCCCGAGCGCGAGCAGCGAACCACCCACGTAACCGGCGCTCGTCCAGGACGCCCATGCGAAGCTCTTGCCCGCCAGCGAAACCCAGATCAGCAGCAGCGCGACCCCGCCGACCAGCAGGGTCGCGCCCAGCCAGTCGATCTTGACCGGCCGCTTGACCACCGGCAGCTTCAACGTCCGGCCGAGCACCACGAAGGCCAGCACGGCGATCGGCACACAGGCCCAGAAGCACCAGCGCCAGCCGAGCGGGGAGTCCACGATCAACCCGCCGATCAGCGGACCGGACACGGTGGCCACCGCGAAGGTGGCGCCGATGTAGCCGGAGTAACGGCCGCGGTCGCGAGGCGAGATCATCGCCGCGATCACCACCTGGATCAGCGCCTGCAACCCGCCGAGACCGATGCCCTGCACCGCGCGGAACGCGATCAGCTCCGGCATCGACTGGGAGATCCCGCCGAGCACCGAGCCGACCGTGAAGATCACGATCGCCAGCTGGTACAGCAGCTTCTTGCTGAACAGATCGGACAGCTTGCCCCAGATCGGGGTGGTCGCGGTCGAGGTCAGCAGGGTCGCGGTGACCACCCAGGTGTACTGGCTCTGCGACCCGTCCAGATCGGCCAGGATGGTGGGCAGCGCGTTGGAGACGATCGTGGAGGACAGGATCGCCACCAGCAGGGCCAGCAGCAACCCGGAGAACGCCTCCATGATCTGCCGGTGCGTCATGCCGGCACCGGGCTCGGAAACCTCGCTCAAAGTCCCCCTTCTTTCCCTATTCTCTCGACCTCGCGCGCGCCCCCGAGCGCGTCGCGCAGGTCTTCGTTCATCGCGGTGATCCGCTCGGTCAGCTCGACCACCCCGCGGTCGTCCCAGGCGGCCAGCGCGCGCTGGATGAAATCCACGTGCATGCCGCGCCAGCGGCACAGCTCCCGGTACCCCTCTTCGGAGACCTGCACCAGCGCGGCGCGGCCGTCCTCGGGGGCCGGCCGCCGCTCGATCAGCCCCGCCGCCGAAAGCTGCGCGATCTGCCTGCTGACCACCGAAACGTCCACCATCCGGCGTTTGGCCAGCTCGGACGGGCGGCTCTCGCCGTGTTTGGCGAGGTCGGAGAGCAGCATCGCGGCGGCCGGGTGCAGATTCCGCTCGTCCTGCCACGCCTTGGCGATCCAGGCGTGCTGCAGCTGAGCCGACGCACGGAGCTGACGCATCAGCTCGAGGCTGACCTCTTCGGTCGGGCTCATGACCCGCCTCCTCAACGTCACAGCGTCACTTGGTTGTGTCATACAACTTTACGTCCAGGTAGTTGCGTAGGACAACTACGTAACTCGTGAGTTAGCACACCAGGCCGGTCCCGGGTGCCACCCGTCCGGAGCAACCTGATCGGAACAACCCTGGCGGCGGCTACCCTTCGACCTGGCAGGACCTATCCTCATGGCCGAAGCTTGATCAACGAGGTGGAATATTCATGAGCCTTCGAGGTGTGTGCGAAGCCGCTGGCCAGCATGGGGACGCGGGCCGTCCGGTCACCGCGGGTCGATGAATAATCGAGGCCCAAGATGAACGACCGGAGCCCCATGACCGCGACGCGCCGATGACCGCGGAATCCGTCACCCCCGTCCCCAGGTCCGGCATCCATCGGGAGGCCCCACCGGCGGTAACCGCCATGGTCCGGCTGATCAGGGACGCCTGGGCGAAGGCGGAACCTCAGATCCCGGAGATCTCGCAGTTCTTCTACGGGATGCTGTTCACCCTGGCCCCGGCCACCCGTGACTTCTTCCCGATCAACATGGAGGTCCAGCGCGGCAGGCTGGTGCGCGCGCTGGTGCACGTGGTGCAGATGGTGGACCGGCCGGACGACCTGGTGCCGTTCCTGCGCCAGCTCGGCCGCGACCACCGCAAGTTCGGCGTGGTCTCCAAGCACTACGAGGCGGTGGGCACCGCGCTGCTCGCGTCGCTGAAAAAGCACCTCGGTCCGGCGGAGTGGACGCCCGAGGTGGAA
Organism: Amycolatopsis nigrescens CSC17Ta-90; assembly: GCF_000384315.1. Lineage (GTDB taxonomy): Bacteria > Actinomycetota > Actinomycetes > Mycobacteriales > Pseudonocardiaceae > Amycolatopsis > Amycolatopsis nigrescens. Next base: position 3,698,174 of record NZ_ARVW01000001.1, on the reverse strand, counting down.
CGCGCCTGGGCCGAGGCGTACACGATCATCGCCAGGTCCATGCAGGAGGCCGCGGCCGCCGACGACAACCCGGCGTCCTGGTCCGCGACCGTGGCCGAGCACCGCAGGCTGAGCTGGGACCTGGCGCTGGTCCGGCTGGAACCGGACCAGCGGGTGCCGTTCCAGGCCGGTCAGTACGTCAGCGTGGAGGTACCGCAGCGGCCGCGGCTGTGGCGCTACATGTCACCGGCCAACGCGCCACGCGAGGACGGTTCGATCGAGTTCCACGTCCGCGCGGTGGACGGCGGCTGGGTGTCCAGGGCGATCGTCAGCCATACCCAGCAAGGCGATGTGTGGCGGTTCGGCCCGCCGCTCGGGCGGCTCTCGGTGGACCGGGAGAGCGGCCGTGACGTGCTAATGGTGGCCGGCGGCACCGGGGTGGCGCCGATGCAGTCGATGCTGGACGAGCTGGCGCAGTGGGGCGAGAACCCGAAGGTGCGGCTGTTCTACGGCGGCCACACCCGCGAGGACCTGTACAACCTGGAGAACCTGCGCGCGCTCGCGTCCACCAACCCCTGGCTCACGGTGACCCCGGTGGTGGAGCAGGGGCCCGGCCTGGTCGGCTGCGAGCAGGGCACGCTGGCCGAGGCGATCACCCGGCACGGCGCCTGGCCGAAGCACGACGTGCTGGTCTCCGGCTCGCCCGCGATGATCAGGGCGACCGTGTCCAGGATGCTGGTGGCCGGCACCGCGCTGGACCAGATCAGGTACGACCCGTTCACCATCGACTGACGCGGCTACCCGCGAGTAGTCTCACCTCGCATGGAGACACGGATACCGACGGAAGACGGGTCGATCACCGGGTACCTCGCGCGTCCGGATACCGAAGGGCCGTGGCCGGGCGTGGTCGTGGTGCATGACGCGGTCGGCATGAGCGCGGACACCCGGCGCATCACCGACCGCTTCGCGGCCGAGGGCTACCTCGCCGTGGCGCCCAACCTCTACTCCCGCGGCGGCAGGCTGCGCTGCGTCAAGAGCGTGTTCACCGAACTCTTCCAGGCGAAGGGCCGGGCTTTCGCCGACCTGGAGGCGTCCAGGAAGCTGCTCGCCGAACAGGCGAACAGCACCGGCAAGGTCGGGGTGGTCGGCTTCTGCATGGGCGGCGGCTTCGCACTGGTCGCCGCTTCCGGCGAGTTCGACGCCTCCGCGCCGTACTACGGCCAGCTGCCGAAGAACATGTCCATTTTGGACGAAGCCTGCCCGATCGTGGCCAGTTTCGGCCGGAAGGACCCGACGCTCAAGGGCGCCGCCGCGAAACTGGAGTCGGCGCTCACCGAACGCGGGGTCACGCACGACGTGAAGGAGTACGCGGACGCTGGGCACAGTTTCGCGAACAAGTTTCCGGTCGGCCCGCTGAACCTGCTGCTCAAGGTGGCCGGGTTCAACTACCACCACGAATCGAGCGAGGACGCCTGGCGCCGGGTGAACGAGTTCTTCGGCGAGCACCTGGCGAGCGCCGCCTAGCTCTGGCGGCAGGGCGTCTCGCGTTGTCCACAGTTGCCCCGACCTGTGGACAACCGGCCGCGATGCCGGGTTGGCCGCCGCACAGGGCGATAGGCTGGAGCGGGGCCGCCCCCCGGGAAGGGTGGGGGCTGCGCTCTGGGGGAAACGTAAGGTCAGCGGCGGCGTTTGGGTTTCCAGACGACCAGTGCGGTCTGCTGGCGGATGGGTACCAGGTCCTTGCGGTAGGAGGCGTGCACCGCGGCGGTGGCCTGCTGTGCCGCGGTGTACGCCGCCGCGAGTTCCTCGGTCAGCTCGGCGAGCCTGGACCGCAGCGCGTCGACCTGGTTCTCCAGCTCGATGATCCGCTTGACCCCGGCCAGGTTCACGCCGTCCTCCTGGGACAGCCGCTGCACCTCGCGGAGCAGCGCGATATCCCGCATGGAGTACCGCCTGCCCCCGCCCGAGGTGCGGCCGGGGGACACCAGACCCTGCCGGTCGTAGGACCGCAGGGTCTGGGCGTGCAGGCCGGAAAGCTGGGCGGCCACCGAGATCACGAAGACCGGCGTGTCCTCATCGGCGCCGTGCGGAAGTCCAGGCCCACCAAGCATCACTACGTCCCCCGCTCCCGGAGCATCTCGGTGATCGCCGGCCGCGGATCGTGCTCGGCGGCCGCTTCCGCGTAGCCTTCCAGCGCCTTCTTCGCGACATCGTCCATTTTGGACGGTACGGCCACCTCGAGGGTGACCAGCAGGTCGCCCTGCGCGCCGTCGCGTTTCTGCACGCCCTTGCCGCGCACCCGGAGCACACGGCCGCTGGCCGTGCCCGGCGGCACCTTCACCGAGACCTTGCCCTCCAGCGTCGGCACCGTGATGGTGCCGCCGAGGGCGAGTTCGGCGAACGTGACCGGCACGCTGATGGTCAGGTCCAGCTCACGCCGCCCGAACACCGGATGCGGCGCCACATGCACCCGGACGTAGAGATCGCCGGGTTGGGCGCCACCGCGCCCCGGCTCACCCTGGCCGGCCAGCCGGATCCGCTGCCCGTCGTTCACCCCGGCCGGGATGCGCACGGTCAGCGTCCTGGTCCTGGTGCTGACCCCTTCGCCGGCACATTCCGGGCACGGGTCGTCGATGATCTTGCCGCGGCCACGGCAGTCCCGGCACGGCTCGGAGAAGGCGAACGCGCCCTGGCTCCGGCTGATCAGCCCGCTGCCGCTGCAGGTCGGGCAGGTCCGCGGGCTGGTGCCCGGTTTCGCGCCGTTCCCGCCACAGGTCGAGCAGGTGGCCGGGCTGGAAAGGCGCAACGGCAGGGTCGCGCCCTTCACCGCCTCCACGAAGTCGATCCGGACGTCGGTCTCCACGTCGGCCCCGCGTTGCGGCCGGTTCGCCGCACCCGCGCCACCGCGCTTGCCGAACAGGCCGCTGAAGATATCGCTGAACCCGCCGAAACCGCCCTGCTGCCCGGACTGGCCGCCGAAGATGTCCCCGAAGTCCATCCCGCCGGGACCGGAACCGCCGCCGGGGAAGCCGAAACCGCCCGCGCCGCCGGAGCCGAACAGGCGCCTCGCCTCGTCGTACTCCTTGCGCTTGCCCGGATCGGACAACACGCCGTACGCCTCGGAGACCGCCTTGAACTTCTGCTCCGCCTCTGTGTTGCCGGCGTTGGCGTCCGGATGGTTCGCCTTCGCCAGCTTCCGGTAAGCCTTCTTGATCTCGTCTGCCGTGGCATCGGAGGAGACGCCCAGCTCACGATAGAAATCCTTGCCGATCCACTCACGCGCACTCACCGGACGTCTCCTCCTTCCACCCTCGTGTTATTGCTGCGGTTTTTCATCAACGAACTCGGCGTCGATCGGCAGCTCGCCGCCGACCGGCGGGTCCACCGGCTCGGCGACCTGCTCGGCACCCGGCTCGTGATCGGTCACTCCGACCAGCGCCGCGCGCAGCACCCGGTCCCCGAAGCGGTAGCCGCGGCGCATCACCACGGTCACCGTGGGGCCCGCCACCTCGGGCGAGGTGTTGTGCTGCACGGCCTCGTGCACGCTGGGGTCGAAGGGCTCGCCCTCGACCCCGAACGACTCCAGGCCGGCCCGCTGCAACCCGGCGACCAGCTTGTCGGCCACCGCCTTGAAGGCGCCGACGAGGTCACCGTGCTGCTCGGCCCGCTCCAGATCGTCGAGCAGCGGCAACAGGTCGCCCACCACGGACGCCTTGCCGGCCTGCCCGACGGCCTCCCGGTCCCGCTCGACCCGCTTGCGGTAGTTGGCGTACTCCGCCTGCAACCGCTGCAGATCCGCGGTGCGCTCGGCGAGCTGCCGCTCGACGTCGGACTGCGCCGACACCGAGTCGTCCACAATGGACTCGCCGAGGCCGGGGCCGGCCGGGGCCGGCGCTTGGTCGGCCGGAGCCGGGGCGGGCTGCCGGCGCAGCTGCCCCGTCTCCGGGTCGATCTTGCGGCGATCACGTACCACTACCGGCTCCTCCGGGCTCTGCTGATGGCGCCCTTCGCTTCCGTCGTAGTGTTCGCTCACTTCTTGCCGTCCTTGCCGCTTTCGGACTCGTCCACGATCTCCGCGTCGACAACGTCGTCGGCCTTGGCCGAAGACCCGCTGTCCTCAGCGGCACCTGCGGCACCGGCGTCCCCGGCACCCTCGGCGCCGGCCTGCGCACCGGTGTTCGCGTAAAGCGCGGTGCCCAGCTCCTGCGAAGCGGTGTTCAGCTTCTCGATGGACTCGCGGATCTTGGTGCTGTCGGTGCCCTTGAGCGCCTCGTTGGCCTCGTCGATCGCGGTCTTGACCTTGCCCTTGAGCTCGTCCGGCAGCTTGTCCTCGTTGTCCTTGACGAACTTCTCGGTCTGGTAGACCAGCGTCTCCGCCTGGTTGCGGGTCTCCGCCTCCTCGCGGCGGGCCTTGTCCTCCTCGGCGTGCGCCTCGGCGTCCTTGACCATCCGCTCGATGTCGTCCTTCGGCAGCGCGGAGCCGCCGGTGATCGTCATCGACTGCTCCTTGTTCGTGCCGAGGTCCTTCGCGGTCACGTGCACGATGCCGTTGGCGTCGATGTCGAAGGTGACCTCGATCTGCGGCACGCCACGGGGGGCCGGCGGCAGCCCGGTCAGCTCGAACATGCCGAGCTTCTTGTTGTGCGCCGCGATCTCGCGCTCACCCTGGAACACCTGGATCTGCACCGACGGCTGGTTGTCGTCCGCGGTGGAGAAGATCTCCGAACGCTTGGTCGGGATCGTGGTGTTGCGCTCGATCAGCTTGGTGAACACGCCGCCCTTGGTCTCGATGCCCAGCGACAGCGGGGTGACGTCCAGCAGCAGGACGTCCTTGACCTCGCCCTTGAGCACGCCGGCCTGCAGCGCCGCACCGACCGCGACGACCTCGTCCGGGTTCACGCCCTTGTTCGGCTCGCGGCCGCCGGTCAGCTCCTTGACCAGGTCGAACACCGCCGGCATCCGGGTGGAACCACCGACGAGCACCACGTGGTCGATGTCGCCGACCGAGATGCCCGCGTCGCGGATCACGTTGTTGAACGGGGCCTTGGTGCGGTCCAGCAGGTCGGAGGTGATCTTCTGGAACTCCGCGCGGGACAGCGTCTCGTCCAGGAACAGCGGGTTCTTGTCCGCGTCCTGGGTGATGTAGGGCAGGTTGAGGTTGGCGCTGTTCGAGCTGGACAGCTCGATCTTCGCCTTCTCCGCGGCCTCACGGATGCGCTGCAGCGCCATCTTGTCCTTGGTCAGGTCGATCCCGTTGGACGCCTTGAACTTGTCCACCAGCCACTTGACGATGCGCTCGTCCCAGTCGTCGCCACCGAGGTGGTTGTCACCGCTGGTGGCCCGCACCTCGACCACGCCTTCGCCGAGCTCGAGCAGCGAGACGTCGAAGGTGCCGCCACCGAGGTCGAAGACCAGGATGGTCTGTTCCTTCTCACCCTTGTCCAGCCCGTAGGCCAGCGCGGCCGAGGTCGGCTCGTTGACGATGCGCAGCACGTTCAGGCCGGCGATCTGGCCCGCTTCCTTGGTGGCCTGCCGCTGAGCGTCCTCGAAGTACGCCGGCACGGTGATCACCGCGTCGGTGATCTCCTCGCCGAGGTAGGACTCCGCGTCCCGCTTCAGCTTCATCAGCACGCGGGCACTGATCTCCTGCGACGTGTAGGACTTGCCATCGATCTCGGTCTTCCAGTCCGTGCCCACGTGCCGCTTCACGGAACGGATCGTCCGGTCCACGTTGGTGACGGCCTGGTTCTTCGCCGGCTGCCCGGTCAGCACTTCGCCGTTCTTGGCGAAGGCGACTACGGACGGAGTGGTCCGGGAGCCTTCCGAGTTGGCGATGACCGTCGGCTCGCCGCCCTCCAGGACGGCGACGACCGAGTTGGTCGTGCCGAGGTCGATGCCGACCGCTCGCGCCATGATGTGTTCCCTCCTGATTTACATGCCTTTGAACTGCAGAGTCTCGCCTGCCTTGAGCAGGACTCACTCAGGTTCTATCTGGTCGCCCGCCCGCTCGTCAAACCAGACTTGAGTGGGCTGGACTCAACCTTCTGTATCTCCTAACGAGCCGGTTCGCGGAGTTGTTCCCGGCCCGTTCGATCAAGCCGGGCGGATCGTGACGTCGCCTGACTTGCTGCGCACGTCGAGCAGGTTCGGCGCGGCCGGGTCGCTCGGTATCGACACGTCGGACTTACCCGAGTCCACCTCGGTGCTCACCCGGTACGGCCCCTGCGGCACCGCGAGCACCACCGTGCCGGAGTCCGACCGCACGGTCACCCCCGCCGGCTGGCCCATGGTCAGATCGACGTCGCCGGACTTCGCCTCGACCTTCGCCGGGCCAGCCACGTCCCGCAGGTTCACCCGCCCGGATGAGGTCTGCAGGTCCACGCTGGCCGCGCCGCTGACGTCCACCAGGCCGGAGGACGTCAGCCCGACGACCGGCATCCGCTCCGGCAGCACCAGCTGGTAGTCCACCGAGCAGTCCGCGCCGCAGCCGGCCAGCACCAGCGAGCGGCCCTCGATCCGGTGCGTGCTGCCCGGCCGGTTGCCGTGGTAGTCGATCTCCCGCCGGAACGACACCGGCGCACCGGGCTCGACCCTGATCCGCACCTCACCGGCGGCAACGTCGAACCGGACGTCGCTGATCGGCTCGGGCACCGGCCTGCCGTCCGAGAGGTGCTCGGCCGGGCCGAAGTCGGAGCAAGCGGTGATGGTGAGCGCGCTCAGCGCACCGAGCACCAGGCCACCAAAGACCCGGAGTTCCTTTTTCCCCATGGTTGTTCGTTCTTCTCCCTTAGGAAGCGGTGACGCTGACGTCGCCGCTGTCGGTGTTCAGGTCGAGCAGGTGCGCGGCGGCACCGTCGACCGTGACGTTGATGTTGCGATCCCCGGAGTCCGAATCGCCCTGCACTCGGTAGCTGCCGCGCGGCACGGTCAGCGCGATCTCCCCGTTGTCCGCCCGCGCCTTGACGTCCTGCGGCACGTCGAGCCGGAGCGCGATGTCCCCCGAACCGGCCTCCACGTTCACCCGGCCGCGCAGCCCTTCCCCGCTGACCGCGCCCGAGTCGGTCCGCACGGTGGCGTCCTGGCCGATCGCGCTCAGCGTGACGTCCCCGGAGTCGGCCTGTACCTGCACCGGCCCCGCCACGTCCCGCACGTGCACCGAACCGGAGTCGGTCTGCACGTCGGCACGGGCCACGCCCTCCAGGTTGACGTCCCCCGAGTCGCCGTTGCCGGTCACGGCGGCACCGCGCGGCACCACGATCTCGTAGTCCACAGTGCACATCCGGCCGCAGTCGCCGAGCACCAGCCGGTCCCCGTCCACCCGGAAGCTGTCGCCCGGCTTGCTCCAGTTGAAGTCGAAGCGCTGCCGCACGGTGGTCTGCGGGACGTCGCCGGCGCGGACCGACACGTCCCCGCTGTCGTTGGCGATCTCCACGACGCGGATCGGCTGGTCGAGGTTGGCGGTGGCATCCGATTTCGAGGGCCACCACCAGCCGAGCCCCATCACCACGCCCGCACCGATCATCACGAGTCCCCCGATGGCCAGTCCAGGGCGTGCCATTGCGTCCTCCCCAAGCAGGTTTCTACCTGGCATGACGCTAAGGGGTCCGTCCTCCGGCGACATCGGGGTGAACCCCCGAATCGCCCCTGAGGCTTCCCCTACCTCCGGCCGGGCACACCAGGCTCTAGCCTTGGCCCCGCGAGTGATCCGCCTGAACTGGAGGAAGCATGGCCCAGCCACCCAACCCGTACGACTTCCTGCCTTCGGTGCCCAGTTTCACCGTGCGCAGCGACGACCTCTCCGACGGCCAGACGCTGGCCGCGCCGCAGCTGAGCGGGCTGTTCGGCGTACCGGGCGGCGAGGACGTCTCACCGCACCTGGCCTGGTCGGGCTTTCCCGCCGAGACCAAGAGCTTCGCGGTCACCTGCTTCGACCCGGACGCGCCGACCGCCAGCGGGTTCTGGCACTGGGCGGTGTTCGACCTGCCCGCCTCGGTCACCGAGCTGGCCACCGGCGCCGGTGACGGTTCCGGACTGCCGGACTCCGCGATCACCTTGAGCAACGACGGCGGGGTGCGGCGGTTCCTCGGCGCCGCACCGCCGCCCGGACACGGCCCGCACCGGTACCTCTTCGTGGTGCACGCGGTGGACGTGGAGTCGCTCGGCATCTCCGACGGCACCCCGGCGTTCCTCGGTTTCAACCTGTTCAGCCACACCCTGGCCCGCGCCACCCTCACCGGCGTCTACGAGAACAAGGGCTGACGAGGAGTCAGTGCGGCTTGAGCAGGTAGTCGACGACGGGGCGCAGCTCTTCGGCGCTCGGCGGCTCGTCGTCGATCAGGCCCTGCACGAGTAGGCCGTCGATACCGGCGAGGAAGACCCGGAAGGCCACCTCGTCGTCGTGCCGGACCATCGAGGTCAGCACGTCCAGCCAGCGCCGCGCGGCCGGCCGCAGCTCCGGGCGCCGCGCCGCGAGCAGGTACAGCTCGTACTCGGCCATGGTCCGGCCGCGGCGTGGGCCGAGCGCCTCGGCGAGCAGCGCGGCGACCTCCTCGGCGCCGCGGCTGCCGCGGGAACGGGCCCGGTCGATCATCCAGTAGACCTCGGTGGCCATGTCCCGCGCGCAGCTGATCAGGGTGGCCAGCAGCAGGTCGTCGAGGCTGGCGAAGTGATAGGTGGTCGAGGTCGTCGGCACCCCGGCTTCGGCGGCGACCGTGCGATGGGTGACCCCGGTGACCCCGTCGCGCTCGATCACCCGCAGGGCGGCCTCGATCAGCTCGGCACGCCGCCGCTCACCTCGGGCCTTGCGCCCGTCCGGCTGGGTCTTCACCCGCTCTGCCCCGCACGCATCTCGCCAAACTAACAGAACCATCGTCCCAATACCTGGCGAGTTGTACACCACATCGGTGGGACTTAGCCCGCGCTGATCGGTTACTCATCAGTAAGAAGCGTTAGGCTCCCCACCAACCACCACATCCGGACGAAAGGCTCCCGAACATGGGCGCTGTACAGATCACGCTCGGCGGGATCGCGGTCGTGCTTGGCATCGTCGCCTGGACCATGTTCGGCGTGACCATTGCCAAGTTTGTCCGCATTGTCCGGCTGGGCCAGCCGGACGGCACTCGCAACGGTCCCTTCTTCCGGCGCATGTTCACGCTGGGCGAAGAGTTCGTGGCGCACACCCGGATGATGAAAGACCGCCGCGTCGCACCCGCGCACTGGGTGGTCATGTGGGGCTTCCTGATCGGCTCGCTGGCCCTGTTCGAGGCATACGGCGAGGTGTTCGTGCCGACCTGGGGCTGGCCGATCCTGGACGACTGGTCGCTGTTCCAGCTGCTGATGGAGCTGCTCGGGATCGGCACCGTGGTCGGCATCCTGGCGCTGATCGTGATCCGGCAGCTGAACCACCCGCGCCGGGCGGACCGGCAGTCCCGGTTCCAGGGCTCGAACTTCCGCTGGGCGTACTTCATCGAGGCCGTGGTGCTGATCGAGGGCATCGGCATCCTGGGGGTGCGCGCCGGCAAGGCCGCGCTCGGCGTGCACGAGACCCCGCTGTGGGCGGCGATCGTGTCCAACCCGCTCGGCGAGCTGCTGCCGGCCAGCCCGGATCTGGTTTCGGTTTTCGCTTTTATCAAGCTGATGAGCGCCACCATCTGGCTTTTTGTCATTTCCAAGAAGATGACCATGGGGGTGGCCTGGCACCGGTTCAGCGCATTCTTCAACATCTACTTCAAGCGCGAAGCCGACGGCTCGGTGGCACTCGGCAAGGTCAAGCCGATGATGAGCGAGGGCAAGCCGCTCGATTTCGAAGAAGCCGATCCGGAAAAGGACGTGTTCGGCGCCGGCAAGATCGAGGACTTCAGCTGGAAGGGCTGGCTGGACTTCACCACCTGCACCGAATGCGGCCGCTGCCAGTCGCAGTGCCCGGCCTGGAACACCGGCAAGCCGCTCTCGCCGAAGCTGCTGATCACCCAGCTGCGCGACCACGCCTACGCCAAGGCGCCGTACCTGCTTGCCGGCGGCAAGAAGGACATGGCCGGCGACGAGATCGGCCTGCAGGGCGAGACCGAAGAGGAGCGGCACGCCGGGATCGACGTGCTCGCGCTGGCCGAGGCCGAGCGGCCGCTGATCGGCGGCCCCGGCGAGAACGGTGAGCTGGGCGGGGTGATCGACCCGGAGGTGCTGTGGTCCTGCACCTCCTGCGGCGCCTGCGTCGAGCAGTGCCCGGTGGACATCGAGCACGTCGACCACATCGTGGACATGCGCCGGTACCAGGTGATGATCGAGTCGAACTTCCCGAGCGAGCTGAACGGGATGTTCAAGAACCTGGAGAACAAGGGCAACCCGTGGGGGCAGAACGCCAAGGACCGTCTACAGTGGACAGAAGATTTGGACTTCGAGGTGCCGGTTTTTGACGGGGAGCTCGGCGACACCGAGTACCTGTTCTGGGTCGGCTGCGCCGGCGCCTTCGAGGACCGGGCGAAGAAGACCACCCGCGCGGTGGCGGAGCTGCTGCACATGGCCGGGGTCTCCTACACCGTGCTCGGCCCGGAGGAGTCCTGCACCGGCGACCCGGCGCGGCGCGCCGGCAACGAGTTCCTGTTCCAGATGCTCGCGCAGCAGAACGTCGAGATGCTGAACTCGGTGTTCGAGAACCGGAACCCGGTGCAGCGCAAGATCGTGGTCACCTGCGCGCACTGCTTCAACACGCTGGCCAACGAGTACCCGGAGCTGGGCGGCGACTACGAGGTCGTGCACCACACCCAGCTGCTGAACCGCCTGGTGCGCGAGAAGCAGCTGGTGCCGATCGCGCCGATCGCGGAGGACGTGACCTACCACGACCCGTGTTATCTGGGCCGGCACAACAAGGTCTACGACGCGCCGCGCGATCTGGTCGGCTCCTCCGGCGCCACGCTGCGGGAGATGCCGCGGCACGGCGACCAGTCCATGTGCTGCGGCGCCGGTGGCGCGCGGATGTGGATGGAAGAGAAGATCGGCAAGCGGATCAACGTGGAGCGGGTGGACGAGGCGCTCGGCACCGCGCCGACGAAGATCGCCACCGGCTGCCCGTTCTGCCGGGTGATGCTGACCGACGGGGTCACGTCCCGGCAGAACGACGGCAGGGCGAACGAGAACGTCGAAGTGGTGGACGTCGCCCAGCTGCTGCTCTCGGCGGTCAAGCGCAAGCCGAAGGCGCCAGCGCGGGTGGTGAGCCAGGAACCCGAGCCGGAGGCCCCGCTCGGGCACGAGGACCCGAGCGGTCAAGCGCCATCGGCCAACGGCAGCGGACCGTCCACGGCGGGCACCGGCACGGAGGCCGGCGGCGAGGCGGAGGGCGGCGTGGCTGACGGGAAGGCCGATCTGCCGACCGATCAGGTCGCCACCGGGACCACCCAGTCCGACCAGGACAAATAGCAAGATCCGAGGGACGCCTTCGGTGCGAAATAGCACTGAAGGCGTCCTTTGTGTCTCCATCGCGGACGGTGGCGGCTTATGGCTGGTTTCGCATGAAAGTGTCACGGACGTTGCGCCGAACGGGGTGAAAAAATGTGGCCCAGCACACGTCTGGGTGCTTGCCCGGTCGTTATAGGCGGTAAAGGACACAACCATTCAGCCGAATCGCGGATATACGCCCGGCCGCTGATGCCCAACACTACGAGGTGGCCCCGGCAAGGACTGCCCTCGCCGGAGGCACCCGCGGCCCATCCGGACTGAGCAAGTGGGGGCGACGTACATGGACGAACGACCCGGCGAGCCGCCGGCCGCCCGGCTGCGACACCGGCACCGGGCAGCCGTCCGACGTACCGCGGGCGCGCGGTTCCCGTCCACCCAACTGCTCGAGCGGTACTCCGAACCGGACGACCCGATCACCGAGGAGTTCCCCGCGGTACCCGCGCCCCGCCCGCCGGGCGGCTCCACCGGAGCCTTCCAGACCGTGCAGGCCATGCTGGAGCCCGCCGGCTCACGCTCCCGCGTCCGGCCCTACGTGCTCACCCGAGGCCGCACCAAATGCGCGCACCAGCTGGCGATCGAGACGCTGGTGTCCATCCGCGACGACGCCCGCTGGGAAGGCGACGCGCTGGGCAGTGAGTACCAGCCGGTGCGCGCGCTGTGCACCACTCCGCGTTCGGTGGCCGAGGTCGCCGCGCTGCTTTCGGTCCCGCTCGGGGTGGCCAGGGTGCTGCTCAGCGATATGGCCGACCTGGACCTGGTGCGGATCCACGGCAATGGCACGGACGCCGACGGGCGACCCCAGTTCAAGGTGCTCCGCCGGGTGCTGGACGGCCTGCACCGGCTCTGACCACCCTGCCGGATGATCGCGGCGGTTCTACGATCGGCCGGTGAACGCACGGGAAGTCAGCGAGGCGACCGAGAACGGCGGCGAAAGCACTCTCACCGTGCTCCTGGCCGGCGGCGTGAACCTGGCCATCGCGGTGCTAAAGCTGATCGCCGGGCTGATCACCGGCTCTGGCGCGATGCTGTCCGAGGCGGCGCATTCGGTGGCGGACACCTTCACCGAGGTGCTGCTGCTCACCGCGCTCCGGCGTTCGGATCGGCCGGCCGACCGGGTGCATCCCTTCGGCTACGGCAAGGAACGGTACTTCTGGTCGCTGCTGGCGGCCGTCTCGATCTTCGCCTCCGGCGCGATGTTCGCGTTCTACGAGGGGTTCAGCACTGTCTTCGGCGAGCCGAAGGAGCAGTCCAGCCCGCTGGTCGGCTACATCGTGCTGGCGCTGGCGTTCGCGATGGAGTCGACCTCCTGGCTGCAGGCGATGCGCCAGGTCCGCCGGGATTCGGCCGACGCGGGCAAGTCGATCGCGGAGTACCTCCGGCTGATCGACGACCCGGCGCCGAAGACCGTGCTGTTCGAGGACTCCGCCGCGCTGGCCGGGCTGCTGCTCGCGTTCGCCGGCATCGGCCTGCACCAGCTGACCGGCTCGGCGGTCTGGGACGGCGCCGCCTCGATCGCGATCGGCACGCTGCTGGCCGGGGTGGCCTACCTGCTCGGCCGGACCAATCGCGGGCTGCTGATCGGCAGGCAGGCGGATCCGGTGCTGGTCCGCGGGATCCGGCGGAAGCTGGACGGTACGCCGGAGATCGAGGCCGTGGTGGATCTGCAGACCATGCTGATGGGCACCGACCGGGTACTGGTGTGCGCCAGAGTGGACTTCGACGACTCGCTGTCGGCGGCCGACCTGGAACGGCTCTGCGTGCGGCTGGCCGGCGAGCTGGACGAGGAGTTCAACGACGTCACCGAGGTGTTCATCGAGCCGGTGCCGCGCACGGACCCCGCCCTCCGCGCCGCCGTCCTTGCCCGCTACGGCCCCCCACCAGGCAAATAGCCGCCTTTTCGCCCTCTCGCGAAAGGGCAAAAAGCCGGCTATTTGCCGGGAGTGGTGACGTGCAGGACGAAGTCGACGTGCAGGCGGCGGGCCAGCGCGGAGGGGCGAGGCGGCAGGAACTCGTGCGCCTCGGCGACCGGCAGCACCCGCGGTCCGGCGATCGGCACGGTGCGGCCGCGATGCGCCAGCGCGCCGCCGCCGGCCGCGACCAGGTTCTTCACCCAGTCGCGGTCCGGGCCGTAGGTGAGCAGCACCGCGAACCCGTCCGGTACCCGGAACACGTTCACCGGCGTCCGGTACGCCCGCCCGGACTTCCGGCCGGTGTGCTCGATGATGCCGAACCCGGGCAGGCTGCCAGCCCATAGCCGCTGGACGGGGTTGGTGACATACCGGTTGAACCTGGCCAGGCGATCGGGCAGCCGCATGCACCGGATCCTATCCGGCATCCAGCCCCTTGCCTGAAGTAATGAATCAGTGATTCACTCTTTAGGTGCCCTACCGACGAACCCCGAAGGTCCAGGAGCGGCTGGACGCCCAGCGCGCCGCCGTGCTGGACGCCGCGGTCGCCCTGCTCGCCGACCGCGGCTACGCGGGCTGCTCGGTGTCCGCGGTCGCCGAGCGCGCCGGGATCGCGGTGGGCAGCGTGTACCGGCACTTCCCCGGCAAGGCCGAGCTGGTCGCCGAGCTGTTCCGGATGGTGGTCGGCCGCGAGGTCGCCGCCGTTGAGCTCGCTTCGCAGCGCGAAGGAGACGTAGTCGAGCGAGTGGTCGCGGTGATCGAAACCTTCGCCCTTCGCGCGTTGAAGGCACCACGGCTGGCGTACGCGTTGCTCGCCGAACCGGTGGACGCCCCGGTCGAGGCCGAGCGGCTGGTCTTCCGCCGCGCCTTCCGGGATGTGGCCGCCGCGCACATCCGCGAGGGCGTGCGCACCGGTGTCCTGCCGCCGCAGGACGCCGAGCTCACCGCCGCCGCCATCGTCGGCGCCGCGGCCGAGGTCCTGATCGGCCCGCTCACCTCGGGCGACGCCGCGGCCATCCCCGAGCTCTGCACCTTCGTCCTGCGCGCGATGGGACGACCCGGCCGCGAGGTCCCCGCTGCCGAGCCGCGAAACACAGGAGGTCCCGATGCCCACCACCCATGAAGTGACCAACCAGGTGCCGCCGCTGGTCGGCTACGACGTCGCCGACGACCCGGCCCTGCTGGAGGGCCTGCGCCGGGAGGGTGGCGACTGGGCCGAGCCCGAGCTGCGCGAGCTCGGCCGCCGGGCCGGTGGCGAGCAGGCGCAGGAATGGGGCCGGCTGGTCGACGAGAACAAGCCGGCGCTGCGCACGCACGACCGGTACGGCCACCGGATCGACGAGGTCGAGTTCCACCCGTACTGGCACGAGCTGATGAAGGTCGCGGTGTCGCACGGGCTGCACGGCACGCCGTGGCGCGAGAACCGGCCCGGCGCGCATGTCGCCCGCGCGGCGAAGGTGTTCGTCTGGGGCCAGGTCGATGCCGGGCACACCTGTCCGATTTCGATGACCTACGCGGCGATCCCCGCGCTTCGCCACAGCCCGGAGCTGGCGGCGGTCTACGAGCCGCTGCTGGCGGCCAAGGAGTACGACTACGGGCTGCGCGAGCCGAGCACCAAGCGCGGGCTGATCGCGGGCATGTCGATGACCGAGAAGCAGGGCGGCTCGGACGTGCGCGCGAACACCACCACCGCGCGGCCCGCCGGGGACGGCAGCTACGTGCTCGTCGGGCACAAGTGGTTCACCTCGGCACCGATGTCGGACCTGTTCCTCACCCTCGCGCAGGCGCCGGGCGGGCTGTCCTGCTTCCTGCTGCCGCGGGTGCTGCCGGACGGCACGCGCAACCCGATCCGCCTGCAGCGCCTGAAGGACAAGCTGGGCAACCGGTCCAACGCGTCCTCGGAGATCGAGTACGACAACGCGGTCGGCTGGCTCGTCGGCGAAGAGGGCCGCGGCGTGAAGACCATCATCGAGATGGTCAACAACACCAGGCTGGACTGCGCGCTCGGCAGCGCCTCCGCGATGCGCACCGGTGTGGTGCGCGCGGTGCACCACACCACGCACCGCAGCGCCTTCGGCAAGCCGCTGGTCGACCAGCCGCTGATGGCGAACGTGCTGGCGGACCTCGCGGTGGAGGCCGAAGCGGCGACCACGGTCGGCATGCGGCTGGCCGGCGCGACCGACCGCCAGGACGACCCGGCCGAGCAGGCCTTCCGCCGGCTCGGACTGGCGGTGACGAAGTACTGGGTGTGCAAACGCGCCCCGGCGCACGCCGCCGAAGCGCTGGAATGCTTCGGCGGCAACGGTTACGTCGAAGAGTCCGGGATGCCGCGGCTGTACCGGGAGGCGCCGCTGATGTCCATTTGGGAGGGTTCGGGCAACGTGGCCGCGCTGGATGCCTTGCGCGCCATGGCGAAGCAGCCGGAGTCGGTGGAGGCGTTCTTCACCGAGGTGGGACACGCGACCGGCGCGGACGCCCGGCTGGACGACGCGGTCGAGCGGCTGCGCAAGGAGTTCACCGACTTCACCGACATGGAGTACCGGGCCCGCCGGGTGGTCGAGTCGATGGCCGTCGTGCTGCAGGGTTCGCTGCTGGTGCGGCACGGGCATCCGGCGGTGGCCGACGCGTTCTGCGCGTCCCGGTTCGCCGGCGACTGGGGCATCGCCTTCGGCACGCTGCCCACCGGGGTGGACACCGCCGCGATCATCGAGCGGGCCGGGGCCGGTCAGTGACCCCCATCCGCACCGAGACCGAGGACGGGGTCCGGTCGATCGTCCTGGCCAGGCCGGAGCGCTACAACACGATCACCCCGGAACTTCGTGATGCGCTGGCCGCGGCCGTCGACGAGGCGGACGCCGATCCCGAAGTGCGGGTGATGCTGCTGCGCGCGGACGGCCCTGCGTTCTGCGCCGGCTACGGGCTGGACTGGTCCACCGAGATGCAGGCCGCCGAGGACGGCTCGGACACGGTCTGGGACTCGGCGATGGACTACCGGCTGATGTCGTCCTTCGTAGATGTGTACATGAAGCTCTGGTACGCGGCTAAGCCGACGATCGCCGCGGTACACGGCTGGTGTATTGCCGGTGGCACCGACCTGGTGCTCTGCTCGGACGTGATCGTGGCCGCGGAGAACGCGGTGTTCGGCTACCCGCCGGCCAGGGTGTGGGGCACCCCGACCACCGCGATGTGGGTGTACCGGATGGGCTTCGAGAAAGCGAAGCGCTACCTGCTCACCGGCGACGAGATTCCCGCGCGGACCGCGGCCGACATCGGCCTGATCGCCGAATGCGTGCCGGACGACGAGCTGCCCGCGCACGCCATGGCGCTGGCGAAGCGGATGGCGAAACTGCCCGGCAACCAGCTCGAAATGCTCAAGCTGCTGTGCAACCAGACCGTGGAGAACATGGGTTTCGCCTCGTCGCGCACGCTCGGCACCTTCCTGGACGGGGTCGCGCGGCACACCAGGGAGGGCCGGGACTTCGTCGCGCGGGCCGGCGCGATCGGGTTCCGGCAGGCGGTCCGCGAGCGCGACGACCCCTTCGGGGACTACGGTTCCCGGCCTCAGCGAACCCAGGAGGGTTAGATGTCGGTACGCGTGGAGCGGAACGGCCCGGTCACCACGGTCATCCTGTGCAGCCCGGAGAAGCGCAACGCGGTGGACGGCCCCACCGCGGCCGCGCTGGCGGCGGCGTTTCGCGAGTTCGACGCCGATCCGGACGCCGCCGTCGCGGTGCTGTGGGGTGAGGGCGGCACGTTCTGCGCCGGCGCGGACCTCAAGGCACTCGGCACCGAGCGGAGCAACCGGCTGGCCGAGGACGGCGACGGCCCGATGGGCCCGACCAGGATGAAGCTGGGCAAGCCGGTGCTCGCGGCCATTTCCGGGCACGCCGTGGCGGGTGGTCTGGAGCTGGCGCTGTGGTGCGACCTCCGAATCGCCGAGGATGACGCGGTGCTCGGTGTGTTCTGCCGCCGCTGGGGCGTGCCGCTGGTGGACGGCGGCACGGTCCGGCTGCCCAGGTTGATCGGCGTCAGCCACGCGATGGACCTGACCCTGACCGGGCGCGCGGTGAACGCCGAGGAGGCGCTGGCGATGGGACTGGTCAACCGGGTGGTGCTGCCCGGCGAGGCGCGGCAGGCGGCCGAGCAGCTGGCCGCGGACCTGGCCAGGTTCCCGCAGACCTGCCTGCGCCAGGACCGGTTGTCCCTGCTGGAACAGGACGGCATGGCGGAGGACGCGGCGATCGCGAACGAGTTCCGGCACGGCATGGTCTCGGCCTCCGCGGACACCTTGGCCGGCGCCCGCAGGTTCGCCGAGGGCGCCGGCCGGCACGGCGATTTCAGCGCGATCTGAGATGGGGGCATGCGAGGCTTTTTGCGCATGCCCCCATCGATCGGGTGCGGGTGCCCCGCATGAGCACTGAGGGTCAGTTCAGTAGCCGAAGTCCTGGGTCCACAGCCGGCCGGCGGTGTTGACGCCGACGCCGAGCTTGCCGAGGGAGCAGTTCAGGATGTTGCGGCGATGCCCGTCCGAGTTCATCCAGGAGGACATCACCTGCGCCGCGGTGGCCTGCCCCTTCGCAATGTTCTCCGCGCCGGGCTTGCCGTAGCCGGCTTCGCGGATGCGCTCGGCGAAGGAGACGCCTTCCGGGGTGGTGTGCGAGAAGTAGTCGCGCGCGGCCATGTCGTCGCTGTGCTTCTGCGCGGCGGTGACCAGCCGCGCGTCGGTGGAAACCGGGGAGCAGCCCGCCTCGGCCCTGGCCTTGTTGACCAGCGTGAGCACCTCGCCGGCGGCCGACGGCGGGGCGGACGCGGCCTTCGGCTTCGGCGGTTCGGTGCTCGGCTTCGGCTTTTCGGTGGAGGTGACCGGAGCGGACGTGCTGCTCGCGGGAGCGGTGGATGAGGACACCGGCGGGGGCGTGAGGGGCGGGATGCTCTGGCTGGGCAGGGCAGGGACACCGGTCATCGAGCCGAGTGGGGTCGCGGCCCAGGCGGGCGCCGGGGTCGCCGCCGCGACGGCCATCACCGGCGTGGTCGTCGACGGGCGGGTGACCAGATAGCCGCCGGCGGCGAGGCCGACACCGGCCAGCACGCTGAGTACGACGAGCTGTGACTGACGGCGACGACTCAGGCTGGGCACGGCGCGGAAAATTACCACTAAAGAGTGAAACCAGGAACCGCCCAAGGTAGGCATCGGCTTCGATATTTACATGCATACCTGAACGTATATAAGCTCCCTCGGGTTGCCGGGCAGCGTTGCCCGCACCAGGGAGGTACTCAGCCGTGCGCCGATCCAGCCGGATTTTCTTGTTGCTCTCCTTACTTCTCGCACTCGTCGGCAGCAGCACCACCGCGCTGGCGAGCGCGCAAGATACCGGCACTCCTGCTGGTATCCGCTATGTTCGGATACCAGCGGCCGGCGGGGTGACGCTCGGTGCCAACGTCATCGAACCCGGCACCCCCGGCCCGCATCCGGCGGTGGTGTTCATCAACAGCTGGACGCAGGGCAACTACGAGTACCTGGCGCAGGCCGCGAAGTTCGCCCAGCGCGGCTACGTCGTGCTCTCCTACACGACCCGCGGCGTGCAGGACTCCGGCGGCCAGACCGACATCGCCGGCGAAGAGGACCAGGCGGACGTCTCGACCGTGCTGGACTGGCTGATCGCGAACACTTCGGCCGACCCGGCGCGGATCGGCGCGTCCGGCGTCTCGCTCGGCTCCGGGCTGAGCCTGCTCGGCGCCGCCCGCGATCCGCGGATCAGGGCGGTCGGCTCGCTGTCCACCTGGGGCGACCTGGTGCCGACGCTCAGCTTCAACGGCACCCCGCGCGCACAGGTGCTGCTCGCGCTCGGCCTCGGCGGGCTGCCCACCGCACGGCTGCGCCCGGAACAGCTCCAGCTCTTCGCGGACGCGCTCACCGACCAGAACCGGGAACGCTCACTCGCCTTCGCCCGCGAACGTTCGCCGATCACCTACCTGGACGCGCTCAACCGCAACAAGCCGGCCGTGCTGCTTGCGAACGCGTTGGGGGAGAGCATTTTCGGCCCGAACCAGCTGACCGGCTTCTTCGAGAAACTCGACCTGCCGAAACGGCTGGAGCTGGCCCCTGGCGATCACGCCACCGCGGAGATCAGCGGCCTGCTCGGCATCCCGAACCCGGTCTGGGACAGCGTCGGCCGCTGGTTCGATCATTACCTGGCCGGCCAGGACACCGGCATCCAACGCGAACCGGCGGTCAAGCTGACCACCAGCGCACGGGCCACCGAGAGCTACCCGGACTGGGCGAGCGTGTCCCGGCGGGCCGACCGGATCCCGCTCGGCGCCCGCGGGCCTGTTCTGTCCGGTGTGGACAGTCCGGCGCACGGCGGGGTGGCGGTGCTGTCCAACGCGCTGGCCCAGTTCACCGGGGTGCGGCCGCCGCTGCTGCTGCCCACCGTGCTGCCCGGCACCGGCGCGGTCTGGCAGGGCCCGGTGAACGCGCGGCCGCAACGGCTTCGCGGCACCCCGCGGGTGCACCTCACCGCCACCCCCAGCGCGAGCAGCGGCACGGTGGTGGCGTACCTGTACGACGTCGACGCCTTCGGTGCCGGCGCGCTGATCACGCACGCGCCCTACAGCTACTCCGGTGTCACGCCCGGCGAGCCGCTGCCGATCGACCTGGCGCTGGAAGCCGAGGCCTACGACCTCCCGGCCGGGCACCGGCTGGCGCTGGTCGCCGACACCAAGGACCTGCTCTACGCCGACAAGGACCAGCTCGGGAGCACGATCTCGTTCACCGAAGGCGGCTGGCTGGACATACCGGCGTCGTGAGTGATTTGTGTTGCTGGGGCAACACTTTTCACTCACGACCGCCAGGTGTCCACCCGGTGGAAGTTCCGGTAGGCGCGGCTCGGCGTCGGGCCGCGCTGCCCCTGGTAGCGCGAGCCGGCCTGGGTGGAGCCGTAGGGGAACTCGGCGGCGCTGGTCAGCCGGAACAGGCAGAGCTGGCCGATCTTCATGCCGGGCCAGAGCGTGATCGGCAGGTTGGCCACGTTCGACAGCTCGAGGGTGATGTGGCCGGAGAAGCCGGGGTCGATGAACCCGGCGGTGGAGTGCGTCAGCAGGCCGAGGCGGCCGAGTGAGGACTTGCCCTCCAGCCGCCCGGCCAGGTCGTCCGGCAGGGTGAGCAGTTCGAAGGTGGAGCCGAGCACGAACTCGCCGGGGTGCAGCACGAAGGGGTCTTCGCCCTCCTTCTCCACCAGCGAGGTCAGCTCGTCCTGCTGGAGCTGCGGGTCGATGTGGGTGTACTTCGAGTTGTCGAACACCCGGAAGAAGCGGTCCAGCCGCACGTCGATACTGGACGGCTGCAGCATCGCCGGATCGAAGGGGTCGACGACGACGCGGCCGGCGTCGAGCTCTTTGCGAAGGTCACGGTCACTGAGCAGCACCAGGGCAGCCTATCCGGCGGATTCTCGGCGGTGCTCAGGCGGCGCGCATGTGCTTGGCGTAGCTGGTGTCCGGTTCGAAGAGCCGTCCGATGCGCCGGACGTAGGACCGCCGCCCGGCGCGGCCGATGCGTTCCTGCAGGGCGGTGGCGCCGGGAATGTGGCGGCGAAGGGTCTCCGCGGCGAAGTTGACCGCCGCCGCGGTGAGCACCGCGCCCTGCGCGATCGGGTCGTTGGGCAGTTCGAGGTAGTCGGCGTTGGCCTTGCCGAGCACCAGCCTGCTGATCGAGGAGTGCAGCCGGACCGAGACGTGCGCGAGCACCTTGCCGGCCGCGCCACGGCCGTTGCCGACCTCTTCGTGGGTTTTCACCAGCGCCCTGGCCAGGCGTTTGGAGTCGTCGTCGGGGATGAATTCGGTGGCCGCGAGCAGCCAGAGCAGGCGCCAGGCGTCCGCCTCGCTGGCGGGCAGGAGCTCCTCGTCGACCCCCATCAGCCAGCCGACGTAGCGCCAGAGGTGCAGGATGTCGCCGCGCTCGCGCTCGGTGTAGCGGATGCCAAGCAGCTGGGTGCCGAACACGAAGACCAGCGAGAAGAGCAGCAGGGTGCCGGCGGTCTGCACCTGGTTGATCGGCCGGTCCCATGCCGCGTAGTCCCAGTCCGCCCGCCGGTTCATCGCCGCGCGGACGTGCGCGTGCACCAACCGCACCCGCAACGCCGACGCGTACCCACGCTCGCCGCGGCGGAGCCGGCCGGGGGTGGTCACGTGGATCCACCAGGTCGCCGTCTCGAGCAGTCGCTTTGTCGCCATATATTCGATCTCGCCGGTGCCGACCAGCGACTTGGTCGCGCGGGAGGCGAGGTAGCCGCCCATCAGCGACATGTCGCTGAGCGGGAACAGCCCGAGCACCCCGACCCGCGTTATCGCCCGCGCGCCGCGGTCCACCCGCGCCATGTCCACCCAGTACGGCGTCGCCCCGACCGAGCCGAAGAACGCGACCAGCTCCTCCGGCGCGTCCTCGACCGCCTCGATCCCTTCGGCCAGCGCCCGCTCGAACAGCGCCCGCCCCTCACCGGACTCGCGCCGCTGAATCATCGCCA
The DNA here is from genome assembly GCF_000384315.1 of Amycolatopsis nigrescens CSC17Ta-90. GTDB lineage: Bacteria > Actinomycetota > Actinomycetes > Mycobacteriales > Pseudonocardiaceae > Amycolatopsis > Amycolatopsis nigrescens. Next base: position 3,676,318 of record NZ_ARVW01000001.1, on the reverse strand, counting down.
CCACCGCGTCGGCCAGCGGATCCTCGGCCTGCGCGAACTCCCGCAGCCGCCTGAGCTGCCGTTCGTCCGCCCGGATGTCACCCCGCACGAACAACCGCGACGCGAGCCGGAACCCGGCCGTGCGGAACAACTCGGGATCGGGCAGTCGCTCGTCCATACCGCGCACCTCCGGTGGATGGGGAGACAACAAGTGTTGTCACTTGTCGGCTCGCGCGTCAAGGGAGGGAGACCTGAACAGCCCGCGCAGGACGTTGTGTATGCTGGCGCAGCGCTGCGGATGTAGTTCAATGGTAGAACATCAGCTTCCCAAGCTGAATACGCGGGTTCGATTCCCGTCATCCGCTCCAAGGCAAGTTTTAGCAGCTCAGAAGGGGTGCTTCCCGATCTTGGGAAGCACCCCTTCCGCTATTTCAGGACCCGCTCCAGCAACATGCCAACAACATCAGTCGGCGGTGTCCTCGTCACCAACTTCGGTGCCCTGACGATGATCTTCGACGAGCTCTGAGAGCTTCGCCGCGATCCGCTCGTCCGCGTCACTGGTCGCCCGCTGGTAGATCAGCGCCGCCCGCATGTCGTCGTGACCCATCCGCGCCATCAGGTCCTTGGTCGACATACCCGCCTTCGACGCCCACACGTTGCCCGCGTGCCGCAGATCGTGGAAGTGCAGGCCCTTGAGTCCGAGGCCCGCCACCACCTTCGTCCACTTCGAGAGCTGCGCGAAGTTCGGCCGGCGCACCGCGAACCCCTTCTTGCCGGTGAACAGCAACGCGCCATCCTCCGGCCCCACGAACTCGGCCAGGTGCTTGACCAGCTCGGCCCGCACCGCGTGCGGCATGATCACCGTCCGCACCCCGGCACGCGACCTCGGCGGCCCGGCGATTCGCAGGGGTGGAATCACAGCCTGTCATCTGACGCAGCAATCGCAACATCCTTTGCCACGGGTACGTAACCGCCCTGTTGCAACGACACCGCATTCTTCTGAAATAACATACATTATTCCGGAATTACAACCGTCATGTTACCACCTCAGAAAGGCGGCTCATCCGCACCAAAGACTGTTGCAATTCTCTCGCTTGCCCACTTTCTTAATTCCCTTGACGAGGACAAACTAATCAAGAACCTAAGGTCATCGGCATACAAACGGCCATCCTTGGCCATTTTATCCAAAAGAGCACGGTAAGCCCTCGTCTCCGTTAGGGCCTCCCCTGAAACAGTCGCCCTAGAGTTCGATGAATCACTACCTCGAATAATTGCCTTAAGGCCTTGGATCTCCGCAATAATATCAGCTATACCGCGCGCCTCTGAGTCATCCGATTGGGCAAGCGACTGAATGTTTAGTGTGTATGTTAGCGGTGTTTCTACACTCTTTCCTGAACGTATACTCTCTACCATTCCGGTCAAGGTTAGCTTGGCCTCATGAACTGAGTCGAGGTCTCGATGGTCAACGAGAATGGTGCGCAGACCTTGAATGTCGAACGGTACCGTTTGACCCTCTGCAATTATCTGAATGAATGGCTTGGCCACAGCATGACGGACGGCCAACTCGTAAAACACGTTAGGGTTGTGGTCTGTCAGGTCAGCTATGACAAGATCACTGTTAAGTAGGCCATCGATAATCTGAGAAGTGATCATGCCGGATTGGTCCATTTGATCAGCACGCGTGACCGTAAAATTCAAAGGAGCGAGAGTCGCATTGATGATGTGTTGAAATATCTGGTTGCTTCGCTTACGCGTTGTCGAGTCAGCCGGCCCGATTGGGCATATGTAGAAGCAGGATTCTGTTCCTTCAGCCACGGTCATCACCACACCATCTTGCCCGAGCGCTACAGCTTGTTTATATCAGAGTCAGGATCACACACCTCGATGCGGAGTTGTCGCCGAACTTGGCTCTATGAGATCAAGGCGCGCCGCCATCATCGGCGCCCATCACCACCCGTACGGCGGGCCTGTCCAATCGCGGCACGGACAGCCTACCGCTCCGCTCCGGCCGGCGAGCGCCAGCGGCCCACCGAATCAGCCGCCCATCCGCTCGCCACCACTACCGGCGATCAGCTCATCGGCCTAGTTACGCCGAGCACGCTCGCTGGCAGGGCCGAACTCATGCCGACCTCCGACCGCGCCTCAGCAGACGCCCATGCCGCAGCAGCACGTCAGTCCATCGAGCATGGCAGAAGCAGCGCCGATCCGATCAGCCTGGCTACCGTCGAGGCGCTCCTTGCCATCTTCCACCACCAGCTCAAGCACATGGACGACGCCTCGATCACCCTCAAGGGCGCAGCCGACCTAGCCGACGCCATGGACAGCCTCAGCCGCAAGCTGCCAACACAGTAGCGCCCTCCACCCCGAAGCCGGATCGTAACAACGGCTCAAAGGGGCGTTTGCCGGCCTGGATGCACCCCTTCCGCTATGTCCGTCAGTGCGGTCAATGTTGTTCCTCCACCAGCTCACGCAGAAACGTCCAGCGCTCCGGGGACATCCGCATCGAGCGGCCTGCCCGGTCGAAGACCTGGTACTCGGCGAGACTCAGAGTGAGATCGAACTCGTACACGTTCTGAGCGAGATCTTCGAGCGCTACTCCCGGTTCGTTGTGCTCAATAAGGTCAATGGAGTAATCGATCCGGGAGTCCAGCGATGCCCCGACCTCAGTCTCCACAGCTTGCGTCGCACGGCCCTTCAAGCTGCTCGCAAGGGTCTGGAGCGAGTGCAGGTAGTCATCCGGCATAACCACAAGGTACTGAGCTTCACCAGATCGGGCTTCGTCTTGCCAGTGCGGCAAGCCTTCCACCATCCGGGGAACTCGAAAGCCCCTCTGGAGGGGGAGTCGCCTCACCTTCGGGGAGGAGGTGCGAGAAGCGGGTCGTCGCGACGATCGGTGGCATGGAGCGGTTGCGGCTGGTGGCCGGGTGGGTGGCGGGGTGCGCGGCGGGTGTGTACACCGGGATCAAGATCGTGTGGGTGGCCGGAGGAACGCTCGGGCTGAGCGACCCGAGTGCGGCGGGGACGGCCGAGTGGATAGTGGCGAACGTGGTCACCGGGGCGATCGGGCTGATGGGGGTGCTGGTCGCGCTGGCGCTCACCCAGCGGTGGGGACTGCGGGTGCCGGCGTGGCTGATCGCGATGCCGATGTGGGTGGGCACCGGGCTGCTGACGCCGTTCATCATGCTCGGGCCGCTGCTGGTGTTCTCCCTGACGAGCGACGAAAGCCTGCAGGGCTGGGTTTTCGGCGTTGTCTACGGCAGTTTCGCAGTACTCGGCATTTCGCTGCTGGTGGCCGTCGCGTTGTATACGCGGGCGCGGTGGCCGGAGCTGTTCCGCGGCACGACGCGTGACGTCGCGCGTGGGGCGACGCACTCGGTGCAGGTGCCATTGGCTTGGGTGGCCGGGATCGTGGCGGCCGGGCCGGCGGTGGTCCGCGGGTCGTGGTTGTTCGGTGGGACGTTCGGACTCAGCGGTGCGGCCAGGCAGGAGTGGCGCGGCCGTTGGACGCGCTGGGCGTGCTGCTCACCCTCGGCGCCGCGCTGGGGTTGCTGGCCATGATGCACGGCTGGGCCGGCTCCCGTTCTGGCTGCCGTTGACCGTGACCCGGCTCGGCGCGGACGGGCTGTTTCGCCAACGGATTGTTCAACCTGCCCAACGTCCTCAGCGCGAACAACTGGGCTGTGCGGAGCGAGTTGCCGGCCACCACCGTGCTGGGCCTGTTCGCCGGTGCGGTGATGGGGGTGACAGCGCTGTGTCTGCTCGCCGAGTGTCGAGGCTCAGTCCGCGTCGAAAGCCTTGCGTAGCTTGGCCGGTGCCTTGCGTCGCCAGGACTCCTCGATCAGCTCGGTGAGCTGGTCGACGGCGACCTTCTCCAGGTCGACCAGGATCGCGCCGTAGCCGTCGTAGTGCGGAGTCGTGTAAAACGCGGGATCGCCCGAAGCGAGCAGCGCCTCCTTCTCGTCGAGGTCGCACATCAGCACGAGACCGCCCTCGGCTTCGGTGCGCAGGCGCGCGAAACTCTTGCCGGAGACCTTCAGCGCGGGAGTCCGGTACGAGGTCGACTCCTCGACCTCCGGCAACTCCTTCGCGATGGCGACAGCTTCTTCCCAAGTTGGCATGTGCACCATTCTCACCCGGCTGTCTTGGCGAAATGGGAGCTTACTGACCAGGTCAAGAAGTTGTCCGGGTTAGGCTGTTGTTCGTGGCCGAGCAGAGCTTGCGGGAACGGAAGAAGCAGCGCACACATCAGGCGATCTCGGACTCGGCGATCCGGTTGTTCCTGGAGTCGGGGTTCGAGAAGGTGTCGGTGGCCGAGGTCGCGGCGGCCGCCGAGGTGTCCAAGCCGACCCTGTTCAAATACTTCCCCACCAAAGAAGACCTTGTCCTGCATCGCTTCGCCGACCACACGGAGGAGGCCGCCACGGTGGTGCGCGAGCGACCGTCCGACGAGACACCGCTGGACGCTCTGCACCGGAACTTCACCCGTGGCCTGCGGGAGCGGGATCCGATCACCGGCTTGAACGACGACGCCGAAGTTGTCGCGTTCAACCGACTGCTCTACGGCACGCCGAGCCTGGTCGCGCGGCTTTCCCAGTTCACCGAGCGGTCCGAGCGAGCGCTGGCTGGGGCGCTGCGGACTGGTGGCGACGAGCTGACCGCGCTGCTCGCCGCCGGGCAGATCGTCACGGTGCAGCGGCTGCTGGCGCTGGAGAACTACCGCCTGATCGCGGCCGGAGCCGCGGCCGACGACCGCTACCCGGGCGCTGTCGCGGACGCGGATCGTGGCTTCGCGCTGCTTCGCTCGGGGCTTTCCCCGTACTGCTAGCCGGTTGCCCACAGTTGCGCCGACCTGTGGACAACTCGGTCGGGAGCGGCTGGGGCCGTGGTGGGTGGCGATAGGCTGGAGCGGGGTCGCCCCCCGGGTTGGGTGGGGGCTTGCCGCGTGAGAGTGGAGCGAAAACCCGTAAGGCCACCTTGGGGGCGTTCGATGCCGCCAAGGTGGCCATGAGGGATGTGCGGGAGAGCTAAGGGAGCAGGGTGACGCGGTCCGCCGGGGGTGGGGAGACGGCGGGGTGGGCGCCGAGGTAGGCGATCAGCGCGTCCAGGTCGACCGGGCCGCCGGCAAGGTCGGTGCCCTTGGTGAACTCGGTGAACCCGTCGCCGCCGGACGCGAGGAAGTTGTTCACCGACACCCGGTACGAACCGTTCGGGTCCACCGCGGTGCCGTCGACGGTGATCGCGGAGACCTTCGAACCGATCGGCGCGGACGCCGAGTAGCTGTACTTCAGCGTCTTCGAGATCTGCAGGACCCGCGTCCCACTCGGCTGGAACTGCTGCTCCAGCACGGCCTTCAGGTTCGCGCCGGTCAGCGTGATGGTCTGCATGACGTTCGCGAACGGCTGCACGGTGAACGCCTCGCCGTAGGTGACCACGCCGTCCCCCTCACCCGCCGGTGAGGACGCGTGGGTCAGGTCCGCCCGCACCCCGCCGGGGTTGGTGATCGCGATCTGCGCGTTGTTCGAAGCGGTCGCCTCGAGCTGCGCGTCCGCGATCACATCGCCCAGCGGCGACTCGCCGGACGGCGCGCCGGCTCGCAGCAGGTCGGCGGTGATGGTGCCGACCTGCCGGTTCGCGATCGGCGCGGCCTTCGCCTTCGCCTCGTCGACCAGCTTCGTCACGGCCGGGTCCGGTGTGACGTCGCGAGTGACGATCTCGTTGTGCGCCTTGGTGGCGGCGCGGACCACGTCCCGGGTCTTCCGGTTGATCTTCAGATCCAGCACGGACAGCAGCCTGCCGAAGGACGCGCCCTGGATCACCGTCCGCGGGTTGCCCGCCGGGTCCGCAATCGTGCAGTTGTACTGCTGGTGGCTGTGCCCGGTGAAGATCGCGTCCACCTTCGGCGACGCCTTCGCGGCGATCTGCGACGCCGGCCCCGGCGTCACGCGGCAGTCGTCCGGGCCGCCGCCCTCGGTGTTGTCGCCCTGGTGCAGCAGTACCACCTGCGCCTTGATGCCGATGGCGTCCAGCATGTTCGCGGTGCGGTCGATCGCCTCCACCTCGTCCCCGAACTTCAGGCCCTTGATCGCCTCCGGAGTGACCACGGTCGGCAGATCCTTCAGCGTCGCGCCGATCACCCCGATCGGCACCCCGCCGGAGAACTCGACGCTGAACGGCAGCAACGCCGGCGCCCCGCTGGTCCGGTACACATTGGACCCGAGGAACGGGAACTTCGCGCCGCGGAAGGACTCCCGGAACTGGCAGCCGTCGGTCGGGTGACAGCCGCCGAACTGCATGCGCCGCAGCTCCTGAAGCCCCTCGTCGAACTCGTGGTTGCCCACCACGGACGCCTTCACCCCGAGCGAGTTCAGGAACTCGACGGTCGGCTCGTCGTGGAACAGCGCGGAGACCACCGGCGACGCGCCGATGCTGTCCCCAGTGGACAGCACCACCGAGTTGCGGGCCTCGGCACGCAGCCGCTGCACGTGCGACGACAGGTAGGCCGCGCCCCCGGCATCCACCGAGCTGCCGTCCGGCAGGGTGACCCGCCCGGACGAACCCGACGGCGGCTCCAGGTTGCCGTGCAGATCGTTGAAACTGATCAGCCGGACGTCCGTGGTCGAGTCCTGGCCCTGCGCGGACGCAGCGGACGCGGTGGTAGCGGTCGCGGCGGTCATGGCGGCGCTGGCCAGCAGAGCCGTCGCGACGGCGATCGGCCGTCGCAGGCGGCGGGTCGAGAAGGTCATCTTTCCTCCGAATCCGCGCGCCGGGCCCCTACCGGGCGCGCCGGGCAGGATCTTGCCTGTTCCGGAGCCTGATCACCAGGGTTCGAAGGTGGCGTATAGGTAAACGTGTCCGCGTTCAGTTCGCGACCGGCAGCCGCATCCGCTCGCGCCGGTAGGCGTCACCGCGCCACAACGTTTCCCACTCACCGGTGCCGGCGAAACCGAGCCGCTCGTAGACCCGGCGGGCCGCCGCGTTGTGCTCGTTGACCTGCAGGGCGACCGCCGACGCGCCGTGCCGCTGCGCCTCCTCGGTGACCGCGCCGAGCAAGGCCGCGGCCAGCCCGCGACGCCGTCCCTCCGGCGCCACCCACATCGAGATCACGAACCATTCGGTCGAGTCCGGCATGCCACCGACCATGCCGATCGGCCGCGACCCGTCCATCGCGACGAAGTAGACGATGGTGCGCAGCCGGTCCAGCCATTCCTGGTCGGTCAACGCAAGCGCGTCCTGGTAGGTCGAGGCGAACGACTCCGGCGCGTCGAGCAGCGCGGCCAGCCGAACCTCACGCAACAACTCCCATTCACCGGTGCCCAGCAGCCGGATGTCGACCATGACCCCAGCTTCACACAGCCGCGGGACGGCGGCCACCGACTTTCCGCGGCCGATCGGCAGCGGTCGCATCGGCCGACTGGCCGATGCCCGCACCGGCAGCGCAACCCTTCGACCGAGGTGCCGGGACCGCTTGATCCATAACGTCGTATTCATGACAACAGCGCAGGTGACAGCCCTGGGATACGGCCTGCTCGGATTCTTCGCGATCTGGGCGACCGTCCTCGTTCCGCAGTTGATCGTGCAGCAGGCCCGGCTCGGCAGGGTGGACCCGCGACGGCTGGCGGGCACCGCCGCGGTGATCCTTTACGGCTGCCTCGCGCTGGCCGTGGTGCTGCTGCCGCTGCCCGGCCCGAACAGCCGCCAGCTCGAGCAGACCATCCAGCTGAACCCGTTCCAGTGGGTCACCGACATCGGCACCGAGCTGCACAAGCACGAGCTCTCGCCGACGATCGAGCACGCGCTGACCTCACAGACCTTCCAGCAGCTCGCGATGAACGTGCTGCTGTTCGTGCCCATCGGCCTCTTCGCCAGGACGATGTGGCGCCGGGGCATCGTCGGCGCCGGGCTGATCGGCTTCGCCGTGTCGCTGGCCGTCGAGATCACCCAGGTGACCGCCAACTTCGGCACCGCGCCGTTCGTCTACCGGATCTTCGACGTGGACGACCTGATCAGCAACACCGGCGGCGCGCTGCTCGGCTGGGTCGCCGCCGCGCTGTTCCTCGCGCTGCGCCGGAACAACAACCGTTCAGCGGTCGACGTGCAGCCGGCTGGGAGTGGACACGTCGACTTCGCCGAGTCGCGCTAACCGGGCCCGCCGGCGCTCCGCGGCCCGCCGCGACGCCCGGCGGTCCTGCAGCAGCACGACCGCGGTGGACACAGCGAAGATCAGGACGACCAGCCCGATGACCAAGCCCAGTTCCACGCTGCCTCCGCCCAGTGCTCCACAGTCGTTGTGTGGCAGGTCACACAGCGTACGCACGCACTGCCAGCTTGGCCAACTTCGACTGAGGACCTCTCAGCTACCGGGCGGCAGCACGCAGAACTCGTTGCCCTCCGGATCGGCCAGCACCACCCACGGAAAGTCCGGCTCGTCGGACAGCTCACGGGCGCCGAGCGCGACCAGCCGGCGCACCTCGTCGTACTGGCCGCCTTCGGTGGGCACCACGTCCAGGTGCATCCGGTTCTTCACCGACTTCCGGTCGGGGACCGCCTGGAAGAGCAGCACTTCCTTGCCGTCCTCGCCGATCTCGACATAACGCACGCCACGCGCGTCGTGCCAGTGGCGAAGCGGCGCCAGGCCCAGCGCGGCGGCCCAGAAGCGGGCGAGCTCGTCGGGATCGGCGGCGTCCAATGCGATCGCGAGTATCCGGCTGCTCATACCTCCCAGGATGGCCCGGCACGGCACACTGCACGAATGCGCGACCGCCCGACCAAGCAGCAGCTCGCCGACGCCGAGAACAGCACCATCCCCGACGTGCTCGCGCCCGGGCTGGACGTGCTGTTCTGCGGCATCAACCCCGGGCTGTACTCGGGTGCGACCGGCCACCACTTCGCGCGGCCGGGCAACCGGTTCTGGCCCGCACTGCACGGGGGCGGGTTCACCCCGCGGCTGTTCCATCCCAGCGAGCAGGACCAGCTGCCGGAACTCGGGCTCGGCATCACCAACGTGGTCGCGCGGGCCTCCGCCCGCGCGGACGAGCTGAGCCCGCGGGAACTGCGGGACGGCGGGGTGCGGCTGGCCGCGAAGGTCGCCGAGTACCGGCCCCGCTGGCTGGCCGTGGTCGGGATCACCGCGTATCGGACCGCTTTTGGCCGTCCAAAAGCGACAGTGGGCAGACAGCACGAGCCGATCGGCGGCGCCGCGGTGTGGGTTCTGCCCAATCCCAGTGGGCTGAACGCGCATTGGACCGCGGCCGCACTGGCGAACGAGTTCGGCCGGTTGAAGGCAGCGCTCCACTCTCAGTAGCACCCGATGCCGGGTGCACAACGGTTCGGTCACTGAACAGCGTTGGTGCAGTTGGCCTTGCTACAGAGAGGCGCATGGGTGAGCGCGCACACCCCCATGAGGGGGATCTCGCGTCACGAAACCTGGCGCGCCGACTCGCACAGTTACGAGGTGTCATTCCTGGACTGGTCCTGGCAGGGGGGACCGGTTGACGGTGTCGTTGCGCGTCGGGGACCGCGAGGGGCGGTCTGCGAAAGACGCCGGAGCCAGGTTTGACGTGCGGAGACGGAGAGCCCATGACGCGCAGCATCGACCCGAGCAGGCCGCAGCCACCAGGCGCGCGGAGCCTGGGCGTGGCCGCCATCGATCCGGTGCCCATCTACCGGGACGGCCTTTCCGCGCTGGTGCACCGCACGCAGGGGCTGCACTGGGTCGGGCACGCCGCCAGCCACCATTCCGCCCTGCAGCTCGGCGAGCAGCTTCGCCCGGACGTGGTGCTGGTGGACTCCGGGATCGACCCCAACTGCCACCTGACGAAACTGCTGGCCACCGGCGACCCGGCGCTGCTCATCGTGGTGCTGGTGCGCGAGGTCTACCGCAACCCGAAGTACCTGGCCACCGCGATGGCGGCGGGCGCGCACGCGGCGGTGCCCCGGTCCGTCGAACCCCGCCGGCTGACCGAGGCGATCCGGCGGGCCTATGTGGACCGCCGGTACCTCGACCCGTCGCTGGCCGCGCTGACCGCGCGCCCGAAGCGGCAGCCGCCGCGCCCGCGCGGCGAACCCGGCGAGGCCGACGGCACCCAGCCACCGAGACCGCAGATGCCGCTGTCCCGCCGCGAGTACCAGGTGCTGCAGCTGGTGGCCGAGGGTCTGGAGAACTCGGCGATCGCGAAGATCCTCTACCTTTCGGTGGAAACCGTCCGCACCCACGTGAAGAGCATTCTGCGCAAACTGTCCGCCCGCGACCGGACACACGCGGTGACCACCGCGTTCCGGAGCGGGATATTGGTCACACAGCCCAACGATTCACTCGGGCCGCTCCCGGAAATGCCTGCTTCCAGGGCCACCGGCCTGGCCGGACCGGCCACCTGACCCCTTCGCCGCCCAGGTCTCGATCGGGGATTCCTGCGTCACAAAAGGCTGATCTACTTGCCGAGGATTACTCACAGGTAATATCCTGATGTTACCGGCCAGTAGGGCAGTGTCCGACAAGACTTTCGCCGCTGGAACCCCGAACAAAGACGGAGCGACGACATGGGCCACTACAAGAGCAACGTCCGAGACCTCGAGTTCAACCTGTTCGAGGTGCTCGGCGTGCAGGAGCGCCTCGGGAAGGGCGTGCTGGAGGATTCCGACGAGGAGACCGCCCGCGGCGCGCTCTCCGAGCTGAACAACCTCGCCGTCGGTCCGTTGGCCGACTCCTTCGCCGACGCCGACCGGAACCCGCCGGTGTACGACCCCAAGACCTTCACCGTGCAGCTGCCCGAGTCGTTCAAGAAGAGCTACCAGCAGCTCTACGACGGCGAGTGGTGGCGGCTCGGGCTGCCCAACCACCTCGGCGGGCTCGGCCTGCCGCCCACCGTGCAGTGGGCCGCCGCCGAGCTGATCCTCGGCGCGAACGCCCCGCTGTTCATGTACATGGCGGGCCCGAACTTCGCGATGATCGTGGACAAGAACGGCACCGAAGAGCAGCAGCACTGGGCCAAGCTGATGATTGACAAGTCATGGGGCGCGACCATGGTGCTGACCGAGCCGGACGCCGGCTCCGACGTCGGCGCCGGGCGCACCAAGGCGATCAAGCAGGAGGACGGCTCCTGGCACCTCGACGGGGTCAAGCGGTTCATCACTTCCGCCGAGCAGGACCTGACCGAGAACATCATGCACCTGGTGCTGGCCCGCCCCGAGGGACCCGGCATCGAGACAAGGCCCGGCACCAAGGGCCTCTCGCTGTTCCTGGTGCCGAAGTTCCACTTCGACTCCGAGACCGGCGAGCTCGGTGCGCGCAACGGCGCGTACGTGACGAACGTCGAGCACAAGATGGGCATCAAGGCGTCCACCACCTGCGAGCTCACCTTCGGCCAGCACGACGTCCCGGCCAAGGGCTGGCTGCTCGGCGAGGTGCACGACGGCATCGCGCAGATGTTCCAGGTCATCGAGTACGCCAGGATGATGGTCGGTACCAAGGCCATCGCCACGCTGTCCACCGGCTACCTGAACGCGCTCGAGTACGCCAAGGAGCGGGTGCAGGGCGCCGACCTGCCGAACATGCTGAACAAGGCCGCGCCGCGGGTGACCATCACGCACCACCCGGACGTTCGCCGCTCGCTGATGCTGCAGAAGGCGTACTCCGAGGGCCTTCGCGCGGTGTACCTGTACACGGCGTCGTTCCAGGACCAGATCTGGACCGGGGAGGGCACCGAGGAGTCGCTGAAGCTGGCCGAGCGGGTGAACGACCTGCTGCTGCCGATCGTCAAGGGGGTCGGCTCCGAGCGGGCCACCGAGCAGCTCGTGCAGTCGCTGCAAACCCTCGGCGGCTCGGGCTTCCTGCAGGACTACCCGATCGAGCAGTACATCCGGGACGCGAAGATCGACTCGCTGTACGAGGGCACCACGGCGATCCAGTCGCTGGACTTCTTCTTCCGCAAGATCGTGCGGGACAAGGGGCAGGCGCTGGCGCACGTCGCCGGGGAGATCACCCAGTTCGTCGAGTCGGAGGCTGGCAACGGCAGGCTGAAGCAGGAGCGCACGCTGCTCAAGCAGGCGCTGGACGACACCCAGGGCATGCTCGGCTCGCTGATCGGCTACCTGACCGCGTCGCAGGACGACCCGCAGAACATCAACAAGGTCGGCCAGCACACCGTGCGGCTGCTGATGTCCGCCGGTGACCTGCTGATCGGCTGGCAGCTGCTCAAGCACGCGGAGATCGCGATCGGCAAGCTGGACAACGGCGCCGGCGCGAAGGACGTGGCGTTCTACGAGGGCAAGGTCGCCGTGGCGTCCTTCTTCGCGAAGAGCGTGCTGCCGGAGCTGACCTCGCGCCGGGTGATCGTCGAGGCCGCCGACAACGACCTGATGGACATCCCCGAAGCCGCTTTCTAGCCCCTGCGCACTAGGGACCCTATGCAGTGAAGGCCACCTTGCCTGCGTTCAACGCAGCGAAGGTGGCCTTCACTGCGTTTGGGGGTAGAGGGGCTGGACGGCGAGGTAGCGGGTGGGCCAGGACGGGATGGGGGCGCCGGCGAGGTGGAACTCGAGGCGGTCCAGGAAGGCGTGTGCGGCGGGGAGGTCGGCGGCGCCGCGGTGGGTGAAAATCAGGTCGGTCTCGGTGTCGCTCTTGCCGCACGGGATGAGTTCGTAGCGCGCCACGCCGTTCCACTCGTGTGCCAGCAGGTGCGGCGGGTCCCAGGCCAGGACACGGCCGCTGATCCACTCGGCATCCGGGACGTCCGGCAGGAACTCCACCCGGCCGCCCGCGAACCGGGTCTCGCCGAACCAAGCGCGCCGAGATGCCGAATCGGTCAAAGCGGTCCACACTGCGGTTACCCGGTGCGGCAGCCGGCGCTGGAACCTGATGGTCGCGATGTCACCGTCACGAGTGATCGTGCCGGTCCGGTTCTCCTTGGTCATGGCCGGTTCTCCCTGGTCGAGAGGATCCGGGCGGCCTGGCCGGTAACAAGGTCGCCGCGCCGGGTTTGAACCCGTGGCCCTCGGGCCATCCCCTCAACACCACAACAGAACATGGACGGCCGGTCCAGCCCGACCGGCCGCGACAGGCTAGGGAGAGACGATGACCGTTTCGGGAATCATCACCGCGATCGTGGTCGGGTTGATCCTCGGGGTGCTGGGCCGCTTCTTCGCCCCGGGCAAGCAGGGCATCCCGATCTGGCTGACCATCGTGGTCGGCATCGTGGCGGCGTTCGCCGGTACCGCGATCGCCCGTGGCCTCGGCTACGCGGATACCAAGGGCTTCGACTGGCTCGAACTGATCACGCAGGTGGTCATCGCGGCCATCGGTGTCACGGTTGCGGCGAACCTCTACGGCCGCCGCGGAGTGACCCGCAGTTAGCCGAGATCTGACAGCTCCGGGCCGGTCCGCTCAGCGGGCCGGCCCGGAGTTCGTCTGCGGGTCGGTTCAGTTGCGCAGGCTCGCGCAGGAGAAGGCGACGTACGACTTCTGCGGCGCCCGCCACTCGACCTCGACCCAGCGGTTGTCCTTGACCGCCTTGCCGTCCGGCGCGACGCAGGTGTACTCGCCACCGGTCTCGAACGGCCCGCACGGCGCCTGCTCGACCGGCGCGCGCGTGCAGCTGGTGTAGTTCGCGCAGGTCAGGGTGACCAGGGTGGGGGCCGTGGTGGTGGTACCGCCGCGCACGTTCAGCTTGCAGCCGTTGACCGCATTGGCATGCACCAATGGGGCTACCGGAGCGTCCGCGCTCGCGGAGGGTGACCAGAGCAGGATGGTCATCACCGCCCCGAAAAGTAGGACAGAAACCTTACCCAGCAACGATTTCGGCAACCGAGACACCAAACCTCCACATTCGGCGGGGACACGAACGACTACCCACGGTATCGGATAATCGCGCCCGCTATCGTCACCCGATGGAGTCGAACTGGCTGGACCTGAGCGGTCGGGACCTGACCGAGCCGCCGGAGCTGGACCTGACCGGAGTCCGGCGCGTCGAGCTGGATCGCAACCGGCTGGAGCGGATACCGGCCGCGGTACTGGCGGCGGATTGGCTGGAACAGCTGAGCCTCTACGACAACCGGCTCACGACCGTGCCCGCACAGCTGTGGCGGCTGGAGCGGCTGCGGGTGCTCAACCTCGCCGGTAACCAGCTCACCGAGATCTCCCCGGACATCGGGCGGCTGAGGGCGCTGCACACCCTGGACCTCGGGCACAACCGGCTCACCGGGCTGCCGGACGCGATCGGCACGCTGGCGAACCTGACGGAATACCTGTACCTCAGCGACAACCGGCTCACCGAGTTCCCGGAACCGGTGTGCCGGCTGAGCGGACTGCGCTACCTCGGGATCACCGACAACCGGCTGCGCACCCTGCCGGACGCGATCGGCGGACTGTCTTCGCTGCGGGAACTTCGCTTGTACCACAACGAAATCACCGCGCTACCGGAGTCGATCGGCGAACTGGGCGCGCTGCGCGAGCTGCACCTGCGCGGCAACCGGATCGCGCGCCTGCCGGACTCCCTCGGCCGGCTGCGCGAGCTGCGCCAGCTCGACCTGCGGGACAACGGACTCACCGAGTTGCCGGACAGCCTCGCCGGACTGTCTAGATTGGACAAGCTGGACCTGCGCTGGAACAAGTACCTGCGCGAGCCTCGGTGGCTGCCCGAGCTGGAGTCACGCGGCTGCATGGTGCTCCGCTGACCGGCGTTTCCGCAGGTCAGCGGTCGTGAGTGAAAAGTGTTGCCAGGACAACACTTTTCACTCACGACGTTAGAAGCAGATGATGGTGGGGCGGGGCTGGTAGGTGACGCTGCGGGTTTCGCGGCGGACTTCGCCGCCGGAAGCCAGGTCGTAGAGCACCCGGGTGTCCGAGATGCTGAAGCCGGGCGACCCGCTGCTCGGCTGGCAGCCTTCGGGCGGGCCCGGCTCCAAACCGGGCGGGATCGTCTCGGACTGGCCGCTGGTGGAGCTGTCCACCCGGAACCGCTTGGTGCCCCAGATCTTCACCGTCACGGTCGATCCCGAGGCGCTGGCCTGCACGGCCACCCCGGTCGGCGCGTCGTTGGTGAACTTCATGTCCACAGTGGACCCGTTGTCCTGCAAGGACTTCGCGTCCCGGCCGGCCGGGTAGCGATCGAGGTAGTACGAGTGCTCGGTGTGCCCGGCGTCTTTCAGCCCGGCGAAGTACGCCGCGTTGTACAGCGTGCTGGTGAACTGGGAGACCCCGCCACCGATCACCTTCGGCCCGGTGCCGTCCTCGTTCACCGGCGCGGAGGCATAACCGCCGGAAGCCGTGCGCGGCCCGGTGCGGCCGTCCAGGCTGAACGTCTCACCCGGCTTCACGATCGCGCCACTGACCTGACCGGCGATCGCCCGCACGTTGGTGGCCACGTCGCCGGAGAACCCGCCGGTGCTGAACTCGCCGACGACCTCCTTGATGCCGAGTGCGTTCGCCTCGTCGGTGGTCGTTTCCGGCTTCTTCACCTGGTAGGCGACCTTCAGCTCGCGGCCGTCCGGTTTGGTCATCACCTCCATGAACGGCTTGAAGGTGTCCACCCAGCTGACCTTCCGCCCGTCCTCGGACGGGGTGACCGTCGGCCTGCCGTCGTCGAAGACGATCTGCGCGTCCTTGCCCTCCTTCTCGGTGGAGACGAGCTGGGGCTGCAGGTCCTGCTGGAGCCTGGACTGGTCCAGCTTCACCTCCAGCGCGCCGTTGTCCAGCGCGGAGAACTGGAACGCGCCGCCGATCGCGGCCGGTTTGAGCACCGCGTCCTTGCCCTCGCCGTGCACCACCACCGGGCCGGCGACGGCGGGCACCACGATCCGGTCCAGCGCCGCGTGCACCCCGGCCGACGTCGCCTTGACCGGGGTGAGGTCCACCGGCAGCTCGATGCCGCCGCGCTCGATCCAGTCCGCCTTGAGGATCTCCGCCGCGCGGTCCACGTCGTTCAGGGTCTGGCCCTGCCTCGGCTCGACCGGGTAGGCGGTGACGCCGCCGTCGCTGCCGGCGATCGGCACGAACCCGATGCTGCCCTCGACCGGCGGGTGGTTCAGCCGGGTCTCGGCCAGCCGGGTGACCGCCTGCGCCAGCGTCTTCGGCTCGGTGCTGGTCGCCACGCCGACCTCGCGGGTGGTGAAGAAGGACATCACCCTGGTGACCGGGTTGAGCGGCTGGCGCCCGGCCTGCTCGACGGTGCCAGGCCAATCGAGGCCGAGGCCGGAGTCGGACGGGGTCAGCTCGGCCTGCACATCCCCGGCGCGGACCTGGATGGGCCGGATCAGCCGCGGTTCGAGCTCCTGGCGCAGCTTGGCCTCGGCGCCCTTGCGGGACATGCCGCCGACCTCCACCCCGGCCACGGTCACCCCGCGCGGCACGTCCCCGGCGTTGATCATCAGATCGGCCGCGTAGACCACCACCAGCAGCGCGATCACGCCACCGGTGATCATCAGTACCTTGCCGACGCCCTTGCGGAACCGTCTCGCCGGGGTCAGCGGGAGATCGACCGCGTCGTCCCCTTCGAGCAGCTCGTCGACCAGCTCACCGTCATCGGCAGCAGCCTCTTCGGGGTCTTCGGGATCGATTTGGTAGGTGTCGTCGGCGGGATCGGCGTCGCGCACCGCCGGGAACTCGCCGGTATCCGAGTCCCAGGTCGGCCAGTAGTGTTCGTCGCGCAACTGCCCCTCCCGCTGTGCTCCCCTACAAGTACAGCCCCGTGCCGTGCTCGGTCCGCTCGCTGGCGACCGCGTGGATGTCGCGTTCCCGCATCACCAGGTAACCCTCGCCCTGGATCTCCACCTCGAGCTGGTCGTCGGGGTTGAACAGCACCCTGTCCGACACCTTCACGTTGCGTACGTTGTTGCCGACGCCAAGTACATCACCCCAGGCCAGCCTGCGCGCGACTTGCGCAGTGGCGGGTATCACGATGCCCCCGGTACTGCGGCGCTCGCCCTCGTCGGCAGCAAGGCGCACCAGCACGCGGTCGTGCAGCATCTGGATTTCGAGCTTCGCACCGAGCTCGGTGGAGTTGTTGCGATCCGACACCCACCAGATGCTACGGGGCCGCCGCCCGGTTACGGCTCATCACCGCTCCCCGGCCAGGATCAGCTGCAAAACCGCCTCCCCATCGGAACGAACGCGTACCGGCACGCCCCAGTCCTGGCGGGTGACCCGGCAGGCCGGGTGCTCGGCGCCGTCGGCGCAGCTGGCGGCCTGGGCAACCACCTGCAGCACCCCTTCGGGCTGTCCTTCGGCCAGCCGGATCCGGCGGTTGAACCCGGTACCGGTGCCGGCGCCCTCGGCGAGCAGCTCCGGCGGGGACGCGCTGATCTCCAGCCTGGTCGACGGCCCGAACCGGTCGTCCAGCTTCTCGCCGGGCGGCGGCACGAACAGCACGGAGAAGTCCAGCTCACCCGGCGCGAGCACGGTCGGCGGGCGGCGGACCGCCTGCGCCTCGCCGCGCACCTGCCGGGGCCCGGCCGCGACCTCGCCGGTCAGCGGGCGCAGCCGGTGCGCAGCCGACTCGACGACCATCAGCGCGCCGTCCGCGATCAGCAGCCCGGACGGTTCGGCCAGTCCCTCGGCCAGCGTGGCGACCTCGCGGGTGACCGGGTCGTACCGGCGGACCGCGCCGTTGTAGGTGTCCGCCACCGCGATCGCGCCGTCCGGCAGCACGGCCACCCCGAGCGGGTGCTGCAGCAGCGCCTGGACCGCGGCCCCGTCGCGGTGGCCGAAGGAGAACAGGTCGGTGCCGACCGCGGTGTGCACGGTGAAACCACCGGCACCGTCGGCCGCCAGCCAGCGCAGCGCGGAGGTCTCCGAGTCGGCCAGCCAGAGCTTGGCCCCGTCCACGGCCAGGCCCGAGGTCTGCGCGAAGAACGCCTCCCCGGCCGGGCCGTCGCGCAGCCCTTCCACCGTGGTGCCGGCCAGCCTGGTGATGGTGCCCTCGACGGGATCGAACAGACCCAGCGTGTGGTTGCCGGCCATGGCCACCACCACGCCACCGGCGGGCTCCCACCAGGCCACGTCCCACGGGCTGCTGAGGTCGGTGTCCAGAGCCTTGCCGCCGGACTCGCCGTCGCGCCACTGCGTACCGGTGCCGGCCACAGTGGACACCCGGCCGTTGCGAAGGTCGATGCCGCGCAGCAGGTGGCCGGCGCTGTCCGCGACCACGACGTGGTAGCCGACCTGCTCCGCGACGCTGTCCGGCAGCACGGTGAGCCCGGTTGGGTCGGCGAAACTGGCCACGTCGTAGCCACCGTCGGCGCTGCCGCGCTGCCCGCTGCCGAACCGGCGGACCAGGGTCTCACCGTCCGAAGTGAACTCCGCGACGGTCTGGTTCACGGTGTCCGCCACCAGGATCCGGCCGGTGGGCGCCTGCACCGCCTTCGACGGGAAGCGCAGCTCGCCTGGTTGCTCTTCGACCGGCACGTACGGGTTGCCGCCGCGGCGCAGCGTGCCCTTGGCGTCATGCTCGGTGACCAGCTCGCCGAGCACCCGGCGCAGCGCCTCGGCATGCCCCTCGCCGGCCGCGGTGTGCACCACGTAGCCCGCCGGGTCCACGATCACCAGCGTCGGCCACGCCTTCACCGCGTACTGCTGCCAGGTGGTCAGGTCCGGGTCGTTGAGCACCGGGTGGTGCACCCCGTACCGCGCCACCGCGGCCTCGATCGCGCCGGCCTCGCCCTCGTGCAGGAACTTCGGCGAGTGCACCCCGATGGTCACCAGCACGTCGGCGAACTCGGCCTCCAGCGGCCGCAGCTCCTCCAGCACGTGCAGGCAGTTGATGCACCCGGAGGTCCAGAAGTCCAGCAGCACGATCTTGCCGCGCAGGCCGGCCAGGTCCAGCCGCGCACCGCCGGTGTTCAGCCAGCCGTCGCCGGCCAGCTCGGGCGCGCGCACGCGCGGCTGTGTCTGCCTCGGTCGCTCAGAAGTCACGTACTGAGTCAACCCCACGCGGCCGGAGAGTGTTCCCCGGTTCAGCCTTTGGACGTCACCCGCACGGGGGTTCGGCTACCGAAGCGGCGGGGTTCAGGTGACGAACAGGGTGAACTCGGCGATCCTGACCTCGCCGCCCGCCGCGAACTCCAGGAACAGCCGGTGCTCCCCGCGTTCGGCGAACTGGGCCTGGAAGGTCAGCTCCCGCGGCGGGCCGCCGGCGCCGACCGGTTGCAGCGGGTGCAGGTGGGTCACCGACTGGCTGAGCGCGTTGAACGCCGACATGTGCCCGTAGGAACCGAGGTGCGGGGACAGCGGGGCTGGCGCGCCGGCGGTGTCGGTGATGGCGAAGCGGAGCTCGCCGAGCTGCCGCACGATCGGCTGCGCCGGGCCGTCCGGCCTGGTCACGGTGAACGGGCCCGCGGTGGCCACCGCGGCGGGTTCCGGCAGCGGCACGAAGGCCGTGTCCCCGGGGATGATGAAGGAGACGCCGAGCACCGTCGGGTGCATGAAGTCGGTGCTGCCCTTGGGCACGAACTCGGCGTACATCCGGTAGGTCCCGCCGTCGGGCACCGAGACGGTGGTGCGCCAGACGTCCCCGTCCGGCACCGGATGCCGGTGCTGGTAGCCGGTCATGTCGTCCCGGACGACGAAGAAGTGCAGCTCCTTGGTGGCGTTCAGCTCGAACCGGGTTTCCGGCGCGCCGGACGGCCCGATGATCCGGAAGGCCACCGGCTGCTCGACACCCCGCTCGGTGGGGATGGTCACCGGGCTCAGCCGGAAGCCCAGCTCCGAGTCGGTCAGCCCGTCGCTGTGCGGGGCTGTGGTCGCGGCCGGCGCACCGGCCTGCGGCATCACCATGCCGGCGTGCCCGCCCGAACCTGGCTCGGACGGGCCGAGCGAGACCACGATCGCCACCGCGGCCACGATCGCGATCGCGACCACGGCCAAGCCGGCCTCGATCGCCCAGCGGGACCTACCCAACCGGGGACCCCGTCGTGACGTTGGGCTTGACCACGACCAGGCCCTGCTCGATGCCGTTGATCACCACGTTGCCGCTGGGGAAGTACGGGTACAGGCTCCACGCCCCGTTGAACTGCGCGCTGTCGCCGCTCGGGAAGATGTCGAAGTAGCCGGCTTCGGTGAGCGTGCCGGACGCGACCCCGCTGACGTCCAGGATGCGCATCCCGGACTGGTAGTTGGCCTGGTAGCTGAAGCCGCCCTTGATGTACTGGTTGTGGTCGATCGAGTTGACCGGCGCGTGGTAGGTGCCCTTCGGCTGCGGGTCGGTCAGCCTGGCCACGTCGAAGATGTAGGTCTTGGTGCGCTTGTCCGTGCCGCGCTGCTCGTCGAGCTCGTCGTCGAGCAGGAAGTAGCGCTGGTCCTCGGTGAGCCAGCCCTGGTGGCTGTAGGCGGCGCCGCTGTAGGGCTTGCGCACCAGCTGCTTCGGGTTTGCCTTGTCGGTCACGTCGACGATGGTCAGCGTGTCTTCGTTGGCGTTGAAGCAGATCTCCTTGCCGCGGAAGGCGGTGTCGGGGCCCTGGTAGTTCACGCACTGGGTGTCGTGGGTGTAGCCGTCCGAGCTGACGCAGCCGGCGCCGACCGGGTTTTTCGGGTTCTGGATGTTCACCATGTGCGGACCGCCGCTGCAGGTGTTTGAACCGACCGCGTAGGCGAACCCGGTCTGCTCGTTGATGGCGATGTTGTGCGCCGGGCCGAACTTGGCGTAGTGCGCGTCCTCGGTGAAGGTCTGCGGGGTGCGCACGGTGCGCAGCCTGGTCAGGTCGAACACCTGCATGCCGTGCCCGCTGATCATGTCGGCGACGATGAAGGCGTGGTCCTTGTACACCTTCATGTCCCGCCAGGTGCTGCTCTTGCCGCCGTGCGAAGGGAGGTTGCCGAGGTACCGGGGCGCGAGCGGATCGGTCACGTCCACGAAGGCGGTGCCGTTGGTGCGCCCGACGACCGCGTACTCCTTCTTGTCGGCCGGGTCGGTCCAGCCCCAGATGTCGTTGCCCTGGCCGCCGCCGATCGAGTTCAACGGCATGGTGCTGAGCAGGTCGACGTTCTTGCACGGGTACTGGCCCGCCTTGCCGTTCACGCACTTGACCACCGCGCCGGACACCGCGGGCGAGCGGTCAGTCGGCTTGTGGTCGGCCATGTAGGCGGCGATCGCGGCCTTGCCCTCCGGGGTTTCCGGGTCGTGCGCCGACGCCGGCAGCACGAACAGGCCCGCCGCGACGGCCGCGACGGCGCCGAGGGTCAGGGTGCGGGTGGTCCTTCGCATGACGATCTCCTCGGCAGCCGAGTTGTCCCGTCACTGAAGCTAATGACCGCTCGAAAACCCCCGGTACCACCTAAAGTCGGCGAACCCGGCTTTTAACACCGCGGGTATTTAACACATTTTCGGCCGGGATTTCGGCTAAGCCCCGGCTTCCACGCGGGCCTTCAGCCGGGCCAGGGTGGCCTGGATGTTCGCCCGGTTCTGCTGCTCGCGGTCCCAGACCCCGGTGACGAAGGACGTGGGGTACCGCCACCAGCCCGGCCGCTTCTCCCAGGTGCTCTCGGTGACCCGGCAGCCGTCGCCGGCCGGTTCGAGGTCGTACTGCCAGCGCGCGACCGGGATGCCGAAGGCGGACACCTCGAAGGCGAACCGGCTGCCGTCGTCCGCGTCGGTGATGGTGGAAATGGTGTTCCAGCGCCGGAATCCCCGCTTGTTGCTGCCCTTGAACCTGGCGCCGACGCTGGCCGAAGAAGCGCCGCCGAGCCAGCGGTGACCGGCGTACTCCTCGGCCACCTCGGCCAGCGCGGAGGGATCGCTGACCAGCGCGTAGACCCGTGCCGGCGAGGCGGCCACCTCGATCTGGCCGGTGGCACTGGGCTCCAAAGACGCAGACGATACAGACATCGGGCACCTCCGCTGGGCGACACTTACATACGTACTGTACGTATGACGTCAAGCGTTCCGGCGCAGCGTGCGGGTGACGCCGGCCGCCACCGTGGTCGCCAGCACCCAGCCGGACGCGGTGAACCCGGCGGCGACCCACTTGTCCTCGTCCGCCATCGACCACCGCGCCTTGTTGCCGAAGTCCACGATCGGCACCAGCAGGTCGGCGGTGTAGAGCACCGGGTTCCACTGCAGCCCCGAGTCGTCCCGGTTCACCAGGCAGCGCGGCCCGCTGTGCTCCAGATTCGGGTCGTTCACGCACGGATCGGTGCCGAGGCCGAACCACAGGCTGCCGGACACCAGCAGCGCGGCCAGCCAGCCCAGCGCGCGCACCGGCCGGTAGCCGTAGCCGAACATGGACCGCTGCAGCCAACTCCACACCTTCACGCCGGGACCGAAGAAGCTGAAGCCCTGCGCCAGCGCGTCGTAGCGGAACTGCTGCTTGCGGAGCAGCACGGTGTCCGCGTGCTCTTCGTTGCCGCTCGCCCGCAGCATGGTGGCGAGCTGGTCGTAGGGGCCCGGCCGGTAACGGCCCATCGCCTGGCGCAGCAGCTCGATCCGGTCGTCGACCACCGCGTCGTCCTTCAGGTCGATCGGCGTCTTCATCACGTCGTACCGGAAGTCCTCCAGCTCCAGTCCGCCGGACGCGGCCCACAGCGGCGCGCCGTCGCTCAACGTGCCGCAGTGCGCGCGCCGGAGCATCACCCTGCCCTCCGGGGCTTCGGCCGGGGTGAGCACGAACTCGTCCGCGGTCACGTCCCCGGCGTCCAGCGCGATCCCGTCCCTCGGCAGCGAACGCAGCAGCGCGCCGTCGAGGTCGAGCCGCCTGCCGATGGTGGCGCCGTCCATGTTCACCCCGCCCTCGGCGACGAAGGCGCGCTCGCGGTTGGCGACCAGCGCCACGTCCCGGCCGATCTTGGCGGTCCGCAGGTCCAGCGAGAAACTGGTCTGCTCCATCACGGCCGGCTCGGTCAGCTGGGTACCGTAGAGGTCGATGCTGCCGCCGACCTCCACGCCCTGCAGCCGCAAGGTGCCCTTCAGAGTGGCGTCGGTCAGGTGCAGGTTGCCGGCGATCTTGGTGCGCCGCGCGGAGAACACGTCCCGGTCGGGGTGGGTGAACTTGGCGTTCCAGGCCAGCAGGTTGCCGCCGATGGTGACGTCCGACATCCGCACCTGACCCGACGGCACCCGCAGATTGGTCGCCTCCAGGTCACCGTCGATCTCGCTGCCGTCCAGGTGCAGCGCCCGGTCGTAGAACGGCGGCACCTCGCCGCGCGCCACGGTGATGGTGCCCGACGCGAACCGCAGCGAGCCGCCAACGTGGGCGTTGACCATGCGGATGGTGCCGGTGGCCTCCATCCCGTCGGAGAGCTCCAGGTTGCCGTCCACCCGCAGCCGGTCCGCGACCAGCGACGGGCGCGGGTCGAGGTACGGGTCGGGGGAGCGCCACGCCTCCAGCACGATCCGGCCCCGCTGGTTGGTCTCCAGCTTCGCGCCGCGCAGCACGATGTCGCTGTCCACCCTGGCGCTCGGCAGGTACAGCACACCCTTCGCGGAGAACCGCTTGCGCTGCGACGCCGGACCGTAGGTGTCCACCTCGCAGAGCAGGCTGCCGCCGATGTGCAACCCGTTGCCGTTCAACGCGAACCCGTCCGGGTTATGCAGGGTGGCGCCGGAGAAGTTGACGTTACCGCCGGCTCGCATGCCCGGGATCCGGACTTCGCCCTCGGCCTCCAGCCGGTAGGCCAGCAGCGCGCCGGTGACCAGCAGCCGGTCCGCCTGGATCGCCTTGCCGCGCGAGTGCCGGATCTTGGTGCGGGTCAGCACCATGGACCCTTCGATCACCGCGTCGGTCAGGTTGACCGCCGCGTCCGGCATGCCGCGGTCCCGGTCGTCGCTGCGGCGGACCGTGGTCTCGGCGTGCTCCCTGTTGTTGTTCGAGTCCACCTGCACCGTGCTGCGGATCAGCCGGAGATCGTTGCGGCTGCGCATGTTCCGCGCCTTCAGCCCGGGCAGCCAGCACTTCCGGAAGACCAGGCCGAGCAGGGTCGCCTCCCGCACGTCGGGCGGGTACTCGAACCGGCACCGCTCGAAACGCAGCAGGTACGGCACATCCGCCGCGCGCAGCTCCAGCCGTCCGGTGATGTAGGCGTCCTCGATCTGCACGATCGGCGCGTTGGTGGCCTGCTTGCGCCAGCGCAGCACCCTGGTCGAGCCCGGCTCGGTGAGCTGGCTGGACAGGTCCTCGCCGCGGACCACGAACCGCCGGTCCGGGATGCCGGCGAACGGATCCAGCGTCGGGCGTTCCCGCTGCGCCGCCGGTTTCTGGCCGTCGCCGGTCTCGGTGGCTTCACGGGCTTCACGATCACCGCCGCGTCGAAAGGTCGGCATCGGGCGGTTCTCCTCCAGCTCGGTACGCGTCCTGCGGTATCGATCCTGCCCCAGTACAGGCGGTGATCGGACGCGGCCGGGACGGCAGAAGTTCCTACAGCGGCGAATTCACCGAACCCTCCACGCGGGCTTCGGAGCGTGCGGCATGATCGGGACGTCCGATAGGCGAAACACCGTCTTTGTCCAACACTGTCCAGCACTGTCCGGGAGGGACCATGTCGGCTGAGTTCGACCGGCTCGTCGCCGAGTTCGAGAAGTTCCAATCGAAGATCCATCGGCTCGACGACAGCCTCGGCGACGCCGGCAAGATGCAGACCGAGCTGAGCGGGCTCGAGGCCACGGCCACCTCCGCCGACCGGTCGGTCACCGTGGTCGCCGGCTCCGGCGGCGCGATCACCGACATCCGGGTGACCGAGGACGCGCTGAAGCAGGGGGCGTCGGCGCTGTCCGCCACCCTGATGTCGACCCTGCAGCAGGCGATCGCCGAATCGGCGCGCCGTCAGGCCGCCATCGTCGAGGAGCACATGGGCGGCGGCATGGGACTGAGCGAGAAGGTGCTCGAAACCCAGGCTGAACTTTTCGGAACCAGCGTGGACGACCTGCGGTCGAAGGTGGCGGAAGCCAAGCCACCGAAGGCACCGGTGCAGGACGACGAGGACTACTACGCACAGCAGTCCATGTTGAAGCCGACCGGGGACCAGGGCCGCCCGGCGCCGCCACCGCCGAGCGGGGGCGCCTCGGCTGGCGACCAGTTCCTGAAGGGCCTGTTCGATGAGGAGGATCGCTAGTGGGCGGGTTCGACGTCAACGCCGAAGAACTGCGGAAGTACTCGGGGCAGCTCGGCGAGCAGAAGGGCACCGCCGGCCAGATCGCGGGGCTGGTGGACAAGGCCGATGTCGGCGACAAGTCCTGGGGTGTGGTGGGGCTGTTCGTCAAGCAGGACTACACGTCCATGCTCGGCGACCTCAAGGACATGTTCACCAGCCTGCAGGAGGGGCTGCAGTCCGGTTCGGACAAGTTCAAGGACGCGGCGACCGGCTACGAGCAGCACGAGGACGGCGTCAAGCAGCTGCTCAACGGCCTGCAGATCGACATCAAGGCTCCCTAACCGACAGAGCCGGCGGCGCTCGCACAGGAACTGAGGAAACCATGGCGGAAGAAGAGACCGAAGCCGGCGGCGTGAAGATCACCACCGGCGAGAAGGACACCGGCGACAAGGCCAAGGAAGCGGTTCCGCTGGTCGGTGGCGCGCTGAAGACCTTCGACGCGGGCAAGAAACTCGGCGAAGACGGGGCCACCGGTTCCGAGATCACCAACCTGGCCTCGGAGGGCGCGGGGTTCGTCCAGTCGCTCGGTGGCGCGGCGCTCGGCATCGCGACCGACCCGATCGGCTGGCTGGTCGGGCAGGGGCTTGGCTTCCTGATCAGCATCTGCCAGCCGCTGGAGGACGCGATCCACTTCGTCAGCGGTGACGGGCCGGCCCTGTCGCAGGCGGCGGAGAACTTCAACGCCATCGGTGAAGGCGTGGGGAAACTGCGGGAGAAGTTCGAGGAGGACCTCAAGTCCTCGCTGCAGAACTGGGGCGGCGAAGCGTCCGAGGCGGCCGGTACGAAACTCGGCGAGTTCGCCAAGGGCATCGACGGGGTGGCCGGTCAGGCCGGTGAGGTCGCGCAGATGCTGCAGACCTCCAGCATGATCATGACCGTCATCGAGGACTTCATCAAGGCGCTGCTCACCGAGCTGATCACCTGGCTGATCATGATCTGGATCCCGGCGCTGGCCGCCGCGGTGCCCTCGTTCGGCGCCTCCACGGCCGCGGCGGGTACCGCCACCGCCGCCAGGGCGGTGTCCACCGGCAGCCGGGTGACCAGGACCATCGCCAAGCTGCGCAAGCTGCTGGACAAGATCATGGACTTCCTGCGCAGCCTGCGCGGCCGGCTCGGCAACCTGCGCACCGGCTTCAAGCAGGCGCTGGACAACCAGAAGACGCTGAGCCAGACCGCGGACCTGGCCTCCGCCATCGGCGGCAAGACCCCGCTGACCAAGTTCCTCGGTGAGGGCGGCGAGTTCGGCAAGCGCGCACAGGGCGGCCTCGGCAAGTCCCTCGGCGGCGCGGTGACCGACACCGCCGCGGCACAGGTGGGGCTCGGTACCGGGGCGAACGCCGGGATCGACAAGCCGCTGCGCAACATCGGCAACCAGCAGAAGGCCAACGAGTACGACAAGACCGGCGCCGACCAAAGCAAGGAAGAAACCGAGGGCTACCTGGACATCTGACCACCATGGACTACTTGATGCTGTTTCTCTGGCCGAAGACCGTCGGTGGCTGGATCGTGTGGGCGATCGTGGTCGGCGCGATCCTGTGGTGGCTCGTCTATCGCCTGCCCCGGCGGCTTTTCTGGCCGTCGGGGGCTCGGCGGCTCGCCCAGCGGCACGGCTGGCTGGTCAAGGACGGCCAGGCCGGCGCCGGACACGGGCCGTCCCAGTGGGAGCAATCCGTGCCGGCCGGTACCCGGTTCGAGCTGCTCGGCGAGCACCGCGGGTTCGTCTTCCACGTGCACGAGCGGAAGAAGCGCTGGCGGCGCAACACCGGCGACCGGTGGCTCTACCACCACGTGGTCACGGTGGCCAGCACGCCAACGTCCTACCCCGGCCTCACCGACTCGTGGACCGCTTGCTACCCCACCTTTCTCCAGTGGGAAAGCCCCATCTACGTCGCGCTCGACAACCGCGACCGGCCACCGCCCGACGGAATCCGGCAGGGCCAGGGCATCATCTCGATCGAACGGTGGGGCGTCGCCCTGTCGAAGCGAGACCTCCTCAAGCACCTCAACCAGCTCGCCGACCTTTCCGCAGGTCAGCGGTCGTGAGTGGAAAGTGTTGTCCTGGCAACACTTTCCACTCACGACGTCAGGCGAGGTGGTTGGGGTTGAGGACGCGGGCGAGGAAGCTCTGCGTGCGCTCGTGCTGCGGGTCGCCGATGACCTGCGCGGGCGGGCCCTGCTCGACGACCACGCCGCCGTCCATGAACAGCACCTTGTCCGCGACCTCGCGGGCGAACTGCATCTCGTGCGTGACCACCACCATGGTCATGCCCTCTTCGGCGAGCTGACGCATCACCGCCAGCACGTCCCCGACCAGCTCCGGGTCCAACGCCGAGGTCGGCTCGTCGAACAGCATCAGCTTGGGCCGCATCGCCAGCGCCCTGGCGATCGCGACCCGCTGCTGCTGACCGCCGGAGAGCTGCGCCGGGTAGGCGTCCGCCTTGTCGCCGACGCCGACCCGGTCCAGCAGCTCGCGGGCCTGCTTTTTCGCCTCGGCCTTGCTGTCCCCGCGCACCTGCACCGGCGCCTCGATCACGTTCTCCAGCGCGGTCATGTGCGGGAACAGGTTGAAGCGCTGGAACACCATGCCGATGTCCTTGCGCTGCATGGCAATCTCGCTGTCTTTGAGGGTGTACAGCCTGCCCTCGCGTTCCCGGTAGCCGATCAGGTCGCCGTCCACGTACAGCCGGCCGGCGTCGATCTTCTCCAGGTTGTTGATGCAGCGCAGCAAAGTGGACTTGCCCGAGCCGGAGGGCCCGATCAGGCAGAGCACCTCCCGCTCGTGCACCTCGAGGTCGATGCCCTTGAGCACATCGAGATCACCGAAGCTCTTGCAGATCCGCTGTGCGGAAACCACCGGAGTCGACATCAGACCCCACCTCCGCCGCCGCCGGCGCCCTGTCCACCGCCACCGGAGCCGAACCGGAAGCCCAGCATCCGCGCACCCCACTTCTGCTGCTCTGCCACCGCGTGCGTGCTGCCGCGGGCGAATCGTTTCTCGATCTGTATCTGGATCAGCGTCAGGATCGAGGTCAGGAACAGGTACCAGGCCGCCGCGGTGAGCAGCAGCGGAATGGTCTGGTAGTTCTGCGCGTAGATCTGCTGGACCGCGGTCATCAGCTCGAAGTACCCGATCACCACCACCAGCGACGTGGTCTTCAGCATCGCGATGGTCTCGTTGCCGGTGGGCGGGATGATCACCCGCATCGCCTGCGGCAGCACGATCCGGCGCAGCGTCTTGGACCGGCGCATGCCCAGCGCGCTGGCCGCTTCGAGCTGCCCGCCGTCCACCGACTGGATCCCGCCGCGCACGATCTCCGCCATGTACGCGGCCTCGTTCAGGCCCAGGCCGAGCAGGGAGGCGATGAACGGCGAGATCAGCAGGTTGGTGTCCCAGCTGACGAACTCCGGGCCGAACGGGATGCCGAGGCCCAGCCTCGGGTACGCGGCGGCCAGGAAGTTCCAGATCAGCAGCTGGGTGATCAGCGGGGTGCCGCGGAAGAACCAGATGTAGACCCCGGCCGCACCGGACATCAGCGGGTTCGCGGACAGCCGCATGATGGCCAGCAGCACCCCGCCGACCACCCCGATCAGCATCGAGATGACGGTCAGGATCAGCGTGTTGGTCAGGCCCTTGAGCACCCGGTCGTTGAACAGGTAGTCACCGACGACGTCCCACTGCAGGTTGTCGTTGACCACGATGCTGCGCACCACGATGAACGCGATGAAGAGCACGATCACGCCGGAGACCCAGCGGCCGGGGTGCCGGACCGGGACCGCGTTGATCGGCTCCGGTGTGCGTGCGGGATCGAGTGACCCCGATGGACTGGTCACGTGAAAGCTCCGTGTTTCCGCCCGGTCAGGGCTGGGGGTTGACTTCCGACTTGGTGACAAGACCGACCGGGTTCAGCTTCCACTTGTCCACGATCTTCTTGTACGTACCGTCGTCGATCAGCGCCTGCACCGCGCCCTGGACCGCCTGGCTGTAGTCGCCCTTGCCCTTGGTGACCGCGATGCCGTACGGCGCGCTGTCGTAGGGCTCACCGACGGTCTCCAGCTGGCCCTGGGTCTGCGTCACCGCGTAGTCCACCACCGGCGAGTCGGCCAGCATGGCCTGCGCGCGCTTCGAGGTCAGCGCCAGGTTCACGTCGGTCTGCGCCTGGAACTGCTGCATGGTGATCACCGGCTTGCCGGCACCGACGCAGGTGTCCGAGCGCTTCTGCAGGTCCTCGACCTGGGTGGTGCCCTTCTGCACGGCCACGTTCTTGCCGCAGAGGTCATCCAGGTTGATCTTGTCCGGGTTGCCCTTGAGCACGCCGAGCGAGGTGCCGGCCTTGTAGTAGGACACCATGTCCACGGTCTGCAGGCGTTCGGCGTTGATGGTGAACGAGGACATCGCGAGCTCGTACTTGTTCGCGGCGAGGCCGACGATGATGCCGTCGAAGCTGGCGTTGGCGAACTCGACCCCCAGGCCGAGCTTCTGCGCCACCGCGGTGCCGAGATCCACGTCAAAGCCGACCACCTTGCCGCCGGCGTCGACGAACTCGTTCGGCGGGTAGCTCTGGTCCTGGCCGAACACGATCTTGCCGTCCGCACTCACGTCGGCGGGCACCTGCGCGGCGAGCTTGTCGTCCTTCTGCGCCGCCGGGATCTGCTGGCCGGCTTCCTGGCCACCCGGCTGGGACCCGGCGTCACCGCCCGAACCGTCACCGCCGGCGCCGCACGCCATGCTCAGCCCGGTCAGGGCGAACGCGGGCAGCAAGGCAAGCGCTTTGAGTTTGGATCGCGCCACGATGTCACTCCTAGTAGTTCATACCGGTCGAGTGCCCGCATCCTGCCACTCTTCGGAGCAGGCGCACAGCATCCAGAGGTTACGGGGCCGTTTCTTCGCGGTGCGCACTGCTCCGAACGGTGGCCTTCAGGGCTGCGGGTTGATCTCCGATTTGACCAGCGCACCGGCCGGGTTCAGGCCCCATTTGTCCAGAATCTTGCGGTAGGTCCCGTCCTCGATCAGCGCCTGCAGCGCACCTTGGACGGCCTGGGTGTACCCGGGCCTGCCCTTGGACACCGCCGCCCCGTACGGCGCGGTGTCGTAGGGGTCGCCGACCCGCTCCACCGCGCCCGCGGTCTCCTTGGCCATGTAGTCGACCACCGGCGAGTCGGCGAGCATGGTCTGCGCGCGCTTCGAGGTCAGCGCCAGGTTCGCGTCGGTCTGGGTCTGGAACTGCTGCAGGGTGATCGCCGGCCGGCCGGCGCCGACGCACTGGTCGGACTGCTTCTGCAGGTCCTGCACCTGGATGGTGCCCTTCTGCACGGCCGCGTTCTTGCCGCAGAGCTCGGCCGGGCCGAGCTTGTCCGGGTTGCCCTTGAGCACGGCCATCCCGGTGCCGGCCATGTAGTAGGACACCATGTCCACCGTCTGCAGCCGCTCGGCGGTGATGTTCAGCGACGAGACCACCAGCTCGTACTTGCCGGCGGCCAGGCCGGTGATCATCCCGGGGAAGTCGACGCCGACCAGTTCGGGCTGCAGGCCCAGCTTCTGCACGATGGCCTTGGCGAAGTCCACGTTGAAGCCGACCACGGTGCCGCCGGGGTCGAGGAAGCCGGCCGGTGCCGAGGTGTGGTCCTGGCCGACCACGATCTTGCCGTCCGCGCTGAACTCGGCCGGCACCATGGCCGCCAGCCGGTCGTCCTTGGCCACCACCGGGATCTCCGGGCCGGTCTGGTTCGCCGGGGCCGAACCGTCGGTGCCGTCGCCACCAGCGCCGCAAGCTGTCGCCAGAAACGCGGGTAACAGGGCGAGGGCTAATAGTTTGGGTCGCATGACCAGGCAGTATCGCGCGTCGCACCCTCGGTGAGCGAGGATGTGGACCATGCAAAACAACTCGGCGCCCCGTCTGCCCCTTTCCGGCCGCCGAGCACGGGCCAAGACGGTGCGGCGCGCAGCCCGCCCTGGTTCGCAGTTCGACGGGTACCTGACGCCGCAGCGGCCGCACGCCGGCGCCTACGACGAGATGTTCGCGCCGGACGGCACGGTCCGCTCGCCCTACCGCGCGCTGTACGAGTCGATCGTCGGGCTGGCCGGCACCGACCTCACCGCGCGGGCCGAGGCGCTGGACCGGGCCATGGTGGACCAGGGCATTACGTTTTCCCTGTCCGGCCAGGAACGGCCGTTCCCGCTGGACCTGGTGCCGAGGGTGGTCGCGCCGTCCGAGTGGACGAAACTGGAACGCGGTGTGGCGCAACGGGTTCGCGCGCTGGAGGCGTTCCTCGCCGACGTGTACGGGGACGCCCAGATCCTGCGTGACGGGGTGGTGCCGCGCCGGCTGATCACCTCCTGCGCGCATTTCCAGCGCGAAGCGTTCGGGGTCAACCCGCCCAACGGCGTGCGCATCCACGTGGCCGGGGTGGACCTGGTCCGGGACGAGGAGGGCACCTTCCGGGTGCTGGAGGACAACCTGCGCAACCCGTCCGGGGTGTCCTACGTGATGGAGAACCGGCGCACCATGGCGCGGGTCTTCCCGGACCTGTTCGCCCAGCACCGGGTGCGCCCGGTCGGCGACTACGCGGCCCACCTGCTGCGCGCGCTGCGGGCGGCGGCCGCGCCGAACGTGGCGGACCCGGTGGTCGTGGTGCTCACCCCAGGGGTGCACAACTCGGCCTACTTCGAGCACTCGCTGCTGGCCAGGCTGATGGGCGTGGAACTGGTCGAGGGCAGGGACATGTTCTGCCGGGACAACGTGGTCTACCTGCGCACCACCGAGGGCGAGCGGCCGGTGGACGTGATCTACCGGCGGATCGACGACGAGTTCCTCGACCCGGTGCACTACCGGCCGGACTCGGTGCTCGGCGTCGCCGGGATCCTGAACGCGGCGCGGGCCGGGAACGTGGTGGTGGCCAACGCGGTCGGCAACGGGGTCGGCGACGACAAGCTGGTCTACACCTACGTGCCGGAGCTGGTGAAGTACTACCTCGGCGAGAAACCGCTGATTCCCAACGTGGACACCTTCCGGTGCTGGCTGCCGGACGAGCTGGAGCACGTGCTGGCGCACCTGGACGAGCTGGTGATCAAGCCGGTGGAGGGCTCCGGTGGCTACGGCATCGTGTTCGGCCCGGACTCGAACGCCGCCGAGCTGGCCGCGCTCAAGCGCAAGATCAAGGCCAACCGGCGCGGCTGGATCGCCCAGCCGGTGGTCCAGCTGTCCACCGTTCCGTCCAAAATAGACGGTGACTTCCTGGCGCCGCGGCATGTGGACCTGCGTCCGTTCGCGGTGAACGACGGCAAGGACATCTTCGTGCTGCCCGGCGGGCTGACCAGGGTGGCGCTGCCGGAGGGCAGCCTGATGGTGAACTCCTCGCAGGGCGGCGGCTCGAAGGACACCTGGGTGCTGGCCGCGCGCTCGTCCAGCGCGGAACGCGAGCTGCAGGCGCCCGCGCTCAGCGCGCCGTCGACGGTGGACGGCAGGGCGGCCGAGCAGGGCCCCGAGCTGACCACCGACCAGCAGCAACAACAGCAGCAGTCCCAGTGAGGAGGTCGTAGTGCTGGCACGGAACGCCGAATCGTTGTACTGGATCGGGCGTTATGTGGAACGCGCGGACGACACCGCGCGGATCCTGAACGTCTCGGTGCACCAGTTGCTGGAGGACGCCACCGTCGACCCGGACCACGCCAGCCGCCAGCTGCTCGCGGTGCTCGGCATCCCGCCGGGCGGGCCGACCGAGCTGGACGTGTGGAAGCTGACCGAGCTGGTCGCCTACGCCAAGGACAACGCCAGTTCGATCGTCGGCTCGATCAACTCGGCGCGGGAGAACACCCGCGGCGCCCGCGAGGTGGTCTCCACCGAGCTGTGGGAGTGCCTGAACGCGACCTGGAACGCGGTGCCGGACCGGCAGCGCTACGCCCGCAGGGCAGGGCCGCACGCCTTTCTGTCCTTTGTGGAGGAACGCGCGGCGATGTTCGCCGGGCTGGCCGACTCCACCATGAGCAGGGACGACGGCTGGCTGTTCATGGTGCTCGGCCGGTCGGTGGAACGGGCGGACATGGTGATCCGGCTGCTGCTGTCCAGGGTGGGAGACAAGGCGTCCTCGCCGGGCTGGGTGACCGTGCTGCGTTCGGCCGGCGCGCAGGACACCTACCTGCGCACCTACCGCGGCGCGCTGGACGCCGGGCGGGTGGTGCAGTTCCTGCTGCGCGACACCCTGTTCCCGCGCTCGGTGTTCCACGCGCTGCGCCAGGCGGAGGACTGCCTGAACCAGCTCGACCCGTCGCTGAACAGCCGGGGCAACGAGAAGGCGGAGGCGTTGCGGCTGCTCGGCAGGGCCCGCAGCGAGCTGGAATTCCTGCGGCCTTCGGACCTGCTGGAAGATCTGCCGAAGCGGCTCGGTGAGCTGCAGGAGTCGATCCGGGAGATCGGGGACGCGGTGTCCGTGCAGTACTTCAACACCTCGCCCTGGGTGGCCTGGCGCGGCGCGGAGGTGTCGCTGTGAACTCGATGGCGAGCGAACCGGCGAAGCCGGACCACGGTCCGGGCTGGCAGTTGCGGGTGGTGCACAGCACCGGCTACCACTACGCGCGACCGGCCACCCAGTCCTACAACGAGGCCAGGCTGACCCCGCGCTCGGACCGGCGGCAGAACGTGGTCGCGACCAGGGTGGAGACCACCCCGGCGACCAGGGCGTACCGGTACACCGACTACTGGGGCTCGGTGGTCACCTCCTTCGACCTGCACGCGCCGCACACCGCGTTCACCGTGCTGGCGACCTCGGTGGTGGAGACCGAGCCGCCGGCCGAGCCGATCCGCGACGCCACCTGGCGGGACCTGCGCGGGGACGCGGTGATCGACGAGCACACGGAGTTCCTGACGCCGACGAAGTACACGCCGCGCGACCGCGAGCTGGCCGCGGTGGCGAAGGACCTGCGCAAGGGCAAGGACCCGGCGGACGCGGTGCTGGCGATCACCGGGTGGGTGCACGAGCAGCTGACCTACCGGCCGGGCAGCACCGGGGTGCACAGCACGGCGACCGACGCGTGGAAAGCCCGCGAAGGCGTGTGCCAGGACTACGCGCACGTGACACTGGTGATGCTGCGCTCGATCGGCATTCCGTCGCGGTACGTGTCCGGCTACCTGCACACCCGGCCGTCGGCGAAGCTGGGCGAGACGGTGGCCGGTGAGTCGCACGCCTGGGTGGACGTGTGGACCGGCGGCTGGTGGGCGCACGACCCGACGAACGCGATCGCGGTCGGGCCGAGGCACGTCTGGGTGGCGACCGGCCGGGACTACGCGGACGTGGCACCGCTGAAGGGCATCTTCACCGGCGGCGGTAAGTCCACTTTGGACGTCACGGTGCAGCTGACCAGACTGGCCTAGCTGTTCTGCGCATCAGGTGCGGTCGTGGAGCGTGATCCGGTAGCCGTCGGGGTCGGCGAAGGTGAATGTCCGGCCGAAGGGGCCGTCGATCGGTGCGGAGACGATGGGGTGACCGTCGGCGACCAGAGCGTCGTGAATGGCCTGGACGTCGGTGGCGTGGAGCCAAATCGCGGCACCGATGCCCGGCTGAGCGACGGAGGCGAGATCGGTGCCGGGGATGACGTCGCGGAGCGCGAACGCGATCGGCTTCGTCTCGAAGACGACGGCGTGCGGAGGCCCGGTCGGCGAGCGGACGAGGCCGAGGTACTGCTCGTAGAACGCCTGCGAAACGTCGAGGTCGCGCGCTTGGAGCGAGATGAAGTCGGGACCGGTGGCGGGCATGATGTTGCTCCTTCTCATCGTGTCAGCTTTCTGACACAGCCAATCTATGTCAGGATACTGACATGAGTCAAGACGGTGTCGACCTGAAGACGTCACTGGGCTACCTGCTCAAAGAGGCGTCGAGCGCCCTGCGCGCAGCCATGGAGGAGGTGCTGCGGCCGCTCGGGATGAGCGTGACGCACTACTCCTGCCTCGAACTGCTGGCTCAACGACCGGGCTTGTCGAACTCCGAGCTCGCGCGGGGCGCGTTCGTGACCCGGCAGACGATGAACGTGCTGCTCCAGACCCTGGAACGAGACGGCTACGTGACCAGGCCCGCGGAGGCACCGGTCGGGAAGGTTCTTCCCACCCGGCTCACCCCCCGCGGCCGACAGAACCTGGAGAAAGCGACCGCAGCGGTCCGGTCCGTCGAGGTCAGAATGCTGGCCGGCATGACCGAGGCCGAACAGGCGCACGCGTTCCGGACCCTGCAAAGCATGATCCACTCGCTGCGCGACGACGGTGCATAACCGTTGCACCCCTGGCAATGCCAGTCGCGGATTGGGTGAATTATCGAGGCGCGGATCCGCAATTCGATCTACCGCCCATCGAGAAGCCTTTGACCAGGGGATTCAATATTGCCAATGGTGCAAGCCGGGCACATACGTGTGAATTCGACGTGGCGCGCTCCCGCCGCCGGCGGAAACCGTTCTAGTTTTGCGGAATGGACGAATCCTCCCGCATATCGAACGCCCGTGGCCGTGAGGTCGGCGCCGAGCTGAGAAGAATCCGCGAGGCATCCGGGCTGACCGGCCAGCAGCTCGCCGAGGCACTGGGCTGGTCACCGAGCATGGTCTCGCGCGCCGAGCACGGCAAACGCCCACTGTCCGAAGTGGACGCTCTGCTGTACCTCGCCTGCTGCCGGACCAGCCGCCGTCAGGTGGAACGGGTACGGGAGATCGCGCGGCCGGCGAAGGGGTACTGGCTGCGGCCCTACGGCCTGCAGCCGGCCGAAGAACTGCGCTCGCTGCTCGTGCAGGAGGCCGCCGCGAGCGCGATCACCTGCTACGAACCGACCGTGCTGCCCGACCTGCTGCAAACCGGCGACTACACCCGCGCGCTGCTCGTCTCCGCCGGGCAGGCCGACGACGTCGTGGAGTCGCGGGTGCTCGCCAGGGCCGAGCGGCAGCGGCAGGCCCGCGGCCGGCGGGACCGGCGGCTGGAGTTCTTCGTGCACGAGCACGCGGTGCGCTCGGTGGTCGGCGGGCACCTGGTGATGCACGAGCAGCTGATGCACCTGGCCGCGGCGGGCACCACCCGGCCGCGCTACCTGATCCGGCTGGTGCGCACCTCGGCCGGGCCGTTCGGCGCCCTCGGCTCCGGGTTCTCCGTGCTGGACTTCCCGGACGACCCGCCGGTGGCCTACACCCCGCTGCCCACCGCCGGGCTGTTCGCGGAGAACCCGGCCGACCTGCTGGTCTACCGCCGGCTGCTGACCAGGCTGGACCGGGCCGCGCTGTCCGACGAGGAGTCCAGAAGATGGCTGGCCCAGCTGGCCGTCCGGTACCGGCACATCGAACCCGTCGACGCTGAATCCGAGGCGAAATCGGCCTGATCAGCGCAGCAGCGAACGGCCGCGCAGGGTGAGCGAGTGCCGCGCGGTGCCGCCGGTCCGCGTGGTGTAGATCAGTCCGGCGGTGCGCAGCACGGTGGCGTGCTGACTGGCCCCGGCGGCGGAAATGCCGAGCAGCCCGGCCAGCCCGGTGGTGGAGATCCGCGGCCGCTCGGCGATGGCCCGCAGCACCCTGGCCCGGCCGCGGCCGAACAGCGCGTCCAGCGCGGCGGCGCCGGGACGCTCCCCGGTCAGTGCTCCGCTGTCCGTCGCCGAGATGGGATAGACCAGGGTCGGCGGCCGGCCAGGGTCGCGGAAGGTGATCGGCCGGCCGAGGCAGAAGTAGGACGGGGTCAGGATCAGCCCGCGCCCGCCGAGATGCACCTCCTGGTGCACCGGATAACCGAGCTCCAGCACCGACCCGCGCCACCGCGCGGTCGGATGCAACTCGGCCAGCGCGAGCTTGAGGCCGCCGTGGAAGGCGAGCTGCCCGTACCGGTTCCGTTCCGCGGCCGCGCTCTGCTCCAGCTCCGGCCATAGCGGTGCCAGCGCCGCGGTGTAGTACGAGCGCACGGTCCTGGTCACCGCCGCCACGGCGGCCCGGTCGCCGACCGCGAGCCGGCCCGCCCAGTCGGGCAGCCGTTGCTGACGGGACAACAGCGAGATGTCGGTGCGCAACTGCTCGGCCGGGGTGTCCTCGATCCCGGCCAGGCCGGCGTCGATCCCGGGGGCGGCCGTGGCGGGGGTGAGGAAATCCGCCGAATAGCCCTTCGCCGGGGTGAGCGAGGCCAACTCACGCACCTCGGGCGTGAAGTGCCGCAGTGCCGCGCGGCGCCAGCGGTCGAACGGCCGGACCGGCCGCTCGGTCTGCAGGACGTGCAGGCTGAGCACCACTTCCCAGAGCGGATCCGGACCTTCGGCGAGCCGGATCCGCCCGAGGTCCTCCGCCGTGAAGTGAATTCGCAGCATGAGGGTTATGCACTATCCAGTCGACGGGGGCCGCCCGGAGGGTGGCTCGCGGCGGCTGGATGCCGGCGACGCACGGACGGCGGGCGCACTCGCGGCCGTGCATAACGCTCATTTGAATAAGACACAGGCTCATGGTAAGGACGTTTAGCGGGTCTTTCGCTGGAAAATCAGCATCCACAGCAGATAGGCGCCGCCCAACGCGGCCGCGACCACCCCGACCGGCAGCAGCGACGCGTTCACCAGCCGCTGTCCCAGGTAGTCCGCGGCGACCACCAGGCAGGAGCCGAGGAAGGCGGATGCGACCAGGTTCGGGCCCGGCTTCCTGGTCAGCCGCTTGGCGATCTGCGGGGCGGTCAGCGCGATGAACGGGACCGGACCGGCGGTGGCGGTGGCCATCGCGGTCAGCGCGACCGCGAGCACGAACAGCACCGGCCGCAGCCGCGGCACGTCCACCCCGACCCCGATCGCCGCGTCGTCACCCATCTCCATCATCCGCAGCGGCTTGGCGCAGACGAGCACCGCGGGCACCAGCAGCACCATGGCCACCCCGATCGGCAGCAGATAGCTCCAGTCGCGGCCGGCCAGGTTGCCGACCAGCCAGGTGCTCGCCTGGCTGGCCGCCTCCACCGTGGTGCGGGTGAGCAGGTAGGAGTTGAGCCCGACGAGCACCGAGCTGACCGCGATGCCGATCAGCAGCAGCCGCCCGCTGAGCAGCCCGTGCGGCGCGCACAACGCGGCCACCAGCGCCGCGGTGAGCAGCCCGCCGGTCAGCGCGCCGATCGCGACCGGGCCGGGGCCGCCGCCGATGAGCACGATCACGGCCACGCCGCCGGTGGCCGAGCCGGTGCTGAACCCGATGATGTCCGGGCTGCCGAGCGGGTTGCGGGTCAGCGTCTGGAAGACCGCGCCGGCGAGGCCGAGTGCGGCGCCGACCAGGATCGCCACCAGCACCCGCGGCAGCCGCCCGGTGACCACCAGGTACTGCGCCTTGTTGCCCTGGCCGGCCAGGGTCTTCAGCACTTCGCCTATCGTCAGCGGGAAGTCGCCGGTGCCGACGGACAGCACCGCCAGCGCCAGCGTGAGCAGGATGAACGCGCCGATCACCAGCGCGTTGCGGTCGACGATCCGATGTTCGCGCAGGCTCATTTCCGCACCGCCCGCAGCCGCCGCGCGACGAACAGGAAGGCCAGCCCGCCGACGACGTCGGTCACGATGCCGACCTGGACCTCACCGGGGGCGCCGACCAGCCTGCCCAGCACGTCGCAGCCGAGCAGCAGCACCGGTCCGAGCAGCAGGGACAGCACCAGCACCCAGCGCTCGTCCTGGCCGACCAGCTGCCGGACAAGGTGCGGGATCATCAGCCCGATGAACGCGATCGGCCCGCAGGCCGCGGTGGCGGCCGCGCAGAGCAGGCCGACCGCGACCATGCCGACCAGCCTGGTGACGGCCGGGTTCGCGCCGAGGCCGGTGGCGGCGTCCTCGCCGAGCGCCACCGCGTTGAGCGCGCGGCCGAGCAGCAGCGCCAGCACCACCCCGGCGGCGAAGAACGGCAGCAGCCCGCCGAGCGCGTCGACGTCCCGGTTCGCCAGCGAGCCCGCCAGCCAGAACCGCATCTGATCCAGGTTGTGCGTGTTGATCACCTGCATGGCCTGGTTGATCCCGGCGAACACGGCCTGGATGGCGACCCCGGCCAGCACCAGCCGGATCGGGCTGGCCGCGCCACGGCCACCGCCCACCGCGTACACCAGCGCGGTGCCGCCGAGCGCGCCAACGAAGGCGAACCAGACCAGCTGATCGGGCGCGGAGATGCCGAAGGCCGCGGACGCGGCCACGATCGCCACCGCGGCGCCGTGGTTGACCCCGAGCAGGCCGGGGTCCGCGACCGGGTTCCTGGTGATCGCCTGCATCAGCGCGCCGGCCAGCCCGAGCGCCATGCCCACCAGCACGCCGAGCAGGGTGCGCGGCAGCCGGTCGTCGCGGATGACGGCGTCGGCGTAGCTGCCGTCGTAGGCGAACAGCCCGTGCAGCACCTCGTCCAGGGAAAGCCGGTTGGAGCCGATCGCGATGGACAGCAGCACGATCCCGGCCAGCGCCAGCAGCGCGAAGGCCACCGCGGGAGCACGCACCTTCGAGCGCGCAGCGAGGTCCACCATGCCGCTTAGAGTAAGGCAAGGCTAGCCTTAAGCCATGACCCCATCGAGTATCCGGCTTTCCCGCCGCGGCTTCCTCACCGGTGTGGCCGCGCTCGGCACCACCACCGCACTGGCCGCCTGCGGTTTTCAGGAAGACCAGCCCACCGGCGGCGGCGCCACCTGGGACTACACCGACGACCGCGGCCGCAGCCTGACCGGCGAACGCCCGGCCAGGATCGTCGCACAGGTGACCGCCGCGGCCGCGCTGTGGGAGTACGGGATCCGGCCGATCGGCGTGTTCGGGCCGTCCAAGCTGCCAGACGGCAGGCCGGACCCGCAGGTCGGCGCGGTGGACCTGAACACGGTCACGTCACTGGGCAACGTCTGGGGCGAGTTCAACGCCGACAAGTACCTCTCGCTCAACCCGCAATTGCTGGTCAGCGTGATGTACGTGGACAACGAGCTGTGGTACGTGCCCAAGGAGCAGGCCGGCCAGATCGACAAGGCCGCCCCCAGCGCCGGCATCGACATCCAGGGCCTGACCACACCGCAGGGCATCGAGAAGTTCGCCGCACTGGCCAAGGCCCTCGGCGCCGACCTGAACGCACCCGCGGTGACCGAGGCGAAGGCGGCGTTCCAGCGGGCGGACGCGGAGTTCGCCGAAGTCGCGAAGCGGACGTCGAGCCTGAGGGTGATGGGGATCGCCGCGCTGAAGGACGCGGTGTACGTCGTCAACCCGCCGGCGATGCCGTCGATCAAGCACTTCGCGCAGCAGGGCATGCAGGTGGTGGTGCCGGAGAAGCCGGACGCGACCGGCTACTACGAGCAGCTGAGCTGGGAGAACGTGAACCGCTACCCGGCCGACGTGATCATGTACGACAACCGGTTCGGCTCACTGACCCCGCAGGACCTCACCGGCAACGCCACCTGGTCGCAGCTGCCCGCGGTCAAGGCGGGCCGGCTGATCGGCTGGAACTCCGAGTCGCCGCTGAGCTACCGGGCCTTCACCGACCAGCTGACCAAGGTCACCGCCGACCTCCGCCGCTTCTCCGGCACTTGACCGGCAAATAGCCGACTTTTTGCCCCTGGGGACAAGGGCAAGAAGTCGGCTATTTGCCCTTGGGGTCAGGAGTGCGCGGCGTGGGCGGCGAGGATGTGCGCGACGGCCTCGGTGACGCGCTGGGCCTGCGCCAGGTGCAGCCACTCGTCCGGCACGTGCGCGTTGGAGTCAGGGCCGAGCGCGCCGGTCACCAGGAACTGCGCGTCCGGGTACTTCTCCGCGAGCAGCCCCATGAACGGGATCGAGC
This sequence comes from Amycolatopsis nigrescens CSC17Ta-90, assembly GCF_000384315.1. Lineage (GTDB taxonomy): Bacteria > Actinomycetota > Actinomycetes > Mycobacteriales > Pseudonocardiaceae > Amycolatopsis > Amycolatopsis nigrescens. The sequence continues at coordinate 3,635,528 of NZ_ARVW01000001.1, read as the reverse complement.
CGCCGAGGCCGAGGCTGCTCCACGGCTCGCCGAACACCTGCTCGCTGACCCGCTCCAGCGCGTCCGCCAGCCAGGGCTCGGCGTCCGGCGCGTTCCAGCCGGCGCCGGTCTCCAACCCGGAAAGCTCGACCTTCGCGCCGTAGGGCACGTCGGTGGTGAGCCGCTCCTTGATCGCCGCCAGCGCGGCATGGGCGTCCGCGGTCGGCGGGAGGCGGAAGCTCAGCGCCAGCGTGGTCGAGTCGCGCAGCACGTTGCCGGCGTCGGCGGGCTCCGGCAGACCGGACGCGCCGGTCACGGACAGCGTCGGCCGCCAGGCGTTGTTCAGCATCAGCTCCAGCTCGTCGTCGGCCACCGGGCGGGAGCCTTCGACCAGCGGGAACGTGGTACGGAACGAGCCGGGCGCGAGTGCCGCGGCGGCCTTGGCCTCCTCCTGCCGGTTCGCCGGGATGGGCGCGTTGAGCTCGTCGAGCTTGAGCGCGCCGGTGGCCGCGTCCTCGATCCGGTCCAGCAGCAGGCGCAGCACCCGGAAGGAGCTGACCACCACCCCGCTGGCCAGTCCGGAGTGCTGCGAGGAGTCCAGCACGCGCACGGTGACGTGCACCTGCGCCAACCCGCGCAGGCTGGTGGTCAGCCAGAGCCGCTGGTAGTCGTTGCCACCGGAGTCGAGGCAGATCACGAAGGACACCCGACCCAGCCGGTCTTCCAGGTGCTCCAGGTAGGCGGGCAGGTCCGGGCTGCCGGACTCCTCGCCGGTCTCCAGCAGCACCACCGCCCGCGCGTGCTCGCCGCCCGCCGCGCGGACCGCTTCCAGCGCGGCAATGGCCGCGTACCCGGCGTAACCGTCGTCGGCGGACCCGCGGCCGTAGAGCTTGCCGTCTTCGAGCACCGGCTTCCACGGGCCGAGCCCGTCGGCCCAGCCGCCGACCGGCGGCTGCTTGTCCAGGTGGCCGTAGAGCAGCACGGTGCCCTTGTCTTCCGCTCCGGTACTGGCCGGGACGTCCACCAGCAGCACCGGGGTGCGTCCCGGCAACTGGACGACCTCGAGCGTCGCACCGGGCAACTGCCGCGCGGTGATCCACTCCCGGACGTGCTCCACGGCCGCGGCGAGATGGCCGGAAAGCGCCCAGTCGGCGTCGAACATCGGCGACAGCGCGGGGATCTCCACCAGCGCGGACAGGCTCGGTATCACGTCTTCGGTCCAGAGCCGGGTCACGGTCTCATGTACGATTCGCTGCTCCACGCAGGCCATCCTGCCACTAGGCGGCAGCGTGCGAATGCAGGATCCTGGCCACCGCCTCGGTGACCCGTTCGGTCTGCGCCAGATGCAGCCATTCGTCCGGTACGTGCGCGTTGTTGCCAGGTCCGCGCGGCCCGGTGACCACGAACTGCGCCGCCGGGTACGCGTCCGCGAACAGGCCGAGGAACGGGATGGTGCCGCCCATGCCGAGCGCGCGCCACGGCCTGCCGAACACCTCCGCGCTCGTTTCGTCCAAAGTGGACTCCAGCCAGGGGGCGAGCGCGGGCGCGTTCCAGCCGCTCGCCGCGGCCGGCCTCGCCACCTCGACCCGCGCGCCCATCGGCGGGTCCGCCAGCAGTGCCCGTTGCACCGCCCGCAACGCGACGTCCCCGTCGGTGGTCGGCGGCAGCCGCAGGCTGAGCTTGAGCGTGGTGTAGGGCCGCAACACGTTCCCGGCGTCCTCCAGCGCGGGCAGCCCGGCCGCGCCGGTGACCGAAAGCGTCGTGCGCCAGGTGTTGCCCAGGATCAGCTCGGCCCGGTCGTCCGAAAGCGGGCGGACGCCTTCGGCCAGCGGGAGCGCCGGTTCCAGCAGCCCCTCGGCCACCGCGGCGCGCACCTCGGCCAGCCGGTCCGCCGGCACCTCCGCGTGCAGTTCGGGCAGCTTGAGCTCACCCGTGCGCGGGTCCTCGATCCGGTCCAGCAGCTCCCGCAGCACTCGGAACGAGCTGACCACCATGCCGCTGGCGTGCCCGGAGTGCATCCCGGAGTCCAGCACCCGCACGGTCAGGTCGAGCGACGCCATCCCGCGCAGCGAAGTGGCCAGCCAGAGCCGTTCGTAGTCCCCGCCCGCGATGTCGAGGCAGACCACCAGCCCGACCGTGCCCAGCCGGTCGGCGAGCAGGTCGAGGTACGCGGCCAGATCCGGGCTGCCGGACTCCTCGCAGGCTTCCAGCAGGAGCACCGTCCGGGTGTACGAACCACCCGCCGTGTGCAGCGCCTCCAGCGCGGTCGCCGCGGCGTAGGCCGCGTAGCCGTCGTCGCCGGCGCCGCGGCCGTAGAGCCGGCCGTCCCGGATCACCGGGGTCCACGGGTCCAGTCCCGGCGACCATTCACCGGCCGCGGGCTGCTTGTCCAGATGGCCGTAGATGACCGTAGTGTCACCAGCTTCGCCCGCTGTAGTACCAGCGGTACCGGGTATATCGGCCAGCAGCAGCGGGGTGCGCCCCGGCAGCTCCACCACTTCCACCGACGCGCCGGGTAGCCGCCGCGACTCCAGCCAGCCGCGTACGTGCTCCACGGCCTCGTGCAGGTATTTGCTGCTCACCCAGTCCGCGTCGAAGGCGGGGGAAAGGGCGGGAATCCGGACGAAATCGGACAGGCTGCGCAACGCGTCTCCGCGCCACGCCGTTCGCACCGACGTGCGCAGGCTCTCGGGATCCATCGGCCGCAACCCTACCGGCCCTATCGACGACGACCGCCGAGCAAATTCGCCAGTGTGAGGAAGGCCTGTGCGTTGCCGAGTTCGGCGGCCTCGATCCGGAGCGTGTCCTCACCCTCGATCCGCACCGTCACCGCCGGCGCCGACTTGGCCTCGCCGCCGCTGGTGCCCACCGACACCACCTGCTCCCAGCGGTGCGTCCAGCCCCGGTAGCCGAAACCGTCCCGGCCGAGCAGCACCGAGCCGAGCCGGAAGGTGCGGCCCTTGCCGAACTCGGCTTCGGCCCTGTCCAGCAGATAGCCGGAATGCGTCTCCAGCACGGCGGAGGCAAGCCACTTCCGCGCACCGGGGAAGAGCAGCTCGTTCAGCACCGGCTCGCCGTGCGCCACCACTTCGAAGTCGTGCGTGGCGACCCGGTCCACGTCGTCCCAGTGGTAGGCGGTCACCGAGTTCACCGAATCCACCGCCAGCGCGAAACCGTGGTTGTACAGCGCCAGGCTGTGGAACCCGGTTTCCGAGGTGTACCAACGAGGAGCGCCGTGCAGGCCACGCCGGAACGCGCTCTCCCGCAGCCGGGGCACGCGGCTGGACTCCGGCGGCTGGAGCCGGCCGAGGTCGAGGGAGTGGAACACCCGGCCGAACTGCGGGTTGGCCCGGCGCTGGTGCACCGGCAGCGGTTCGCCGTGCAGCGCGAGGTACTGCTCCTCCGCCAGGTCCAGCAGCAGCATTCGGCTCGGGATCTCGTCCGCCGGCACGTGCAACGCCGCCTGGTGTCTGGCCCCGGAATCGAACAGCAGCAGCCGGTCGGACAGGTCCTGCACCCGGGTCAGCTCCCGCCACCACAGGCTGTACCCCGGCGCGTGCACCCCGCTGGCGTCCAGTTCGAGCGCACCCCACGGGACCCGGCCGCCGCGGTCCAGCGCGGTGCGCACCTCGGCGCCGAGCTGGTCGAACCTGGCGGACACCAGGTCCAGCACCTCGCTGCCGGAAACCCCCGGCCACCGCTCGAAAACCTCCGGGGCGAAGCTCACCTCCTGGCCGACCGCCGGACGGAGGCAGACGCCGGTCAGCACCTTCGTACCTGGCCGCCGCTGCAGGTCGATCCCGGCGATCTCCCGCCACGGCAGCACGTGCAGCTCCCACCGGTTCGGCAGGTAGACCAGGCCGTGCTGGTAGACCGCCAGCACTGCACCCGGGCGCTGCGGTCGTTCCTCGAACAACCGGTATTCAGCGCCGAGCCCGGCCAGCTGCGCGGTCTGGCGAACCTGGCGCACTGCCTTGGAACCGGCGCCGGCACGGGGCGGTGTGCGGCCGAAAACCACGCCCATCACCAGCGCCGCGACGAGCGGAGAAGCTGATCCGGCACGGTCACCGGCTGGGTCCCGTACAGCTCGGTGCGGCGCCGGTAGTCCGCGGCCCTGTCCTCCAGCGAAGATCCGGTTTCGGCGTCCAGCGCACGCGAAACCCTGGCCCCGAGCCGGTCCCGGACGGTCTGCCAGACCAGGTCGAACTCGGCCGCGTGCGCGCCGGTGCGGGCGGCGATGCCGTCGTCTTCGGAACGCAGCCTGGTCAGGTCCTGGCGCAGCTGGCCGAGGATCTCGGCCAGCGCCCTGCCGTGCCCGCCGAGCCGAATACAGGTCTCCACCTCGACCACGCCCTCGTCCGCGTAGATTCTCTTGGCGATCTCCCGCATCTGTTCGATACCGTCGGCCACGATTCCCTCGGCCGCCCGCACCTGGGCCATCTCGATCTCGGAATCCCGCACGGCCACCCCCTTTTCCGGTCCGCGCTTTTCGAACCGCTCGATGCCGGATAGCCTGCTCGGCCGCACTGGGTGGGAACCTTGAACGAACCTTGTACAACACCGACCGGGGAGGGCCGATGGATTTCCGTCTGCTGGGCCCGGTCGAACTGCGCGTGCACGGCGGCCTGCTCGACCTCGGCCCGGCCAAGCAGAAATGCGTTCTCGCGGTGCTGTTGGCGCAGGCCGGGCGGCAGGTTTCGACGGAGAACTTGATCGACAAGGTGTGGGGTGAAACGGCGCCGGGGGAAGTGCGGAACGCGCTCTACAGCTACATCACCCGGCTCCGCCGCAGCCTGCGGTCCGCGGAGATCGAACTGTCCCGCGCCGGCAACGGATATCTGCTGGATGTGTCCCCTGAACGAGTGGATATGCACCGGTTCACCGCTTTGGCCGAACGGGCGCGGCGCGCCGAGGAAAACCGCCCGGAACTGCTCGCCGCGGCTCTGCACGAATGGCACGGCACCCCGCTGGACGGGCTGTCCGGGGACTGGGCGGACCGGCTGCGCGCGGGCCTGCACCGGCAACGGATCGGCGTGCTCACCGACTGGGCCGAGGCCGAACTGGCCGCGGACCGGCCGTCCGGGGTGATCGAGCGGCTCGGCTCGGCGATGGACTCCTACCCGCACGCGGAGCCGCTGATAGCCGGGTTCCTGCGGGCCCTGCACGCGGCGGACCGGACCGCGGAGGCGCTGGAGTACTTCGAGGTTGCCAGGGAACGGCTGCGCTCCGACCTCGGTGTGCTGCCCGGCCCGGCACTGGCCGAAGCGCACGCGGAACTGTTGCGGGGCAAGGCACCCAGCGCGCAAACCGCCGCCGAACCGCCGCCAGCGCTGCCGGCACCCGCCCAGCTGCCCGCCGCGCCGAGCGGGTTCGCCGGGCGCGGCGACGAACTCGCCGCACTGGACGACTTCCTCGGCCTGGAAAGGGAGATCCCCAAGGTCGCGCTGGTCTCCGGGGCCGGCGGGGCCGGCAAGACGGCGCTGGCCGTCACCTGGGCGCACCGGGTCGCCGGGCGGTTCCCGGACGGGCAGCTCTACGTGAACCTGCGCGGCTACGCGCGCGGCGAGCCGATGCGCCCGATCGAGGCGCTGTCCGGGTTCCTGCGGGCGTTGGGCGTGCCCGCCGACGAAATCCCGCTGGACACCGAAGCGGCGTCTGCGCTGTACCGCTCGCTGCTCGCGGACCGGCGGCCGTTGATCCTGCTGGACAACGCGGCCGGCGCGGACCAGATCCGCCCGCTGCTGCCAAGCCGGGCCGGCGGGCTGACCGTGGTGACCAGCCGCGACCGGCTCAGCAGCCTGGTCGCCGAAGCCGGTGCGCGCCGGATCGTGCTCGGCCCGCTGCGCCACCTCGAAGCCGTCGAGGTGCTGGCCGCCAGGCTCGGCGGGACCAGGGTCGCCGACGATCCGGCCGGTGCCGCCGAACTGGCCGGGCTGTGCGGGAACTTCCCGCTCGCGCTGCGCATCGCGGCGGCCAACCTGATCGACCACCCCGGCAGCACGCTCACCGGGTACGCCGCCGAACTGCGCGAGGACAACCCGTTGAGCGCGCTGGAGACCGAGGACGCCAGCGCCGCCGTGCGCGGCACCTTCGACCGGTCCTACCAGCGCCTGCCCGCCGACCAGCGGCGGGTGTTCCGACTGCTGGGGCTGCATCCAGGGCCGGATTTCAGCGCCGAAACCGCGGCCGTGCTGGCCGGACTGCCCGACAACGCGGCGAAACGCGTGCTGCGGGCACTCGCCGCGGCGAACCTGGTGGAGCCGCAGCCGTCCGGCCGGTTCACCTTCCACGACCTGCTCCGCCAGTACGCGGCGGACCGCGCGCAGCACGAGGAGAGCCCAGCCGAGCGAACCGCGGTGGAGGCGAGGCTGGCCGAGTACTACCTGCGCAGCGCCTGCCACGCCGGTGCGGTGGCGGCGCCGACCTTCCCGCGGCTGCCGGTCCCAGACTCGGCCGCCCCGCCGCGCACCTTCGCCGGCGACGACGAGGCGTTCCGCTGGCTGGACACCGAGCTGGCCAACGTGGTGGCCTTCGCCGAAACCGCCGAGCGGGACGGCCGCGGCCACCTCGCGCTGCTGCTGTCGGACAACCTGCGCGGCTACTTCCAGCTGCGCTCGCACCACCTCGAATGGCAGACCGTGACCATGGCCGGGTTGTCCGCCGCCCGGCTGGACGGGGACGTGCGGGCCACGACCGTGGCTCAGGTATCGCTCGGCTACCTGCACCGGATGCGGGAGCGGACCACGGAGGCGCTGCACAGCCTGACCACCGCGCTGACACTGGCCAAGCAGGCCGGCTGGCGGACCGCCGAAGCGGCTTCGCTGGTGCAGCTCGGCGCCGTCTACCACAAGCTGCACCGTTCCGACGAAAGCATCGACTGCCTGCGGCACGCGGTGAAACTGGCCAAGCTGGCCGGCGAACCCGGTATCGAGTGCACCGCCCGCAGCAACCTTGGCAGCGTGTTCTGGCAGCTCGGCCGGTTGCCGGAGGCGGTGGCTCAGCTGGAGCCGGCGCTGACGCTGAGCGAGCGGGCCGGCAACGGCTTCTGGACCGCGAACGCGCACACCAACCTCGGCCTGGCGCTGCTGGACCTCGGCGAGAACGAGCGGGCGATCCGGAACCTCGCCCGCAGCGTGGAGCTCAACCGGCGCACCGGCAACCGCAGCCACGAAGCGAACGCCAGGGTCAATCTGGCGAACGGCCACCTGCAGAGCGGCCGCTACCCGGAGGCCGCCGAACAGGCCGAGCTGGCCCGCGAAATGGCGGTGGAGACCAAGTCGCGCAACGTGCTCGCGGAGGCGCTGAGCCTGCTGGCCACGCTGTCCGGGCACGGCGAAGGCGAGCAGAACGCGCTCAGCCTGCACCGCCAGGCCCTGCAGGCCGGGCACGAGAGCGCCGACCCGCGCGCGCTGGCCGAGGTGGCCACCAGGTTCGCCGAGCGGGCGGACCGGTTCGACGATCTCCGGCTCGCGCTGAGCCTCAACCGGGACAACGGTTTCCGCGTACTGGAGGCGCGCACGCTGCTCGCGCTGGGGGAGTTCGAGGTGCGCGCGGGCAACGGTGCCGAGGCGACCGCGCTGGCCAGGACCGCGCTGGCGTTGTGCCAGGAGATCCAGCACTGGCCCGGCGCGGCGAAAGCGTTGCTGCTGCTGGCGAAGATCGCCTTGTGGCGGGACAAGCGTGACGACTGAGCTGAACGTGCTCGGGTCGGTGGAACTGCGCGCCGACGGGCAGCGGGTGGAGCTCGGTCCGGCGAAACAGCGATGCGTGCTGGCGGTACTGCTGCTCGCGGACGGGCAGGTGTCCACCGGGACGCTGATCGACCGGGTCTGGGGCGAGCGGTCACCGGCCGAGGCGCGAAACGCGCTGTACAGCTATCTGACCAGGCTGCGCAAAGCGTTGCGGGGCAGTGCGGCCGGGGCCGACATCCGACGCTACTCCGGCGGTTACCTGCTCGAGGTGCCGGACGCGCGGGTGGATCTGCGGCGGTTCACCGCGCTCGCCGAACGGGCCGCGGGCGAATCGGATGAGCGGCGGGCCGAGCGGCTCGGTGAAGCGCTGCGGCTGTGGCGCGGCGAGCCGCTGACCGGGCTGTCCGGTGGCTGGGTGGAGCGGGAGCGCGCCGGCCTGCACCGGCTGCGGGTGACGATGCTGGCCGAATGGGCCGGGCTGCGGCTGGCCGCCGGCGCGGCGGCGGAGGTGGTGCACGGGCTGCGCGCCGCGGTCGGCGAGTATCCGCTCGCGGAGGCGCTGACCGCCCGGTTCCTGCTGGCCCTGCACCGGACCGGGGAAACCGGCGAGGCGCTGGACCGCTACGCCGAAACCGTGCGGCGGCTGGCCGAGCAGCTCGGTGCCGAACCGGGTCCGGCGCTGCTCGAAGTGCACCGCGAGCTGGAGTCACCCTCCGCCTCCCGCACCGTGCCCGCCGAGCGGGCCTCCGTGCCGGTACCGGCACAGCTGCCGTCGCCGCCGGCCGGGTTCGTCGGCCGGGACGCGCAGCTCGCTCGGCTGGACGGGCTCGCCGCCGAGCCGCCGGGCATCCTGCTGGTCACCGGCGCGCCGGGGGTCGGCAAGACCGCGCTGGTGCACACCTGGGGCCACCGGGCGGCGGCGAGCTTCCCGGACGGGCAGCTGTACCTGGACCTGCGCGGGCACGCCAAGGTGGAGCCGCTGCGCTCGATCGACGCGCTGTCCACCTTCCTGCGTGCGCTCGGGGTGGCGTCGGCGCGGATCCCGTTCGACGAGAACGCGGCCGCCGGGCTGTACCGCTCGCTGCTGGCCGAGCGGCGGATGCTGGTGGTGCTGGACAACGCGGCCAGCACCGAGCAGGTCCGCCCGCTGCTGCCGGGCACCGCGGGCTGCGTCGCGGTGATCACCAGCCGGGAGCGGCTGTCCGGGTTGCTGGTCGGCGAGGGCGCGCGGCGGATGCGGCTGGACAGCCTGCGCGTGCCGGACGCGGTCGCGCTGCTGGCCGACGGCCTCGGCGCGGACCGGGTGTCCGCCGAGCCGGTGGCCGCCGCCGAGCTGACCGAGCTGTGCGGCTGCCTGCCGCTCGCGTTGCGGATCGCGGTGGCGAACCTGCTCGACGACGACAGCGGTGATATCGCGAACTACGTCGCGGAGCTGCGCACCGAAACCCCGCTGGCCGCGCTGGAGACCGACGGCACCCCGTCCGCGGTGCGCAGCGCGTTCGACCTGTCGTATCACCGGCTCGGCGCCGAGCAGCAGCGGATGTTCCGGCTGCTGGCGAGAAGTCCCGGGCCGGACTTCACCGCGGAGACCGCCGCCGCGCTGGCCGGCACCCGCATCGCCACCGCACGCCGGCTGCTGGACCGGCTGGCCGGGGCGCACCTGATCGAGCCGCGGGACCGTGCCCGGTACGCGTTCCACGACCTGCTGCGGCAGTACGCGATCGAGCAGGGCACCGGGGAGGATTTCGGGCCGGCGCTGCACCGGCTCGGGGAGCACTATCTGCGCTCGGCGGACCGGGCGACCCGGCTGGCCGCGCCGGCGCTGGCGCCACCGGAACTGCCCGCGCCGCAAGGGGTCGCGGTGGCCGAGTTCCCCGAGGAGCGGGCGGCGCTGGAATGGCTGGACGACGAGCGGCCGAACCTGGTGGCCTGCTGTCTCGCCGCGACCGCGCTGGGCAGGCCGGAGCTGAGCTGGCTGCTCTGCGGGGTGCTGCGCGGCTACTTCCAGATCCGCTCGTACCACGCGGACTGGCGCAGCGTGGTGCACGCCGGGGTGGCCGCGGCGGACCTGCACGGCACTCCGGCGAATCGGGCGCTGGCCCAGCTTGGCCTCGGTTATCTGCACCGGTATCGCGGGGACGAGCAGGCCGCGGCGGTGTTCAGCACGGCGCGAGAGCTGGCGTCCGGGGCGGGCTGGCGGCTCGGCGAGGCGGCCGCGCTGGCTCAGCTCGGCCTGATCTACCCGAAGCTGGACCGGCCGGAGGACGCGGTGGACGTGCTGCTGCGGGCGGTGGCGGTCGGCCGCGAGGAGGGTGACGCGGCGATCGAGGGCGCGGCGCACGGCAACCTCGGCACGGTGTACGTGCGGCTCGGCCAGCCGCGTCGGGCGCTGCCGCACCTGTTCCGCGAGCTGGAGCTGCTCGAGCTGGCGGGTTCGCGGTTCCGGGAGGCCAACGCGCTGACCGACCTCGGCCTGGCGCACGCCCAGCTCGGCGAGTACCCGCCGGCGATCCGGCGGCATCGGCGGGCGCTGGAGTTGGCCACCGCACTCGGGCACCGGCCGATGCTGGCCAACGCCCAGGTCAACCTGGCCGCCGCCTACCTGGAGTCCGGCTTGCTCGCGGAAGCGGCCGAGCAGGCCGGGCCGGCGCTGCGGCTGGCGAAGCAGCTGCGCGTGCGCGACACCGAGGCGGAGGCGCTGAGCGTGCTCGCCGCCGCCGTCGATCCCGGCCGGCACCCCGAGGCGCTGCTGGCCGCGCGGGAGTGCGACGACCACCGCCTGCTGGCGGAGGTCGCCACCCGGTACGCCGAGCGGGACGGCGCCGAACCGTCCGATGTGGACGATGCGCTGGCGGTCGCGCGGGCTCACGGGTACCGGATCTTCGAAGCCCGCGCGCTGCTCGTCCAGTCCAGGCTGCTGGGCGACCCCGGCCCGGCGCAGCGTTCGCTGGCGCTGTGCCGCGAGACCGGCTACCGGCCTGGCGAAGCACGCGCGCTCCTGCTGCTGGACCGGAGCAGCACCGAACTCCGGACCGCGCTCGCGTTGTTCGAGGAGATGGACCTGCCCGAGGCCGCCGAGGCGCGTGCACGGCTCAGCCCTTCCTGAACTTGGCCAGATGCGCGCGGGTCCACCGCTGCCCGACCTCGGCAAGGGTCTCCGCGGACCAGGTCCCGCTGATCGGCACCCCGGGCCACAGCAGCATCCGCGACCCGTGGATCGACCCGTGCTCCACCCGCATCCGCTGCTCCCCGCGAGCCCAGGTGAAGACGAAGTGCGCGTACATGAAGACCCACGCCGGCCGTCCCCCGAAGGCGACCTGGACCGGCCCCTCGGTCGGGTAGGGCGCCGCGTACACCCTGTGCCTGCGGCCCCTGCCGTCGGTGAACTCGACCGGCGTCATCCCCGGGGTCAGCTCATTCATGCCCCGAGGCTAGAAAGTGCCACGGGGAAAGGCGATCACGAACCACGCACCCGCATAAACGCAATTCAACCGAATTCCCTGGCCACCGACCGCAGAAATTCGGTGGCCAGCTCCCCGGTCAGCGCATGGTCGAGAAAGAACTGGAAAATGTTCAGGTGATACGCCACATCCCGAGGATCCCGCAACGCCACAGACCCGGAAAACATCTCCACCCGAACCAAGCGCTCGTCATAAACAACAAAACTACTCAGCGGACTAGCGGGCACTGGAGTGGACTGACAAACAATTGCTATCTCAACATTCTTCTTTCGAGACACATCCGCGAGATGCTGAACTTGCCGAGCCATGACTTCAGCCGAAGCACGGCACCAGCGAACAGCCTGTTCGGTCAGGATGAAGGTGAACTGCCGCTCGGCGTCACCAAGGATCTCCTGTCTCGCCATGCGCGCCCGGAGAACCCGCTCGACGTCTCGGGCTGGCCGCCCAGTGACCGTCGGAGTGAGCACACACCGGGCGTAGTCCTCGATCTGCAGCAGCCCGGTCGGGATCGCTGGGAGGAAGTGGCGTATGCACAGCGAGGACTCGTCAAGCGCCCGAAGGTCTTCCTGCTGCTGCCAGAGCCCGATGCGGGCAAGAACCCGGACTGAGGTGTAGTCCACATTCGCACGCCTGGCCAAGTGCAGCAGCTCATCGACAACCGCACCCTCGATCCTGAGCGCCTTGAGGATCCGCTCGACATCCATCACCGAAGGCAGGATCTTGCCGGTCTCGATCCGGCTGATCTTGCCCTGGCTCATCGCGCACCGAACAGCCAGTCTCTGCCCGGAGAGACCGGCTGCCAGGCGCAGTTCCCGTAGTACTTCGGCGAGGTTCTTGCGCTTGTCGTCCTGCCGATCAGGCTCTAGCATTCCACTCGCTGAAAGGCACCCCGTTCTCCAGTGCGATGTCGCGCCATTTCAGATACTTCTCAATATTCGGATTCTCGACAAGCTCCCGACTGATCTGGGTTCCGTCCGAACGGTAGTTCAGATGAACGACCACCAACTCATCGAACATCCAGAAATCATATGGCGGCAGGTCCAAATTCTTTCCGGTAGTATCGACCACCCTGTAGTCCTCACCGGCGGCCACATTTTCCGGAATACTCCAAGACCATTGGTAACGCAAGTATTCGGTCAGCGGAAGCTGCACAACTTTCGCACGCTGCACTACCTTCCCGGCGCCGACATAACCGCGGATTCGTTCATGCCAAGCGGAATTATGATCATCAGGTTTGGGCTCGCCCGCCAGGAACCGGCGCAGACCATCCTGCTCGGTCGGCATCGTGTAGGTCTGTTGAAGTTCCAGACGGAAGGCAGAGCGCTCGAAACGGTCGAATACCCTGCGCCACTCATCACGCCCCAAGAGCACGAAGTGCCTCCTTGACCAGAGCGACAGGCAACTCCACAGCCTGCTCGCCCTCGCTCAGCCGTAAGTCCACGCCCGGCCTGACGCCAACCCCCTGAAACACCAGGGTTCCTCGATCCGACAGGTACACGGTCGCGCAGTCACCATCGTCGCACTCACCTGCGAGTCTCTGCAGTTCCATGGGCTCGAAGCTAACGAGCACGCTGGGTGCATACAAGGACACGGAGCGCTTAGACGCGTGGCCGCATAAACTCCCTTCCGCCGGTGTCCCACCTCACACTCGCGGCCACGGGTAACCGGCGCGGACCGTCACCGGAACGGACCTGCGCGCTCACAGCGCCGGGCGGATCGGCAGGTCGAGACCGCACTGGCCGCGTGCTCGCGGTCCCGACTTTCGGCTGGCACATCATCGGGAGTCCTAGCATTTGCCCAGCTCAGCCACCGTTTCTCAGCAACAAATCAGCCTCGGGGTCTGACCAGGGACGGAAGTTCATGCCAGGATGTCGGCACGAACAAGCCGTCACCGCCGACGGTGACCCGAGCGCTTCGGACCCGATGCGCAGGTTTCCGCCGGCGCCGTCGTGGTGGCCGCCACAAGCGGCCGGCGCGGCACCGACACCAAGGAGACAGAGCGCATGTCGTCCCCAGAACAGTGGACGCACCCGGAGCCTGGCGACGGACCGCCCGCCATTGCGGCGCAGCCATCCCCAGAACAGGTGATCGCCGGTTTGCGAGCAACGAACGAAGGTGGCGCTGAGCTCACTCAGCTGCTGACCCCCGAGGGTGAGCGGGTCCCCTCCAAGGTCTTCGACCCGTATGTGGCCGATGTCGACGGCGAAGCGCTACGCGGCCTGTACCGCGACATGGTGCTGGTCCGCCGCGCGGACCGGGAGTCCAACGCCATGCAGCGCCAGGGCCAGCTCGGCATCTGGGTTCCGCTGCTCGGCCAGGAAGCCGCCCAGATCGGCTCCGGCCGCGCGCTGAAGTCGCAGGACATGGCCTTCCCCAGCTACCGCGAGCACGGCGTGGCCTGGACCCGCGGAGTGGACTTCAAGGAACTGCTCGGCATCTTCCGGTGCAGCGACCAGGGCGGCTGGGACTTCAAGAAGCACGGCTTCCACCCCTACACGATCGTGATCGGCAACCAGGTGCTCAACGCCACCGGTTATGCGATGGGGCAGAAGTTCGAGGGCAAGGTCGGTGACGACGACGGCGAAGCGACCATTACCTACTTCGGTGACGGCGCGACCAGCCAGGGCGACGTGCACGAAGGGTTCGTCTGGGCCGCGGTCTACGACGCCCCGGTGGTCTTCTTCTGCCAGAACAACCAGTGGGCGATCTCCGAGCCGACCGAACGCCAGTCCCGGCTGCCGCTCTACCAGCGCGCCCGCGGCTACGGCTTCCCCGGCATCAGGGTGGACGGCAACGACGTGCTGGCCTGCCTGGCGGTGACCCGCTGGGCATTGGAACAGTGCCGGCACGGCAACGGCCCGGTGCTGATCGAGGCGTTCACCTACCGGATGGACGCGCACACCACCACCGACGACCCCACCCGCTACCGGCTCTCCGACGAGCTGGAGGAGTGGAAGCTCAAGGACCCGATCGAGCGGGTGCGCGCCTACCTGGCCCGCAACGGCGTCGCCGACCAGGCCTTTTTCGACCAGATCCAGGCCGAGGCCGACGCGTTCGCCGCCGACCTGCGCGACTTCTGCTTCAACATGCCCGATCCGCCGCCGGAGCGGATCTTCTCCAACGTCTACGCCGAGCCCTCGCCGGTCCTCGACGCCCAGCGCGAGGAGTACCTGGCCTACCTCGACGGCTTCGCGACGGCGGGTGAGCACTGATGGCGGCACCGGTGAAGGCGACGGAGAACAACCTGCACTCGACCGTGCAGAAACTGACCATCGGCAAGGGCCTCAACCTTGGCCTGCGCGCCGCGATGGAGGCGGACGACAAGGTCATCGTGCTCGGTGAGGACGTCGGCAAGCTCGGCGGCGTCTTCCGGATCACCGACGGCCTGCAGAAGGACTTCGGCGAGCAGCGCGTGCTGGACACGCCGCTGGCCGAGTCCGGCATCATCGGCACCGCGGTCGGCCTTGCCGTGCGCGGTTTCCGGCCGGTGTGCGAGATCCAGTTCGAAGGCTTCATCTTCCCCGGCTTCGACCAGATCTCCAGCCAGCTGGCCAAGCTGCACTACCGCTCGCAGGGCCGGATCAAGGTGCCGGTGGTGATCAGGGTGCCGTTCGGCGGCGGGATCGGCGCGGTCGAGCACCACTCGGAGTCGCCGGAGTCGCTGTTCTCGCACATCCCCGGGCTCAAGGTGGTGTCCTGCTCGAACCCGGTGGACGCGTACTGGATGATCCAGCAGGCCATCGCCTGCGACGACCCGGTGCTGTTCTTCGAGCCGAAGAAGCTCTACCACTCGGGCAACCTGCGGACCGAGGTGGACACCGCGGCCACCCCCGGCCCGCTGTTCGAGTCCAAGGTGCTGCGCCAGGGCAGCTCGGCGACCGTGGTCGCCTACGGGCCTTCGGTGAAGGTCGCCCTGGACGCAGCCACAGCCGCTGAAGAGGACGGCACTTCACTCGAAGTGATCGACCTCCGCACCCTTTCGCCGCTGGACCTCGCGCCGGTGTTCGAGTCGGTGCGCCGGACCGGGCGGCTGATCGCGGTGAGCGAGGCGCCTTCGGAGTCGTCACTGACCTCGGAGATCGCCGCGCGGGTGCAGCAGGAGTGCTTCTACTCCCTGGAGGCGCCGGTGCTGCGGGTGACCGGGTTCGACACCCCGTACCCGCCGACCAAGCTCGAGGAGGACTACCTCCCCGACCTGGACCGGGTGCTGCACACCGTCGACCGCTCGCTCGCCTGGTAAGGGGGATCCGCACAAATGCCCGAGTACAAACAGTTCCCCCTGGCCGACACCGCCGAGGGGCTGACCGAAGCCGACATCCTGACCTGGCACGTCAAGCCGGGTGACGAGGTGACGGTGAACCAGATCGTGGTCGAGGTGGAGACCGCCAAGGCCGCCGTGGAGCTGCCCATCCCGTGGGCCGGCGTGGTCACCGAGCTGCTCGTCGAACCGGGGCAGACGGTGGAGGTCGGCACGCCGATCCTGACCATCGACGTCGACCCCGGCGGTTCCGCACCCGCTACGTCCGGCAACAACGGTTCGGCCGCAGCGGAACCGGCCGCCGAAGAGGAGATGAAGCCGCTGGTCGGTTACGGCGCGAAGGCCGTGGCGACCAAACGACGGGCGCGCAAGGAGCCGGAGGGCGCCCAGCCGGTGCCGAGCGCACCGGCCCCGGTCAGCGCACCGCCGGCCCCGGCACCAGAACCGGAGCCGGTGCGGGGCGGCCAGGTTCCGCTGGCGAAACCGCCGGTGCGCAAGCTGGCCAAGGACCTCGGGGTGGACCTGCGCGCGCTGGCCGGTTCGGCCGAGGGCGGCGTGATCACCCGTGAGGACGTGCGGCGAGCGGCCGAGGGGCCGGTGACCTCAGCGGCGTCGTCCCAGCCAGCCGAGCCTGCCGGTTACGACCCCGGCACCAGGGAACGCCGGGTGCCGATCAAGGGCGTGCGCAAGATGACCGCGCAGGCCATGGTGCAGAGCAAGTTCACCGCTCCGCACGTGACCGAGTTCCTCACCGTGGACGTCACGCCGATGATGGAGCTGCGGGAGCGGCTGAAGGCCAACCGCGCGTTCGCCGGGGTCAAGCTGACTCCGCTGGCCTTCGCGGCGAAAGCGGTCTGCATGGCGGCGAAGCGCACGCCGGACGTGAACGCGGTGTGGGACGAGGAGAACCGCGAGATCGTCTACAAGGACTACGTGCACCTCGGCATCGCCGCGGCCACCCCGCGGGGCCTGGTGGTGCCGAAGCTCCACGACGCGGACGCGATGTCGCTGACCGAGCTGGCCGGTGCGCTGGAGCAGCTCACCGCCACCGCCCGGGCGGGCAAGACCACGCCGGCCGAGATGCTGAACGGCACCTTCACCATCAGCAACATCGGCGTGTTCGGGATCGACACCGGGACGCCGATCATCAACCCCGGCGAGTCCGCCATCCTGGCGCTCGGCACCATCCGGGACACCCCGTGGGTGGTGGACGGCGAGGTCGTGGTGCGCAAGGTCATGCAGCTCTCGCTGAGCTTCGACCACCGGGTGGTGGACGGTCAGCAGGGCTCGGAGTTCCTCTCCGACGTCGGCGCCCTGCTCGGCGACCCGGCGATGGCCATCACCTTCTAGCTATCTGCCCTCGTGAGTGGAAAGTGTTGCTCTGGCAACACTTTCCACTCACGACGTCAGCGGCCGCGCCGGGCGCAGGCCGCCGGAGGAGACGGCCAATGCCGCGGCGCCTGGGAAAGACAGCCGTCAGGACTCGCTCAACGCGATGCACCAGGCGATCGCCGAACTCTTCGAGCCCGAGCGCGACGACCTGCGCCTGCCCGCGAAGAAACTCGC
Organism: Amycolatopsis nigrescens CSC17Ta-90; assembly: GCF_000384315.1. GTDB lineage: Bacteria > Actinomycetota > Actinomycetes > Mycobacteriales > Pseudonocardiaceae > Amycolatopsis > Amycolatopsis nigrescens. Next base: position 3,618,573 of record NZ_ARVW01000001.1, on the reverse strand, counting down.
CGCACTGTTCCTGTCCCTGCTGTTCAGCCGCTCGCGCGCGCCCGATCATGCGGTGGACACCGAAGAGCTGGTCGACGTCTTCCTGCACGGCGCCACCCGCTGACCGTGCCCTCAAGGCCACCTTTGGGGCGTTGAAGGTAACAAAGGGGGCCTTGAGGGGCGGGAGCAAATCAGGGGGCGGAGTCGTTGTAGGGGTATGGGCGTTGTGATTCTGCTGTACGTGGTTGCCGAGGTGGCCGCCGTCTGGGCGGTGAGCTCGGCCATCGGTTTCCTCGGCACGATCGGGCTGCTGCTGGCCGGGGCGTTCCTCGGCTCGTGGCTGGCCCGCCGCGAGGGCGCCCGTGCCGCCCGCGCGTTCATGCAGACCGCACAGGCGGGCAGGCCGGCGCACGCGGAGATCACCGACGGGATGCTGATCGCGCTCGGCGGGGTGCTGATCATGATCCCGGGCTTCGTCAGCGACGTGCTCGGCCTGCTGCTGCTCCTGCCCACCCGTGGCGTGTTCCGCCGCGCCTGGCTGCGCCGGATCGAGAAGCGCACGGTGCAGCACGCGAACCAGGCCCGCGGGCCGGTGATGGTGGTGGACAGCGAGGTGGTCTCGGAGCCGCCGGGAGACGACCGGCCGCAGCGGAGCCACCCGGTGATCGACGCCGGTTAGGCCGCCGGCCTCGGGATGTCGAAGTAGCTGCTGAACCGCACCGCGGGGGCGTACTCGCCCTTCACCCGCACCCGGCCGGTCATGAACATGGTGGCCACCGCGACCGCCCCGGTGGCCATCCGGAAGAAGTCGTCCGCGGCCACCGTGATGGTGGTGTCCGGGTCGCGCCCCAGGTCCGCGCTGGACACGCAGACCCCGTCCTCGATAACCGTCTGGAAGCGGTCGAAACCGTCGTCCCCGTCCCCTTCGGGGAACCGCCATGCGACCACCAGGCTGACATTCCTGGCCTTATCCTCGACAAAATGGTCGGACATTCGGCGAAATATCTCGTCCAGGAATACCGAGCGTAGTTCGGCGTGTTCGGCAATGGCCCGCAGCTGTTCCTTACCGGCCCGCGCGACGACGTCCACCAGCGTTTCGGTGGACAACGAGGTCAGTTCCACCCCGGCACCGGCGACGCCGAGCATGTGCAGCGTCTCCAGCAGCTGGATGAACTGCTCGGGGCTCAGTTTGCGCAGGTCGATCTGCCGGGCGAAGCCGTTGATGGGATGCTCGTCCGGCACCGGCTGCCGCACCGGGCGGGAAAACCACCGCGCCCACCGGCTTTTCCGTATCGGTTCCGGGTCCACGCCAGCGAAGTGTAGGAGCATTCCTATGGTTTGGGAAGGTCGAAGAATCCGATCATACTGGCGGCGAATGCGAGATCGCCCTTAACCTTGATCTTCCCGGTGACGAACAATACCGCCGGAGTGGCCTGATGGGTGATCAGCCGCAGAAAGTCGGTCGGCCCGATCGTGATGGTCACCCTCGGTTTTTCGGTCAGCTCACGGCGGACCGTGCAGTCGCCGTCGCGGAGCACCGTCTCGTACCGGTCGTAACCGTCCTCGTCCGACCCGCCGGTGAGCCACCAGTGCACCACGGCGTGCAGGTCCCGCCCCCGGTCCGGCTTGATGTGCGCCTTCATCCGGTCGAAGATCTCGTCGAGCAGCCTGGCCCGCAGCCGCGGCTCGGCGACGACGCGGTCCAGCTGGTCCTGGGACGCCTTGGCGACCAGTCCGGCGAAGTGCCGCGGTTCGACCTTGCTCAGGTCCAGCTCCGGCACGTTCGCGGCGACCTTGTCCAGCACCGCCAGCAGCCGGCGGAAGTCGTCCTTGCCGAGCTCGGTGGGGTCGATGGCGGAGGCGAGCGTGTTCACGTCCAGCGAACGCAGCTCCAGCGCACCGGGGTCCATCCGTTCGAGTGCCTTGACCAGTGCCGTTCCCCGCAGTCCCACCAGTCCTGCGCCGGTATCGTCCGTCATGGCCCCTCCCACGTTACCTACTCGTGCGTAAGGCTACGCGCCAGTAGGTTCCGCGGCAAGCAGCCCGATCCTCCGCAAAGTCACACCGGTCGGCGCGCTCCAGGTAACTTTGTGCCGGAAAGGAGGTCCGTGTGACCGAGGAAGTACAGCGGGCTCGCCGGCTACCGAGGGCGGTCCGCGAGCGGCAGATTCTGGACGCCGCGGTCCAGGTGTTCTCCCGCTACGGCTACCACTCCGCGTCGATGGACGAGATTTCCGAGGTGGCCGGCGTCTCCAAGCCGATGATCTACACGTATCTCGGCTCCAAGGAAGACCTTTTCGCGAAGTGCATCCGGCGCGAGGCCACCCGGCTGCTGGAGGCCGTCCAGGCCGGAGTGCAACCAGAACTACCGCCCGACATGCAGCTCTGGCACGGGCTCCGCTCGTTCTACCGGTTCGTCGCCGAGTACCGCGAGTCGTGGACCGTGCTGCACCGGCAGGCGCTGACCGTCGGCGGTGAGTTCGCCGCCGAAGTGACCGCGATGCGCAGCAGGGCGATCGAGCTGGTGGCCGCGCTGGTGGTGAACGCGGGCGCCAGGAAGGGCCTCGGCGAGCAGGCCGAGTTCTCCGGCGAGGGCCTGTCCGCCGCGCTGGTCGGCGCGGCCGAGTCGCTGGCCGACTGGTGGCTGGACCACAGCGAGGTGAGCGACGGCGTGCTGGCGTCCTGGCTGATGAACCTGGTCTGGCTCGGCTTCAACGACCTGGTCGAAGGCGAGATCTGGCGCCCGTCCGAGAGCACGCCGGCGGCCACCTCGCCGGGCTCATGAGGTGATGGTGCCCTCCAGATGAGGCTTGGGCTTGCGGGCGTTCCACAGCTCGAACGCCCACCCGTCACCCGCCCGCCAAGACGTGAAGGCCACCTTCGCCGGCAGTAGCACCGGCAGTTTGAACCGCACGTCCACCGTGTAGGCGTCGGGCAGCCTGCCCTCGAACGCGGCGAGGCAGCGCGCCTTGGTCCACATGCCGTGCGCGATCGCGGCGGGGAAACCGAACGCGCGCGCGGTCAGCGCGTGCAGGTGGATGGGGTTGCGGTCGCCGGAGACCTCAGCGTACCGGCGGCCGATGTCCGCCGGCACCTGCCAGACCGCGGTGGACGCCGGCGCGGAGAGCTGCTCGCCCTTGCCGCGTTCGCCGCCGGACCCGCCGCGGTGCAGGTAGGTGCTCACGTCCGTCCAAACAGGACCGTCCGGCGTGTCGGACGGCACCAGCTCGCTGATCATGTCGAACTGGGTGCCCTTTTCGTGCGGGCGCAGGTTCTCCGCGCGCACCCGCACGCTGAAGGACTCGCCGAGGGTCACCGGCCGGTGCTGGGTGATCCGGTTCGCCAGGTGCACCATGCCCAGCAACGGGAACGGGAAGCCCTGCTCGGTCATCAACGCCATCTGCAGCGGGAACGCCAGCATGTGCGGGTAGGTCGCGGGCAGCTGGTCGGTCAGCCGGAACTCGCAGACCCGGTTGTACGCGGCGAGGTGCGCCGGATCGACCACCACCCCGGACCGGACGAACTCGGTGTCCGGGAGGGTTTTCCCGGTCTTGCCGCCGGGCAGCAACCCGCCGACCAGCGCCTTGGGGTAGAGCGTGCCGAGGCTCGGCGGGGAGGACAGTTCCTTGATCACCATGGCCGTCACGCTCCCAGCAGTGCCTGGCCGCAGACGCGGACCACGTTGCCGTTCACCGCGGTCGAGGCCGGGTTCGCGTACCAGGCGATGGTCTCGGCCACGTCCACCGGCAGCCCGCCCTGGCCGAGGCTGGACAGCCGGCGGCCCGCCTCACGGATGAACAGCGGGACCGCGGCGGTCATCTTGGTCTCGATGAAACCGGGGGCGACCGCGTTGATGGTACCGCCGTGTTCGGCCAGCAGCGGCGCGCCGACGTCGACCATCCCGATCACGCCGGCCTTGCTGGTCGCGTAGTTGGTCTGGCCGACGTTGCCGGCGATCCCGGCGATCGAGGAGACGCCGATGATCCGGCCGTTGTCCCGCAGCACCTTGTCCGTGAGCAGCTTGTCGTTCACCGCGAGCTGCGAGGCGAGGTTCACCGAGAGCACCGAGTCCCAGCCGCCCTCGGCCATGTTGCCGAGCGTCTTGTCCCTGGTGATGCCCGCGTTGTGCACCACGATGTCCACCCCGCCGTGCCGCTCGAGCAGGTGCGCGGCGAGCTTGTCCGGCGCGTCGGCCGCGGTGATGTCCAGCTGCAGCGAGGAGCCGCCGACCCGGTTCGCCACCTTGGCGAGGTCGCCGCCCTGCGCCGGGATGTCCAGCGCGACCACGTGCGCGCCGTCGCGGCCGAGCACCTCGGCGATCGCCGCGCCGATGCCCCGCGAGGCGCCGGTGACCAGCGCGACCTTGCCGTCCAGCGGCTTGTCCCAGTTCTCCGGCGCCCGCACCGCGGGCACGCCGACCCCGCCGACCCGGATCACCTGCGCGTCCACGAACGCGGACTTCGCCGACAGCAGGAAGCGCAGGGTGGACTCGGCCGCGTCCTCGGCGCCGGCGGCGATGTACACCAGCTGCGCGGTGGCGCCCCGCTTGAGCTCCTTGCCGGTCGAGCGGACGAAGCCTTCGAGCGCCCGCTGCGCGATCCGCTCGCGGCCCTCGACCAGTTCCGGCGGGGTGCCCAGCACCACCACCCGGCCGGACGCGCCCACCTTGCGGATCACCGGCTGGAAGAACTTGTAGACCTCACGCAGCTGCTTGGGGTCGGTGATGCCGGTGGCGTCGAACACCAGCGCGCCGTACTTCTTGTCCTCGGCCGCGGCGGTGAGCACCTCGATGCCGGCGTCGCCTAGCTGGGTCCGAACCGTCTTCTCCAGGCGTCCGCCGGGTGCGGCGCCGAACAGCGCCGGCCCGTCCAGTGCGGGCTGGCCCGGCTTGTACCGGCGCAGGGTGGCCGGGTTCGGCAGGCCGAGCCTGGGCACCAGGAACCTCCCGACCGGAGTCTTGGTGAACTGCTGGTACCGGTCCGCCGACATATTTCCTCCCGTGGAGGCGGCATCTACCAGGCAGTGCCGCCATCGGAACCCTCGTGCGCCTTCTTGGTCACTCGCCATACTAACCTACTCGCGGGTAGGTTACACTCGATTCCGGGTTGCACATCTCTGATCGCGATTGCGAGGACGCAATGACCGCAGCAGGCGGAAAGTCGACCGGCCGGAGCACGGCGAGCGGACGCGCCCGTACCGCCAAGAAGGCCCCGGAGAAGGACGCGAAGAACACAGAGAAGGTGGCGGGCATGCGCAAGGTCGCGATCATCGGCGGTAACCGGATCCCGTTCGCCAGGTCCAACGGGCCCTACGCGACGGCGTCGAACCAGGACATGTTCACCGCCGCGCTGGACGGCCTGGTGGCCAGGTTCAACCTGCAGGGCGAGGTGATCGGCGAGGTCGCGGCCGGCGCGGTGCTCAAGCACTCCAAGGACTTCAACCTGGCCAGGGAGAGCGTGCTTGGCAGCAAGCTGTCCCCGGCGACCCCGGCCTCCGACGTGCAGATGGCCTGCGGCACCGGCCTGCAGGCGATCGTGAACGTGGCGAACAAGATCGCGCTCGGCCAGCTCGACTCCGCGATCGCCGGTGGCGTGGACACCACCAGCGACGCGCCGCTGCCGGTGAACGAGGACCTGCGCCGGATCCTGATCCAGCTCAACTCGGCGAAGACCGTCGGCGAGCGGCTCAAGCTGATCGCCAAGATCCGGCCCGGTCACATCGTGCCGGCCATCCCGCGCAACGCCGAACCGCGCACCGGGCTGTCCATGGGCGAGCACGCGGCACGCACCGCGAAGCAGTGGGAGATCACCCGCGAGGCGCAGGACGAGCTGGCCGCGGCCAGCCACCAACACCTCGCCGCCGCCTACGACCGCGGCTTCTTCGACGACCTGGTCACCCCGTTCCTCAAGCTCTCCCGCGACCAGAACCTGCGCGCCGACTCAACCGTGGAAAAGCTGGCCAAGCTCAAGCCGGCCTTCGGCGGCCAGGACGGCACCATGACCGCGGCGAACTCCACCCCGCTGACCGACGGCGCGTCCACCGTGCTGCTGGCCACCGAGGAGTGGGCGGCCGAGCGGAACCTGCCGGTGCTGGCGTACCTGACCTTCTCGCAGACCGCCGCGGTGGACTACGTGCACGGCGGCGAGGGCCTGCTGATGGCCCCGGCCTACGCGGTGCCGCGGATGCTGGCGCGCGCCGGGCTTTCCTTGCAGGACTTCGACTTCTACGAGATCCACGAGGCGTTCGCATCCCAGGTGCTGAGCACACTGAAGGCGTGGGAGGACCCGGCCTTCGCCAAGGAGAAGCTCGGCCTGGACGGCCCGCTCGGCTCGATCGACCGGTCGAAGCTGAACGTGAACGGCTCCTCGCTGGCCGCCGGCCACCCGTTCGCCGCGACCGGCGGCCGGATCGTGGCGACCCTGGCCAAGCTGCTGCACGAGAAGGGTTCCGGCCGCGGCCTGATCTCGATCTGCGCGGCGGGCGGGCAGGGCATCACCGCGATCATGGAGAAATGAGCCGTACCGGCGTAAATACAGCGCTTTTGTCGGACTCGCCTTCTAGTCTGGGCACCAGTCCAGGCAGGGGAGTTCCGGTATGTCGCAACCCGCGGTGAGCGCGAAGGCGCTGGTGAAAACGTACGGCGCCACACGCGCGCTGGACGGGGTGGATCTGGAAGTCCCGGTCGGCGAGGTGCTCGGCCTGCTCGGGCCGAACGGCGCCGGCAAGACGACCATGGTCCGCATCCTGACCACCCTGCTCAGACCGGACTCCGGTCAGGCGTACGTGGCCGGGCACGACGTGCTGGCCGAGCCGGACGCGGTCCGCCGCTCCATCGGCCTGTCCGGGCAGTACGCGGCGGTGGACGAGAACCTGACCGGGTTCGAGAACCTGTACATGGTCGGCCGGCTGTACGGGCGGAAGAAGTCTTCGGCGAAGGCTCGGGCCCGCGAGCTGCTGGAGCGGTTCCAGCTCACCGACGCCGCCGACCGGCCGTCGAAGGGCTACTCCGGCGGGATGCGGCGACGGCTCGACCTGGCCGGCGCGCTGGTGGCCGAGCCGAGCGTGGTGATCCTGGACGAACCGACCACCGGGCTGGACCCGCGCGGCCGGATCGACACCTGGACGGTGATCAAGGAGCTGGTCGCGGACGGCACCACGGTGCTGCTCACCACGCAGTACCTGGAGGAGGCCGACCAGCTCGCGGACCGGATCGTGGTGATCGACAAGGGCAAGGCGATCGCCCGCGGCACCGCGGACGAGCTGAAGGCGCAGATCGGCGGCGAGCGCCTGGAGCTGGTGGTGGCCAGCCCGGACGACCTGCCCGCGGTGGCCACCGTGCTGGCCGAGGTCGGCGCCGCCGAGCCGACCGTGGCGGAGCACACCCGCAAGGTGGACGTGCTGGTGGACACCGGGCCGAAGGCGCTGATCGAGGCGCTGCGCCGGCTGGACGCGCAGAACATCGTGGTGCAGGACGTGGCGCTGCACCGGCCGACCCTGGACGACGTCTTTCTTTCCCTGACCGGGCATGCCGCCGAGGAGGACGCGTGAACGCGATCGCGAAGGGCTTCTCCGACGGCGGAGTGATCACCTGGCGCAACCTGATGAACGTCCGGCGCAACCCGGACTGGCTGATGGCGGCCACCCTGCAGCCGATCATGTTCGTGCTGCTGTTCGCCTACGTCTTCGGCGACGCGATCGGCGGCGAGGCGGGCGGCGCGGCCTACCGCGAGTTCCTGATCGCCGGGATCTTCGCGCAGACGGTGGCGTTCAACTCGGCGTTCACCGTGATCGGGTTCGCGAACGACCTGCAGAAGGGCATCATCGACCGGTTCCGCTCGCTGCCGATCTCCCGGTTCGCGGTGATCATCGGCCGCACCACCTCCGACCTGCTGGTCAGCGTGATCGCGCTGGTCGTGATGTCGCTGTGCGGGCTGATCGTCGGCTGGCGGATCCGCGGCAGCTTCACCGACGCGGTGCTCGGCTACCTGGTGATGCTGATGTTCGCCTGGGCGCTGTCCTGGGTCGGCGCGTTGATCGGGCTGGTGGCGCGCAGCGTCGAGGTGGCGCAGAGCGCTGGGCTGGTGTGGATGTTCCCGCTCAGCTTCATTTCGTCCGCCTTCGTGCCGGCGGACAAGCTGCCGAGCGTGCTGCGGGCGATCGCGGAGTGGAACCCGTTCACCGCGGTGATCAACGCCAGCCGGGACCTGTTCGGCAACTCGTTCGGCCCGCCGCCGACCGGCTGGCCGGCCGAGAACGCCGCCCTCTACTCGATCCTGTGCTGCGTGCTGATCATCGCGGTGTTCGCGCCGCTGGCCGCGGCCCGCTACCGCCGGGTGGCGAGCAAGTAGCCGCTACTTCGGCAGCGCCTGCTTGCCCTTCTTCTTGGCCTTCTTGGCCGCCTTGTCGGCTTTTCCGGCGATCTTGTCGGCCTTCTTGCCCACCTCGCCGGCGGCCCGCTTGGCGCGCCAGTTCAGCGACGGCTTGCCGTGCGTGTCCGCGGCGGAGATCAGCAGCCCGCCCCCGATGGCGGCGTTCTTGAGGAAGTGCACCCGGTGCTGCGCCCGCTCGTCGGGGTCCTGCTTCTCCCAGTAGGCGTGCCCGGCCAGGGTGGTCGGCACCAGGCTGCCGAACAGCAGCAGCGACGCCAGCCGCGGCGCCTTGCCGAGGGCGAGCGCGGTGCCGGCACCGACCATCACCGCGCCGTTGATCCGGACCAGGGTCTGCGGGTCGGTCGGTACCCCGTCCGGCAGCTTGTCCGCGTGCCGTTCGACGGTCTTCTCCAGGAACGGCTGCGCCATCTTGACGCGCGTCTCCGGGTGCCGGAGCGTCTCGATGCCGCCGCTGACGAAGGTGGCGGCCAGCAGTGGACGGGCCAGTCGGCGCAGGATCACGGTCTTCTGCCTTCCAGGTAAAGGAGCTGTGCTGCCGAAGTTACCCCCGGCACCCAGTCCTTACCCGTAAACCCGCCCGGCTATGCCCGGTAGTGGTTTCTCAAGCTTTCTAATATTTGAGCTATAGGGCTGTAGAGTCCGCTAGCGGCGCGCCGGATAGCCGCGCGGCAGCGTGAAACCGCGGCTCGCGGCCACCTCGCGCAGCCGGTCCGGATAGTCGGTGATGATCCCGTCCACGCCGTCGTCGATCAGCTTGTGCATGGTCGGCTTGTCGTCCACGGTCCACGGGATCACCTTGATCCCGGCCCGGTGCGCCTCGTCGACCAGCGCCTTCGTGGTGAACGGCTGATAACCCGGGTCGCCGACCCCACCGCCCTGCGGATTGCCGTGCACCGGGGAGAGCGCGCTCGCGCCGAACGAGCGGACCGCGCGGACCGGGCTGCCGCCGAAGTCGTCGATGTCCAGCCCGCCCAGCCACGGCGACCGGCCGGGCAGGCCGACCTGGAGGAACTCGGGTTGGGTGAGCGCGACCGTGCGAAGCCAGGGCGCGGTGCGGTGCATCAGCATCAACGCACCCCAGTCGAAGCTCTGCACGGTCACGTTGGCCGCGAACCCGGACCGGGTGATCTCGCGCGCGGCCCGCCGGACGAACTGCTCGCGCGGCGCGGTTTCCGCCGGTGCCGCCGCTTCCACCTTGGTCTCCACGTTGAACCGCAGGCCCCAGGCGTGATGGCGGCGCGCCAGCGCGAACAGCTCGGCCAGGGTCGGCATCTTCGCACCGGGCGAGAGCTGCTGGCCGGGGAAGTTCGGCTGGCGCTGCGAACCGCAGTCGAGGGTGCGCACCTGCGCGAAGGTGAGGTCCTTGACGTACTTGCCGGCGTACGGGAACTGCGGGTCGCCCGGCGTGACCGGACCGGTGTCCGCGCACTTGGCCGGGTTGATCCGGCGGTCGTGCGTGATCACCTCGCGGCCGTCCGAGGTGATCTGGATGTCCAGCTCCAGCGTGGTCACGCCGAGTTCCATCGCGCGGGAGAAGGCGGCGAGCGTGCCCTCCACGGTCAGGCCGATGCCGCCGCGATGGGCCTGGATGTCGAACCCGGGGCGGGGCTGGAGCCGCGCCTGGGCGGGAGCTGCCGTGCCGGCCAGGACACCGAGGGCGGCCAGCAGGACCGCCAAGGGCTTGCGAAGGCTCATCCGCCCACCTTTTCGCAGCTAGACGCCGGTGACACCCCCTATCGGGTGAAGAGGCGGAGAAGTCGGCTTGACTTTGACGTTGCGTCAACTTCTACCTTGGTAAGCACACCGAAGGGAGGGGTCGCGATGGAATGGTCCATCCAGGACATCGCACGCTCGGCCGGTACCACCAGCCGCACCTTGCGCCACTACGGCCAGCTCGGCCTGCTCCGGCCGAGCCGGGTCGGCACGAACGGCTACCGATACTACGACGAGCAGGCCCTGGTGCGGTTGCAGCGAATCCTGCTGCTGCGAGAGCTCGGCCTCGGCCTACCGGCCATCGCCGAGGTCCTCGACGGGCAGCGGGACACCGCCGCAGCGCTGCGCACCCACCTCAAGCTGCTGGAACAGGAGCGGCAGCGGATCGGTCGGCAGATCGAGTCGGTGAAGACAACGCTCCGGAAAACGGAAGGAGGTGAACAACTCATGGCACAGGAAGTATTCGACGGTTTCGATCACACCCAGTACGAGGAGGAGGTGACCGAGCGCTGGGGCCGCGATGCCTACGAGAAGGGCGACCGCTGGTGGCGCTCGCTGAGCGACGCCGAGAAGAAGGCGTTCCAGCAGCAGCAGCTCGACATCGCGATGGACTACGCCAAGGCGCACCAGGCCGGCAGCACGCCGGACAGCGCGGAAGCGCAGGCCATCACGCAGCGGCACTTCGAGTGGCTGTCGATCACGACCAATCCGACGAAGTGCTACTTCATCGGGCTGGGTCAGCTGTACGTCGACGACCCTCGCTTCACGGCCAACTACGACCGTCACGGCGAGGGCACCGCGGAGTTCATCCGTGACGCGATGAAGGTCTACGCCGAGCGCAACCTCAGCGACTAGACCACCGAGCAGGGCTGCAGACCTGCTCGGGCTCGACACACCTAAGTATTTCTGTGCCTTTCTCGCGCTGGCACTAGAAAGCCCGATACGGTCCTAGCGATGGACCCCATCCGCAATCCGTTCGCACCAGGCGCGGGGCAACGGCCGCCGGAGCTGGCAGGCCGGGAGCGCGAGCTGCACGCCTTCGAAGTGGTGCTGGAGCGGGTGGCAAAGGGACGGCCCGAACGCAGCCTGGTGCTCACCGGCCTGCGCGGGGTCGGCAAGACCGTGCTGCTCGGCGAGCTCCGCTCGATGGCCGTCCGGCACGGCTGGGGCGCCGGCAAGATCGAGGCGAGGCCGGACGCGGACCTGCGCCGTCCGCTGTCCGCGGCCCTGCACCGGGCGATCCGCGACCTGGCGGTCCGGCACCGCGCCCCGGACCGGGTGGAGGACGTGCTCGGCGTGCTCAAGGCGTTCGCGCTGCGGGCCAACAAATCGGACGCGAAACTCCGCGACCGCTGGCAGCCCGGAATCGACGCGCCGGCCGCGCAGGGCAGGGCGGACTCCGGCGACATCGAGATCGACCTGGTCGAGCTGTTCACCGACGTGGCGGAACTGGCCGCGGACGTGGGCACCGGGGTCTCCCTGCTGATCGACGAGATCCAGGACCTCGGCCCGGAGGACGTCTCCGCGCTGTGCGCCGCCTGCCACGAGCTGTCCCAGTCCGGGGCGCCGCTGGTGGTGGTCGGTGCCGGGCTGCCGCACGTGCCCGCGGTGCTGTCCGCGTCGAAGTCCTACTCCGAGCGGCTGTTCCGCTACTCCCGGATCGACCGGCTGGACCGCGAGGACGCCGACCGCGCGGTGCTGGCGCCGATAGAGCGCGAAGAGGCCGGCATCGTGCCGGAGGCACTGGACGCGATGTTCGACGCGTCCGGCGGCTACCCGTACTTCATCCAGGCCTACGGCAAGGCCGCCTGGGATGCCGCGCCGGCGGACCCGATCACGGTCAAGGACGTGCAGGTCGCCGCGCCGGAGGCGGAGTCCGAGCTGGCGGTGGGCTTCTTCGGCTCGCGTTACGAGCGGGCCACCCCGGCCGAACGGGAGTACCTGCTGGCCATGGCCGAGCTGACCCAGGGCCGCGACGAGCCGGCCGGCACCTCGGATGTGGCCGTCTACCTGGGTCGGAAGCCTTCGTCGCTGTCGCCGGCGCGGGACAGCCTGATGAAGAAGGGCCTGGTGTACTCGGCCGAGCGCGGGCACATCGCCTTCACCGTGCCGCACTTCGGGCACTACCTGCTCGGCCGCACCGACGACTGACCAGGGCAAATAGCCGGCTTTTTGCCCGCATCGGGTTGCCTAAGGATATATAGAAATTTTGGTAGAGATAGTGATATTGGCGGAGACGTTAGCCGGACGTGAGCGGCGCCACCAAAATTAATCGGCTTAGCGCCGAAGTCACCGATGATTCATCGGCAGGTGTGCCATGTCACCGGATAATCGTTGGCAACCTTGTGAAAAAAGGTGCATACTAGAGGCATCAGCCACCAAGACACAAGGGGAAGCAGAAACCGATGAACAACATCGCCGCCAAGCTCCGTGCCCGTCGCGCCGAGGCTCGCACTCGCCGGGCGCTGAACCGGGCGATCGACACCGCGGCCACCGCGACCGTTCGTCAGGAGCTGATCGCGATCGCCCAGGCTCGCCAGCCGCACATGCGCTGACCTGCCCCAACCGTGGGACACCAGCGGGCAGATCTTCACCCGTTAGAGTGACCTATGACACATAGAGCAGAGGGTGTAACGCCGCCGAAGGTGGCGTCGATACCCCTTATGACCCCGTGATGCTGGCGGACCCCCGACCTGGCAGCATCACGGGGTTTCCATTTGCCCAGGTCTCCCTGGGAAGCCCCCCGAAAAAACCCGTTGCCGTCGCCGTCATGCCGAGTACTCTTTGACTCCGTCAACGATCTTGTCGGGGTGGTTCATGAACTCGCAGCAGCTGGCCGAACGGGTCGCCACGGTGCGCGCCTTCAACCGGCTCTACACCGGGGTGATCGGGGTGCTGGACGAAGGCCCTGCCGACGCCGAGTACTCGCTCAGCGAAGCCCGCCTGATCTTCGAGCTGTCCCGGCAGGAGACCACGCAGGTCGCCGACCTCCGCCGCCGCCTCGAGCTGGACGCCGGTTACGCCAGCCGGCTGCTCGGCAGGCTGGAGGAGCGCGGGCTGCTGGCCCGTGACCGCTGCGAATCCGACGCCCGGCGCCAGGTCGTCCGGCTCACCGAAGCGGGCCGCGCGGCCTTCCGGGTGCTGGACGCGCGCAGCACCGAGCAGATCGGCGGGCTGCTGGAACGCTTCGGCGACCAGGACCAGCGCCGGCTGCTCGGCGCGATGGACACCATCGCCAACCTGGTCACCGCCGAACCACCGGCCGATCCGGCGCTGGTGCTCCGGCCGCCCGCCCCCGGCGACTTCGGCTGGGTGGTGCACCGGCACGGCGCGCTCTACGCCGAGGAGTACGGCTGGGACGAAGGCTTCGAAGCACTGGTGGCCAGGGTGGTCGCGGACTACGTGGACGGCCGCGACCCGGACCGCGAGGCCGGCTGGATCGCCGAGCTGAACGGCGAGCGCGCCGGCTGCGTGTTCTGCACGCGCGGGCCGGACGAACGCACCGCGAAGCTCCGGCTGCTGCTGGTCGAACCGGCCGCACGCGGAGCCGGCGTCGGCAGGCGGCTGGTCGGCGAATGCCTCGCGTTCGCCAAGGCCAGCGGGCACACCGCGATCGAGCTGTGGACCGTGGATCTGCTCGCCGCGGCCCGCCGGATCTATCAGCAGGCCGGGTTCCGGCTGGTCGCGGAGGAGCCGTTCGAAGGCTTCGGCCATCCGCTGACCAGCCAGACCTGGCGGCTGGAGCTGTAGCCGTGTTCGTCATGTACTGCCCGGCCTGCGACCGGCGGACGCTGCTCGGCGTGGACGAGGTCGAGTGGGTGCACAACCTGGCGCCGGGGATGATCTCGGTGCGCGGCAGCTGCCCGCACGGCCACCCGGTGGTGGTGCTCACCGGCGAGTCGTTCACCCCGCGCGAGGACCCGCGCCGGTTCTCCACGCCCTCGCTGTGGGCACGCGCCGCCCGCGGCCCCCGCCGCTGGCTGGCCAGGCTCGTCCGGCAGTACCGGATCCGCCGCGACATGCACCCCGGCCTGTTCCGCTTCTAGCGGCCCATCCCGTAGAACTCGTCGTTCGGCCGCAGCGCGGTGAGGTGGGCCAGCCGGTTCGACATGGCGAACAGCGCGGTGATCGCGCCGACGTCCCAGATCTCGTCCTCGGTCAGCCCGGCGTCGCGGGCCGCGGCCAGGTCCGGTTCGCCGAACAGCGCGGAGTCCTGCGAAAGCGCCAGCGCGAGGTCGACGATCGCGCGGCCACGTTCGTCCAGCTCCACCTGCCACGGGTTGCTCGACACCCGGTCCGCGAGCTGCGGGTCCTTCGACCTGATCCGCAGGATCGCGCCGTGCGCGACCACGCAGTAGGTGCAGTGGTTCGCGCCGGAGGTGGCCACCACGACCAGCTCCCGCTCGGCCTTGCTCAGCCCGTCGGACCGTTCCATCAGCGCGTCGTGGTAGTCCAGGAAGGCCCGCAGCTCGGCGGGCCGCCTGCCGAGCGCGCGGAAGATGTTCGGCACGAAACCGGACTTCCCCGCGATCACCCCGACCCGCTCGCGGAGGTCCTCGGGCAACTCTTCGAGTTCGGTCACGCCGAACCTGCTCACCTGCTCGCTCATACTCGACAAGCTACTGGTGTCGATTCCGGGCGGCCTCGTTCGTCTAGGGAGCGCTTTGACCGTGCACGATGGAGGAGAGACATGCCGAATTACGTCGCGTTCCTGCGCAGCACCGGGAAAGAGTTCGCCGAGCTGAGCCCGGACGAGGGCCAGCGCACGTTCGAGCGGTACATGGCCTGGAGCGAGGATCTCGCCAAAGCCGGCAACCCGGTCGGCGGTGGCGGGCTGTCCGCGAGCAAGGGCCGGACCCTGCGGAAGAACGGCGAAGAGCTGGACGTCACCGACGGGCCGTACACCGAGGCCTCCGAGGTCCTCGGTGGCTTCCTGGTGATCGAGGCGGCCGACCTGGACGAGGCCGAGAAGATCTTCGGCAGCCACCCGCACCTGGACTTCGGGTCGCTCGAGGTGCGCAAGGTCGGCGAACAGGGGTGCGAAGCCTGATGGGCGCGCCGGCCGGCGTGGTGGAGCATCTGTTCCGGCACAGTGCCGGGCGGATCACCGCCACGCTGGCCCGCGCACTCGGCCCGGCCCGGCTGGAGCTGGCCGAGGAGGCGGTGGCGGACGCGCTGGTGCAGGCGTTGCGCACCTGGCCGCAGGCCGGCGTGCCGGACAACCCCGGCGGCTGGCTGTTCCGCACCGCGCGCAACCGGGCGGTCGACCTGCTCCGGCGCGAGGACCTGGAACGGTCCAAGCTGCCGCTGCTGGCCGAACTGGGCGACGGCGGCGAACCGGACTCCGGTGACGACGAGCTGGCCATGATGCTGCTGTGCTGCCACCCGGAGCTGGTGCCGACGTCGCGGGTGGCGCTGACCCTGAAGACCGTCGGCGGGCTCGGGGTACGCGAAATCGCGGACGCGCTGCTGACCAAGCCGGCCACCGTGGCACAGCGGCTCGGCAGGGCGAAACGGTGGCTGCGGGAAAGCGGCCAGCCGATCGAGCTACCAGGCCCGGAGTTCGTCGAGTCCAGAGTGGACAGTGTACTTTCGGTGCTGTACCTGCTGTTCAACGAAGGTTACGACGCGACCGTGGGCGAGGCGCCGGTCCGCCGGGAGCTGTGCGGCGAGGCGATCCGGCTGGCAAGGCTGCTGCACCTGGACCCGCGCACGAGCACCCCGCGGGCACGGGCGCTGCTCGCGTTGCTGCTGCTGCAGGCCAGCAGGCTGCCGGCCAGGGTCAGCGAGTCCGGCGACCTCCTGCTGCTCGACGACCAGGACCGCGACCGCTGGGACCACGCGATGATCGCCGAGGGCACCCGGCTGTTCGACGCCGCCTGCACCGGGCCGGAGCTGTCCGCGTACCACGTGGAAGCCGCGATCGCGCTCTGCCACGTGCGGCCAGGTGAGACCGACTGGGCCGGGGTGCTGGCCTGTTACGACCAGCTGCTCGCCCTGCGGCCGTCCCCGGTGGCCAGGCTGAACCGGGCGATCGCGCTGGCCATGGTGCGCGGCCCGGCCGCCGGGATCACCGAGCTGGAACGGCTGGAAGGCGACCCGCGACTGGCCAGGCACCTGCCGCTGCCCGCCGCGCTGGGTGCGCTCTGGCTGCGGGCCGGCGACCGCGGGCGGGCAGCCGGCTACTACCGGCGCGCGCTCGAACTGCCCGCTTCCGACGCCCAGCTGCGCTTCCTCCGCCGACGCCTGGCCGAATGCACGTCGTGAGTGATTTGTGTTGTCCTGGCAACACAAATCACTCACGACAGTTGCTTGTGGCGGGTCTCGGGGACGACGAGCATGCCGACCACGGTCAGCGCCAGGCAGAGCATCAGCATCAGCACCACCGGGGTGGCGGAACCGGTGCTGCGCAGGAAGGCGGTGCCGATCAGCGGCGCGGCCGCACCGGAGAACATGGTCGCCGCCTGGTAGCCGATGGAGACCCCGGAGTACCTCAGCTCGGTGCTGAACAGCTCGGTGTAGAAGGCCGACTGCGCCCCGGTGAGCAGCCCGTGCAGCAGTAGCCCGGTGGCCACCGCGAGGAAGATGGCGGCCGATGCCTTGCCGCCGACCAGTGCGAAGAACACCGGCGTCCAGCCCGCGGCCAGCACCGCGGCGATGACCGCCACCGGGCGGCGGCCGAACCGGTCGGACAGCGCGCCGCCGGCCAGCATGCCGAGCACCTGCACCACCGAGCCCGCGGTCACCGCGCCGGTCGCCACTCCCTTCGGCACGCCGAGGTGCTGCGCGTAGACGAGCAGGAAGACGGTGAACACGTAGAAGGCGGCGTTCTCCCCGAGACGGGCCGCGAACGCGCTGAACAGCGGCCTCGGATGCTCGACGAAGACGCGCAGGAGCGGCGTCCGCACGGTGCGTTCCGCCTTCGCCGCCGCGGTGAACAGCGGGGACTCCTCCACCCGCAGCCGGATCCACAGCCCGATCCCGACGATCAGCAGCGACGCGATGAACGGCAGCCGCCAGCCCCACGAGCCGTACTGCGCGTCCGTGGTCAGCCAGGCGACCGTGGTGAGCGCGCCGTTGGCGAGCAGGTTGCCGAGCGGGCCGCCGGTCTGCGGCCATGCCGTCCAGAACCCGCGGCGCTTCGGCGGCCCGTGCTCGGCGACCAGCACCACCGCGCCGCCGAACTCGCCGCCGAGCGCGAAGCCCTGCGCCAGGCGCAGCACGGTGAGCAGGATCGGCGCGGCCACGCCGATCTCGGCGTACCCGGGCAGCACACCGATCAGCGCGGAAGCCACCCCCATCATCAGCAGGCTGATCACCAGCAGCCGTTTGCGGCCGAGCCGGTCGCCGAAATGCCCGAAGAGCACCCCGCCGATCGGCCTGGCCACGAACCCGACCGCGTAGGTGAGCAGTGCGGCGAGCACCCCGAGCAGTCCCTCGGAGCCGGGGAAGAACACCTGCGGGAAGATCGCGGTCGCCGCGCTGGCGTAGAGGAAGAAGTCGAAGAACTCCACGGTGGTGCCGACGACCCCGGCGCCGACCACCCGCCCGAACCCGGCTGACCTCGTCATCACGGTTGATCACCTTGTCCGGCGCGCGTCCGCCGCACAAGCCCCCGAAAGTTCGCGACCTGACCGTCGGAGAACTACCGTGCCGGGCGACGAGGGGAGTGCACCCATACGGCAAGGAGGAGCGAATGAGCGAAGTGGCACGCGAGCTTTACCGGCGCTGGCTGGACGAGCTGTGGAACGGCAGCCCGGACGCCGCCGAGCAGCTGGTGTCCGCGGACTTCGCCGGGCACTGGCCGGACCGGGAGGTGACCGGCCCGGCCGAGCTGGCCGCGCTGATCGCCGAAACCCAGGGCATGTTCACCGACCTCGAGTTCGAGCTGACGGTCGGCCCGATGGCCGACGGCGACCTGGTGGCCGGCCGCTGGATCGGCACCGGCACCACTCCGGACGGCGAACGGGCCCGGTTCCTCGGCAACGACATCCTGCGCGTGCGGGACGGCCGGTTCACCGAGTACTGGGTCGCTTCCGCTGAACTCCCCGCCTGACGACCTTAAGGCCACCTTAGGGGACTTGAACGCCCCTATGGTGGCCTTAAGGGACCTCGGGCCTGGAGCTAGTGGACGCCGATGGCGCGGAGGTCCTTGTCGTGCTCGTCGGTGTGGTAGTCGGTGCCCTCGGTCTCGTCGGTGCCGTTGGAGACCTTGAGCCGCCGCGCGACGACGGTGACCAGCACCGCCACCACCAGGTTGCCGATCAGCGCGATGAAGCCGGGGTAGATCTGCATCATCTCGCCGGGGAACGGGTGCCAGCCGAACAGCGACAGGTCCTTCAGCGGCAGCGCCGACCCGCCGAAGTGGGCCTTGCCGTTGGCCGGATTCGGGATGCCGTAGAGCATGATCACGCCCCAGCCGATGCCGACCACCCAGCCGGCGATCAGGCCCCAGCGGTGGAACCACCTGGTGTACAGCGAAAGCGCCACCGCGGGCAGGGTCTGCAGGATCAGCACTCCGCCGATCAGCTGCAGGTCGATGGAGAACTGCGGGTCGATGAACAGGATGAACGCCACCGCGCCGAACTTCACGATCAGCGAGGCCAGCTTGGCCTGCTTCGCCTCCTGGCCCGGCGTCGCGTCCCGCTTGAAGTACTCCTTGTAGATGTTGCGCGTCCACAGGTTCGCCGCGGCGATGGACATGATCGCCGCCGGCACCAGTGCGCCGATCCCGATCGCGGCGAAGGCGATACCGGCGAACCAGGCCGGGAACTGGGTGTCGAACAGCACCGGCACCACGGTGTTGGAGTCCGGGTTCCCGGTGGCCGCGTTGTTGATCGGCTTGACGCCCGCGCTGATCGCCACGTAGCCGAGCAGCGCGAGCAGGCCGAGCAGGAACGAGTACGCGGGCAGCGCGACCATGTTCCGCTTGATCACGCTGCGCCCGCGCGAGGCGAGCACGCTGGTCAGCGAGTGCGGGTAGAGGAACAGCGCGAGCGCCGAACCGAGGGCCAGCGTCAGGTACTGCAGCTGGTTGTTGCGGTTGAGCAGGGTGCCGTCGCTGGTCGACTTGGACTCGGCGAACTTCTTCTCCGCGGCGCCGAAGATCCCCTCCCAGCCGCCGAGCTTGCTCGGCAGGTAGAGCACCGCGACCAGGATCACCAGGTAGATCAGGATGTCCTTGACGAACGCGATCAGCGCGGGCGCGCGAAGGCCGGACTGGTAGGTGTACACGGCCAGGATGACGAACGCGACCAGCAGCGGCAGGTGCCCCACGATGCCGGAGCCGTTCAGGCCGAGGGTGCGCAGCACCGACTCCAGCCCGACCAGTTGCAGCGCGATGTAGGGCATGGTCGCGACGATCCCGGTGACCGCGATCAGCAGCGCCAGTGTCGGCGAGCCGAACCGGCCGCGCACGAAGTCGGCCGGGGTGACGTAGCCCCGCACCCTGGACACCGACCACATCCGCAGCGCCGGCATCAGCACGATCGGGTAGACCAGGATCGTGTACGGCAGCGCGTAGAAGCCGAGCGCGCCGGCCCCGAAGACCAGCGCCGGCACCGCGACGAAGGTGTACGCCGTGTAGAGGTCACCGCCGAGCAGGAACCAGGTGATCCAGGAGCCGAACTTGCGCCCGCCGAGGCCCCATTCGTCGAGGTGGTCCAGGGTCGACCCGGCCTTCCACTTCGACGCGACGAAGCCGAGCACGGTCACCAGCAGGAACAGCGCGCTGAAGATGATCAGCTCGGTCCACTGCAGCCCGGCTCCCGGCGCCTGCGCCAGCACCAACTCCGTCTTCACCGGGTCTCCCCTTCATCGAGCTCGTCGACCGGCAGCCGGTCGGGCTCCGGGTTGGTGCCGACCCGCCTGGTCAGCGCGTACACCAGGCCGACGCAGATCACCCCGACGACCACGAACGCCAGCTGGGACCAGTAGAAGAACGGCATGCCGAACAGTCGCGGCTCATGGAAGTTGAACAGCGGCGTGACCAGGATCAGCAGGGGAATGATCAGCAGCAGGTTCCACGGGCTGAACTGGAACCCGGTCACCTTCCCGCTGTGCTTGCCAGCCATGCGCCTCACCCAACACTTCCGTTCCCGCCGCCAATGCCGCGTTGACCCTAAGACCCCGGACGGGCGTAGTCACGCTTGTCCGATATCGATTTGATCAGCACCTGGGTACAGTCGGCGAATCGGGCGAGGGGGTGCGCTGTGCGGAAAGTCTGGGAACGCCGGATCGCGGCACTCGTATTCATGGTCGCCGGGATGCTCGGCCTGGTGTCCTGCGCCAGCGCGGTGCCCGGTACGGCGGTCGCCGGGGCACCGCCACCACCGCCACCCGCGCCGCCGAAGCCCAAGCCGACCGTGCTGCCGAAGGTCGGCGAATGCGTGCTGGACGACAACATCACCCCGCGCCAGTGCAGTGCGGCGCACACCGTGGAGATCACCGCAGTCACCGAGATCGGCCAGGCCGCCGGTGCGGGCTATCCGGAGCAGACCGCGCTGCTGAACGCCGAGATGCCGGACTGCTACGCCGCGCTAACCGGCTACCTCGGCAGCGGCGAGTTCGCGGTGACCAGCCTGGACGCCTGGATGGCCTGGCCGAACAAGCAGCAGTGGGCCGGTGGCGAGCGCTGGCAGCTCTGCGGGGTCTCCGAGATCAATGTGGACGGTAAGGGCACCTCGCGCACCGGCTCGCTGAGCGGCGTGCTGGCCGGCGACGGGATCTTCAACTACCAGATCTGCTCTTCGGTCAAGGCGCGCGACGCGGCGGTCCAGCGGGTGCCGTGCAACACCACGCATGTCGCGGAGACCGTGCCCGGCGTGCTGAAGCTGGGCGAGCCCGGCCAGCCGATGCCGTCGGCGGACGCGATCAACGCGCAGGGGGAGCCGCACTGCAAACCGAAGATCGACGACTATCTCGGTATCCGGGACGGGCGCAAGGACGTGTTCTACGCCTGGCGATGGCCGAGCGCGCAGCAGTACGCGAATGGCAACGTCTACCTGGTCTGCTATGCCGAACCGCAGACTCCGGTAACCCTTCCACTACGTAACGTGCGCGGTGGCCCGTTACCGAAATGAGCTCTCCCGAACGGCGAAACCGCTGGCCATACGACTAACGGCGGTTGCAAAGCCATTCCTGGTCCGGATATCAAGTAACGGCCGCGGGGCAAGTCAAAAGGAAAAAGGGGCAAAAATGCGAAAACTGCGCTATGCGGTGGTGATCCCGGCGATGGCGGGCACCCTGCTGGCGGGGTTCACACCGGCGTTCGCCGCCGAGGCGGGGGCACCGCCGCTGAACTCCACGAACATCCCGGACCGCTACGCGAGCCAGGCGTTGAACTGGCACACCTGCGGACCGGACGAACTGCCCAGCGCACCACCGCCCGGTGCCGAAGGCATCGAGTGCGCGACCTTCACCACCCCGCGCGACTGGTACCGGCCGGACGACCGGATCGACCTGACCATCGCGGTGAGCAGGCTCAAGGCAACCGGCGACAAGGCCACCGCCAGCGTGATCACCAACCCGGGCGGCCCCGGCGCGCCCGGCCGCAGCTTCCCGGCGCGGCTGCGCAACCAGGCCAAGCTGCGGGTGAACCAGGAGATCGTCGGCTTCGACCCGCGCGGCACCGGGAAGAGCACGAACATCACCTGCGGTGGCGCGATCGGCACCGGCAGCACGCTGGACCCGCGGGACCGCGACCGGAAGAACCTGAACCTGATCCTGGACGCCACCCGGTACGCGGCGAACTCCTGCCAGGTGAAGTCCGGTGAGCTCGGCCCGCTGATCAACACCGACCAGACGGTCAAGGACATCGACCTGCTGCGGGCTCTGCTCAAGCGGGACAAGATCAACTGGGTGGGCTACTCGGCGGGCACCTGGATGGGCGCGCACTACGCGCAGGCCTACCCGGACCGCACCGGCCGGTTCGTGCTGGACTCGGCCACCGAATTCACCACCACCTGGCAGAAGTCCTTCGACTGGCAGCCGCTCGGCTTCGAGCGCCGCTTCCGGCAGGACTTCCTGCCGTGGATGGCGAAGTACGACTCGGTGTACCACTTCGGCACCTCCGGTGAGGCGGCAAGGCAGACCTACGAGCAGGTCCGCTACGCGCTCACCAAGAACCCGGTGGTGATCGACGGCGCGCCGCTGTCCGCGAACGAGCTGGACTCCTACATCGCCGGCCAGCTCTACGCCAAGAGCCGCTTCGCGGCCACGGCCACCCGGCTGGTGAACGTCCGCACGCTGACCCAGGGCGACGCACCGGAGGCGCAGAAGGCCGCGGCGGCGCAGCAGGTCAAGGTGGACCGGCAGGCCGACTCCGAGGTCAACGGCCCGCAGCCGCTGATGGTGCCGACCGACTACGACGACGCCTACGACGCGAGCTTCTGGACCATCCCGTGCAACGAGGGACCGTGGACCGGGAACCGCAACACGGTGATCCGGCAGTCGCAGAAGCTGATCGACCAGCAGCTGCCGCTGCTCGGGGCGGGCTGGCTGATCCAGCCGTGCATCTTCTGGAAGAACCAGCCCGCACCGCTGCCGGTGCTCAACGGCCATGGCGTGCCGCCGGTGCTGATCGTGCAGGCGACGCACGACCCGGCCACCCCGATCGAAGGCGCGACGCGCGCACACCAGGCGTTCGCGAACTCGCGGATGCTGACCGTCACCGACGAGGGTGACCACGGCATCTACGCCGGTGGCAACACGGGTGTGGACAAGGTGGTGGAGGACTACCTCGTGGACGGCAAGGTGCCGGCCGACCAGAGCCTGCCCGGTCTGCCGTTGCCGGTACCACCCGGCGCGTAATCCGGCTAACGCTGTTTCGCGGCCCCGTCGAGCTTCGGCTCGGCGGGGCTTTCCGTTTTCCGCTGCTCCGGGATCTGCGACTCGGGCACGAAGGCGCCGGTGAGCACCAGGAACAACGCGGCACCAAGCGCGAGGACCAGCATCGCGGCTGCTGCGATCAACATGTTCGGACCTCCCCTGTGCTTGTGTCGCGGCCACTCGCTGTGGCCGCCGTCACTGAATAAGACGCACGAGGTCCGGGTTTGATGCAGGACGAAGGTTGCGTTCTGGTTGCGGTCCGTTACTCCACAACCTGTGCACAAGGTTGTCCACAGGTTGTGGGCAACCGGTGGGATTAGTATTGGTGGCATGGTGCGAGTGCCGCTGACCGAAGCCGAACGCGAACGCGGGGAGCGGCTGGGAGCCGTGCTCCGCACCGCCCGCGGCGCCCGCAGCATGGTCGACGTGGCCGCCGAGGCCGGGATCTCGGTGGAGACCCTGCGCAAGATCGAAACCGGCCGCATCCCCACCCCGGCGTTCTTCACCGTGGTCGCGGTCGCCGACGCGGTCGGCCTTTCCTTGGACACCCTGCGCGGCACCGTGGACCTCCGCTTCGCGCAGGCGGGTTAGCGCGCTTTCGCGGCGAAGCCGAGCACACTGCGCAGCAGGTCGATCAGCCCGCTGGTGGACACCTTGGGGTCGACGAGGCGCTGCATGGCCAGTCCGACCGCGAGGCTGATCAACCCGCCGGCCAGCACCTTTGGCGGCACCACCCCGTCCAGGCCGAGGTCGGCCAGCGGCTGCTCCAGGGTCCTGGCGACCAGCGCGACCACCTGCGCCTCGCGGTCCACCAGCGCCCGCACCAGCTGCGGATCCGCCCTGGCCTCCAGCGCGAACTCCAGCTCCAGCCTGGCCCAGCCGCTGTCCAGCGTGCGGTCGGCCCACTCCCGGATCGCGTCCAGCTTC
This sequence comes from Amycolatopsis nigrescens CSC17Ta-90, assembly GCF_000384315.1. Classification (GTDB taxonomy): domain Bacteria; phylum Actinomycetota; class Actinomycetes; order Mycobacteriales; family Pseudonocardiaceae; genus Amycolatopsis; species Amycolatopsis nigrescens. The sequence goes on along the minus strand of NZ_ARVW01000001.1, from coordinate 3,594,736 downwards.
TCGTCCAGGCCGGCCCGGTCCGCGAAGATCACCCCGGCCTCGCCGAGCTTCTCCTCCTGGATCCGGTCCAGCACGACCAGCGCCAGCGCGCTCTTGTTCTCGAAGTTCGAGTACACCGCACCGGTGGAGAAGCCGGCCACCTCGGCCACCTTGGCCAGCGACGTGGCGCTGTAGCCGTCGCGGAGGAACAGCTCGCGCGCGGTGTCCACCAGCAGCTCGCGGGTGCGCGCCTGGCTCTCGGCGCGGCTCAGTCGGGCCATGCCGCTGATGGTAGCTCGTTGACAATTCGTCGTTATCCGGATTACGTTGCTACTCAAATATTGATATTATCCAAGGAGTGACCGTGGCCCTGTCTCCGCTCTCCCTGGCCCGAACCGCGGCATGGCGCACCGCCCGGTCGCTGTTCACCATGCGCGGGCACTGCACCGACCAGGAGCTGGCGGCGGCGGTACGCGGCAAGACGGTGCTGCTCACCGGCGCGTCCTTCGGGATCGGCGAGGCCACCGCCCGGCGGCTCGGCGCCGCCGGCGCGACCGTGCTGCTGGTGGCGCGCAGCGACGACCGGCTACGTGAGGTGGCCGGCTCGATCACCGCGGCCGGCGGCGAGGCGCACGGCTACCCGGCCGACCTCACCGACGGCCCGGCGGTGCAGGCGCTGGTCGAGCAGGTGCTGGACAAGCACGGCCACGTGGACGTGCTGGTGAACAACGCGGGCCGGTCCATCCGGCGCTCCGTCGAGGACTCCTACGACCGGGCGCACGACTACGAGCGCACCATGGCGATCAACTACCTCGGGCCGGTCCGGCTCACCCTCGGCCTGCTGCCGTCGATGCGGGAACGGCGGTCCGGCCACGTGGTCTCGGTGGCCACGCACGGGGTCGCCCCCGGCATGCCGGCCGTCCCGCTGTGGGGCGCCTACCTGTCCTCCAAGGTCGCCTTCGACTGGTGGTTGCGCACCATGGCGCTGGAGGCCAAGGGCGACGGGGTGACCGCCACGAGTGTCTACATGGGACTCGTGCACACCAGGATGAGCGCGCCGTCACCGAGCGTCCGGCAGATCCCCGGCATCTCCCCTGCCACCGCGGCCGGGGTGCTCTGCGACGCGATCGTGCGGCGGCCGAAGTCGATGGAACCGCTTTGGACCAAGGCCACCTCGGCGGCCACCACGATGCTCTCCGGGCCGATCGATTTGGCGCTGAGCAAAGCGTTCCAGCGAGGTCGTGCCATCTAGCGCCGGTTAACGCAGCAGCCCGACGATCCGCGAGAACGGCTCCAGGTTGTCCTCCAGCACGGTGAAGTAGCTGAACCCGAACCGCTCCCGCAGCTCGTGCAGCCGATCCGCGGCGTGCCGCTCGTCGCCGATCAGCACGCTGGGGGTCCGGTCGAGCAACTCCTCGGTCATTCCGGGCGCGAACTGCCGCAGCTTCTCCAGCGAGCCGGCTCGGTCGCCGGTGAGGTCCAGGAACGGGAGCAGCAGGTTCAGCTCCGCGTCCCGGCCGTGCAAGCGGTCGCGGACGAACTCGACCCGCTCGAGCATGCCGTCGTCGTCCTCAAAGGACGGTGCGGCACCCTTGGCGACCGGCCGTCCGCCCGCGAAACCGATGATGTCGGCGTACCGCGCGGCCAGGGTGAGCAGCCGGTCCCCGCCACCGGCGATCATCAGCGGCGGGCCGGGCTGCTGCACCGGGCGCGGCTTGTGCTCCGGATCGGCGTAAAGCCGCTGGAGCTCGGTGATGGTCCGCTCCAGGTGGTCGATCCGCAGCCCCGGGCGTTCGAAGGGGATGCCGGCGGCCTCGAACTCGGCCTGCACGTAACCGGCGCCGAGGCCGAGTTCGAGCCTGCCGTCGGTGAACTGGTCGGTGCCGGTGGCCTCACGGGCCAGCAGGGTCGGGTTGTAGAAGGGCGCGTTGAGCACGTAGGTGTTCAGCCGAGCCCGCTCGGTCGCCTCGGCCGCGAGCACCAGCGACGGGAAGGGCGGCGGCATGCCGAGATGGTCGGCGACCCCGATCACCTGGTAGCCGAGCTCCTCGGCCTTGCGGCACTTCTCCACCCACTCCTTGCGCGAAGCCGGCACGTGCATGTTGACCGCGAAGCGAAACGGCCTGCTCTTGCTCATAACCCCACCCTGCCCTTTCCCCTCCACCCCCGCACTCCATTAACGCAGCGAAGGCCACCTTGCCTGCGTTGAACGCAGGCAAGGTGGCCTTCACTGCATATAGGGCTGGGTCAGGCGAGGCGTTGGGCGAGCTGGTCGAGTTCGTCGCGGAGACCGGCCGGGACGCGGTCACCGATCTTCTCGAACCACTCCTCGATCAGCGGGAGCTCCTCGCGCCATTCCGCTGGGTCCACGGCGAGCGCGGCCTGGATGTCCTCGATCGGCTCGGTGAGGCCCTCGGTGTCCAGGTCCGCCGCGGTGGGCACGAACCCGACCGGGGTCTCCACCGCGTTGCCGCGGCCCTCGACCCGGTCGATGATCCACTTCAGCACCCGCGAGTTCTCACCGAATCCCGGCCACAGGAAGCGCTTGTCGTCGCCACGGCGGAACCAGTTCACGTAGAAGATCTTCGGCAGCTTCGCCGCGTCGGCGTTCTTGCCGAGGTCCAGCCAGTGCTTGAAGTAGTCACCGGCGTGGTAGCCGAGGAACGGCAGCATGGCCATCGGGTCGCGGCGCACCTCGCCGACCGTGCCGGCCGCGGCCGCGGTCTTCTCCGAGGACATGGTGGCGCCCATGAACACGCCGTGCTGCCAGTCGCGGGCCTCGTTCACCAGCGGCACGGTGGTCTTGCGGCGGCCGCCGAACAGGATCGCCGAGATCGGCACACCCTTGGGGTCGTCCCACTCCGGCGCCAGGATCGGGCACTGCGACATCGGCGTGCAGTAGCGCGAGTTCGGGTGCGCCGCCTTCTCCTCGGAGTCGGGGGTCCAGTCCTGCTTCTTCCACGAAGTCGCGTGCGAAGGCGTGTTCTCCATGCCCTCCCACCAGATGTCCCCGTCGTCGGTCAGCGCGACGTTGGTGAACACGGTGTTGCCCTTTTCGATGGTGCGCATCGCGTTCGGGTTGGTGTGCCAGTCGGTGCCCGGCGCCACGCCGAAGAACCCGAACTCCGGGTTCACCGCGTACAGCCTGCCGTCGTCGCCGAAGCGCATCCACGCGATGTCGTCGCCGAGGGTCTCCGCGCGCCAGCCGGGAATGGTCGGCTGCAGCATGGCGAGGTTCGTCTTGCCGCAGGCGGACGGGAAGGCCGCCGCGACGTAGTGCACCTCGTTCTCCGGCGAGATCAGCTTCAGGATCAGCATGTGCTCGGCGAGCCAGCCCTCGTCCCGCGCGATCACCGAACCGATGCGCAGCGAGTAGCACTTCTTGCCGAGCAGCGAGTTGCCGCCGTAGCCGGAGCCGTAGCTCCAGATGGTGCGGCTCTCCGGGAAGTGGGTGATGTACTTGGTGGTGTTGCACGGCCACGGCACGTCCTGCTGGCCCTCGTCCAGCGGCGCGCCGACCGAGTGCAGCGCGGGCACGAACTCGCGCTCGGTGCCGTCCTCGGTGACGAACTTGTCCAGCGCCTTCTTGCCGGCGCGGGTCATCACGTTCATCGAGGCGACCACGTAGGCGAAGTCGGTGATCTCGATGCCCAGCTTCGGGTTCTCGTCGCCGAGCGGGCCCATGCAGAACGGGATGACGTACATCGTGCGACCGCGCATGCAGCCCCGGTAGAGCTCGGTCATGGTCGCCTTCATCTCGACCGGGTCCCGCCAGTGGTTGGTCGGCCCGGCGTCCTGCTCGTTCTCCGAGCAGATGAAGGTGCGCTCCTCGACCCTCGCCACGTCATCGGGGTCCGAGGCGGCCCAGTAGGAGTTCGGCTTCGACTTCAGCGGCACGAACGTGCCTGCTTCGACGAGTTCGGCGTTGATGCGCGCGGCTTCTTCGTCGGAGCCGTCCACCCACACCACTCGGTCCGGGGTGGTCAGCTCAGCGACCTCCCGGACCCAGGACAACACACCACTGTGCGACGTGGGTGCCTTGTCCAGCCCGGGGATGGCTACTGCAGTCATCTCTTCTCCTGAACTCCGACGAGAAGAAGCCCACACCGAACGACTACGTCCGAAGCGGGCTCCATCGCCGGCGACCGAATGGCTTCGCACACCGGCGGGAACCGGTGTGCAGGTTTTTGGGATTCCCCGAGCGTAGCGGGGTGGCCAGCAGGTAACCGAGGGCTGTCCTGTCGGTTCTCTCACAGGAACGATCAGGGAATCGATTCAGATCCGCCTGAATCGCGCCAGAACGAAAGACTTTCCTCCCCGTTCGGAGCAGCGGTTTTGACCTTGGTCACCCCATCGGTGCAGCCAGCGCCGAATGCTTAGCCTGAACAACTAGGGCGGATTGCCGGAAAAGGGGCGTTCACCTGCGGTTCAGCGCCGTCCGGCAGCGCAAAAAGCCCGGCACCGAAGTGCCGGGCTTTGGGTCGCCGATGAGCCGCTAGTTCTGGCTGATCCACTGCCCGGTGGCGGAGTCGATCTTGGCGACGCCCTCCACGGTGTCCTGGCTGGACCAGCCCCACACCTGGTCGCTGCTCGGCGCCGGCGCGACCCCGCTCGACGGCGGCATCTCGGTCCACTCGCCGTCGCCGGTGTGGCTGTAGGTGGTGGAGTTGCCGCTCGGGTCGACGATGGTCTGCACGTCGGCCTTGCCGTCGCCGTCCACGTCGGTGAACATCCGGGTGTTGCCCTGGTCGTCCTGCACCACGGCGGTGTCGTTGCGGCCGTCGTGGTCCGAGTCGACGGTGGCCGGGCCGACGTTGACGTCGCCCTCCTGCATGTCGGCGGTCATGCCGCCGTCGCCGCTGGTGTCCGTGCTGTCGCCCGGCGCGCCAGGCCCTTCCGGATCGGTGGCCACCCACTGGCCGCTGGCCTCGTCGAACCGGGCGCTCTCCAGCACGTTGCCCTGCGCGTCCACGTGCAGGTACTGGTCCGCGCGGCCGTCGTGGTCGGTGTCGGAGTAGCCGACCACCGTGCCGTCCTCGTGCTCGATCCGGGCGGTCTCGTCGGTGCCGTCCTGGTCGAGGTCGAAGTTGACCTCGGCGGAGTACTCCTGACCCTCCACGCTGATCGCCATCTGGTCCGAGGCGCCGGTGGTGTCGGTTGTGTCGGCACTACCGCTTTCGTCGACCCACACAGGAGACTCCCCATCTCGTCACCGGCCGTGGCCGGGGTCCATCTTGTCGAAACCAGTCGAAACCTCTGACTCACCGTATGCCGGTTCGGTTCCGCCGCACAACCGGGCACGTCCAGGCAATCTTCGACGCTCAGCGCTGGTCGCGCAGCGTCCGCATCTTGGCGAGGAAGGCCTCCGCCCGATCGCGACCCTCGGTGACGTCCTTGAGCCGCCGGGTCACCGCGGCCAGCTGCCTGGCCCGCTCCTGATCGCCCATTTTTATCGTCTTGTCGACATCTTTCAGTTCGGCTTCGATCGCTTCGATCCGCCTGCCGAGCGCTTCGTCGAGCGCCAGCGAAAGCTGCTGCTCCGCCTCGATCAGCTGCTCGGCGACCAGCTGGTCCAGGGTGGACCTGGCATCCGCGATCGACTCCACCAGCCACTGCTTCAGGTGCTGCTTGTCCGCGGCGTGCCGCCGGGTCCGCGCCATCCACCAGCCGGCACCGAGGCCGATCACGATGGTGGCGGGCAGGATGATCGGGCTGACCAGCACGCCGACCAGCGGCGCTGCCACCAGCTTGCCGGCCCCGACCCCGCCCGAGACGCCCATGAACACCAGCAGCTTGTCCTCGGCGGTGGGCGGGCGCTTCTCCGGCGGGCGCAGCACCACCGCCGGCCCGCCCGCCCTGGCGAACTGGGCGCGGATCACGTCCAGCTCCTCCGCCGAGAACAGCTCGGACAGCGCCACGTCGGTCACCCGGTTGAGCCGCTCGGACAACGCGCCGGAAGCCCGCTGCGAAATGGTCTGCAGCGCCAGGTCCACTTGCCGGGGCAGGTCCTGCAGCTGTTCCCGTTTGGCGGCGTCGATCTGGGAGCGGAACCATGCCTGCGCGTCCCGCATCTGCCTGGCGCCCTCGTGCCCGATCTCCACCCTGGTCCGCTGGATCTCGCCGCGCAGCTTCACCTGCCAGCCACGGGTGGAGGACCTGCGCTCGACGGCGAGGGCGTCCCGGCGCTCGCGCAGCGACTCGGCCTCCGCCTCACCGGAGGACAACGCGCGGCGTTCCGCCTGCAGCCTGGCGTGCTGCTCGCCGAGCGCGCTGGACAGGGCCCGCAGCGTGTTCGCCTCACCGAGCATCGCGGACTTGCCGACCAGCTCCTCCTGCAACGCGGCCTGCAGCTCGGCGACCCCGGATCGTTCCCGCAGCATGGCGGCGGCCTGCTCGTTCGGCGCCTTGGCCGCCATCTCGAACATCCGCGCGGACACCGGGTGGAACACCGCGCCGGTGAACCGCGGCGCGTGCTCGGCCAGCAGCCGCCGGTCCGCCTCCAGCACCTCGCGCCAGCCGCGGAACTGGTCGACCTTGGACAGCGCGAACAGCACGGTCTCCACCCGCTCGCCCATGGTGCGCAGGAACTGCAGCTCACCGGCGGTGAACGGGGCCGAGGCGTCCACCACGAACAGCAGCGCGGTGGCGCTGGCGGCCGCCTCCATGGCCAGCTCGCCGTGCATCGCGTCCAGCCCGCCGACGCCGGGCGTGTCCACCACGGTCACCCGCTCCAGCAGCGGCACCGGCCCGGCGACCTCGACGTAACGGGGCGGGAGCTGGCCTTCGGGCAGCTCGTGCGCGGCGGACACCCAGCGGATCAGCTCGTCCAGCCGGACCGGGACCGGGGCCAGCTGCCCCGGGTAGCAGGCCTGCGCGGCCCACTGCTCGGCATGCTCGAACACCAGGTAGGTGGCGGTGGAAACGTCCGCGTCCACCGGCGACAGGCCCGGGGTCGCGAGCAGCGCGTTGACCAGCGAGCTCTTGCCGCGGTTGGTCTCGCCGACCACCACCACGGACGGTTTCCGCGGCCTGGCGCGGCGGATCTCCTCGACCCAGCTCGCCGCCTTCGGGTCGGTTTCGCGCAGCAGGGTGAACAGCGCCTCACGGGCCTGCTTCACCTGTGCGGGCAGGTTCAGGGTGGCGGGTGCGGTCACGGCGCTGAGCCTAACGGCTACCGCTCGCCCGCAGGTTTCCCCAGATCAGACGTCGTGAGTGGAAAGTGTTGTCCGGACAACGTTTTCCACTCACGAGGTCAGCGCTGGGTGTAGACGGTGACGATGGGCGCGCGGAGGAGCCGGTCCTGGTCGCTGAAGCCGACCACCTCGGTCTCCGCCACGGTGCCGACCAGCGACTCGTCGTCGGTCACCACCGCACCGCCAGCCTCGTGCAGCGCCGGGTCGAACCGCTGGCCGTCCGGCCGCAGCGCGGTCACCCCGATCCCGGCGAGCCCCTGCTGCAATCGTTCCACCACGCCGCCGCTGCGCGCCCGGTCCATCGCGTAGAGGCAGAGGTGGATCAGCGCCAGCCGGTCGGCCAGCGCCTGCTCGAGCGCGCCGGGGCCGGCACCGGTGGCATGCGTGACGACTGCTGGTACGGGGTCCACATCGGAGTCCGACGCATCGGCCCGCTCGGCGGTTCCCTGCTCTTCCGGCTGCTCGGCAGGCTTGTCCTGCTGCTTGTCCATCTCGGCCTCGGCGTCCGCGATGACCTTGGCCGGGATCTTGCCGGTCGGCAGGTCCTCCAGCTTCCGCTGACCCGCCCGGCTCTCCCTGCGGAACCACGAAGACACCGTCTATCACCCCTTCACGCGCGGAGTTGCTGCCAGATCAGGAAGTAGGCGCGGTGCACCACATGCGCCACCCGGCTCTGCGCCGGGGTCGCGCCGAAGGACGCGAAGGAACGCCACCAGCCGGCCCGCTCCAGCGAGAACGCGGCCAGCTCCTCGCGCGAGCCGCCCGGCAGGCCGAGCTGCGCGCCGAGGTCGGCGTTGCTGCCCACCCGCAGCACCTCCTCGGTGAGGTCTTCGGGCATGTCCACCGCCCCGGAGGCGACCAGGGTGAGCGCTTCCAGCAGCCGGAGCTGGTGCGCCTCCGGCTTGGCCAGCAGCACCTCGATCGCGTCGTGCACCCGCTGCCGCTCGGCGGGATCGCCCGAAGCGTGCGCCAGCGCGGTCACCGAAGCGAGCGCCGCGGCGGCTTTGATCCCGTCCGCGCGTGCCGCGAACACCACGTTCAACCTGGCCCGCACGGCGGCGAGGCCGGAGGAGTCGAGCAGGGTGCGGCGCAGCGCGCCGGCGGTGATCGACGGCTCCGCCCTGATCGCGTCCACCGCGCAGCGCACGCCGTAGAGGTCGAGTTTCTCCAGCAGCCGCAGCCTGGTTCCGGAAGGGACATCGCATTCCCAGGTGGTGAAGATGTCCGCGGAGAGCAGCATGGTCTCCAGCACGTCCGGCTCGAGCGCGGCCAGTCCGCGCAGCGCCTCGGCGTCGGCCGAGGTGAACCCGCCGGACTCGGCGGACTCGGCGACCAGGCTGATCACCGGCAGCACGTCGGCCACCCGCGGTTTCAGGGTGGCGGCCTGCTTTTCGGCGAGCACGGTGGCCGCCGTCCACACCGGGTTGCCGGTCTCCTCGGCACCGGCCACCGACTCCGGCGCGATGGTGTCCGCCTTGTTCAGCACCGCGATCGCGTTCACCGGACCGGCCTCGCGGCTGGCGGTGGCCGCGGTGAACGCGGCCAGTGCCTGCTGGTCGTCCGCCCGGATGCCCTGGGTGACCACGTAGAGCACGGCCTCCGCGCCGGCCACCGCGCTGCGCGAGGTGTCGTCCAGCTCGGTGCCGTCCTCGTCGGGGTCGTCTCCGGAGTCACCGCTGCCGGCCGCGCCCAGCAGCTGCTCGGTCCTGGACACCGATGCGGCGTCCAGCGAGCCGAGGCCGGGGGTGTCGATCACGGTCATGTCCTGCAGCACCGCATTGGTCAGGTACGCCTCGAGATGGGAGACCTCGGCGATGTCCACGCCAAGCTCGGCCGGGATCATGCCGTCCGCGGCGAACGGCAGCACCTGCTTGCGGCCGTCGGCGAAGACCACCTCGACCCGGTCCACGGTGCCGTACTGGAACCGGGTGACCAGGCGGGTGCACTCGCCAACGTCGGTCGGCGCCACCCGGCGCCCGATCAGCGCGTTGACCAGGGTGGACTTACCGGACTTGATCCGCCCGGCGACGGCGACCTGCAGCGGCGCACCGAGCCGGCGCAGCACCTCACCGAACCCGGCCGCGGTGCGCGCGGAGACCTGCGGCTGGAGCCGGCGGCACAGGTTCGCGACCGACATCGACAGCGGGCCCGCGAAACGGCCCTGCTCATTCGCTGCCGTCACGAGCCCGAGCCCCTCCCGATAACCGAACCTGCTGCCCGAATCGTGCCATGTCCCGGATCGGCGGGAACGCGGCGTCATCCCGCGGTCGGATCACGGGTGCTACCGCGGGGCGACGCGCGGCGGCGGTGCGCGACCTAGGCTGAACCGGTGCGACGGCTAAGCCTGTGGATGCGGGCACACCCGATCGTCGGGGACAGCCTGATCGCCCTGCTGTTCGGGCTCTTCGACCTGCTGCTCTTCGTGGCCGACGCGGACGTGCCCGGCCAGCGGATGCCGCCCTGGTACATCACCGTGCCGCTGGACCTGGCGATCGTGCTGCCGCTGGTGGTCCGGCGCAAGTACCCGCTGCAGATGGCCTACGCGGTGCTGGTCATCGGCGTACCGCACAGCGTGCTGCAACTCGGCGCGGCCAGCCTGATGACCGGTGCGATCGCGCTGTACACCGTGGTCGTCTACGCCAGGCGGCGACAGGCGGCGATCTACCTCGTCGCGCTGGTACTGGTGACCGCCGGCCAGTTCACGCTGCCCCCGATGGAAGATGACGTCGTGGTCATCGCGCTGATGACCGCGCTGTCGCTGGCGCTGGCCTGGGTGCTCGGCGAGTTCGTCGGCGCCCGGCGCGCCTACCACGTCGAGGTGGAGGCCAGGCTGCACCTGCTGGAGACCGAGCGCGACCAGGCGACCAGGATCGCGGTCGGCGAGGAGCGCAGTCGGATCGCCCGCGAGCTGCACGACGTGGTCGCGCACGCGGTGAGCGTGATGGTGGTGCAGGCCGACGGCGCGTCCTACGCGATCAAGTCCAACCCGGCGCTGGCCGAACGCGCCGTGCAGACCATCTCGGAGACCGGTCGGGAAGCGCTCGGTGACCTGCGGCGGCTGCTGGACGTGCTGCGCAACGAGGATTCCGACGGCGAGCCGCGGGTGCCGCAGCCGGACACCGAGGCGCTCGGCGAGCTGGCCGAGCGGGTGCGCACCGCGGGGGTGCCGGTGCGGTTGGAGCTGACCGGCGAGCTGACCGGGCTGCCGGCCGGGGTTTCGCTCGGGGTGTACCGGATCGTGCAGGAGGCGCTGACCAACACGCTCAAGCACGCCGGGCCGGGGGCAAGGGCCGAGGTGCGGGTGCGCCAGGACGACGACGTGGTGGAGGTCGAGGTGTGCGACGACGGCGCCGGGCGGGCGCGGCAGCTGGTGCCGCCGGCGGTGGCGGGTCCGCTGCCCGGCGGCAACGGGCTGATCGGCATGCGGGAACGGGCGCACGTCTTCGGCGGCGAGCTGGAGGTGGGCCCGCAGCCCGGCGGCGGCTGGCGGGTGCACGCGACCCTGCCGGTTAGGTTGGCGCGATGATTCCTTACCTCACGGAGGCGGCATGATTTCCGCCGACGTACTCACTCCCGCGGAGGCGGCATGATTTCCGTAGTGGTCGTGGACGACCAGGAGCTGATGCGGGGCGGGCTGCGCATGGTGCTCGGCGCGCAGGAGGACATCGAGGTCACCGGGGAGGCCGGGGACGGCGCCGAAGCGATCCGGCTGGCCGAGAAGCTGCGACCGGACGTGGTGCTGATGGATGTCCGGATGCCGGTGCTGGACGGGGTGGAGGCGACGAAACGGATCGTCGCCGCGGGTACCGCGAGGGTGCTCGTGATGACCACCTTCGACCTGGACGAGTACGTCTACGCGGCGCTGCGCGGCGGGGCCAGCGGCTTCCTGCTCAAGGACACCCCGCCGTCGCACCTGGTGTCCGCGTTGCGCGCGGTGGCCAGTGGCGAGGCGGTGGTTTCGCCGTCGGTGACCCGGCGGCTGCTGGACCGGTTCGTCGGCACCGGCGGGCAGCCGCTGCGCGACGCGGCGGTGCTGAACGTGCTCACCGACCGGGAGCGCGAGGTGCTGGTGCTGATCGCGAAGGGCCTGTCGAACATCGAGATCGCGGAGGCGCTGTTCCTGTCCGAAGCCACGGTGAAAACGCACGTGGGGCGCATCCTGTCGAAGCTGGAGCTGCGAGACCGGGTGCAGGCTGTGGTGCTCGCCTACGAAACCGGCCTCACCCGCCCCGGCACCGGCTGACCCAAGGCAAATAGCCGGCTTTTCGCCCTCGATCGAAAGGGCAAAAAGTCGGCTATTTGCCGGTACGGCGGGCCAGTGCCAGGCGGACGGTGTCGACCAGGTCGAGCGGAGCGCCGTACAGCCACTCCTTGGTCACGACGATGACCTCCCAGCCCGCCGCCGCCAAACGCCTCCGGCGCTCGATGTCCCGTTCCGTCTGCGCGGCTTCCTGATGCCATTGACCGTCGTACTCGACCGCGAGCCGGCACTCCTCGACAGCCAGGTCGAGCCTGGCCAGGAACTGGCCGTGCACGACCACATCGAGTTGCGGCACGAAGTCGAACCCGTTCAGTTTCAGCAGGACACGCAACTCCGATTCGGGGATCGACTCGGCACGCGGGTCGGCGAGCTCCAGCGCCCGGCGAGCGCGGACCACGCCGTGGTCATGCCTGTGCTCGAGAAAGGTCCGCAGCGCCGCGCGTTCGACGAACTCGGCGCGGAGCAGCGAATCCAGCAACGCCACCGTGCGCATCAGCGACTTCCGCAGCCTGGTGCTGGTCAGGATGTCCAGAGTCGCACGCAACGGGGTGGCCAGCCGTACCGGTTCCCAATCCTCGAACTCGGCCTTGGCCAGATCGGTGCGTTTGATGTCGAGGCCGGGCTGCGCGACGAACTTCGCCAGGTCGGGAACCAGAAATTCGACCGGGTCTCTGGCGTCGGCAAGCGGCAGGCCGCGCACCGTGACCGCCGAGCAGCCGGTGAGCACCGCCGGACCTGGCGCGATCAAGGCGGCTGCCTGACAACGCAGCTCGTGGGTGACCGGCATCTTGGCCGGTACGTACACGCCGCGAAACAGTCGTCCCAGTGCGGGTGAGCGGAGCTGCTTCGCGGTCAGCCAGCCCTCGGACAGGGCATGGCTGCCGAGGAATGGTCCGGTGATGTCCGGCATGCATCTTGGTGTTCTCACCCTGCGAATCGTGCAGGCCGGGGCGCTCCGACGGGACCGATCGCGAGCGTGCCTGTGGACAACTCACCCCTCCCGGCCAGTTGTCCACAAATCGCCCAACGCCCTCAAGGGCAAATAGCCGACTTTTTGCCCCACACCGAAAGGGCAAGAAGTCGGCTATTTGCCGGTTAGCGGAAGGGGGTGGGGTCGGTGGTGACGGGGTCGAGGCCGGGGGTGCGGACCTCGGCCATCCAGCGGCCGAAGTCCGGCCGTGAACCGTCGACGTCGGTGAGGCCGTACTCGTGCATCAGCGTCCACGAGGCCAGCGTCTGCCCGGCGAAGCGGGAGACCTTCGGGTCGGTGGCCAGCGCCGCCACCCCGCGGCCGAGCAGGGTCGGCGTCTCGGAGATCGCGAAGTCGGCCGGCGCGCTGGTGGACACCGCGTCCCGCCAGTTCTCCTCGGTGACGCCGAACAGCTCCAGCATCGACTCCGACCGCAGGAACCCCGGCGTCACGGTCATCCCGGTGCAGCCGACCTTGGCCAGCTCGGCACCGAGCGCCCTGCCGATCGCCCGCACGCTGCATTTCGCCAGGTAGTAGGGGACGCCGGCACCGACGTAGTCGTCGTTGTCGCCGTCGGTCACCTCGATCACCAGGCCGCCCTCGCGGCGCACCACCAGCGGCAGCAGCCGGTGCAGCGCGATCAGGTGGGTGTCCACCGCGTTGCGCACCACCAGCAGCGCGTTGTCCAGGTCGGAGTCCCAATACGTCGACTCGAAGTCGACGAACGGGTCGCCGCCCCAGACGTCGTCGACCAGGATGTCCAGCCGCCCGTCCACTTCGGACTCGATCCTGGCCCGCAGCGCGTCCACATCGGACACCGAGGTGAAGTCGCAGCGCACCGGGATCCCGCGCCCGCCGGCCGCGTCGACCAGTTCGGCGGTGTCTTCGATGGTCTCCGCGCGCTTCATCGGCGAACCGGCGTCCCTGGTGGTGCGCCCGGTGACGAACACGGTCGCCCCCTGCCTGCCCAACTCGACCGCGATCGCCCGGCCACAACCCCTGGTCGCACCGGTGACCACGGCCACCGCGCCAGCCAGCTCGTTCATTCAGCCTTCTCCTCCCCGGCGCCAGCCGGCTAGTACCGCATCAACGTCCTGATTCACCCGATCGGCCAGCCGCCCCACCGGCCGCACCGACCAGTCGAGCGCGATTCCGTTGAGCACCGACACCAACACCCTTGCCGCGCGGGCCGGCGGTGGCGCACCCGGAAGTTCCGGCGCGACGTCCCGGACCAGCCGTCGCAGTTCCTTCTCCACCGCGGCGAAATGCTCGCCGAGCAACGCCCGCAGGACGGGGTCGCCGATGTCGACGCCGAGCTGGCCGAGATGGTTGGCCGCGGTCTCGGCGTCACCGAGGCCGGCGTACACGCATCGCAGTGCCGCCCGCAGTCCCTCCAACGGACTAGTCGCGCCGACGACCGCCGCCGCCATTTCCGCCACCACGGCCCGGGTGTTCTCCCGGCTCACCGCCTGCAGCAATCCGTTCTTGGAACCGAAGCGCTGCGCCACCGTGCCCACCGCGGTGCCCGCCTCCGCGGCAACCTGAGCGAGCGTGAAACCGGGCCCGACCTGGCCGATCACCAGTGCCGCCGCGCTCAGCAGCCGTTCGTCGGTGATCGTGCGAGGTCTGACCACGAGAGTTATTGAACCACGGTTCATTAATGAGCGCAAGCGGTACCCCCTGCCGATCCCGGGGTCCGTTCAGGGTCGGAGTCAGGGTCATCACCGATCGCTCTGAGCGACAAAGCGCGCTTAGCTACTACTCAGGTCGGGGGCAAGTTCGGTCCGCAGGATGACGCGCCGCGACCACCGGATCGGACAGGATCGTGATCGTCGGAAATACGGGGAAACGATCCGGCCAATGCCAGCGCGGGGGCGAACCGCAACCAGGAGGAGAACTCATGATCGAGGCGTCTGGCCTCACCAAGAGGTATGGCAAGACGGTGGCGGTGAACAATTTGTCGTTCAACGTCGAGGCGGGTCGGGTGACGGGGTTTCTGGGGCCGAATGGTGCTGGGAAGTCGACGACGATGCGGATGATCTTGGGGTTGGACAATCCGTCGGCGGGGCAGGTGCGGATCGGGGGGAAGCGGTATCACGAGTTGAAGCAGCCGTTGCGGACGGTGGGGGCGTTGTTGGATGCGAAGTGGGTGCATCCGAACCGGTCGGCGCGGTCGCATCTGGCGTGGATGGCGAAGTCGAACAAGTTGCCTGCTCGTCGGGTGGATGAGGTGTTGGAGACGGTGGGGCTGTCGAATGTGGCCTCGAAGCGGGCGGGTGGTTTTTCTCTGGGGATGTCGCAGCGGTTGGGGATCGCGGCGGCGTTGTTGGGGGATCCGGAGGTGCTGCTGTTCGATGAGCCGGTGAACGGTTTGGATCCGGAGGGGATTTTGTGGATCCGGAAGTTCATGCACCGGTTGGCGGATGAGGGGCGGACGGTGTTCGTGTCGTCGCATTTGCTCTCGGAGATGGCGTTGACGGCGACGCAGTTGGTGGTGATCGGGCGGGGGCAGTTGATTTCGCAGTCGTCGACGAAGGATTTCGTGGCGCGGGCGGCGGAGAACACGGTGAAGGTGCGCAGCCCCCAGCTCGACCAGCTCCGCGGCGCGTTGGAGGGGGCCAGCGCCACCATCGCGGCCGGCGAGGACGGCGGCATCCTCGTGTCCGGAATGGACAGTGACAAGATCGGCGAACTGGCCGCCCGCGATGGCATCGTGCTGCACGAGCTGAGCCCGCAGACCGGCTCGCTGGAGCAGGCGTTCATGCAGATCACCGGCGACTCGGTGGAGTACCACACCGGGTTGGAGACCGAGGCGCGGCACGTGCTCGAGCCGGCCGGCAACTGACGCCCACCAGCACCGAAACCCAGGGGATTCGAGAAGACCATGACCTTGCTCGCAACGGAACGCATCAAACTGTTCACCACCCGGTCGCCGTGGTGGTGCGCCCTGATCGCCTTGGCCGTGATGGTCGGCTTCGGCGCGCTGATCGCCGGCACCAGCGAGGGCGGTGGCGACCTCTCCGTCGCCACCAGCCAGTTCGGCTACCAGTTCGGGCTGCCGGTGGTGATGGTGCTGGCCGCGCTGGCGGTCACCACCGAGTACCGCTTCGGCACCATCCGCACCACCTTCCAGGCGGTGCCGGCGCGCGGCAGGATGCTGCTCGCCAAGACCACCGTGGTCGCGGTGCTGGCGCTGGTCATCGGCGAGCTGTCCGCGTTCGGCTCGCTCGGCGTGGCCGCGCTGATCAAGCCCGCCGGCGACTTCGCGCTGAACAGCTCGGCGGACTGGATCAACGTCGCCGGGGTCGGCGCGGTGTACGCGCTGTCCGCGGTGGTCGCGGTGGCCGTCGGCATCCTGATCCGGCACAGCGCCGGCGCCATCGCGCTGCTGCTGATCTACAGCCTGGTGGTGGAGTCGCTGGTGCCGATGATCCCCAATGTGGGTGACGACATCTACAAGTGGATGCCGTTCAACGTGGCCAACAAGTTCCTCACCGGCGACGGCGCCTCCAGGGGGATCGAGATGGCCGGGCCGCCGCTGTCCACCGCGACGCTGAGCCAGTGGGGCTCACTCGCCTTCTTCGCCGGCTTCGCGGCGCTCATGCTGATCATCGCGATCAGCACCGCCAAGAAGCGGGATGCGTAAACAAGAACCACCACAGGGGATATAACCGGCGACCGTCGCGGAATTCGGGGCGCGGCAACAGCCGGTACGGGGAAAGGTAGGCCCGGGTCGCCATTCGGGGGGCGACCCGGGCCTTTCTCGTGCGCCGGCCCGCTGATCCACTTCGGACGGTCGATCCCCGCAGCTCGTCCACGTTTTCGCCTGGCGGTAACAAACCGCAAGATCAAGACGACATAACGAGTGCGATCCATGCCCCTAGCGCAAGACGGCGGATTAAGACCACGTTAAGAGACTGTGGCGTCTCACACAGGGTGCGGACTAACCGCCGCCGGCCCGGTGGTATGGACGGCAGGTCCCGTCACCGACACTACGGAGGTGACCCTTGACGGTGGATACCGGCCGAGGAGTCGACAGTCCCATCCCATCCCCTGCTAACGGCGCGGTGCCACAACCGCGGCTCGAGGCCATGGTCGGCCTCGAATGGTCACAGGCTATCGAGCTGCCCAGGATCGCGGCGTCCGCCGGCAGGCCGTCCGAGATCCGCCGCGCCTGGGTGCACCGGGCGCCAGAGGACCACGTGCTCGCGTTGTTCCGCTCGGTCAGCGCCGGGCACGAACCGGTGCCATCCCCGTGGTGGCTGCGCGCGGTCGCGAACGGCGACCTCGGCTCGCGGATCGACGGGTTCCGCATCGAAGACCGCATCGCCCTGCTGCTCGGGCCGCGTCCCGGCTGGGAGTTCGTGCCGTGGGCGGCCGACGGCGAGTCCGGTTACTGGGAGTTCATGCCGTCCGAACGCGGCCAGGCCGGCCATTCCATTCCCACCACGGTGCTGAACACCGACCGACACCCGGGGTGGATCGATGTACTGCCCGCGCACAGCGGGCCGACCCCGGCACCGATCGCGGTGGCCGGGCTGGCCGGGCTGCGGGCCAGGCTGGGCGAGTTCGAAGCAGTCCGCTGAGCTAGCCGGTTCACCCCGGCCGAGCCGGTGCGGCGGCGGTCGTGCTGGACTTGCCGGGTGGAGAGTGAGCGGCAACCACGCCTGCGCAGCGTGGTCAGTTACGTGCAGCGCGGCGGTCGGATGACCGTCGGCCAGGAGCGGGCCTGGCGGGACCGGTGGCCGGAGCTCGGCCGGAAAGTGGCCGAACTTCCCCCCGGTCCGGTGGACTTCACCGAATGGTTCGGCCGCCCGGCGCCGGTGCTGCTGGAGATCGGCTCCGGCATGGGCGAGACCACGTCCCAGCTGGCCGCGGCCGCGCCGGAGCTCAACTACGTCGCGGTCGAGGTGTACGAGGCCGGGCTCGGCCAGCTGATGCTCCGCGCGGACAACCTCGGCGTGGCGAACCTGCGGCTGCTGCACGGGGACGCCGTGGTGCTGCTGACCAGGCACATCGAGCCGGACTCGCTGTCCGGGGTGCGGATCTTCTTCCCGGACCCCTGGCCGAAGAAGAAGCACCACAAGCGGCGGCTGGTGCAGCCCGCGTTCGTCGCGCTGGTGGCGTCCCGGCTGGCGCCGGGGGCGACCCTGCACTTGGCCACCGACTGGGAGCACTACGCGGAGCAGATGCTCGCGGTGTGCTCGGCCGAGCCACTGCTGCGCAACCGGCACGACGGCTGGGCGCCGCGGCCGGACTGGCGGCCGGTCACCAAGTTCGAAAACCGCGCCAACGCCGAGGGCCGCGTCTCCCACGACCTCGTCTTCGAGCGCGTTTCCCCAGCTCAGACGTCGTGAGTGGAAAGTGTTGCTTGGGCAACACTTTCCACTCACGACCTAGGTGAAGGGCCGCCCTCCCCCGACAGCAGGGCGGCCCCGCGGGTCACTCGTCGGCGAGGGGCTCGGCCCGCACCCGGTTGAGCGCCGGGGTGCACACCGAAGCGGCCAGCACGGCGACCCCGATGCCGAGCACCACCGGCGCCAGGATCCACGGGCTGAGCACCACCGAGCCCTCGTTGACCAGGCTGAACAAGCCGAGCCCGACCAGCGTCCCGGCCACCCCGGCACCGACGGTGGCCACCATCGCGGGCATCGCCGCCTCCGTGCGCAACGCCCTGGCCAGCACCTTCACCGGAGTACCGGCCGCGATCAGCGCGCCGAAGGTGCGCCGCCGGTCCATCACCGAGCCGGCGGTGGCCACCGCCGCACTGCAGCCGGCCAGTATCGCGGCCGCGACCAGCCCGATCACCGTTACCCGGCGCAGGTCCGCGAGCTGGGTCTGCTGGCTGTCCAAGGTCAGCTCCCGGCTCTCCACCTGCTCACCGGCCGCGGCCCCGACCAGCGCGGTGCGCACCACCTCGCGGTTCGCGTCGGTGGTCTGCACGGCCACCGTGCTCCGCTCCGGTTGTACCCCCGGCGGCAGCGCAGCCGGGTCGATCAGCAGCGACCCGGAGCCGGCCAGGTCGGCATCCGCCCGCACCACCGTCATCGGCGTACCCGCCGCGAACGGCATCGCCGGATCGCCGGGAGCCCCCGTGCCGGACACCTTCACCTCGTTCAGGTCCACCGCGTAGGTGCCGTAGACGCCCGGTGCCCCGGTGCACGAGCCGGCCAGCACGAACCTGGTCAGCTCGGCCGCCTTGGCGCAGTCCAGCACCAGCGCCTGCTGGCTGGAGCCGCTCGGCGCGGTCAGCATCACCTTCGGGATCTCGACCGCCCGGACGCTCTGCCCGTACTTGGCCAGCCCGTCGTTCGCCTGGCCGACCATGGTCGCGGCGTGCTCCGGGTCGGTGTCCGCGTAGAGCACCGAGTCCTGGTACGACCGCCCGCCACCGGCCAGCGCCTCCAGGCTGGGCAGCAGGGTGAGCGCCATCGAGCCGGTGAACACCGCGAGCACCACCCCGGCGGACGCGCGGTAGGCGCCCCTCGGATCGTCGCGCAGCCGCCGACCGGCCAGCAGCCCGGACGGGCGGCGCCAGCCGCGGACGAAGCTGCCGCCGACCGCCGAAGTCAGCCACGGCCCGACCACCGCTGCCGCGCCGACCACCAGCACCAGGCCGAGCAGCACCATCATCAGCCCGCCAGAGTCGCCGGACGACGTCACCGCGTACAGGAAGAACAGGCCGGCCACCGGCAGGGCCAGCAACCGCCACCAGTGCAGCGGTTTGCGGGTGTGCCCGCCGGACGCGATCAGCGGGTTGCTGAGCACCCGGCGCAGGCCGAGCACCCCGGCCAGCACCACCAGCACCGGCATCGCGGCCACGATCACCGCGGTCAGCACCGGCGGCAGGGCGAAGTCGGTGGACTGCCAGGTGCCGCCGTCCCACGGCACCAGCGTGGCCAGCCCGTGCAGCACCGGGCTCAGCGCGAATCCGAGCAGGGTGCCGGCCACCGAGCTGATCGCGGTCTCCGCGGCCACCATGCCGGTGACCTGCCCCGGGGTGGCACCGGCCAGGCGCAGCGCGGCGAGCCGGCGTTCCCGGCGGGCCGCGGTCAGCCTGGCCGAGGAGGCCACCAGCACCAGGCTCGGCACCAGCAGCACCACCACGCCGACCCCGGCGAGCAGTTGCAGCTCGGAGTCCGGAGACGCGGTGCCCGTGGTGAACCCCCGCATCGGGGACGCGTTCGCCGGCATGTCCTCCGGGGTGTGCCCGACCAGCGCGACCAGCTGTTCCGGGAACTTCAGCGCGTCCTGGCCGAGCGCCCCCGCCAGGTCGCCGCCGAAGCGGTCGCCCAGCTGCGCGGCCGGCAGCCGGTGCATCAGCTCGCCCAGCTCCGGGGACACCAGCGCCTCACCGGGCGCCGGCAGCTTCGGCACCCCGGGCGGAAGCTCCACTGTGGACGAATCGCCGACCGCGGCGACGTCCACCCGGACGATCTTCTGGCCGCCGCTGTAGTCCGTGCTGGCCGCCAGCAGCAGACTCGCCTGCTCCTGCCCGCCGGCGTAGGAGGGCTCCTGCCACAGCGCGCGCTGCGCCCGCACCTGGGTCGCGAACGGCAGGCTGACCAGCAGCAGCACCAGCCCGGTCGCCACCGCCACGCCGACCGTGGTGAGGATCGCCGAGGTGCGGGTCCGGCGGTCCACCCGGAGTACCCGGACGGCGAGCTTCAGCGCGTTCACGACGGCACACCGACGGCGATCAGGCCGTCCCGGATGCCCACCGTGCGGGGCATCGAGTCGGCCAGCTCGCGGTCGTGGGTCACCACGATCACCGCGGCTCCGGTCTCGTGCGCGGCACCGAGCAGCGCGTTCATCGTCTCGTGCCCGGTGCGGGTGTCCAGCGCGCCGGTCGGCTCGTCGGCGAAGATCACCTTCGGCCGGTGGGTCAGCGCCCGCGCGATGGCCACCCGCTGCGCCTCGCCGCCGGAGAGCTCACCGGGGCGCCTGCCCTCCTTGCCGCCGAGGCCGAGCCTGCCGAGCCATTCACCGGCCCGGGTGACCGCTTCGCGCCGCCCCGTGCCGCCGAGCAGCAGCGGCAGCGCCACGTTCTCCTCGGCGGTCAGCTCGGCGACGAGCATGCCGGACTGGAACACGAACCCGAACTCGCTGCGGCGCAGCTCGCTGCGCTTGCGCTCGCTGAGCTGGTCCACCCGCTGGCCGGACAGGAAGATCTGCCCGGCGTCGGCCCGCAGGATGCCGGCCAGCACGTGCAGCAGAGAGGTCTTGCCGGAGCCGGAGGGCCCGACGATCGCGACCGCCTCGCCCGCCTGGATGTCGATGTCGACCCCGGCCAGCGCGTTCGCCGTCCCGTACCGCTTGACCAGTCCTCGGCCGGTGAGCACCGGCGTGCCGTCCGTCCTGATTGGACCCGGTGGTCGCTGTGCGTGCACCACGTTCTCCCTCGTTGGTTGTCATCTGCTCGTGAAGCAGCTTCACCGAGGGGCGGGTCCGTCCACTTCGGGCAGAAGGCCGGTGTGCCGGACGCGGGCATCGGCCGATCGGCCGACCCCGTCCAGCCGGAAGGCCAAGGCGCGGACCGGGCTTGATCCTCTACCGTCTCGATGTGAGCACAGGGAACACAGGGCCGAACCCCATCCGAGAACAGGCCGCCAGCACCTGGCGGTGGCTCGGCCTGCCCGGCGTGGTGCTGGCCGCGGCGTTGCTCTGCGACCTGGCGATCGTGCTGCCCGCCGCCTTCGACGACACCGGTCCGGCCGGGCGCGACCTGCTGTTGCTGCCCGGCATTCTGGCGATGGCGGGCTGCGCGCTGTGGGCGCGGACCCGGCCGGCGGTGGCCGCCTTCGCCGGGGCCGCGGTGCTGGTGCTCTCCACTGTGCTGATCCGGCTCGGCGACGCGTCGCCGTATTCGACCGTGCTGACCGACCTCTCGATCACCGAGGTGGTCGCCGGGTTCGAACTGGTCTTCTTCTGCGTCCGCCGGGTGCGGGCCGGGGTCGCCTTCACCGCCATCGCGTCGCTGGTGATCGCCGGCCTGCTGGCGGCGTTCAGCCGGACCGAGTACGCCAACCGGCTCCTTCAGTCGCTGGTGATCGGCCTTGTCATCCTGGGCGCGGCGATCGCGGCCGGGGTGCGCGGCCGCCATCCGCAGCCGAAGGGCCAGGACAACCCGCTGACCGAGCTGCTCCGCGGCCAGTGGCCGGTGGTGGGCGGGCTGTCCCTGCTGCTGTTCCTGGAGCTCACCGCGGCCTCCAACACCGGGGCGCGCGCCTACCCGGTACTGCTCTGCTCGATCGCCGCCGCGGCCACCGCGCTGTACGCCGTGCGCCGCACCGTGGTGGCCGCGCTGCTCACCGCGGGACTGATCGCGTTGTCCGGCGCCGCCGCCGTGGTGACGAACCTGAAGGGCAGCAGCTACTCGGTCACCGGCTGGGTACCGATCACCCAGGTTGCCGCCGGCATGGTGGTGGTCACCTACCTGATCCGCTGGATCAAGCCGTCCAGGGCGTGGACCTGCATCGGGGTGCTGACCGTCGTGGTGGCGGGGGCCTCCGGCGTGAACACCGTCCGGGCTTCGCGGGGCGGGACGACCACCGAGTTGCAGCAGTCGTTCGTCGCGGCCGTGCTGCTGCTCGGCATCTCGGTGGCCATCGGGCTCTATCTGCGTTCCCGCGACTCCGAGCGCAAGCAGGTGGTGCAGTCGGCGGTCACCGATGCGCAGACCTCCGAGCGGATGGCGCTGGCCAGGGAGCTGCACGACGTGGTCGCGCATCACGTCACCGGGATCGTGGTGCAGGCGCAGGCGGCGAAGATGATGGGGGAGAAGGATCCGCGGATCGCGCTGGAGGCGATGGGCCGGATCGAGAACGCGGGCACCGAGGCGCTGGCCGCGATGCGCCGGCTGGTGCGCAGCATGCGCGGGGACGCGCCCGCGGGCAGCAGCGGTTTCGCCGAGCAGGCCACCACCGATCTGGCCGCGGACCTGCGCCGGCTGGTGGACGGTTCGAATCACGGCGTGCCAACCGAGGTCGAGCTCGAGCTGCCGCCGGACGTGCCGCAGGAGGTCGCGCGCTCGGCGTTGCGCCTGGTCCAGGAGTCGCTGACGAACGTCGGCAAGCACGCGGCCGGGGCGAAGAAGGCGGTCGTACTCGCCGAAGTGCTCGAAGGCGAGCTGCACCTCTGGGTGAGCGACGACGGCCAAAAGCGGGACGAGCGACCCGCCGGAGGCTCGGGCGGCTACGGTCTGATCGGCATGCGCGAACGGGTCGAGCTGCTGCACGGCAGGCTC
This sequence comes from Amycolatopsis nigrescens CSC17Ta-90, assembly GCF_000384315.1. Classification (GTDB taxonomy): domain Bacteria; phylum Actinomycetota; class Actinomycetes; order Mycobacteriales; family Pseudonocardiaceae; genus Amycolatopsis; species Amycolatopsis nigrescens. The sequence continues at coordinate 3,572,087 of NZ_ARVW01000001.1, read as the reverse complement.
ACCGCCGGTCCGGGGCCGGACGGCGGCTGGCGGGTCGAGGCGTGGCTGCCGCTTGCTGGAGAAGGGGAACAGTGATTCGGGTACTCATCGCCGACGACCAGGACATGGTGCGCACCGGCTTCCGGATGATCCTCGACGCGCAGGAGGACATCGAGGTGGTGGCCGACGTGCCGGACGGGGTCGCGGCCATGGGAAAGGCGAGGGAGCTGCGGCCGGACGTCTGCCTGCTGGACATCCGGATGCCCGGCCTGGACGGGCTCGAGGTGACCAGGCAGTTGGCCGGGCCGGAGGTGACCGATCCGCTGAAGGTGGTCGTGGTGACCACGTTCGACCTGGACGAATACGTGCACACCGCGCTGCGCAACGGGGCGAGCGGGTTCCTGCTCAAGGACGCCGGCCCGGCGCTGCTGATCGAAGCGGTGCGGGCGGCGGCCAGGGGTGACGCGCTGGTGTCCCCGCAGATCACCGTGCGGCTGCTCAAGCATTTCGACGGCGGCGGCGCGAAACGGGACGTCAAGCCGCCGAAGGATCCGCTCACCGCGCGGGAGCTGGACGTGGTGCGGGCGGCGGCGCGGGGGCTGACGAACACCGAGATCGGCGAGGAGCTCTACCTTTCGCTGTCCACGGTGAAGACGCACCTGGCGTCGGTGCAGAACAAGATCGACGCCAGGAACCGGGTGGAGATCGCGGCCTGGGCTTGGCGCAGCGGGTTGATGGACGACTAGGGCGTCGTAAGGTCAAGGCATGCCTCGCCGTTTCCGCGCCCCGGTCGTCCTGCCCGCCGATCCGTCCTGCTCGGTCCTTCGCGACGGGGTGGTGGACATCGGCGACGACGGCAGGATCGTTTTCTGCGGCCTGGCCGCGGATGCACCGCCCTGGCCGGACCTGCTGGTCACCGAGCTGCCCGGGATCCTGTTGCCAGGACTGGTGAACACGCACGCGCACAGCCCGATGACGTTGCTGCGCGGGATGGGCGGTGAGCTGCCGCTGCTGCGCTGGCTGCGGGAGATCATCTGGCCGGCCGAGGCGCGGCTGCGGCCGTCGGACGTGCGCACCGGGATGGTGCTCGGCTCGGTGGAGATGCTCCGGCACGGGGTGACCACCAGCGCGGAGATGTACTTCCATTCCGAGCAGATGGCGGACGCGGTGCTCAGCACCGGCGCCAGGGTGCTGCTCGGCACCCCGATCATCGACCTGCCCGGGTTGGACTGGCGCGAGATGATCACCGCGACCGAGCGCTGGATCGACGCGGACGGGCTGCGCTGGGGGCCCGGCGAGCGGGTCGAGCTGACCTACACCGCGCACTCGGCCTACATGCTGCCGGTGGAGGCGCTCCGGCTGACCGCGGAGTCGGCGGCCGCGCGGGGTGCGCTGGTGCAGATCCACGTTGCCGAGGCCGCCGACGAGGACCTGGCGCAGCGCGCCGAGTTCGGTTCGGTGCCGAAGCTGCTCGACCGGGTCGGCATGTTGGCGGGCAGGGTGATCGCCGCGCACGCGATCCATCTGTCCGATGAGGACATCGCGTTGTTCGCCGAGCGGCGGGTCGGGGTCGCGCACTGTCCCGGCTCCAACGCGAAACTGGCCTCCGGCATGGCCAGGCTGCGGGAGCTGCGCGCGGCCGCGGTCCCGGTCGGTTTGGGCACGGACGGCCCGGCCAGCAACGACGACCTGGACCTGTGGGAGGAGGTTCAGCTCGCCGCGATGCTCAGCAGGCTCGCCACCGGCGACTCCACCGCGCTCGGTGCGGCATCGGCGCTGCTGCTGGCCACCAGGGACGGCGCGGCCGCGCTCGGCCGGGATGACATCGGCGCGCTGGAGCCGGGCCGGTGGGCGGACCTGGTGCACATCGACCTGGACGATCCCACCTTCGCCACCGGCCTCGACGTGCCGGACGACCAGCTGCTGTCGAACCTGGTGTGGGGCGCCGGCTCCCGCCGGGTGCGGGACGTGTGGGTGGCCGGGGAGCAGGTGATCGGCGAGGGCGAGTCGCTGCGGGTGGACCGCGCCAAGGCGCAGGCCGAGGTGGCTGAGGCGGCGGCCAGGATCCGGGGCTGATGACCCAGGACCTGCCGCCGATGACCGGGGTGCGCGCGGTGCTCGCCGCGGTGCACGCCCGCGGCTTGGTGGCCGCGGTCGGCGGCTCCGGCCTGCTGGCCGCGCTGGGCCTGGTCTCGCGGGTGCACGATTGGGATGTCACCACGGACGCGCCCGTGGACCAGGTGTCCTCCGCCCTGACCGCCGCCGGCCTCGCCTTCACTCCCGCTGCCGTGCGCGACGGCGCCTACGCGACCCGCGAACGTTTCGTGCTGCCGGACGGCCCGGTGGACCTGCTCGTCGGCTTCGCGCTGCGCACCGAGAATGGCGTCGTCGAGTTCCCGACCCGCGTCACCGGCCATTGGCGCGGCCTGCCGCTGGCCGACCCCGAGGTCTGGGCCAATGCCTACCGCCACCTCGGCAGACCGGAAAAGGCCGCCCTGCTCGACACCTGGCTCACCCGCTGAACAGCCGCTGCTGGAAGTCCGCTGCTGGAAATCCGCCGCCGAAATCCGCGCAAACCCCACCCGCGCAGCCCCCACCACTCCCGGGGGGCGACCCCGCTCCAGCCTATCGCCACCCCGCGACGCGGCGGGCGCGCGAAGGGCGGTTGTCCACAGGGCGGGGCAACTGTGCACAACTCGCGCGCACGACCGGTCAGCGCGGGCGGAGGACCAGTTCGGTGAGATGCGCCTCCGGGCTCGCGGAGACCGCGGCCAGCACGGCCATCGCCACCGAATCCGGTCGCAGATACTGATCCGGGGTGTACTCCTTGCCCTCACCGCGGACCACCGCCTGCTGCATCTCGGTGTCCGTGCGGCCGGGGAACACCGAGGTCACCCGGATCGACGGCTCCTCGGCCCGCAGCACATCGGCGAACGCCCGCAGCCCGAACTTGCTCGCCGCGTACGGACCCCAGCCCTCCCGCGCGTTGATCCCCTGACCCGAATTGATCAGCACCACGTGCCCGCCGGCGGCACGCAGCGCGGGCAGCAGCAGCCGGGTCAGCTCGACCACGGCCAGCAGGTTGACCTCGAAGTTCGTCCGCCACGCCGAAGAGTCCGCCTGCTCGACGGTGCCGAGCCGGGCGGTGCCCGCCGAATGCACGAGCACCGCCAGCTCGTCGATCGGCTCGGCCGCGGCCCGCAAAGCGGCCGGGTCGGTCAGGTCCACCGGCCACGGCTGCGCACCGGGCAGGTCCGCGGCACGCTCGGCCAGCGCGGTCGCATCCCGGCCGCCGAGCAGCAGCCGGTGGGTGGGCTCCAAAGCGTGTGCGACGGCCGCGCCGATGCCCCGCGACGCGCCGGTGACCAGTGCCAGTGGATTGTCTGCCATGGGACCGACCCTAAAGCCGGGCTTGACGGGACGCCGGTCGCGGGCATGAGATTCCGCAATGGACTCTCCCGTTGATCAGCACGGCAACCGGGTGCTGCGCAAGGTCGCGCTGCGCATCATGCCGTTCCTGGCGCTGCTGTACTTCGTGAACTACCTGGACCGGGTCAACATCGGCTTCGCCGGGCCGAACGGGATGAACAAAGAACTCGGCCTGACCGCCACCGCCTTCGGTTTCGCCTCGGGTGTGTTCTTCCTCGGCTACCTGGTACTGGAAGTGCCGAGCAACCTGGCGCTGCACCGGTTCGGCGCCCGCCGCTGGCTGGCCCGGATCATGATCACCTGGGGTGTGGTGGCCACCGTGATGGCCTTCGTGCCGAATCCGACCACCCTGGTAATCCTGCGTTTCCTGCTCGGCGTGGCGGAGGCCGGTTTCTTCCCCGGCATCATCCTGTACCTGACCTACTGGTTCCCGGCGTCGCAGCGGGCGAAGGCGGTCGCGCTGTTCATGGCGGCGGTCCCGGTGTCCTCGGCGATCGGCTCCACCGTGTCCAGCCTGCTGATCAGCGGCGGGCACGGGGTGTTCGGGCTGTCCGGCTGGCGGTTCATGTTCCTGGTGGAGGGCATCCCGGCGATCCTGCTCGCGGTGGTCACCTGGTACTACCTGACCGACCGGCCCGAGCAGGCGAAATGGCTGAGCGAAGACGAACGGAGCTGGCTGGCCGCCGAGCTGGACGCCGAACGGCGGGCCACCGAAGCCGAGCACCACTGGCCGTTGCGCAAGGCACTGACCCACCCGCGCATCCTCGGCCTCGCCTTTGTCTACTTCGGAATCGCGTACGGCCTGTACGCGCTCGGTTTCTTCCTGCCCACCATCATCGCCGGGTTCAAGCAGCAGTTCGGGACGAACTTCAGCACCTGGGAGTCCGGCCTGATCAACGCCATCCCGTATGTGATCGGCGCGGTGGCGATGGTGCTGTGGGCGCGCCACGGCGACCGGACCGGCGAGCGGAAATGGCATGTGGCGCTGCCGATGCTGCTCGGCGGGCTGGCCATCCCGATCGCGCTCTACCTCGGCAACCCGTTCGCCGCCATGGTGGCGGTGACGGTCTGCGCGGTCGGCGTGTGCGCGGCACTGCCCACCTTCTGGGCGCTGCCGTCGAACTTCCTCTCCGGCGCGGCCGCGGCTGGCGGCATCGCGCTGATCAACTCGCTGGGCAACATCAGCGGGTTCGCCGCGCCCTACATCACCGGCTGGCTGCGGGACCTGACCGGCAGCCAGCGCACCGGGATGTGGGCGGTCGGCGCCTGCATGGTCGCCGCCGCCTGCGTCGCGCTCGCCCTCGGAGCAAAACCGCAGGTCAGCCGTCGTGAGTGAAAAGTGTTGCCGGGACAACACTTTTCACTCACGAGCGGGTTAGCGGACGCCGATCTGGCCGGGGAAGCCGAAATGGCCCTTCTTCCAGACCGAGACGATGGACGGGCGCGGCTGCGACTTGCCGCCGTCGGGCCAGTGCGAGGTCGGGTTCGCCGAGTTCTCCGCGTCCTCACCGGGGTGCTGCACGGCGACCAGGACCAGATGGTCGGTGACCACCGGGCCGCAGGTTTCGGCACCGACCGGCACCGAAAGGAACTGCTTCACGTGGCCGCGCTCGGGGCCGTCCACCGGCACCGAGAACAGCCCGTCGTTTGCGCCGAGGGTGTTGCCGTCGGTGGAGATCCACAGGTTGCCGTGCCGGTCGAAGGCCACGTTGTCCGGGCACGAGATCGGCGAGACCTGGTCCTTGGGGAAGCCGCCGAAGTAGGTGTCCGCGGCCTTGGGGTCACCGCAGACCAGCAGCAGCCGCCAGGAGAACCGGGTGGCGGCCGAGTCGCCACCGGCCTCCTCCCACTCCAGCACGTGGCCGTTCTTGTTGCGCACCCGCGGGTTCGGCTCGTCCGCCCCGGCCTTGCCGGCCGCGCCGCGGTCGGTGTTGTTGGTCAGCGCGGCGTAGATCCGGCCGTTCACCGGGTTCGGCTCGATGTCCTCCGGGCGGTCCATCTTGGTGGCCCCGGCCTTGTCCGCGGCGAGCCGGGTGAACACGTACACCTCCTCCGCGGTGAAATCGTCCACAAAGGACTTGTCGCCGCTGGCAAGCGGGATCCACTCGCCGGTGCCGTCGAACTCGCCGTCCGCGGGCAGCTTGCCGGTGCCGTCGATCTCCGCGGCCGGGCTGTCGCCGGTGAACTTCGCGACGTACAGCGTGCCGTCGTCGAGCAGGGCCGAGTTGTGCCGCCGCGCCAGTGCGCTGCTGCCCTTCTTGTACTTGCCCTTGGACACGTACTTGTAGATGTAGTCGAACCGCTCGTCGTCACCGGAGTAGACCGCGACCCGACCGTCCTTGGTGATCTTGATGTTGGCCGCCTCGTGCTTGAACCGGCCGAGGTGGGTGTGCTTGGCCGGGGTGGAGTGCGGGTCGTTCGGGTCGATCTCCACCACCCAGCCGAACCGGTTCGGCTCGTTCGGCTCCTGCGCGATGTCCCATCGCTTGTCGAACCGCTCCCACTTCCGGGTGCTCGCGCCGCCGGCGAGGCCGTACCGCTTCTGCCTTGCCTGCGCTACCGGGTCGGTCACCTTGTCCGCGTTCGCGAAGTACTGGTTGAAGTTCTCCTCACCGGAGAGCACGGTGCCCCACGGGGTGACCCCGCCGGCGCAGTTGTTCTGGGTGCCGAACACCTTGCGCCCGCTCGGGTCGGCGGAGGTCTGCAGGAACTTCGAGCCCGCCGCCGGGCCGCGCACCTCGAACTCGGTGTTCAGCGTGATCCGCCGGTTCTGCCTGCTGGGCACCACGCGCAGCCCGCCGGCCACCGGGTCGCGCCAGGCCTGCACCACGCTCAGCCCGTGCGCAGCCCAGGCGATCTTGACCTGCTCCTCGGTCGGATTGTTCTTGTCGTACTGATCCGCCGGGAACATGTGCACTTCGGTGGAGTACTCGTGGTTGACCACCAGCAGGTTGCGCAGGCCGAGCGGGTCCTGCGGGATCAGCCCGACGAAGTCGTTGTTGTAGCCGAACTGCTTCTCCTGCGCGGCCGCGGTCTGCTTGGTGAAGTCGAACTTCGGTGCGCCCGGCACCACCGCGTCCCCCCAGCGGATGACCACGTTCTGCGCGTAGCCGTCCGGGATGGTGACCGCGTCCGCCTTGTTCGGCGGCACCGCGTCGAAGTCGGTGCCGCGCACCGGGCGACCGGGACGCTTCCCGGCCAGCGGTGCGGGGACCTCCGGCTCGGCGGCGGCCGCGGTAGGAGACAACGCGGCGAACCCGCCCGCCGCCACCGCCATCACCGCACTGGCCTTCAGCGCGCCACGACGGGAAACGACGTCCTTGACGACATCGCCGAAGTACTCGTTGCCGGAGGTGTTCGGCGCGTCGTGCGCACAGGCGTTGCCGCAGCGGTACTCGCAGGTGACGGCCGAACGACCGCCGGAGTGGTGGGGAAATAACGGCAGGTCAAAGCGGGTGGACAAGGGTCCTCCAGGTCGGGCATCACTCAGTCGGGGAACGGCCCGACGCTAAGCGCCCAAAACGAGGTGACCGGGTCCTCCAGGTGAACAGAGGGCGAACGCCACGATCCGTCCGGTTACTCTCCGATACCGGAAAGCCCGTCCCTGCCCGGTTTCCACACCGCCACCACGGACGGCCGCGGCTGGCTGCCACCGCCATCAGGCCAGTGCGAGACCGGCTTGTCCGCGCTCGCCCCGTCCACCTCGCCGGGATGCTGCACACAGACGGTGACCACCTGGTCGCCGATCACCGGCCCGCAGGTCTCCGCGCCGTGCGGAACGGTGAGGAAGAGCTTGCAGTGACCACGTTCCCTACCCTCCAGCGGAACCACGTACAGCCCGTCGTTGATGCCCAGCGCACCGGCCGAGTCGGTGGAGATCCACAGGTTCCCGTGGGAGTCGAAGGCCACGTTGTCCGGGCTGGAGATCGGGCTGACCTGGTCCTTCGGGAAACCCGCGAAATAGGTGTCCGGCGCCGCCGGGTCACCGCAGACCAGCAGCAGCCGCCAGGAGAACCTGGTGGCCAGCGCGTCTCCGTGCCACTCTTCGAACTCCAGCACCTGCCCGTGCTTGTTGTTGTTGCGCGGGTTCGGTTCGGTGGCGCCTTCCTTGCCCGCGTTGCCCCGCTCCACGTTGTTGCTCAGCGCGCAGTAGATCCGGCCGGTCCGCGGATGCGCCTGGATGTCCTCCGGACGGTCCATCTTGGTCGCGCCCGCCTTGTCCGCCGCCTCGCGGGTGTAGACGTAGACCTCCTCCGCGGTCATGCCCGGCACGAAGGACCGTTTCCCGGCGGCCAGCGGGATCCATTCGCCGACGCCGTCGAACTCGCCGTCCGACGGCAGCTTCCCGGTGCCGTCGATCTCGGCCGCCGGGCTGTCCCCGGTGAACCTGCCGACGTACAGCGTGCCTTCGTCGAGCAGCGTCATGTTGTGCCGGCGGGCCGCCTTGCTGTCCCCGCGCTTCATCTTCTTGGTGGAGATGAACTTGTAGATGTATTCGAAGCGCTCGTCGTCGCCGGAGTAGGCGACCACCCGCCCGTCCCCGGCCACCCGCACGTTCGCGCACTCGTGCTTGAACCGGCCGAGCGCGGTGTGCTTGACCGGGGTGGAGTGCGGGTCCTCCGGGTCCAGCTCCACGACCCAGCCGAACCGGTTCGCCTCGTTCGGCTCCCTCGCCAGGTCGAACCGCGGGTCGAACCGCTCCCACTTGCGGACCGTCTCGGTGCCCTTGATGCCGTAGCGGGCGAGCCTGGCGCGCACCGCGGGATCCGGCACCAGCTCGGCGTTGCCGAAGTACTGGTTGATGTTCTCCTCGCCGGAAAGAATGGTGCCCCACGGGGTGATCCCGCCGGCGCAGTTGTTCATGGTGCCGAAGACCTTGGTACCGCTGGGATCCGCCGAGGTCCGGAGCAGCTCGCCGCCCGCCGCCGGGCCGCGCACCTCGAACTCGGTGTGCAGCGTGATCCGCCGGTTGTACCGGGAGAACTTCGGCGTCAGCCCGCCCGAACGACGGTCCCGCTCCACCTGCACCACGGACAGGCCGTGCGCCGCCCAGGCGATCTTCACCTGTTCCTCGGTCGGGTTCCGCTCGTCGTAGCCGAAGAACATGGACGACTCGGTGGTGTACTCGTGGTTGGTCACCAGCAGCGAGCGCAGCCCGTGGCGGTCCAGCGGGAGCAGGGCCGCGAAGTCGTTGTTGAAGCCGAACTGCTTCGCCTGCGCTTCGGCGGTCTGGTTCGCGAAATCGAACTCCGGTGCGTCCGGGAAGAGCGGGTCGCCCCAGCGGATCACGATCGCCTGCCGGTAGCCCTCCGGCACCACCACGGCGTCCAGGGTGTTCGGCGTGACCGGGGTGAAGTCCGTGCCGGGGGCGGGTTTGCCCGGCCGGGTGGGCTGGGCAGCGGCCACTCCGCCGCCGAGCGTTGCTCCCGCGATGGCCACCACCGCACCGGCCCGCAGCACACCGCGCCGGCTGAGCACCTCGGTCACCACGTCCGCGAAGTACCGGTTGCCCGAAGGGTTCGGCGGTTCGTGCGCACAGGCGTCACCGCACTTGTACTTGCAGGTGAGCGACGCGCGGCTCGGGGCGTGCGCGGTGAGCAGCGGCAGCATTTTCCTGGCGACCAACGTCGGACCTCCCAGTTCGGAGGTCCGACGTTAAGCCAATCGTCCCGGGATGGGAATACCCGACGTTTGCCTGCCATTTACCGGAAGTTCAGAACTCCTCGCCGACCAGCGCGGCCTCGGCCGGTACCCGGTGCGGGTCGCCGGCGCGGGTCCGCAGCGACAGCAGCCCACCGGCCAGCACGCAGAGCACGGCGGCCGCCACGAACGGCGCCCGCGGCGAGCCGAACCACTCGGCGACATGCCCCACCAGGGTCGCCGCCACCGCGCCGCCCAGCCAGCGGCAGAAGTTGTAGCCCGCGCTGGCCACCGGCCGCGGCGCGTCGCTGATCGACATCGCGGTACCGGTGAACAGGGTGTTCAGCAGCCCGGAGACCAGCCCGCTGAGCACGATCGCGACCACCAGCACCGGCTTGGCCGGCACCACCATGACCATCATCAGCAAGGCGTAGCCGAACACCGAGAGCGCGGCGGCGTGCCGTTCACCGAGCCGGCCGGCCAGCTTCGGCGCCAGCACCACCCCGGCCACCGCGACGCAGAGACCCCAGCCGCAGAACACCAGGCCGACCGCGATCGCGTTCCACTCCAGCACGAACGGGGACCAGGCGAGCACGGTGAAGAAGGCGGCGGTGTAGAGCGCGGACCCGATCGACGTGCGCAGCAGGCCGGTGTGCCGGAGCGCGCGCAACGGGTCGAGCAGCCTGATCGGTGCACGCTTCTCCCTCGCGTCACCGGAGAGGAAGACCGCGCACAGCACCAGCGCGCCGGCCATCAGCACCGCGGTGCCAACGAACGGACCACGCCAGGAGATGCTGCCGAGCAGCGCGCCCAGCAGCGGGCCGACCGCCAGGCCGACCCCGAGCGCCGCCTCGTAAAGCAGGATCGCGCCCGACTGCCCGCCGGTGGCCGCGCCGACGATCACCGACAGCGCGGTCGCGATGAAGAAGGCGTTGCCGAGGCCCCATACCGCGCGCAGGCCGACCAGCTGCTCGATCGAACCGGCCGCCGCGCACAACGCGGTCGCCAGCACGATCAGGGTGAGCCCGGTCAGCACGGTCCGCTTGGCGCCGAACCGCGCGCTCGCCGCGCCGGTGACCAGCATGGCGATCACCTGCACGCCGAGATAGGACGAGAACAGCAGGGTGACCTCGGACGGGGTCGCGTGCAGCCCTTCGGCGATGGACAGCAGGATCGGGTCGACCAGGCCGATGCCCATGAACGCGATCACCGCGGCGAAGGCGGTGATCCACACCTGCTTCGGCTGCCCCTTCACCGCGTCCAGCAGGCTCGAATGACTTTCAGCGCTCATCGCCGATCAATTCCTCCTTCGGTTTCACAGTCGGATCCACGGGGTCCACGGTGGGGTCCAATAGCCGCCGCAGCGCGGGAAGCGCCGCCTCGATGGCGTCCCGTTCGGCCGGGTCGAGCCGGGTCAGCCGCTCGCGCAGGAACTCCTCCCGCGCCGCCACGAGCTCCTGGTAGAAACGCGCGCCCTCCTCGGTGACCCGGACCAGTACCGCGCGGCGGTCGTCCGGATCGGGCGCGCGGCGCACCAGCCCGAGCCGTTCCAGCCTGGCCACCACGTCGGTCATCGACGGCAGCTTCACGCCCTCGAACTCGGCCAGCGCGGTCATCCGCCGCGGCCCGCCGCGCATCAGCTCGGCGAGCACCGAGCCCTGGGTGAGGGTGAGCCGCAGCTGCGGCGTCTGCCGGCGCACCACGTAGTACAGCCGGAACACCAACGGCCGCAGTTCACCCGCCAGTTCGCCCACTCCGGAAATCACTTAGCTACCCTAACAATATTTACTTAGCCTGTCGAAGTAATTTGCCGCACAGGTAGCGTGCGGGGCATGGACGCGGTGGTTTTCGACCTGGACGGGGTGCTGGTCGACTCCGAACAGACCTGGGACGAGGTGCGCCGGGCGGTGGTCGCCGAGCACGGCGGCAGCTGGCGGCCGGAGGCGACCAGGGCGCAGCAGGGGATGAGCACCCCGGAATGGGCGCGATACCTGGTCGAAGAACTCGGCGCGCGGCTGACCCCGGAGCGGATCGCCGAGGTGGTGGTGGACCGGATGGCCGAGCGCTACTCCGGTGGCCCGCCGGTGCTGCCGGGCGCAGCGGAGGTCGTGCGCGCGGTCGGCGAGCGGTACCCGGTGGCCATCGCCAGCTCGTCACCACCGGTACTGATCAAGGCTTTCCTGGACGCCACCGGGCTGACCGGCCTGGTCCGGGTGGCGCTGTCCAGCGAGCAGGTCGCGGCCGGCAAACCGGCGCCGGACGTCTACCTCGAAGCGGCCGGCCGGCTGGGCGTGCCGGCGACGGCCTGTGCGGCGGTGGAGGACAGCACGAACGGGCTGCGCTCGGCGAAAGCCGCCGGGATGACCGTCTACGCGGTGCCGAACCCGCACTTCCCGCCGGACCCCTCGGCCCTAGCCGAAGCCGACACCGTCCTCACGCACATCCGCGACCTCCCCACCACCCTCGGCATCCCCAGCGCTTGAAATGCAGCGAAGGCCACCTTGCCTGCATCCAACGCAGGCAAGGTGGCCTTCGCTGCACCTTGGAGGAGAAAGCTAGCGGTCGAGTTCGCCGCGGATGAACTTGTCGATGGAGTCGCGGGCGGTGGAGTCGTCGTACTGCTCCGGCGGCGACTTCATGAAGTACGAGGACGCGGACAGGATCGGCCCGCCGATGCCGCGGTCCAGCGCGATCTTCGCGGCACGCACCGCGTCGATGATGATGCCGGCCGAGTTCGGCGAGTCCCACACCTCGAGCTTGTACTCCATGTTCAACGGCACGTCACCGAAGGCGCGACCCTCGAGCCGGACGTAGGCCCACTTCCGGTCGTCCAGCCACTGCACGTAGTCGGACGGGCCGATGTGCACGTTGCCCTTGCCGAGGTCGCGGTCCACCTGCGAGGTCACCGACTGGGTCTTGGAGATCTTCTTCGACTCCAGGCGCTCCAGTTCCTTCATGTTCAGGAAGTCCATGTTGCCGCCCACGTTCAGCTGCATGGTGCGGTCGAGCTGGACACCGCGGTCCTCGAACAGCCTGGCCAGCACGCGGTGCGTGATGGTGGCGCCGACCTGCGACTTGATGTCGTCGCCCACGATCGGCACGCCGGCCTCGGTGAACTTGGCGGCCCACTCCGGGTCGGAGGCGATGAACACCGGCAGCGCGTTGACGAACGCGACCCCCGCGTCGATGGCGGCCTGCGCGTAGAACTTGTCCGCCTCCTCCGAGCCAACCGGCAGGTAGGCGACCAGCACGTCCACTTCGGCCGCGCGCAGCGCCGCGGCCACGTCCACCGGCTTCTCGTCGGACTCCTCGATGGTCTCGCGGTAGAACCGGCCGAGCCCGTCGAAGGTGTGCCCGCGCTGCACGGTGACCCCGGCCGGCGGCACGTCGGCGATCTTGATCGTGTTGTTCTCGCTGGCCACGATGGCCTCGGACAGGTCGCGGCCGACCTTCTTGGCGTCCACGTCGAAAGCGGCGACGAACTCGATGTCACGCACGTGGTACTGACCGAACTGCACGTGCATCAAGCCCGGCACGCGCGCGCCGGGGTCGGCGTCGCGGTAGTACTCCACGCCCTGCACCAGCGACGCTGCACAATTGCCGACGCCAACGATGGCCACCCGAACGCTGCGGCGGTGCTCGCCCATGCCGGTTTCTCCTTCAACTCGTTTGTCTGTGATGTAGGTGACGCCGAATCGCGGCGGCTCAGGTCGACTCGCCGCGTTGCTCGGCTTGCTCGTGCGCGATCAGCTCGTTGAGCCAGCGCACCTCTCGCTCGCTGCTCTCCAGGCCGAGCCGATGCAGCTCCCGGGTGTAGCGATCGATCTTCTCCTCGGCCCTGGCCATGGCCGCGCGAAGACCTTCACGCCGTTCCTCCACCCGGCGGCGCCGACCTTCCAATATGCGCATCCTGACGTCGGCCGGTGTCCTGGAGAAAAACGCCAGGTGCACACCGAAGCCTTCGTCGTCCCAGGTCTGCGGGCCGGCATCGGCCAGCAGTTCGGCGAAACGTTCCTTGCCCTCGGCCGTGAGCTTGTACACCCGCCGGGCCCGCCGGGTGTACGGCCTGCTCTGCGGCCGGCCTGGCTCGCCCGCCTCGTCCAGCTCTTCGACGATGAAGTCGGCTCGTTGCAACCGGCGCAGCGTCGGGTACAGCGAGCCGTAGGAGAACGTGCGAAACATGCCAAGCGTGTCGTGCAGCCGTTTCCGCAGCACATAGCCGTGCATGGGGGCCTCATGCAGCAGCCCGAGTACCGCGAACTCCAGCACGACGCACCCCCTTCCGGGAACAAACGGCCGCGTCAGGCGTTGCCATGGATCTGCCTGCCGACTCTCGCAACCTACCGGCCGAGTATATCGCGCCGATACATCGAAGTGGTGTACGTAACCTTTCAGCCGACCGTCCGAGTGAACGAATTACCCCCTGAAGTTCACCGGAGTGTTATGGAAAAGCCGGCGTGTCGCGAGACGGCCGGCGATCACTAGGCAGAACGGCTCATGGCAGCCCTACTCCGGGCACGTACTCTGTCAGCGTGCGAAACCAGCGGCAGGTCGTGGACTACGCGTTGCAGCGTCGTGCGCTGCTCGCCGGCGTCTATGCCGGCCGAGTCGGCACGTCGGACGTCTGCGACGCCAGTCCGTACCTGCTCCGAGCTGCGAAGTTCCACGGTGAACCGACCGAGGCGAGCTGCCCGCTGTGCCGCAAGGAGGCACTCACCCTGGTCTCCTGGGTGTACGGCGACGAGCTCAAGCACGCGGCCGGTTCGGCCAGGACCCGTGACGAACTCGCCAGGATGGCCAACCTCTTCGGGGAGTTCACCGTCTACGTGGTGGAGGTGTGCCGATCTTGCAGCTGGAACCACCTGGTGCAGTCGTACGTCCTGGGCACGGGAACACCGCAGCGCCCTACCAAGAGGACCGCGGGGCAGTGACGGTAGCCAACGGTGCGCACAGGCGCACGACTCTTGACCGCAGAACGACGTACCCCGGTGCGCCGGTCTGGGAGGCTCATTCGTGAACGACCATCGCAACCGCTCCTGGCCAGGCCAGGAGCCTGATCAACACCGTCGCGCCCAATGGCCGACCGGCGACGAGCAGTACGCGCCCCAGTGGCCGTCCGGTGACGAGCCGCCCCGCCGGCCGCGGCAGGCAGCACCCCCGGCGCCGCAGGCACCCCAGTGGCCCGGCGGCGAGGACGCCGGCCCCGGCTGGCCCACCGGCGGCGACCCGGACCTGCGCCCACCGGCAAGGCCCCGGCAGCCACCGCCCGGCCGCCCGATGGGCCCGCCGCCCGGCACCCCGCCGCGCGGCGGCTACCGGCAGCCACCGCCCCCGATGCCGCCTCCCGTGCAGCCGCCGCAATCCCCGCCGCCCCCGCCGCCCCCGCCGCGGCGGCCGATGGTGGAGCAGCCGACCGGCATGATCGGCCAGCGGCTCGGCCCGACCGACCGCGAACCCGAGCTGCTCACGCACCACGAGCACAACGGCACCGGGCCGAACGACCGTTTCGACGACCGCTACGACAGCCGTGTCGACAACGACGGGTACGACGACGGTTATGGTTATGACGACTGGCATTCCGGCGAGCAGGCCAGGTTCAACGAATTCGGCGCGGACGACCAAGATGACCCGGCCGACGCAGCCGGTGACGGGAAGGGCGGCAAGAACAAGCCCCCGCTGACCCCCGCGCAGCGCAAGAAGCGCCGCTGGCGGCGGGTCCGCCGCACGCTGTACGTGCTGGTCGGGCTGTTCGTGGTGCTGCCGGCGCTGGCGTTCACCATCATGTACTTCTTCGTGGACGTGCCCACCCCGGAAGAGGTCGCCGCCCAGCAGAACCAGGTGGTCACCTTCAACTACGCGGACGGCTCGGAAATGGGCAAGGTGGCGCCGCAGGGCGGCAACCGCCAGATCATGAAGCCGAACGAGATCCCGGACGTGGTCAAGCACGCGGTCTACGCGGCGGAGGACTCGAGCTTCGAGACGAACCCCGGCTTCGACATCATGGGCATCCTGGGCGCGGTCAAGAACCAGCTCACCGGCGGTACCGGTGGTGGCTCGACCATTTCCCAGCAGTACATCAAGAAGGCCACCGAGAACGAGGACGCCACGATCACCCGTAAGGCGACCGAGCTGGTGAAGGCCTTCAAGATGAACAACGAGCAGTCCAAGTCGGACATCATCACGGCCTACCTGAACACCATCTACTTCGGCCGTGGCGCGTACGGGGTCCAGACCGCTTCGCAGGCGTACTTCGGCAAGAACGTGCAGGACATCGGCCCGTCCGAGGCCGCACTGCTGGCCGGCATGATCCAGGGTCCCGGCAAGTCCGAGAACATGGAGTACGCCAACCGCCGCTGGACCTACGTGATGGACCAGATGGTGCAGAACAACTGGCTGGCCAAGGCGGACCGCGCGGCGGCCCAGTTCCCCGCGATGATCTCCGCCGAGGACGCCAAGCCGCAGTCGATGAAGGGCCCGAACGCGCAGATCCAGAAGCGGATCCTGGCCGAGCTCGAGGCGCAGGGCTACCCGGAGGAGAAGGTCCAGGCCGGCGGCTACGTCATCCAGACCACCATCGACCCCAAGGCGCAGCAGCTCGCGGTGGAGACGGTGGACGAGGTGATGAAGGGCCAGGACGGCCAGAAGGTCGACCTCAAGGAGGCGCTGGTCGCCGTCGATCCGAAGACCGGCGGAATCGTCGCCTACTACGGCGGGCCCAACACCAAGGAAGACGCCAGGGACGGGGCGAACACCCCGCGCAGCCCCGGTTCCTCCTACAAGCCGTTCGACCTGGTCGCGTTGCTGCAGCGCGGAAAGGGACTCGGCGAGACGTACGAGGGCATGGCGGGCAAGCGGTTCGGCCCGCCGGGGTTCCAGACCCAGCCGATCAACAACGTGGACAACTGCGACAGCCCGAAGTGCACGGTCGCCGAGGGCATGGAGAAGTCGGTGAACTCCGTGTTCGTGGACATGGTGGTCAACGACCTCAAGGTGCCCGCGGTGATCGACGCGGCGCAGGCGGCCGGCATCCCGGAGAAGCACGGCAACGTGCCGTCGATGGTGCAGGGCGACTACAACGTCGCGATCGGCGGTGGCCAGACCTCGGTCACCACCGAGGACATGGCCGGCGCCTACGCCACCTTCGCCGCCGACGGCATGCGCCGGCAGCAACACTTCGTGGCCAAGGTGACCAAGCCGGACGGCGAAGTCGTGCTGGAGACGCCCACCGAAGCGAAGCCGGCTTTCTCGGACACCCCCGAGCAGAGCAAGCAGATCGCCGGGAACGTCACCAGGTCCCTGCAGCCGGTGATCACCCACTCGAAGCTGCGCTGCGCGAACGGGCACGAGTGCGCCGGCAAGACCGGTACCCAGCAGGCCGACGACAGCAAGGACAACAACCAGGCCTGGATGGCCGGCTACACCCCGTCGATCTCGGTCGCGTCCTGGGTGGGCACCTACGGGGGCCCGAAGGAAGTGATCCGCGACAAGAAGACCGGCAAGTCGATCTACGGCAGCGGGCTGCCGGCGCAGCTCTGGCAGAAGTTCATGGACGGCTACCTGAAGGGCAAGCCGAACGAGAAGTTCGCGGACGTCAAGATGATCGGCAAGGCGCCGGCGAAGGAGGCACCGCCGTCCAGCTCGCAGCGGCCGCCACCGAGCAGCACGCCCAACCAGTCGTCGGAGACCTCCACCCCGGAGACGTCCACGCCGGAGACCTCGACCCCGGAGACCTCCACCTCCGAGACCGGCAGGCCGACCACCGGCCTGCCCGGCTGGCCGATCGGCGGCAACAACGGCGGCAACAACGGAAATGGCGGCAACCGGGGCAACGAGAGCGGCGGCGGCGCCTTCTTCTCCAGACCCCCGGACGACAACTAGCCCTGGCCCCAGTCCCTTAAGGCCACCTTTGCTACCTCTGAGGTAGCAAAGGTGGCCTTAAGGGCTTTCAGGGCAGGGTGACGACAGAGCGGGTAAGGGCGGAAGTGCGGGCGGCTTCGATGACGCGAAGGGTCGCCACCGAGCCGGCCGGGTCCACCGGGAAAGCGCCCTTGCCGAGCAGCGCGTCCCGCACCTCGGCGTAGAAACGTTCGTAGCAACCGGTTTCGGTGGGCACGCGCTCGGTGTGCGAGCCCGCGCCGAGCACCCCGGAGTCGGACTCCGGCTCCACGCCCCAGCCGGGGTCGCCCGGCCGCTTTCCGGCGAGCACCTGCGGCTCCTGCACGTCCAGCCCGTACTTGGTGAAGGTCGCCCGGTCGCCGAGCACTCGGAACCGCGGGTTGAGCGTGCCGGCCAGCGCGGAAGCCCACAGGTGCGAGCGCACCCCGTTTTCGTGGTGCAGCGCGACGAAGGTGTCGTCGTCCACCTGCACTCCCGGCCGCCGCCGGTCGAGCTCCGCGTACACCTCGGCCACCGGGCCGAACAGTTGCAGCGCCTGGTCGACGATATGCGCGCCGAGGTCGTAGAGCAGGCCGCCGGCCTCGGCCGGGTCGCCGTGCTCGCGCCAGTTGTCGCGCGGTTCCGGCCGCCAGCGGTCGTAGCGCGACTCGAACCGGAACACCTCGCCGAGCCGTCCGGCGGCCAGCAGTGCGCGCACCGTGCGGAAGTCCGAGTCGAACCGGCGGTTCTGGAACACGGTCAGCCCGGTGCCGGCCGCCTCGGCGGCGTGCAGCACGCGTTCGGCCTCGGCGGCGGTTGGCGCGAACGGCTTGTCCACCACCACCGCCTTGCCCGCCTCGATGGCGCGCAGGGCCAGCGGCACATGGGTGCGGTTCGGCGTGCTCACCACCACCAGGTCCGCCGGACCGGCCGTGTCATCGAAGACCTGCCCGGCGTCGGCGACCACCTCGGCCTCCGGGTAGTCCGCCCTGGCCTGCCCGGCCCGCTCGGGGTTCCCGGTGACGATGGTGGCCACGGTCAGTCCCGGGGTGGCGGCCACCAGCGGGGCGTGGAAGACCCGGCCGCCGATGCCGTATCCGAGGATGGCCACCCGAAGGTCCGCAGCAGTCATACGGCCAATTAAACAACACTTTTGATTAATAGGCTACCCGGTGGCAGGCTGAGCCGGGTGGAGAGAGCGACCGGGGTGAACCTGCGCGGCCTGCGCCGGCGCAACAGCGCGTTGCTGCTCGGCGAGATCCGCCGGGCCGGCGGGCTGAGCCGGATCGAGTTGGCCGCGCGCAGCGGGCTCACCCAGCAGGCCGTCTCGAAGATCGTGCCGGCACTGCTGGCGGCCGGAGTGCTCACCGAACAGCGGCAGCCGGCCGCGGGCGTCGGCAAACCGCGGACACGACTGACGATCAGGGCCGACGCGCGCAGTGCGATCGGCGTGCAGCTGGACCGCGACGAGGTGCACGCGGTCCGCACCGACCTGCTCGGCGACGTGCAGGCCCGCGCCTCCATCGCGCTGCCACGCGGCTACTCCCCGGCCGAAGCGGTGTCCGCAATCGGCGAGTGCGCGCACCGGCTGCACGGGGACGGCCTGCTCGGCATCGGGGTCGGCGCGCTCGGCCCGCTGGACCACCGGACCGGCGTGCTGCGCGACGCGACCAACCTGCCCGGTTGGCGCGAGGTTCCGCTGCGGGACCGACTCACCGAAGCCGTCGGGCTGCCGGTGCTGCTGGACAAGGACTCCAACGCGGCCGCCTTCGCGCACGGCTGGCGCGCGGACGGGCCGGTGCCGGCCACCGCGGTGGTGCTGGCCGGCACCGGGATCGGCGCCGGGCTGCTGATCGACGGCTCGGTCTACCGAGGGCCGCGCACGAACGCGGGCGAGTTCGGGCACACCACCCTCGCCTTCGACGGCCCGCGCTGCGCCTGCGGCCGGCGCGGCTGCGTCGAGGTGCTGCACAACGCGGCCGCCGGCCGCGGCGATCCGGCGGAGGCGGCCCGGCTGCTCGGCATCGGCCTCGCCGATCTGGTGCAGGTGCTCGACCTGGAACGGATCGTGCTGGCCGGCCGGGCGGTGCGCGGCGCACCGGAGCTGTACCGCGACTCGGTCGCGGCGCGGCTCGGCGAACTCCTGCCGTCGCCGCACTGGCAGCGGGTGCGGCTCGACCTGGACGAACTCGGCCGGGACCTGGTGGCCGCAGGAGCCGCCGCCGAGGTGCTCGCCGGGTTCTACGAGGACGCCGCCGAGCCCGGGTGACCGGCGGCTCACCTCGCGTTCGCGGGGACACGGATACCATCCGGCCGTGTCCAGCCCGACCGAACACACCACGAACCGGCCGGCGCCGGTGTCGCTGTCCACCCGGCAGCGCATCGCTCCGAGCCTCGAAGAGCCCTTCATCGCCGGGGCTTCCGGTCCGCTCGGCGGGCCGCTCGGGGAACACGCGACCATCGGCAGACACTGGTTCTGGACACCGCTGCGGGTCTGCCTGATGCTCGCGGTACTGACCCTGACGCTGAGCTGGTTCGGCAAGGCCGCCTGCATCCAGCAGTTCACCAACGACCAGGGCGAGGCCGAGCTGGACTGGCGGTCCGGGCGGCCGTACGTGGCGATGTGCTACTCCGACATCGTGCCGCTCTACGGCGCGGAACGGCTGAACAACCCGGACACCTTCCCGTACGCCACCAAGTGGGTGGAGAACGAGGGCACCCCGCAGGCGCAGGAGCGCTACATGGAATACCCGGTGCTGACCGGGCTTTTCCAGTGGGTGAACGCGAAGCTGACGCACGGCTGGCTGTCCATCGCCGACACCGGCTGGCTGCCCGGCGCGCTGCCGGTGGCGGTGTACTTCAACATCACCGCGTTCTTCCTCGCGCTCGCCTGGCTGGTCACCGTGTGGGCGGTGGCCAGAACCATGCGCCGCAGACCTTGGGACGCCGCGCTGGTGGCCGTATCACCGCTGGTGCTGGTGCACGCGTTCACCAACTTCGACACCATTTCCGCCGCCTTCGCCGCGGCCGGGGTGCTCGCCTGGTCGAGACGGAAACCGGCGTTGGCCGGGCTGCTGATCGGGCTCGGTGCGGCGGCGAAGCTCTATCCGTTGTTCCTGCTCGGCCCGTTGCTGGTGCTCTGCCTGCGGGCCGGGAAGCTCCGCGAGTGGGGCAAGGCGGCCGCCGCCGCGGTCGGTATCTGGCTGACGGTGAACCTGCCGATCGCGGTGAACCTGCCGGACGGCTGGGGCGAGTTCTTCCGGCTCAACACCGAACGCCCGATGGACCCGGACTCGCTGTACAACGTGATCTCGTACTTCTCCGGCTGGTCAGGTTTCGACGGGGTGCTCGGCACCGGCGAGACACCGACCGCGCTGAACATCGTCAGCGCGCTGTTGTTCCTGCTCTGCTGCGCGGGAATCGGCTACGTCGGGCTCACCGCGCCGGTCCGGCCGCGGCTCGGCCAGCTCGGTTTCCTGGTGGTCGCCGCGTTCCTGCTGACCAACAAGGTGTGGAGCCCGCAGTACTCGCTGTGGCTGGTACCGCTGGCGGTGCTGGCGGTGCCGCGCTGGAAACCGCTGCTCGGCTGGATGGTGCTGGACGCGCTGGTCTGGGCGCCGCGGATGTTCTACTACCTCGGCGAAAGCGGCAAGGGCCTGCCGGAGGGCTGGTTCCTCGGCACCGTGGTGGCGCGCGACCTGGCCGTGCTCGGGCTGTGCGCGCTGGTCGTCCGCGAGATCTACGCCCCGGCCAAGGACCTGGTCCGGGTGGCCGGCGACGACGACCCCGCGGGCGGAGTGCTGGACCGCGCCCCCGACGTCTTCGTGCTCAAACCCTTCACCCGCCGCCCTTCTCCACGCGACCCTGCGGAGACGAGGCGGTAACGGCGGGTTTGGCGGCGAGGAAGGCGAAGAACAGCGCGGCCAGCAGGGCGGCCCGGCCCCAGACGCCGATCATCACGGCCTGCGCGGCGAAACCGTCGTAGATGCCGCCCTTGCCGGTGGTCTGGATCGCCGAGTACCAGCGGAAAATCCCGATGCCCATCGCCAGGTCCGCGACAAAATAAGCGAACACCCAGGTGAGCCGGATCCGCAGCAGCACGAAGAAGGGCAGCAGCCACAGCGTGTACTGCGGGGAATGCACCTTGTGCAGCAACAGAAAACCGCACAGCATCGCGGCCGAGACGGCGAGCACCGGGTAGCTGCCTTCACGTCGGTAGCGCTGCCAGCCGAGCACGCAGGCCAGCACGAACGACGCCAGCACCAACACCGGTGATGCCACCCCGACCAGGTCCTGGAAACCGGTGTCGTCGGTGTCGGAGTCCGGCCGGAACGCCCAGAACCACACCGAGTTCGTGGTCAGGTCCACCGCGCGGTCGGCCTGGAACCGGAAGGACGCCCACCAGCCGTCGAACCCGGCCAGCGCGAACGGCAGGTTCACCGCCAGCGCGGTACCCGCCGCCGCACCCAGCACCCGCAGCGCACCGCGCACATCTCTGCCTGCTCTGCTGCCGTCACCGCCGGTCAGCACGTACAAGGCGAGCGGGGGCACGAAAATGGCCGGATACAGCTTCAGCGCGAACCCGGCGCCGAGCAGCACCGCGGCCCAGGTCGCCCGCCGGCGCAGGGTGCCGTTCGAAGTCAGCAGCACGGCGAACGCGGCTACCGTGGCGGCCGCCGCGGCCAGGTCCCAGTTGTGGAACGCGTAGAGCACCAGCGGCGGCCCGATCGCCCACAACAACGCGCGCCAGCCGGCCATCCGGCCCAGCAACCAGGCGGTGAGCAGGCCGAACGGCGCCAGCAGGATGGCGGACAGCGACAGGAAACCGGCGTCCGTGTTCGCGAAGGCCGCGCCCGCCCAGATCAGCATCCCGGTCAGCACCGGGTATTCGACGGTGCCGCCGACCAGCCTGCCCTGCTCGTTGAGGCCGCCGTCGACATAGGGGAAAGCATGCTTGTCGACGTCGCGGCCCAGCCACAGGTGCTGGATGTCGGAGTAGCAGACGTCGGCGTTGCCGCGCTGCCCGTAGTCCGGTGCGCTCCGGCCGTGCTCGTCGAAGAACGGGCCGGTGCACCGGTCCTTGTTCGCGAAACCGAGCGCCAAGGTCAGCCCGCAGAGCAGCGTCAGCACCAGCAGCGCGCCGGTGGTGAGCCGCCTGGTCACCGCGCGAGTGCCTCGCGGACGAACTTGATGTCGGCGGCCTGCCCCTCGGCCGGGGTTTCCACCACCACCGGCGCACCCGCCTCCTTCGCCACCGCGACCAGCTGTTCCGGGTCGATGGTGCCGTCACCGCCGATGACGTTCGCGTGCCGGTCGCGGGTGGAGCCGAACTCGTCGCGGGAGTTGTTCAGGTGCACCAGATCGATCCGGCCGGTGATGGACCTGACCCGGCCGACCGCGTCGTCCAGGTCCCAGCCCGCCGCGAAGGCGTGGCAGGTGTCCAGGCAGAACCCGGCGCCGAACTCGCCGACGTACTCCCACAGCCTGGCGATCATGTCCAGCTCGCGGGTCATCGCGTTGTCCCCGCCCGCGGTGTTCTCGATCAGGATCGGCACGTCGAACCCGCCATGGTCGGCCTGGCGCTCGAACAGCTTGCGCCAGTTCTCCAGTCCCTTCACCGGATCCTCGTCCTTGCGCACATGCCCGCCGTGCACGACCAGGCCCTTCGCGCCGACCGTCGCCGCGGCCTTCGCGTGCTGTGCGACGCCCTTCCTGGACGGGATCCGGATCCGGTTGTTCAGCGACGCCACGTTCAGCACGTATGGCGAGTGGATGAACACCTCGACGTCGGAGTCCAGCAGCTCCTCGGTCTGCGGATGCGCGACCGGGACCTTCCAGCCCTGCGGATCGGCGAGGAAGAACTGCACCACCTCCCCGTCGCGGTCGCGGGCGGCGGCTAGCGGGTCGTCGTCTCGGACATGTGCACCGATCTGCATTCGCATCAGGGTAGTGGAGTGAATTTGCGCGGTTGTGGCCATCGCGGTGACGCTGGTGGAGTACCGTGGGCGCGTTCCGTGAGCCGTACTGGGCCAAATGCCGGAGGGCAAACGCATGGGGAAGCACGTCACCCGCAACAAGCAGGGAATCGCACTGGGTTTCGCCGCGGCGTTCTCCGCCGCGATGATCTTCCCCGCCTCCGCCGCTCCCGGCCCGGATCCGGCACTGCACGGCGACTGCGCGGCCACCCTGCACGACAAGGACGGCAAGCCGCTCACCCTCGACGCGGGCGCGCTGCTCGGGCAGCCCGGTCAGCTCGACGTCGGCCTCGGCAGCGAGTCCGCCGGTGGTGGCGAGGACGGCAAGCCGCTGCTGTCGCTGCCGGTGTCCGACACCGTGGACGCGCTCGGCGTGAACAAGGTGCCGGTGGTCAACGACGCCACCACCGGCGTCTGCGAGGTCGCCAAGCCCACCGTGAACGGCCTGAGCGATGGCTTGCAGAACCTGACCCCGGACGACAACCAGCCCGCGCCTCCCGGCGACGAGCCGAAGCCGCCCACACCGCCGACACCCACACCGCCCCCGGACAACGGCACTCCGATTCCGCCGGGTGAGAACCCTCCTGGCGAGATCCCGCCGGGCGGTGACGATTCGCTCGGCCCGGTGGTCGGCGGGACCGACGGCTCGGTCGAGCCGATCATCGCGTCCTTCCCGTTCCCCGGCGCGGCCATCGCCCCGCTGCCCCCGCTGCCGCCGGCGGTGGTGGCCCCCGGCGTGGTGCCGCCCGCCGTGGCACCCGGGGTCGGCGTGCCGGAGCAGCCGCCGACGGTGATCGCGCAGGACTCCGGCTCCGCGGAGGCACTGCCCGCGCCGATGAACGCGCAGGACCGGCTGCCGCTGCTGCTGGCCGTGCTCGCGCTGGCCATCGTGGCCGCCGCGCTGGTGCGTTCCTGGATGCGCGGCCGGACCAACTAAAACCGCGACGCAGAGTGACCAACGTTTCCACCCGTTTGCCACCCCGGTTCGAGTGGGCACGCGTCACCGCACGCGATTAGCGTCGTTGTGCACTGGTGAGGGCGAGTACCAGAGCAGAAAGCGCTGGGAGGGTGCACGGTGACGCAGGGTCGAGCACGTAAGACGGCAGCGGTCGGAGCGGCGGCCTTCGTACTGGCGGGCTCGGCCGCACTGGCCGTGCCCGCGCCGGCAGAAGCGGCGGTACTCACCGGCAGCTGCGGCAGCACCATCACCGGCTCACCGGGCGACAAGATCAAGGTCGACCCGTCCAGCCTGCTCGGCCTGCCGAAGGGCACCCTGCCCGCACTCGACCTCGGCTTCATCTCGCTCGGCACGAAGACCCTGTCCCAGGCCGTGCCGCTGGTCGGCAGCCTGCTGACCAAGCTCTGCTCGGTCACCGTGACCGGGGTGAACGCCGCCGCCGCGCCGGCCGAGTCCGGCGCCAGCGCGGTGAACAAAGCGGTCGGCGACACCGCGAAGGCGGTCGGTGAGGCGGCGGGCAAGGCGTTCAACCCTGGCAAGAAACCCGCACCGGAGAAACCGCCGGCTGACGGGCGCCCGCCGCAGACCCCGCCGGACGGCGCGACCGGCCCGATCGGCGGCTCCGCGCCGGACTCCTTCATCCCGGCACCGAACAGCGAGGTCTACGGCGGCACCCCGTTCACCTTCGCCGGGCTGCCCGGCTCGTTCGGCTACGCCCCGATGCGCAGCTACAACGGACTTCCTTTCGCCACCGCCGGGCTTTTCTCCCCCGCACCCGGCGTCCGCTACGGCGGTCAGGTCCCCGGCTACGCCCCCGAGTTCGGCATTCTCGGCCAAGACGCGCGAAAGGCACCGGCGAACGGCGTCCAGAATGCGGGAAACGCGGAGGCACTGCCCGCGAATTCGGGCGGACTCGGGGACAGCACCGGCCTTCCGCTGCTGCTCGCGGTACTCGCGCTGTCCGGAGTAAGCGCGGGTTTGGTGCGCACCTGGGTACTGCGGCGAATTACTGACTAGTATCTTCGGCACAGCCGGCTCGTTGATCCAATAGAGCTTGAACCAATAGAGCCCTGCCTGCCCGCCCCGACCGAAGGAACTCGCTCGTGCGGATTCGACGCGCCGAACTTGCCAAGAACGCATCCCGGGCGGTGACCGCGACCGCGCTCGCGGCGCTGTTCACCGGCGGCATCCTGCTGACCGGCGGCACCGCCTCGGCCAGCACGGTGCTCGCGGATGGCTGCTCCGGCTCGGTGATCGGCAGCATGGGCGACCAGGTCGCGGTGAACGGTCCCGCGCTGAAGAGCCTGGTGCGCCAGGGCGCGCAGAAGAACGTCAACGCGCTCACCTTCCTCACCGTGCACCCGGAAGAGCTGGGGAAGGCCATCGAGAGCAAGGGCGCCATCCCGGTCGGCCAGATCCCGGAGGGCGCCAGCGGGAACGTGGCTGGCCAGGCCGTCGGCGACGCCGTGGTGCAGGCCCTCGGCAACGCGAACGGGCTCGGCGTGCTCGACCAGACCAAGAGCGACACCCGGAAGGTGATCCGGGACACGGTGACCGCAGCCTGCGGGCTGAACACCTTCGCCAGCAACTACAGCGTCCCGACGCCGAACACCCCCAGCACGACCGGCAGCCCCTCGAACAGCCCCGGCTCGGCGAACGGCGGCACCGGTACCGGCCTGCCCGGCGTGTCGCTCGGTACCGGCGGCACCGGTATCGCCCCGCCGCGGGACTACGGCAACATCCCGGCCGCTGTGCCCGGTGTCGCGCTGCCGCCCGGCGCGCGGTACCCGGCCGGTGCCCCGATGCCGGGCCAGCAGTCCCCGGAGTTCGGCATCCTCGGCACCGACAACACCAGCGGCCAGGCGGACGTGCGCAACGCCGGCCAGGCCGACGCGCTGGCCGCACCCGCATCCTCCTCGAACACCGTGCAGCTGCCCATGCTGCTCGCCGTGGTCGCGCTGGCCGGGGTGACCGCCGCGCTGGTCCGCACCTGGGTGCTGCGCAGGACCTGAGCAGGGCCGGGAGCGGGACTGTCGGTCCCTCCGGTTACGCTTGGCGGGACAAACCCTCCTGCCACGGACAGTCCGTGGCCGCGAGCCCACAGGAGGTGAGTGGTTGTGTCACGCCATTACGAGGTAATGGTCATCCTCGATCCCACGCTCGACGAGCGCACGGTCGCCCCGACGCTGGACACGTTCCTCAACGTGATCCGCACGTCCGGCGGCAGCGTTGAGAAGGTCGACGTGTGGGGCCGGCGGCGGCTGTCCTACGAGATCGCCAAGCACGCCGAGGGCATCTACGTGCTGCTCGACCTGAACTCCTCGGTGGAAGCCGTCAAGGAGCTCGACCGGCAGCTGTCCCTGCAGGAGACCGTGCTGCGCACCAAGGTGATGCGGCGCGAGGCCCCCAAGCCCGGTTCCCGCAAGCTGCGGAAGCCCGCGGCCAAGCCGGCCGCGAAGGTCTGAGGCGGCGGCCATGGCTGGAGACACGGTCATCACGGTGATCGGCAACCTGACCGCCGACCCCGAGCTGCGTTTCACCCCGTCCGGCGCTGCGGTCGCGAACTTCACCGTCGCGTCCACCCCCCGCATGTTCGACAAGCAGTCGGGGGAGTGGAAGGACGGCGAGGCGCTGTTCCTGCGCTGCAACATCTGGCGGCAGGCGGCGGAGAACGTCGCGGAGAGCCTCACCCGTGGGGCCAGGGTCGTCGTGCAGGGCAGGCTCAAGCAGCGTTCGTTCGAGACCAAAGAGGGCGAAAAGCGCACCGTCGTCGAGCTCGAAGTGGAAGAGATCGGGCCCTCGCTGCGCTACGCCACGGCCAAGGTGAACAAGGTGAGCCGGGGCAGCGGTGGCGGCGGCGGTTTCGGTGGTGGCGGCGGCGGGAACAGTGCGCCCGCCGACGACCCGTGGGGTTCCGCACCGGCCGCGAGCAGCGGTGGCGGCGGCGGTTTCTCCGACGAGCCCCCGTTCTGACGAACCCTTTTCAGACGCGACACACAACCACTTTTTGAGGATCCCAGGAGTCAATCGTGGCCAAGCCACCCATTCGCAAGCCGAAGAAGAAGGTCTGCGTGTTCTGCAAGGCCGAGAAGAAGGGCCGTCCGGAGTCGATCGACTACAAGGACACCAACCTTCTCCGCAAGTACATCTCGGACCGAGGCAAGATCCGCGCCCGCCGGGTCACCGGCAACTGCAGCCAGCACCAGCGCGACATCGCCATCGCGGTCAAGAACTCCCGCGAAATGGCACTGCTGCCCTACACCTCGACCGCCCGCTAAGGAGGTAAGCCAATGGCCAAGATCATTCTGACCACCGACGTGGCGAACCTCGGCGGCCCCGGCGACATCGTCGAGGTCAAGGACGGCTACGCGCGCAACTACCTGCTGCCGCGCGGCTACGCCATCCCGTCCTCCAAGGGCGCGGAGAAGAACGTGCGGACCATCCGCCGGGCGCAGGAAGGTCGCCGCATCCGCGACCTCGACCACGCCAAGGAGGTCAAGGCGACCCTGGAGTCGCTGGAGACCATCCAGCTGTTCGCCAAGGCCGCCGAGGGCTCGAAGAAGCTGTTCGGCTCGGTGACCACCGGTGACATCGTGTCGGCCGTGAAGGCCGCCGGCGGTCCGCTGCTCGACAAGCGCGTGATCGAGCTGCGCGAGCACATCAAGACCGTGGGCAAGCACCAGGTCAACGCCCGGCTGCACCCGGACGTCCAGGCCGGTATCCGGCTCGAGGTCAAGCCGAAGCAGTAACCGGCGAAAACCGGCGAAAACCACTGGCAGGGCCCCTTCCACACCAGGAAGGGGCCCTGTTTCCGGTCCGTACCGATCGGAGGGATTCCGGCGGGGAACCGGGCACGGCGCGCTATCGTCCGAACAGCGGGTTGGACGAAAAGGGGAATCTCGCAGATGACTCAGCCAGGGCAGCAGGTGGTGGCGGCGACGGACACGTTGAAGGACGTGCCCCCGCCACCCCCGATCCAGGTCGGCACCGGCGGCCAGCCCGGTGGTTTCAAGTTCGAGCCGGAACAGGTCGGCGCCGTGATCACCAAATGGCGCGATCTGCTGGACGAGCTGACCAAGGACCGGTACCAGGCGGAGATGGTGGCCAAGGTGCGGGCGCCGGGCGAGGAGTTCGCCAGCGGCGACTTCGTCAAGGTCGCGAACCCGTCCGGCCAGACGCTGCTGGAGCAGAACGAGCGGATGATCCAGTACGTGCAGAACTACATCAGCGCGCTGGAAAGTGCCCAGAAGGGGCTGCAGCAAGGAGAAGACGACGCCGTGCAGGCCGTGCAGAAGCAGGGGCAGGGGTTTTGAACATGGCACGGACCCTGCTGGGCGCACTCGGGCTCGCCGCGTCGGCCGCCCTGCTCGCCGCCTGCTCCGGCGGCGGCGAGGTGGCCGGCACGCCGAACACCACTTCGGCGCCGCCCGCGCAGTCGTCGTCCGCGACCGGGCCTTCGGAAGCACCACGGGTGTCCACCCCGCTGCCCACCGACGCCCTGCTCAACCGACCGTGCGACGCGTTGTCCGCGGCGCAGACCACCGAGATCGGCATGGTCGACCCGCAGAGCTCGCAGACCGCGACCGGGCCGCAATGCCGGTGGCGCTCGGCGAGCGACCGGAACAACACCATCACCATCCAGGCGGTCACCGCGAACAAGGGCGGCCTGGACGACATCTACTTCACCAAACCGCAGAGCGCCTACTTCGAGCCGGTGCAGATCGGCGGTCAGCCGGCCGTCTACACCAGCAACCTGGACGCCAGGCCGAGCGGCACCTGCGTGCTCTGGGTCGGCGCGACCGATCAGCTCGCGGTCAGCGTCGGCGCGCAGATCTCGTTCGGCCAGAACAAGACCAACCCGTGCCCGGTGGCCCAGCGGGCCGCCACCGCGATGGTCGAGAACCTGAGGGGATGAACTGCCGTGGCGAATGACTCGCTGACCGGTGCCGCCAAGGGTGCCGCCACCGGTGCGGTGATCGGTTCCGTGGTGCCGGGCGTCGGCACCGCCGTCGGCGCGGTGGTCGGCGGCCTGGTCGGTCTTTTCTCCGGCGGTGAGGAAGCCGAGCAGCACAAGGCGCAGTTCGGCAACCGGTCGATCGACGCGCGCCAGGTGTGGGAGCAGATCACCGGCGGCGAAGGATCCGCGTCCCTGCATCAGGGCCACGGCGCCGCGAAGGAGCTCGCGAAGACGCACCAGGCCAGGGTCGACCAGGTCGCGGCGCTGAACAAGGAGATGGACGCCGCCTGGCAGGGCAACGCTTCGGCGGCCGCGCAGGCCGGCGCGCACCCGCTGGAGACCTGGCTCAAGGACTCGTCGAAGAACCTCGACAACAGCGGGCGCTACCTCGGCGCGCAGGCCGAGTCCTTCGACACCGTGAAGCCGAAGGTGCAGGAGATCGCGCAGAAGCCGCCGGAGAGCGGGTTCTGGGACTCGGTGAACCCGTTCAGCGACACCGACGAGGAGATCGAGAAGTACAACAAGCAGGGCCAGACCAACATCGACGCCTTCAACCAGTACTTCAAGGAGAGCTCCGAGAACGCGGCCGGGATGCCGCGCTACAGCGCCTGGGACGGCAACCGCTTCTCCGACGACGATCCCGGCAAGGATCCCGGCAAGCCGGGGCCCGAGCCCGGAGGTCCTGGCGGGCCCGGCGGTCCTGGCGGGCCCGGCCCTGGCGGACCCGGTGGTCCCGGTGGGATGCCGCCGATCGGCGGCGGCCCGGCACCGGGCGGCATGCCCCCGATGCCCAAGCCCGACTACCCGAAGCCCGGCGATCTGCCGCGCGGTGACCTGCCGCGCCCGGATCTGCCCGGTACCAACGTTCCCCGCCCGGACATGCCGCGGCCCGACCTGCCAAGGCCGGACCTGCCGCGCCCGGACCTGCCGCGCTTCGACGATTCGACCGGCGCCTCGAACTACACCCCGCCCACCTTCGACAGCAGTGGTTTCGGGCCGGGCGGCACCGGAGGTTCCGGCGGATTCGGGCCGGGCGGCACCGGCTCGGGTGGCTCGGGTGGTTTCGGGCCAGGCGGAAGCTACGGCGCCGGCGGTTTCGGCCCCGGCGGCGGCTCGGCCACCGGTTCCGGCGCGCCGCCCGCGGGTGCCGGCAAGCCGGGTGGCATGGGCGCCGGGCCAGGTGGCGCCGCCGCGGCCGGCCGTGGCGGCATGGGTGCCATGGGCGGGATGGGCGCCATGGGTGGCGCCGGTCGCGGCAAGGGCAGCGAGGACGAGGACCGTCAGGCGAAGTTCCTGGTCGGCGAAGATCCCAACGAGATCTTCGGCACCGACGAGCTGACCGCGCCGCCGGTCATCGGCGAGTAGATCGTCACCAGCAAACCCGCTCCGGACCAACCCCAGGGAACACCGTGCTCGACAGGCAGTTGAAGTTCACCACGCCCACCCTGCTCAACCTGATCAAGCGCAGGGGCGGCGAACCGCACAACACGCTGGCGAGCACGCCAACCTGGTACAGCGCCGAGGCGAGCCGCGAGCTCGACGAGCAGGTGAACGCCGTGCTCACCGAGCACGGGCTGCTGACCGCGCGCGGCATGGACCGCGGCCTCATCGCCACGGTCGAAGCGATCGCCAAGCCGGAGCTGGAGTACTACGGCTGGTTCGAAGGCGAATTCCCCGACGCGCCCGCCAACTTCACGGTGTACGCCGGTAGTGCCGGCGGCGGCGCGTTCGTGCTGCTGCGCACGGTCGGCGACGAGGTGGTGGTCGTCGCGCCGGAACGCCCGGAGGAGCTGCTGCGCGGCTTCCTCAACCAGCTCCCGAAATGCCGGCCAGGTGACGGCGAGCCGCTCGCCGTCGGCAAGACCGAGTTCACCACCGGCCGCGCCCGGCCCGCCGAGGACGGCTTTTCGGTCCTGCAGGGCGCGCCGCAGGCCACCGGGCAACCGGCGGGCGAGCGGATCCAGCGGATCATGGGGGCGAAGCGAATCGGCGCCGGCAGCCTGTACGTGGCGGCGCGCGACCGGGCCGGGGGCAGGACCCGGATCCAGCGGCCGCTGAACTTCATCGACACCGTCGAAGGACGCTGGCTGATGGAGGAAGTTCCGGGCAGCGGCGAGCCGTCCATCGTGTTCACCCCGGCCACCGCCGAGCTACTCGGCGACCGGCTACGGAACGCGCAGGGCAAGCTCGCACCGTCCTGAGGCCGTCCACTCACACGGCCTAGCGAGCGACGCGTCTACCCTCCGTAGCATTCATCCACAGGCAGTTCGCCGCCGAGCCGGCCGGCCGGGGCGCGACACGCCGAGCGGGCACCCCGCCACGACACGCCGGGCGAGTTTTGACAAATCTGTCCCCAGCTTGCTCACAGGGTTTGACCAGGCTTTTTATCCCGCCTCGCAGTTGTTGTCCCCAGGTTGTACACAGGGGATCCGAATCATGTGATTAGTTGTCCCGATTCATCCACAGGTAGTGCACAGGCTGGTCCCCAGCCAGGTTTGCACTACACCTTCCGGGCGATCTAGCGTCCCGCCTGGTGTGGACGATCCGTGTCCGTCCACAGGTCCGTTCCGGGGATCCGCAGAGGCCTGCGGGTGTGCCGGCTCACGGCGAAACGCCGACCGGAAACGACCGCATGCCGGGCGAAGATCCGGCATAATCGAACTGGTGTTCGCATCATGAGGAGGTGTCCGCGGCGGTGGCGCTGACCGACGACCGCAGTCCCTTGTTCCCCCCGGAAGACCCCGGTCCAGGCGACCCGGGCCCCCGGGCGGGCGAGTACGACCGCCAACCGCCACAGGACATCGCCGCCGAGCAGTCGGTGCTCGGCGGCATGCTGCTGTCCAAGGACGCCATCGCGGACGTGATCGAGGCGCTCGGGCCGGGCGACTTCTACCTGCCGAAGCACCAGGCGGTCTACGACTGCGTGCTGGACCTCTACGGCCGCGGCGAGCCGGCCGACCCGATCACCGTGTCCGCGGAGCTGGAACGCCGCGGCGAGCTCGGCCGGGTGGGCGGCGCGCCGTACCTGCACACGCTGATCGCCACCGTGCCCACCGCCGCGAACGCCGGCTACTACGCGGAAATCGTCGCGGAGAAGGCCGTGCTGCGCCGGCTGGTCGAGGCGGGCACCCGGATCGTGCAGTACGGCTACGGCGCGAACGCCAGCGACGGCGCCAATATCGACGAGGTGGTGGACCGCGCGCAGGCGGCCATCTACGACGTCACCGAGCGCCGCACCAGCGAGGACTACATCGCGCTGGAAGAGCTGCTCCAGCCGACCATGGACGAGATCGACGCGATCGCCTCGCGCGGCGGATCGGCGCAGGGCATCCCGACCGGGTTCATGGACCTGGACGAGGTGACCAACGGCCTGCACGCCGGGCAGATGGTGATCGTGGCCGCCCGACCGGGTGTCGGCAAGTCGACGCTTGGCCTGGACTTCGCCAGATCCGCCTCCATCAAGCACGGCCTGACCAGCGTGATCTTCTCGCTGGAAATGAGCCGCACCGAGATCGTGATGCGCATGCTCTCCGCCGAAGCCAGGATCCGGCTGGCGGACATGCGCGGTGGCCGGATGACCGACGACGACTGGACCAGGCTGGCCAGGCGGATGAGCGAGATCTCCGAGGCACCGCTGTTCGTGGACGACTCGCCGAACATGACCATGATGGAGATCAGGGCGAAGGCGCGGCGGCTCAAGCAGCGCAACGACCTCCGCCTGGTGGTGGTCGACTACCTCCAGCTGATGACTTCGGGCAAGCGGGTCGAGTCCCGGCAGCAGGAGGTCTCCGAGTTCTCCCGGCAGCTCAAGCTGCTGGCCAAGGAGATCGAGGTGCCGGTGATCGCGATCAGCCAGCTGAACCGTGGTCCGGAACAGCGGACGGACAAGCGCCCGATGCTCTCCGACCTGCGTGAGTCCGGTTCGCTGGAGCAGGACGCGGACATCGTGCTGCTGATCAACCGGCCGGATGCCTGGGAGCGGGACGACCCGCGCGCCGGCGAGGCGGACCTGATCCTGGCCAAGCACCGTGCCGGCCCGACCAGCACGGTGGTCGTCGCGCACCAGCTGCACTACAGCCGGTTCGCCGACCTGGCGCAGACCTGAGGCGTTCTTCGTAGCGACTTCAGCTGTCGGCCGTTCGGGCGGTCGTCAACCCGGAGGAGTTCCGGCCGTGGACTCGTCCGGGTAGCGGCCGGTGAGCTCGGCCCCGATCCGGGCCAGCTCGGCGCGCACCGGCTTCGGGTCGAGCACCTCGATCGCGGCGCCCCACCCGGCGAGGTGCTGGGCGATCATGAGCGGGGTCGGCGCGGCGAGCCGCACCCGGGCCCGGCCGTCCTCGAGCGTGGCCTCGACCTCGCAGTGCCGCCCGAACTGCCCGCTCAGCACCCACGCCCGCGCGGCATCGACCAGCACGGTCGCCCAGGTCAGCGAGCGCTGCGCCTCCACGTGCTCGACCACCTCGCCCCAGGCACGGGACAGGTCGAAATCGGCCGGCCGGCGGGCAGGCTCATCGGTCACGGTCGCGTCGACGATCCGGTCCACCCGGAACGTCCGCTGCCCTTTCTCCGTGCCGGCCACCAGGTACCAGATGTCGTCCTTGTCGACCAGGCCCCACGGGTCCACCACCCGCTCGCTGCGCTGCCGCGTCCGGTTCGCGTATTCCAGCCGCACCCGGCGCCGCCGGATCACGGCCGCCTGCAGCGCGTCGACCAGCTCCGGCCGCGCCCGGTCCGGCTCGCTCCACCGCGTCGGATCCACCACGACGGCCTCCCTCGCCGCCTCGGCGTCCGCGCGGAACGTGCCGGGCAGCGCCCGCACCAGCTTGCGCAGCGCCGAGCGGATGTCCGGTGCCGCCGACGCCGCCGGCCCGAGCAGCAGGAACAACGCCTGCGCCTCGGTCGCGTTCAGCCCGGTCAGGTCCGTCCGGGCCCCACCCAGCAGCGACCATCCGCCACCCCGCCCGGCCTGCGGGTACACCGGGATGCCCGCCGCCGACAGCGCCTCCAGGTCCCGCCGCGCGGTCGCCACCGACACCTCCAGCTCCTCGGCCAGCTCAGCCGCGGTCACCTGGACCCGCGACTGCAGCACCAGCAGGGCCGCCACTAGTCGATCCGCACGCATGTCGACAAGTGTGTCAAACAAAGTGATCAGTTGGTGAGCACTTTGACCGCGATGCTGGCTTGACCAACAACGACAAGGAGCACCCAATGCTGCAGGGAATGGCCACCGTCTTCGCCGACGACCTCGACGCGGCCAAGCGCTGGTACGCCGAACTGCTGGGCATCGAGCCGTACCCCTTCGGCAACATCCTCGCCGTCATCTACAACCCGCTGTTCGCCGAGATCATGGGGCAGCAGCGATGAACGGCGAACCCGACCTGCACGCGCGGACCGCGACCGACTGGCGCGCCTGGCTCGACGAGCACGCCGCCTCGCAACGCGCCATCTGGCTGATCATCTACCACAAGCGCAGTCCCACTCCGAGCATCCTGGTGCCCGAGGCCGTCGAGCAGGCCCTGTGCTTCGGCTGGATCGACAGCCACGCCAGAAAGCGCGACGCCGAGAGCTTCTACCTCCGCTTCACCCCACGCCGCCCGCGCAGCAACTGGAGCCAGATCAACCGCGCCCGCGCCGAGAAACTCATCGCCGCGGCCCTCATGCGCCCGGCCGGCCAGGCCCAGATCGACCTGGCCAAGCGGACAGGGCGCTGGCCCGCACCGCTGCAGCTCTGAATGGCGCGCTCAGCGCCTCTGGTCGCCGGTCGGCCAGGCGGATGCCGACGTCAGTGGGTGAAGACGACCGCGACGAAGCGTGTGATCGTGGGATCTTCGGAGAAATGCAGTACCTGGCCTGGTTCCGGTCGCATGCGGCACTCTCCTTCGGTGGTTCGAGCGGTCCAGTGCTCAGACCGTTTCGAAGTTGCCCATCATGCCCATGTCCTCGTGCTCGACGTTGTGGCAGTGGAACATGTACCGGCCGCGGTAACCGTCGAACCTGGCGATCACCTCCACCGCCTCGCCGGGGCGCAGGTCCACGGTGTCCTTGCGGCCGGCGTCGAACGGCCCCGGCTCGCGGCCGCCGCGGGAGAGCACCAGGAAGTTCACCAGGTGCAGGTGGATCGGATGGTGCAGGTCCACCACGAAACGCCAGATCTCCACGTCGCCGAGCCGTGGCCGGGCGTCGATCCGGGTCGGCGAGTACGGCTTGCCGTCGATGGTCCAGCCGTGCCGGCCGTCGACCTGCCCGCCGCGGAAGGAGAACTCCCTGGTCACGGTCGCCTGCGCCCGGTCGAGCGGCTCGATTTCGGCGAGCCGGTCCGGGATGTGGCTGTCCTCGATGCCGCTGCGGGCGACGCGGAACCGCATCACCTGCGCGGTCGATCCGGTGCCGAGCCGGTTGACCAGGGTGACCTCGGTGCCGACCGGGTACCGGCCGAAGTCCACCACCAGGTCGTACCGTTCGGCCGGGGCGATCGGCAGGTGCTCGTGCACCCGCGGCGCGTCCAGCAGGCCCTGGTCCGAGCCGATCTGCGTGAACGCCTGGCCGCCCGGCGGTGGCGGGTCGAGCGCGAGGTCGTAGCGGCGGGCGTTGGACGCGTTGAGCACCCGCAGCCGGTGCCTGGTCGCGGACACCTCGGCCACCGGCCACGGCGCACCGTTCACCAGGATCACGTCGCCGAGCACCCCTTCGACGTAGGGCTCCTCGACGCCGGGCACGGTCTTCAGCGACCGGTCCACGGACGGGTAGTGCATCGAGCCGTCCGCGGCGAACGCCCGGTCGGTGATCATCAACGGCAGCTCCCGCTCGCCGTGCGGCAGCGGCAGCGCGTCCTCCTCCTCGTCCCGGACCAGGTGGAAACCGGCCAGTCCGCGGTAAACGGCCGGCCCGGTGAAGTCCATCCGGTGATCGTGGTACCAGAGCGCGGATGCCTTCTGCTGCAACGGGTACACGTAGTCCCGCTCGCCATGGGTGATCTTCGCGTCCGGGTCGTGCATGTCCGAATGTCCGCCGTGGGAACGCACCGAGTACGAGCCGTCGGCTGGCAGCACCAGGTCGGTGGTGTAGCCGTCGGACTCCGGTGGGGTGCGGCCGCCGTGCAGGTGGACCACGGTCGGCACCGGGAGTTCGTTGCGGTGTCGGACGATCGCCGTCCTACCGCTGCGCGACTCGATGGTCGGCCCGGGGAAAGTGCCCTGGTAGCCCCAGATCGGGGTGCGCAGCCCGGGCAGTATCTCCGCGGTGGCCGGCCGCTGGACGATTTCGTACCGGTCCGCGTCCACGTCCCGCGAGACCGGGGTCAGCACCGCCGGGATCGGCAGCGGCACTCCGAACGGCGCCGGCAGCGGCACTTCGCTGGTGAGCAGTTCGCCGGTGGCCGCGGCCGACCTGAACAGGCGTGGCCCGGCGAGCCCGGCGACGACCAGTGCGCCCGCGCCGCCGGTAAGGCCGAGGAACCGGCGCCGGGACAGCCCGCTCATCGCCGTGCTCCGGTCCGCCAGATCGCGAACAGCATGATCGACGCGCAGGTGACCAGCGCGACGCCCAGCGGGACGTGCAGGTCCAGCGCACCGGCGAGGCCGGCGAAGTACTGGCCGGTCTCGCCGAGGATCAACACCAGGCTCGCCCAGAACGGCCAGCGCGGGCCACCGCGCCGCCAGAGCAGCGCGGTCGGCACCAGCTGCGCCAGCCCGAGGTAGCTGACCAGGTCGGCGCCGAGTGCGTGCAGCGCCAGCATGTCGTAGTCGCCGACCAGGTAGCTGCCGGCGAACACCGGCTGGGCGAAGATCGCGACGACATGCACCGTGATGAACCCGCGCACCACCCCCAGCAGCCTCCGTCCGGGCACCCGCGGAGGCGCCTCCTCGGTCTCGATCGCCCCAGCCATCGCACACCCTCTCCTGGTCAGCACGCCATTCGCGATCGACGTTATGGCCGGGAGATCCATGCTGTCCAAGACCAGAATCAGCATGTAATCATGACGTATAGGCTATGAAAAATGGACCTGCTGCAGCTCCGCTACTTCCAGGCGGTCGCCCGCCGCGAGCACCTCAGCCAGGCCGCGACCGAGCTGCGCGTCGCCCAGCCCTCGCTCAGCCGCGCGATCGCCAGGCTGGAGGCCGACCTCGGCGTGCCGCTGTTCGACCGGACCGGCCGCGGGCTGCGGCTCAACCGGTTCGGCGCCGGGTTCCTCCGCCGCGTCGAGCGGGTGCTGCGCGAGCTGGACGACGCCCGCCGCGAGCTCGCCGACGCCGCCGGCCTCGACCACGGCAGCATCGCCGTCGCCGCGGAAACCCTGCTCACGCTCACCGGGCTGGTCCGGGAGTTCCGCGCGGAACACCCCGGCGTCGACATCCGGCTCTACCAGTCCTCCGCCGCGACCATGGCGAAACAGCTGCGCACCGGCGAGGTCGATCTCTGCTTCGCCTCCCAGCCACTACCCGGCCCGGACCTGCGGACGCGCCAACTGCTGCGCGAGGAGGTGCTGCTCGCGGTGCCGCCGGGGCACCACCTCGCCGGGCGGGAACGCGTGCGGCCCGAAGACCTCGCCGGCGAACCGTTCGTCACCACCCGCCCCGGCTACTGGCCGCGCGAGCTGGCCGACCGGCTGTTCGCGGCGGCCGGGCTACAACCCGACTACACCTGCGAAAGCGACGAACCCGGCGTCACCGGAGACCTGATCGGCGCGGGCCTCGGCGTCGGGCTGGTGCCCGCGCTTTCCCGCCACTCCGCCCTGCACACCCCGGTTTCCTGGATGCGGCTGGACGCCCCGGACTGCTACCGCAGCCTGACCCTGGTCTGGCGCGCGGACACCTATTCCTCGGTCGCGGCTCAGCGGCTCACCGAGTTCGCGGGCGAGTACTTCCACCGCCTGTCGAACCGGGATCCGATTTAGCCATCCGGCTATATAGCTTTGCTAAACTGGACGGCATGACCGACGAAGCGGACCGGAACGCGGCGATGTTCCGCGCCCTCGGTCACCCGGTGCGGCTCGGCATCATGCGGCAGCTGGCCAGGGAACCGGAGACCTGCGCCTGCGACTTCGCCGAGGTGTTCGGGGTCAGCCAGCCGACGATCAGCCAGCACCTCAAGGTGCTGCGCGAGGCCGGACTGGTCACCACCAGGCGGCGCGGCACCCAGATCTGCTATTCGGTGCACCCCGGCGGCCTCGACCAATTGGACGGCCTGCTGTCCGGCCTGCGCCCGGTGCCGCTGGCCGAGGTCGGCTAACCCAGCTCGCCGAGCAGCTCGGTCATCAGCGCCACGTTCTGGTACTCCCGCCAGAGCACGATCTTCCCGTCCCGCACCCGCAACACGACGACGAACGGTGCGGACGCGGACCGCCCGGTGGTGGTGATCGTGCCGGCCAGCCGGAACTCCACGATGATCAGCTCCGGATCGACGGTCTCGTGCACCACCGGGTCGCGGATGCCGTCGAAGCGCACCGGCAGTGCTGCCCGGCCCGGCACTGCCGCCGCCAGGAAGTTCGCCCGTCCCTCGGTCCGCCTCGGCGGCAGGGCGAACGGCTGCTCGATCACCACGTCCTCGGCCCAGTACTCGTCGATCGCGAACCCTGGCTTCCGGCTCAGTTCCTCGAACAGCTCCCGCGCACTCAGCGGCGTTTCGACGGTCATGTCCACCCCTTTCGCTCAACAAGTGTTGACTCAACGACCGTAGAGCGAAATCGCGCTTCGTTCAACACTTGTAGAGTCATCCCGTGAGCGAAGCGCAGTCACGCCCCAGCCGGGCGGAACGCCGCCGCCGAAGCGAGCAGAAGATCCTCGACGCGGCCCGCGAGATCTTCGCCGAGGTCGGCTACCAGCGCAGCACCATCCGGGCCATCGCGGGCGCAGCCGAGGTGGACCCGGCGCTGGTGATGCAGTACTTCGGCACCAAGGAACAGCTCTTCCGCCAGGCCGTGCTGGCACCGACCGAAAAGCCGCTCACCGCCGACCCGGAACGGCTCGCGGAGCTGGTGCTGGACGTACTGGGGGTGAAACTGGGCGAGCAGCCCGGCGGGTCCGACGCGGCGGTGCGCTCGATGCTGACCCATCCGGAAGCCGCCGCCCACGTGCGCGAGTCGCTGACCCAGCAGATCCAGCAGGCAAGCTCGGCGATCGAGGGCGAGGACGCCGAACTGCGCGCGGCGTTGATGCTGAGCACCCTGCTCGGAGTGACGCTCGGCCGGAACCTGCTGGAACTCGAACCGCTGCGCGGCGCCACCGCGGAACGGATCCGCGAGCTGCTCCGCCCCGGTCTGCGTCAGCTCGCGGACGGGCGGCTCACTCCGCGCTGATCTCGGCGTACCGCTCGGCGAACGCGGTCAGCAACCGGCCGAAGTCCGCCCGATCGGACTCCGGCCAGTCCGCCATCGCCTCGGCGAACACCGCGCGCCGGAACTCGTGCATCCGGTCCAGGGCCGCCTGCCCGGCTTCGGTGAGCACCAGCACGGCCCGCCTGCCATCCCGCTGGTCGGCGTCCCGGCGCAGCAGCCCTTCAGCCACCGCGCGCGCGACCAGCCTGCTGGCACGCGGCTGGTCGATGGTGAGCGCGGTGGCGATCGAGCCGACCGTGCTCGCCCGCTGCGCACCTTCTTCCACCGCGTCCAGCACCCCGAGCACGGCCGGGTCGAGCTGCGCGCCGGCCCGCTGCCTGGCCAGTCTGGACAGGGTCCGGCGGGCCTGGGCGCGCCGGATGGCGATCATCCCGCGCTCCACCTCGGCCACCGGATCGGACATGGGCACCCCTCTCGGCTTTCCTCGATCACGGTAATCGAGCGGAGGCTGGAATAACCGAGCCCGCTCCGGCGTCCTGCCTTATAGTTGAAGTTTCAATAAGGAGGTCGGGATGTCCGGTACATCCGCACCCGTGCTCTACCTGAGCCACGGCGCACCACCGCTCGCCGACGATCCCACCTGGACGGGCCAGCTCGCGGACTGGGCGGGCACGCTGACCAGGCCGTCCGCGATCCTGGTGGTGTCCGCGCACTGGGAGGAGGCGCCGGTGACCCTCGGCGCCACCACCACGGTGCCGCTGGTCTACGACTTCTGGGGTTTCCCGGAGCACTACTACCGGGTGACCTACCCGGCGCCGGGCGCGCCGGACCTCGCCGCGAAGGTGCGCAAACTGCTGGGCCCGGTGCACGACGCGCCGGACCGCGGGCTCGACCACGGGGCCTACGTGCCGCTGGTGGAGATGTTCCCCGAGGCGGACGTGCCGGTGCTGCAACTGTCCATGCCGTCGCTCGACCCCCGGCGGCTGTTCGAGCTCGGCCGCCGGCTCGCTCCGCTGCGGGACGAGGGCGTGCTGATCATCGGCAGCGGCTTCTTCACGCACAACCTGCACGCCCTGCGCGAGGTGCCGGACAGCGCCGGGACACCGCCGCGGTGGTCGGCCGAGTTCGACCAGTGGGGCGATCAGGCGCTGAGCGGCGGCGACCTGGACGCGCTGCTGGACTTCCAGCACAAGGCGCCCGCGGCCAGGCTCGCGCATCCGCGGATCGAGCACTTCGCGCCGCTGTTCGTCTCGCTCGGTGCAGCCGACGCGGCCGGGATCGCGAAACCGGAGACGGTGATCGACGGCTACTGGTACGGGCTGGCGAAGCGTTCCGTGCAGTTCGGCTGAACCGGAAACCTTTGGGGCAAAAGAAAACCGGGCCGGGGAGCTGGCTGCTCCCCGGCCCGGCTTCAGTGTGTTCAGCGCTGAACGATCAGCCCTGGATGTGCATCGGCTTGCCGGTCAGGAAGCCGACGACCTTCTGCCACGGGCTCAGCGGGGTGGCCTCCAGGGTGGAGACCTCCGGGGTGACGCGCACGCCGCTCAGCGGGTTCTCCGGCAGGGTGAGCACCTCACCCGGCACGACGTCGAACAGGTCGCCCGAGACGGCCGCCGGGGTGTCCTCCCGCTGCTGCACGGCCGGCATCGCCGGGGCCGCGGGCAGCTCCGGCAGCGCGGTGGGCAGTGCCGGCAGCGACGTGGCGGGCAGCTCGTCACCGTCGATCGGCAGGTTGATCAGCGGGTCGTTGTCGATGTCGGTGTCGTTCGTGGCCTCGGCCATCGCGTGGCCGAGCACGGGCAGCGAAACGTCGAAGAGCTGCACCAGCGCGCCGACCGGGAGCTGGCCGTCGATGCCGGACAGCCCGCTCACGTTGCCGGGGCTGGTGGTGGAGTCACCGCCGACGGTGCCGTCGGTCTCGTTCTCGCTCACCGCGTCCGCGACCCCGGCAGCGGCCACCGCGTCCCCGAAGACCTGCGGGACCGCGGCCACCGGAACGTCGATGATGTTGCCGGAACCACCGGCGTTGATGCCGGAGGTGGTGGTGTCGCCGCCCGAGCTCGCGTCGGTGATGTTCGCACCAATGCCGGTGGCCTTGGCCCCCGCCGCGACGGCATCGCCGAAGACCTGCACAATCGGCAGGCCCTGCGCGGTGACGATGTTGCCGGACACCCCGCCGCCGTCGCCGTTGGTCTCGGTGTCGCCGCCGGCCTCGGACACGACGTCGTTGACGCCCTGGCCGGAAACCAGCGCGGCCAGGCCGGCCGCGGTGTCGGCCACCGAAGCGGCGCCACCGACCGGGACCGGGACGACGTTGCCGGCGACCGCGCCGTCCTGGCCGTCCGCGGTGGCCTTGCCACCGGCCTTCGAGTCGGTCAGGTTGTCCGAGGTGCCGTCACCGGTACCGATGAACGACCCGCCGATGCCGTGCACCTGCGTCGGCAGCGAAACCTGCGGGAAGACGATGTTGCCGGCCGCACCGGCCTCCTTGCCGGTGGCGTTCACGTCGCCGCCGGCCGTGGAGGTGGTGTCCGCGGTGGCCTCGCCGACGCCGCGGCCGATGTGCGAAGCGCCGATGCCGAAGACCTGCGCGGGCAGCGAAACCGGGCCGGCGACCGCGTTCGAGGTCAGGAACCCGTTGTCGTCGTCGGTGTTGCCACCGCCGCCGGCCGTGACCTCCTTGACCTCGGAGGCGTCGGCCTGGCCCTGGCCGATGTAGGAGCCGCCGATGCCGAAGACCTCGGCCGGCACGGCCAGCGGGACCTGCACCAGGTTGCCCGCACCGGCGGAGTCGGTGCCGGTGGTGCCGTTGTAGCCACCGGCCTCGACCTTCTTGGTCTCGGTCGCGGTGCCGGTGGCGTTGCCGATGTGCGAG
This sequence comes from Amycolatopsis nigrescens CSC17Ta-90, assembly GCF_000384315.1. Classification (GTDB taxonomy): domain Bacteria; phylum Actinomycetota; class Actinomycetes; order Mycobacteriales; family Pseudonocardiaceae; genus Amycolatopsis; species Amycolatopsis nigrescens. Next base: position 3,530,126 of record NZ_ARVW01000001.1, on the reverse strand, counting down.
CCGCCGATGCCGAACACCTCGGCGGTCGACGCGAGCGCCGGGTTCACCGAGTTGCCACCGAGGAAAGTCTCGTCGGCGCTGGTGTAGGTGCCGTCGCCCGCGTCCGCTTCGATCTCGTTGTCGCAGGCCGCGTGCGCGTTGCCGATGTAGGTGCCACCGACGCCGCACGCCTCGACCGGCAGCGCGATCGGCGCGTCGGCGATGTTGCCCGAGCCGGCCGCCTGGTCGGCGGAGGTGCTGGAGAAGCCACCGGCCTCGACCTCGCTGGAGTGCGAGCTGGCCGACTCCTGGTACTTGCCGAGCGCGTTGCCGGTGGTGGCGTTGCCGATCCAGGAAGCGGCGACGCTGGCCACGTTGGCGACCAGCGCGCCCTGCGGCTGCGCGATGTTGCCGGCCAGGAACGACTGGTCCCCGGTGGTCTGGATGTAGCTGTCGATCGGGCCGCTGCCGTCGAGGGCCTCCATGCCGGGCGTGGTGTCGCCGGCCGACGCGTCGGCCTCGGAGCTGGACACCGAGTCGGCGTCCGAGCCCCAGGCGGCGGCCGAGTTGCCGTTGAACTTGACCGGCAGCGCGATCGGCACGCCGCCGACGTTGCCGGAGGCACTGCCGCCGTCGCCGGAGGTCTTGATCCAGCCGCCGGACTCGGCCTCGGTCTCGGCCTGGTAGTCGCTGTAGGCGTTGGCCAGCGGCCAGGACGCGGCGTTGCCGGTCACCTGGATCGGAGTGGCGAACTGCCCGGCCACCACGTTGCCGGAGGTGCCGGAGCCGTCCCCGCTGGTGGTGATGTCGCCGGTCTCGGTGGTGCTCTGGGTGGCGCTACCGGTGGCGTAGCCGCTGCCGCCGGCGGCGCCGACCGCGTTGCCCGCGATCTGGACGGGCAGCGCCCAGTCCAGCACGACCGCGTTGCCGGCGAGGCCGGAGTTGGTGCCGTCGGTGGAGATGTCCTTGTTGCTCGTGGTGGTCTGGTCGCAGCCGGCGCCTTCGGCCTTCGCGTCCCCGACGACACCGATCGCGTTGTCGCAGATCTGCAGCGGGACCGTCAGGTCCCCGGAGATCTTGTTGCCCTTGAAGATGTCGCCGCTCGGCGCCTGCTGGGCATCAGTCTTGGCCGCGGTCTTCGCGGCCTCCTTGCCGACCGAGTTGGCGGCCTTGGCCACCGGCTCGGTCATCTTGGCCGCCGGTGCGGTGGCGCCGGACAGCGGCGCGGTGAGCGGCTTGGTGCTCAGCTCACCCTTGGCGGCTGGCACGTCGAGCTGCCCCAGCGGGGTGCCGATCGCGTTGCCGTCGAGCTCGTAAGGGATGTTGACACTCAGGTCCAGCGGACCCGCCGGAGTGTCGGGGCCGGCGGCCCTTTCGTCGGCGGATGCGATGCCGGTACCCAGCATCAGCAGACCGCCCGTGACCAACGCGGTTTGAATTCCGCGCTTTGCCCAGGACTGCATGGGGGTGTTCTCCTTTTTCTTGGGTTCCCTTGCGGGCTTTTTCGGGGTCGGGCGTTCGCTCGCGAATTCGGCGAGGAAGCCCTGGCATCGCGGGCAGCACGACGTGCGCCGCGGGGGGCGAGGGCGGGGAGGAAAGGGCAACGCGCTGCCGGCACCGGAAAGTGCGGGCGAATCAGGGCGCGTGCGCTACCCCGCGAGGATTTCAGTCAGGCGTGACACCGGGCTGTGCGCCCGGCTCGAGCGGCAGGTGCCGCACGCCGAACCGGACGGTGCCGGTCGCGGCGGAGTGCACGGCGCTCATCGCGTGTGCGGGAATCCCGAACAGCGAGGCGTCGCAGTGGCCACCGGCGTTGGAACCGCCGGGGACGGTGGGCAGGCTCAGCGGCGCCAGCGGCGCGCGGCCGGGGGAGAACGGCAGCGGGAAGCTCGGGCCGTCACTGTCGTGGCCGTCCTTGGACGAGCCGCGCTCGGTGCCGCCGGGCAGTTCGATGTGCCGCGGCTTCGCGGTCAGGTCGACGACCGGGCCCATCGGCGCGGCGGGAAGCGGGTCCGCGGCAGGCGCCGGAGCGGGGGCCACGGGGCTGGGCATGGCCGGCGCACCAGGCTGGCCGATCGGCAGCCTCGGCAGTTCCGGCAGCTCGACCAGGTCTTTGCCGTTGGGGTGGAACAGTTTCCACACGGCCTCGCCGAGTTCCTTCGCCTCGGGCGGCGGGGTCAGCGTCCGGTCGATCACCTGCGGGGCGTCCGAGGGCTCGCGCACGATCTGCTCGACCGCGCCGAGCGTGCGCTGCACCGGGCGGATCACCGCGTGGTCGGCGAAGTCGCGCGTCGCGTCGCGGGCGCGCTCGGCGGCGTTCACGTCACCGAGCTGGCCGATTTCGCCGATCGGCTGGTGCTCGCGGTGGCGGATCGGCGCATCATCGACGGCGGGACCGGCTTTGTGCCCCGGTGCGGAAACCTCGTGCGCGCCAAGGGATGCGGCACCGGCGAGGTCGGAAACGCCCCGGCCGAGGTCGCCGACGCTGCCGTTCACCGCGTCGGTGACCGGGGTGCGGCCGGAGTCCGCGGCGGTGCCGGACTGCTCCGGAACCTGAAAGGTGTCTGGGGTTTCGGCGACCGCGCTCGCGGTGACGATCGACCAGGCGGCGGCGGTACCGGCCAGCGCACCACCGAGAACCAGCAGCGCACGGGCACACCAGCGGCCGGCCGAAGCCGTCCTCCGCTGATTCGCCGTCATGCACGCCACCATTTCTGCTCGGAAGTTCTTTCAAGGCTCTTGGCACGCCCCGGAAAATGCGGAAAGCTGTATTCCGTTCGCACCTGGGGTCGTGCTCGCCCCCTGACATAAGCAAAGGTGCGACCGGTAATGCACGTCGGCAGCGACTTGACTGCACGATCGTGTGAAGAACACAGGGTGTGGCCGGATCTCACGGCCGGTGATCGACACTGGCCGAATCGGGTTACCCAGGAGTCGGTTGTGCGGCCCGTCGATTCGCCAGTGCCGATACTGTGTGCCGGGTGAGCGAGCGCAAGGACCGAGGCCCGGAAAGCCCTTCAGAAAACCCCTTCGTGTCCGAGTCCGCGGACATCACGTCCCTGGTACCGAGGGGCCTCCGGATCGGGGCCGCGCTGTCCTGGCGGTTCCTGACCGTGATCGCGGCGCTGTACGTGATCCTCTGGCTGATCGGCTACCTGTCCGTGGTGGTCATCCCGCTGTCGGTGGCGCTGCTGCTGGCCGCACTGCTCGCCCCCGCGGTGGCGCAGCTGGTGCAGCTGAAGTTCCCGCGCGGGCTGGCCGCGGCTATCGTGCTGATCGGCGGGCTGGCAGTGCTCGGCGGGTTGCTCACCTTCGTGGTCGTGCAGTTCACCAACGGCCTGCCGGAGCTGCAGCGCCAGCTCACCGAAAGCCTCAACCAGATCAAGGACTGGCTGCTCAACGGCCCGCTGCACCTGCGCCAGGAGCAGATCCAGCAGTTCATCAACCAGGCGATCAGCTTCCTGCAGGACAACCAGGCCTCGCTCACCAGCAGCGCGCTGACCACGGCCGGCACGGTCGGCGAGATCCTCACCGGGTTCGTGCTGACCCTGTTCATCCTGATCTTCTTCCTGGCCGGCGGCGGTCAGATCTGGTCCTTCCTGGTGCGCGGCGTGCCGGCGCGGGTGCGCAACCGGGTGGACGTGGCGGGCAAGCGCGGGTTCGCCTCGCTGGTCAGTTACGTGCGAGCAACCGCGGCGGTCGCGGTGGTGGACGCGGTCGGCATCGGCGTCGGGCTGTGGATCGTCGGGGTGCCGCTGGTGGTGCCGCTGGCCACGCTGGTGTTCCTCGGCGCGTTCATCCCGATCATCGGCGCGGTGATCACCGGCGGGGTGGCCGTGCTGGTCGCGCTGGTCACCAACAACTTCGTCACCGCGCTGATCGTGCTGGCCATCGTGATCGGCGTGATGCAGCTGGAAAGCCATGTGCTGCAACCCCTGCTGCTCGGCCGGGCGGTGCGGCTGCACCCGCTCGCGGTGGTGCTGGCGATCACCGCCGGGCTGGTCACCGCCGGGATCGCCGGTGCGCTGCTGTCGGTGCCGCTGCTGGCCGTGCTCAACGCCGGGATCCGGTCCCTGCTGCACGAGGTGGACCCCGACCCCGGCGGCGTCGACGTGCTGCACGACCAGGGCGCCCAGCCGAACAACGACGAAACCGGCGACAAGGCCGACAGCAAGACCGACAGCGAGGACGACCCGGCCGCCGGTGCGCCCGCCGAACGGCCGTGAACCTCGCGGCGGGGTCCGGCCGGCGGGTGCGGCGGCCCGACCCGGCCACGCCCCTGTGGTGGGGGACGATCGCGCTGCGGATGATCACGCTGGCGTTCGCGGTCAGCGCCGGCCTGGCGAACCAGCACGAGTTCGCCAGGCCGTGGCTCGGCTGGACGGTGCTCGGCGTGATGGTCGCCTGGTCCGCCTGCACCAGCCTGGTCTATGCCCGCGAACGCCTGCGCCGCAACTGGTTCGTGCTGGCCGACGTGCTGCTCACCTGCGGGCTGATGCTGCTGTCCCCGCTGATCCTGTCCGACGCCCAGTACGCCGTGAACGACCCACTGATCACGTCGGTCTGGGCGTCCGTGCCACCGCTGGCCGCCGGGGCGCAGTTCGGCGTCACCGGCGGGGTGCTCGCCGGGCTGCTGACCGCGGTCGGCACCGCGGTCGCCCAGTTCGCCGTCGACCTGGACGTGGCGAGGGACGGGGTGCTGCTGGTGGCCAGCGGGCTGCTGGTCGGCATGACGGCGACCGTGGCAAGGCGCTCCGGCGCCGCGCTGGAACGGGCACTGCGCACCGAGGCGGCCACCGCCGAGCGGGAACGGCTGGCCAGGTCCATCCACGACAGCGTGCTGCAGGTGCTGGCCAGGGTGCGCCGGCGCGGCGCGGACCTCGGTGGTGAGGCGGCGGAACTGGCCGCGCTGGCCGGTGAGCAGGAGATCGCGTTGCGGGCGCTGGTCAGCACCGAACCGGTGCGCACCAGCGCGCAGGGCACCTCGGACCTGCGTGCCGCGCTGCAACTGCTGGCCACCTCGAAGGTGCAGGTCGCCGCCCCGGCGGGGGAGGTCCCGCTGCCGGCCGGGATGGCCGCCGAGCTGGCCGCCTTCGTCCGCGAGGCACTGTCCAATGTAGACAAGCATGCCGGGCCGTCGGCGCGGGCCTGGGTGCTGCTGGAGGACCTCGGCGACGAGGTGGTGGTGTCCGTGCGCGACGACGGTCCCGGTATTCCGCCCGGCCGGCTGGAACGAGCGGCGGCTCAGGGACATCTGGGTATTGCGGAGTCCATTCGGGGCAGGGTGCGCGAGCTCGGCGGGACCGTCACGCTGGACACCGCGCCGGGCGCGGGGACCGAATGGGAGGCCAGGGTGCCACGAAGAACGGTGAAGACCGAGCGAAGGGCAGCGCGATGACTGATCCGGACCGGTCCGGGGCCATCTCGGTGATGGTCGTGGACGACCACCCGATCTGGCGCGACGGGGTGGCTCGCGACCTGGCGGAGAACGGGTTCGACGTGCGCGCCACCGCGCCGGACGCGGCGGCCGCGGTGCGGATCGCCAAGGCGGTCCTGCCGGATGTGGTGCTGATGGATCTCAACCTCGGCGGCAGCTCGGGGGTGGACGCGACCAGGGAGATCACCGCCGTGCTGCCCTCGGCGCGGGTGCTGGTGCTCTCCGCCAGCGGCGAGCAGAGCGACGTGCTGGAGGCGGTCAAGGCCGGTGCGGCGGGGTACCTGATCAAGTCCGCGTCGGCGGCGGAGCTGGTGGACGCGGTGCGCCGGACCGCGGCCGGTGACCCGGTGTTCACCGCCGGGCTGGCCGGGCTGGTGCTCGGCGAGTACCGGCGGATGGCCGACGCGCCGGCCGGCGTCGAACCGCCACCGCAGCTGACCGAGCGCGAGACCGAGGTGCTGCGGCTGGTCGCCAAGGGGCTGACCGCCAGGCAGATCGCCGAGAAGCTGGTGCTCTCCCATCGCACCGTGGAGAACCACGTGCAGTCCACGCTGCGCAAGCTCCAGCTGCACAACCGGGTCGAACTGGCCAGGTACGCCATCGAGCACGGGCTCGACGGCGAATAACTAGCCCACCGCGGCGACGGTCAGGCCGTGCGGCGAGGGCAGCGCGACCGGCCGGAAACGCCAGGACGGCTCGCCGGGGCGCCAGGTGCCGAGCACGCTTTCCCCGGCGAACTTCCCGATCAGCACCAGCGCACCGGACTCGGACCAGTCCAGCGCGTGCCCGGCGAACTCGGCCTGCAGCGGCATCGACGGGACGCGCAGCCAGGCCAGCGAGCCGAGGTCCAGCACCCAGATGTCCACCGCCCGCAGCGGCCCGCCCCACCAGTTCGCGTGCTCGACCGGCACCGCCAGGAACCGGCCGTCACGGCTGGGCGACGCACGGCTGGGCTCGCCACCGGGCACCGGCCTGGCCAGCTGATGGCGGCGATCGGTGTCCAGCTCCAGCACGGTGAAGTCGGTCAGGCCCTCGAGCAGCAGCCGGTTGCCGCTGAGCGCGGCGATCCGGGGGAACTGCTGCCTGGTCGCGCCGGTCGCCGGATCGATCAGCACGTCCTCGGCGGACGGGCGGCCCGCCTGCACGGTGATCAGCAGCCCGGCATCACCGGACTGGCGCAGCGTGGTCTGGCAGCTCGCCGGGCTGCCGGCATCGCGCTCCACCCCGGCCAGGGAGATCCACGTCAGCCGGCACAGCCCGGCGCCGTCGTCGCGGATCAGCCAGAGACCGTCAGCGGTCCCGCCACCTTCAGCCGCCGCGGCGCTGCGGGCGGTGCCGAGCGAACGCAGCCGTCCGTCCTGGTAAACCAGCACTTCACCGGGGTCGGCGCACAACGGCGCACAACGGGCGGCGGACAGCAGCACCGGCGTGCTGCCGGCCCGGAGCACGGTGTACACCCGGTCCCCGCCCGGCGCCCCTGGCACCTCGCGGAACTCGCCGGTCGCCGCGTCGAGCACGGTGGGCGGAGACGAAGGCATCAGCAGGCTGAGTTTCCCGAGCCCCTCGACCCGCTCGCCTCGCAACGGCCCCGGCCCGGCACCGGGCGGCGCGGGCGGGCCCGCTGGCTCGGGGAGCGCGGTGCAGGCGGACAGCAGGCAGGCCAGTGCAAGCAGCAAAGCGCGACCGCGCACGGCATCACCCACCCAGGCTCAACTCGCATTCTTCAGGGTTTTTCCCCGATCTACCAGGAGATTGGCGGCATTACCATGGCGGCCATGGCCGACCAGCAGCCCGATGAACCGGGGACCCAGCCGCTGAACCCGCGCGACCTACGGGTGTCCGACGCGGAACGCGAGCACGTGGTCGACGTGCTGCAGAAGGCGATCGGCCGCGGCATGCTCGACCTGACCGAGTTCACCGAGCGCACCGACATCGCGCTGGCCGCCCGCACCAGGGGCGAGTTGAACGTGGTGCTCGCCGACCTGCCGGGGCTGACGCACCGGGACGCGATGGTGACCACGGCGAGCCCGCCGGCCTCGACCAGGCTGCCCGGTGACCGGCTGGAGCTCAAGGCGCACGGGTCGACCCTGACCAGGGCTGGCCGCTGGGTGGTGCCGGGTGAGCTGGCCGTGCGCAACAAGTACGGCAGCACCAAGCTGGACTTCACCGACGCGCAGGTGACCTCGCCGGTGGTGCACATCGAGCTGGACGCCAAATGGGGTTCGGTGGAGATCGTGATCCCCGAGCACGCCGCGGTGGACGTCAACTCGATCACCGAGGTCAAGTGGGGTTCGCTGGAGGACAAGACCAGGTCGAACGGCTACGCGGGCTCGCCGCGGTTCGTGCTGTCCGGGCGGGTGCACGGCGGCTCGCTGACCATCCGCAACCCCCGCCGCGGCCTGTTCCGCTGACGTAACTCCCGTCCCGGCTGTACCGGCCCAACGTGACGTTTGGCTCGTTCTATTGGCCGAACGTCACGTTGGGCCGGTTCACCTCAGGCGGTGATGGCGGCCTTGGCGGCGACTCTGGCGGCAGCGGGGTCGGTGGCCGCGAGGGCGGCTTGAGCGGCCGCTTCGCATTGCGCCATGCCCACTCCGGCCAGGCTGGCACCGACCGCCCGTACCGCGGCGGCGTTCATCGACAGACTGGTCAGGCCGAGCCCGGTGAGCACCAGCGCGAGCAGCGGATCGGCGGCCGCTTCGCCGCAGACGCCGGCCGGTTTGCCGGTGGCCTTGGCGGCCGCGCCGACCCGTTCGACCAGCCGCAGCAGGGCCGGCTGCCACGGGTCGTTCAGCTTGGCCACCGCGCCGAGCTGGCGGTCCGCGGCGAAGGTGTACTGGGCCAGGTCGTTGGTGCCGATGGAGACGAAGTCGACCACCTCGAGGATCTGGTCGGCGGCCAGCGCCGCAGCGGGCACTTCGATCATCACCCCGGCCCTCGGCACGCCCGCGGCGGCGGCCCGCTCGGCGAACCACGCGGCTTCGGCCGCGGTGGCCACCATCGGCGCCATCACCGAGACCTCGGCGCCGGAATCCGTCGCCGCACCGGCGATGGCCGCCAGCTGGCGGTCCAGGATCTCCGGGCGGTCGAAGGCCACCCGCAGCCCGCGCACACCGAGCGCCGGGTTGGGCTCGTCCTCCTGGTCGAGGAACGCCAGCGGTTTGTCCGCGCCCGCGTCCAGGGTCCGGACGATGACCGGTTTCCCGTGAAACGGAGCGAGCACCGCCGCATAAGCGGCACGCTGGTCCGAGACGGTGGGTTCGGTCGGCGCGTCCAGATAGCAGAACTCGGTGCGGAACAGGCCGACACCTTCGGCACCGGCTTCCGCCGCGGCGGAAGCGTCGGTGACCGAGCCGACGTTGCCGAGCACCTTCACCCGGTGCCCGTCCGCGGTCCGGCCGTGCCCGTCCCATTCGGCCGGTCCGCTCGCGACGGCGGCCACCGCCGGGGCGTCCGGGTCGGCGGGCTCAACCAGCCCGGTGTCACCGTCCACGGCCAGCGCCTTGACGTCCAGTGCTAGCAGCCCGCGCACCGCGACCACGGCCGGGATGCCCAGCGACCTGGCCAGGATCGCGGTGTGGCTGGTCGGCCCGCCCTCCTCGGTGACCAGCGCGAGCACCTTGGCCGGGTCCAGACCGGCGGTGTCCGCTGGCGCGAGGTCGCGGGCGACCAGCACGCTCGGCGCGGTCAGCTCCGGCACTCCGGGCGGGTCCACCCCGAGCAGCTCGGCGACCAGCCGGTCGCGCACGTCCTGCACGTCGCGCACCCGCTCGGCCAGGTAGCCGCCGGCCGCGGCCAGCGCCTCGGCGAAACCGCCGGCCGCGTCGTAGACGGCCTTGGCCGCGGGCAGCCTGCCGGTGCCGACCAGCTGCTCGGCCTTGCTGACCAGCGCCGGGTCGGCGGCCATCGCCGCGGTGGTGATCAGGATGGTGGCGGCCTCGCCGGTGGCGGTAGCGGCCAGCGCCTCCAGGCGGGCGGCGACGACCTGCGCGGCGGGCGCGATCCTGGCCGCCTCCGCGGCCGGGTCGGCGGGCGCCGGGGTGCTCGCCGGCTCACCGAGCGGCTCCGCCACCCGGACCACCGGACCGCTCGCACGGCCGGGGCTCACCGCCACTCCGCTCAGGCTCGTGTCAGACATGGTCTAGACCATACCGTTCCAACTCGGGTGGTGGTAGCCGGTCTCACCGACCTTCCCGCGCGAGGAGCTCGGTGAAGTACCAGCCGATCGAGGCCGGCTCCGGGGGCACCTTGGACGCGCGAAGCACCGGCACGACCTCCTCGGCCCACCATCGCGCGGCGAGCCGGTCGCGGTCCAGTATTCCGTGCCGGAAACCCCACGCCTCGGCGGACTCGGCCAGCCGCGACCAGCTCGACCGGCAGTCCAGCCAGAGCCCGAACCGGAGCGGATCCGGCAGCGGGACGCGTTCGAGGAAGGCCCGCTCGGCCGCCTTCACCGGAAGATCGGCCAAAGTCAGGCAGCGCGGCGCGTGTGCCACCGTGCAGAGCCAGCGGACGCTGGCCGCGATGGTGGCCTGGCCCCTGGCCCGCGCGATGGACACCCGGTGGTGACCGTCCTCGGCGAAGTACATCTCCCCGACCCGGATCAGCCGCACCGGCGGCAGTTCGAGGTCGGTGGCGGCGACCGCCTCCCAGCGTTCGCGCAGCGCCCGGCTCCGCGGCCGGAACAGCCGGTCGAAGTCGCCCGCCCTGGCCACCGTGCCCACGATGTCGTCCACCGGGACCTTGTACTCGCTGGTCACCACGTGCCCGCGGGCGGTGCCGAGCGCGGCCAGCGCGTCCGCCAGCGGCACGATCTCCAGCTCACCAGGGCGGCCGAGCAGGCGCGCCAGCCGGCCGCGACGCCAGGTGCTCACGAACTGATCGGTCACGTCGGGATCAACGCGGCCGGTGTGCGCCGGATTCCGGGCTCAGCCGAGTTCGGCGGCCGTCGGGTAGGAGGGCTGGGCGCCGGGCTTGGTCACCGAGAACGCGGCGACCCGGACCGCCCGCCGGGCGGCGTCGGCGAGGGTGGCGCCCTCGGCGAGCGCGGCGGCGAGGGCACCGGCGAAGGCATCCCCGGCACCGGTGGTGTCCACGGCCGCCACCTTTTCCGAAGCCACCTCGGTGCTGCCGGTCCGCTCCACCACCAGCGCGCCGCGGGCGCCGAGGGTGACCACCGCCGAACGCGGGCCGAGGTCCAGCAGCTTCGCCGGGTCGCTGTCGGTTTCGCCGAGCAGCCAGGCCGCCTCGTGCTCGTTGACCAGGAGCACGTCCAGCGCTTCCAGGGTCTCCGGCCGCACCTCGGCCACCGGCGACAGGTTCAGCAGTGCGCGCACCCCGACTTCGGCCGCGGCGCGCACCGCGTGTTCCACGGTCTCCAGCGGGATCTCCATGGACGCCACCAGCACTTTGACCCCGGACAGCGCGCCGACGTCCGAGGGGGTCAGCGCGGAGTTCGCGCCGGGGGAGACCAGGATCGAGTTCTCGCCGTCCGGGGTGACGGTGATGTAGGCGATCCCGGTCGGCCGCTCGGAGATCCGCACCAGGCCGGTGTGCACCCCGGCGGTGCGCAGCGAGTCCAGCAGCAGGGTGCCGTACGCGTCGTCACCGACCGCGCCGAGCAACGCGACGTCCGCACCCAGCCTGGCCGCGGCGACCGCGGTGTTCGCGCCCTTGCCGCCGGCCGACACCCGGGTGTCGCCGCCGAGCACGGTCTCGCCGCCGCCGGGGCGGCGGTTTACCGGCACCACAAGATCAGCGTTGGCGGAGCCGACCACCAGCACGTCATGATTCATAGCCGAAGCCTGCCACGAGCGGCCGCGAGCCGTTGACCCATAAGCACGTATGCATAAGTGAAGAACTTTGTAACTTATTGCTCGCCAGGTGCGACACTTAAGCAGGAGCTTGCCGAATGTCACTCTTTCGGGGTATATCCAGTCCCGAGACGTCACATCGAGGGGCAGGTGGGCTCTCCAGTCACGCCGCCGCGTTCGCGCGGCCGCGTTGTCCGACCGAAGGGCCATCCGGCCCAGCGGTCGGGCATCGGGTCGCCGGCACCGATCGCGTAGCCCCCCGAGTGATCGGTGCCGGCGGCGCCCGGCCCGCCTAGGCGGGCTCCCCGCGGATGAGCCCGGGACGCAGTTCGCGCACGGCCCCGCGGACCCGCTCCACCGCGGTCGCGCTGAACGACCCCGGCAGCCGGTAACCCTCGCCCGCACGCAGATGCGCCATCTCCTGATGCCGCTTCGCGAACTCCTTGCCGGCGGGCACCAACTCCACGAAGTACTTGCCACCATCGGCGCCGACCCGTACCGCGGCGAGCTCGGACCAGAGCAGCTCGTACTCCGCCGGGCTGCGATCCCACCAGCTGTGCTTCTCCAGGCCGTACCAGCGCAACCGGTCACCGGAGAGGATCAGCTCGGTCCGCTTGCTCTTCTGCACCGACAACGGGCTGTTCCAGAACAGCACCACCAGCGCGGCCACCACCCCGGCCAGGGTCACCACCAGCAGCGGCTCCTTCAGCCCGGCCGGCGCCACCGCACGGAACGCCAGTGCCAGCAGCCCGATCGCGAGCAGGCCACCGCCGAGCGCGAACGCCCGGCGCGGGTTCGCCGCGGACGGCTCGATCGTCACCGGCCGAACCTCGCGGACGGGCTCCCGGTCCGGCGGGCCCGGCGCGGGCGCCTGCACGATCGGCCCCGGCACCTGCTTCTCCACCGGAGCGGCTCGCACCGAAGGCGCGGCACCTCGCAGCGTCGCTTCGCCCCGGCCCCAGCGCGCGACCGCCTGCCGCACCTGCTCGGCCTCGGCCTCCGCGAGCACCGGCTCGGCGGTGTAGGACGGCTGCTTGCCACCGAGGAACGAACCCGCCAGCGACTGGTGCCGCTTCGCGAAGTCCGCGTTCTTCAGCAGCAGGACGACCCGGTACCGCACGGCCGAGCCATCCGCACTGGCGTTGTCCCTGGTACCCCGGTCCAGCCTGGTGCCGGCCAGCTCCGGCCACCGCGCCGACCAGACCGTCGAACCGGCCACCCGCCACTGGATCCCGGACTCGTCGAGCACCAGCTCCCGCGGCCTGGCGCGCCGGACACCGAGCACCACCAGCAGCGGAACCGCGAGCACGCAGAGCACGCCCATGGTCGCGGTGGTGGTTGAGTCGGCCGCGTTCCTGGCGAGCTGGGCCGGCAGCATCACCGCCAGCGAGACCACCGCGGCCACCGCGACGACCCCGGCGGCGACCAGCCACCGCCACAGTTTTCCGGTCGCTTTGTCGATAATCAGCCGGTCGCCCTGCGCCTCATTCTGCGCCTTATTCAAGGGTCCCCGAAATCCGTTCTTTGCCCTGTTCCGGGAAGATCCGCGTCTCGTCGCGGTCGTGCTGCCGCTTGCCGCGCGACTCGCGGCCGACCGGCTGGCCGTCCGCCTCCGTGTCGGAAGCGCTGGCCTGGTCGTACACGTTCTTGGCGATGGTCTTGCCCATCTCCTTGCCGACCTCGGTGACCGCGTTCATCGGCAGGTCCTTCACCGCCGTCTTCATCGCGTCGACGATCCGGCCGGAGTTGTGCGCAAGCCCGCGGGCCAGGTACTTCGCCGCGTCGGCCAGCATCGTGCCGAGCTTCGCCAGATGGTCGGCGGCCTTCTGGAACGCACGCGTGAGCTTCTGCACCCACGACATGCACTCGGTGCCCTTCTCGATGGCGAAGGGCACTCCCTCGGCGGCCAGCGCCGCCGGATAGGCGGGCGGCGGATACTTCAGCAGGATCCGGACGATCTTGGCCAGGGTGTCCGCGATCAGGTCGCGGATGATCGTGCGGACCACGTTGAGGATGGTCTTGCAGATGTCCACCAGTCCGGAGACGCCGTGCGCCGCGTCCGACAGGCCGACGTAGACGTCGATCTGGTCCTGGGTGTAGGTCCGGTACTGGTCCGCGGCCGGGCCCTCCCAGTGCGCGCAGTCCTTCTGCACGCTGTCGGTGAGCTCCTCGGCGGTCTTCTGCACGTGCTCGCTGATCTTGGCCCAGGTCTGCACGGTGAGGTCCAGGGTGTCCTGGTCACCGGTCAGCCAGTCCAGCGGCTCCTTGAGGAAGTCGACGTGCTCGATGATCCAGCCGAAGCCCATGCTGAGCAGGCCCTCGATCGGGTCCTTGAGGAAACCCTTGACGTCCATCGCGCCGGAACCGAGGTCGAGCAGGCCCTCCGCCCAGTCGCCGCTGAGGATCTTCTCGGTACCGCCGATGAAGTCCTGCGCCATGCCGGCGCCCTCGAGCGCATGACCGACGGGGGTCTTCTCCGCGGCCGTCTCGCCCTTCGCCTCCTCGACGATCGCGTTGTCAGCCACCGGGGTTCGCCTTCTTCATCAACGCCTGCACGGCTTCCTCGTCGACATGCTTGCGTTCCGCCCAGGTGTGCAGGGTGGCCACATGCCGCTCCCCGGCTTCCACCGCGGCCTGCAGAGTGTCCGTCGCGTCGCTCATGGTGTTGTTGCACCACAGCGCCAGCGGCTGGCCGAGCAGGCCGAAACCGCCCTCGTCCATCCGCTGCCTGGCGGCCTCGTAGGCGGTCTTCAGCTCGCTGTAGGTGCCTTCCACCTGCTTCGCGTGCGCGGTGATCTCGCCGAGGTCGACGTCGAATCCGCCGTCGCTCATCGGAGGAAACCTCCCGAGAAGTAGTCGTCGTCATGACCCTGTGGAGCGTCCGGCCGCTGCGGGCGCGGGGGCGCCGGTGGCTTGGGCTTGGGTTCCGGCTTGGGTTGGGGCTTGGGTTGGGGCGCCGTCTCGTGCCGCTCCTCCTCGGGAATGAACCGGTTCGGCGCGGCTGCCTCCGGCGCCCCACCTTCGACGTAGGAATCGGGCTCCGGTTCCGGGTACATCGAATGCAGCCGCCCGACCACCTCGGCCTCGGTCTCGCTGCCGCTGATCGACGGCACCCCGGTCCGGACCGCCTCGGCGAGCTTGCTCTGCGCGGCCCGCATGGTGCGCATGATCTCCTCGGCGAGGTCCGGTTTGGCCCTCGCGGCCGCGCCGATCTGCAGCCCGGTGAGGTTGCCGAGGTGATCCACCTCGACCGCGATCTGGCCGTCCCGGCTGCGCTCGCCGACCGTGACCTGCTCCATCTCCGCGGCCATCTGGTTGGCGTGCTGCTGAGCAGCGGCCATCTTCGCTTCGAAGGCGTCGAACAACTGCTGGGGCTGCTCCACCCGGTCCTCCCCTTGGCATCGAGTGCGATCAACATCGCGGAGTGTGACATACCAGCCGTACTCCGGTCTGGAGTATCGCCAACCCGCCGGGATTTCCCAACCCGGACCACCCGGGGGAGACAACCGCACGTCCGTGATCAGCGAGTCCCGGCCGATATCCTGGGCTGAGCTCATAGAATGCGGAAGAAGGTGTTCCAGCTGTGTTCTAACAAGCGTCCCAGCGGGGTGAGGATGGAAAAGCCCACACGCCGCGGACGAGTGCGGGCCGCCACGGACCACGACATCCGGCAGACCGCGCGTGCCCTGCTGGTGGAGCACGGGCCGGAGGCGGTCACGCTGCGCGCGATCGCGCGGGAGCTCGGCATCACCGCGCCCGCGCTGTACCGGTACTACGGCTCCCGCGACGACCTGATCGAGCACCTGCGGCTGGACGTCTGCGCAGACCTCGGCGCGGAGCTGGCGGAGGACATCGCCGCCCTGTCCGACCACGGCGGGGCCACCCAGCTGTTCGCGGTGTGCAGGGGCTTCCGCCGCTGGGCGCTGACGCACACCAAGGAGTTCACCCTGGTGTTCGCCTCACCGACCGGCGGCACCGGGTCCACCGAGGGCAGCGTGGCCAGGATCAGCAGGGTGGACGAGCCGTTCGGGCGGATCTTCCTGGTCTGCGCCGGGCAGGTGCTGGCCACCCAGGAGCTGGACACCCCGCCGGACGACGCGGTGCCCGCCGAGATCCGGGACGACCTGCTGGTCTTCCAGCGCGACCTGCTGTCCGTGCTGAACGAGTCCGGGCTGGACTTCCCGGCGGACAAGCTGGACCTCGGCACCACCTACCTGATGATCCAGTTCTGGGCGCGGCTCTACGGCCACGTCACCCTCGAGGTGTTCGGCAACTACCCGATCCCGGTGTCCAAGCCGGACGTGCTCTTCGACGCCATGCTCGCCGACCTCGCCCGCGAGATCGGCCTCAAGTTCGACTGACCCCGGCCGGGCGCCGGGTCAGAGCACGACGTTGACCAGGCGGCCGGGCACCACGATCACCTTGCGCGGGGCGTTGCCGCCGGTCAGCGCGACGATCTTCTCGTCGGCCAGCGCGGCGGCCTGCACGTCCTCGGTGCCGGCGTCGGCCGGCACCGTGACCCTGGCCCGCACCTTGCCGTTGACCTGGATCGGGTACTCCACGGTCTCCTGAACCAGGTACCGCGGCTCCACGATCGGGAACGGCCCGTGCGCCAGCGAACCGGACCTGCCAAGGCGCCGCCACAGCTCCTCGGCCACGTGCGGGCACAGCGGGGCCAGCATCAGCACCAGCGGCTCGGCCAGCTCACGCGGGGTGACCTCGGCCGAGCCGTAGCTCTTGGTGAGGTAGTTGTTCAGCTCGATCAGCTTCGCGCCGGCCGTGTTGAACCGCATCTCCGCGTAGTCCTCGCGAACCCCGGCGATCGTCCGGTGCAGCTGCTTGAGGTCTTCCTCGGT
The DNA here is from genome assembly GCF_000384315.1 of Amycolatopsis nigrescens CSC17Ta-90. GTDB lineage: Bacteria > Actinomycetota > Actinomycetes > Mycobacteriales > Pseudonocardiaceae > Amycolatopsis > Amycolatopsis nigrescens. The sequence goes on along the minus strand of NZ_ARVW01000001.1, from coordinate 3,514,041 downwards.
GGCGGTGCCCTCCACTTCGGACACCCGGACCGCGCCGGTCTCCTCGTGCACCACCAGCCGCCACAGCCGTTGCAGGAACCGGTGCGCGCCGACCACGTCCTTGGTCGCCCACGGCCTGGACACGTCCAGCGGGCCCATCGCCATCTCGTAGAACCGGAAGGTGTCCGCCCCGTAGTTCTCGGAGATCTCGTCCGGGGTGACCACGTTCTTCAGGCTCTTGCCCATCTTGCCGTATTCCTGCTTGACCTCTTCGCCCTCGAAGAAGAACTTGCCGTCGGTCTCGACGACCTGCTCGGCGGGCACGTAGAAGCCGCGGGAGTCGACGTAGGCGAAGGCCTGGATGTAGCCCTGGTTGAACAGCCGCCGGTACGGCTCGTCCGAGGACACGTAGCCAAGGTCGTGCAGCACCTTCTGCCAGAACCGCGAGTACAGCAGGTGCAGCACGGCGTGCTCGACCCCGCCGATGTAGAGGTCCACGCCGCCGGGGTCGGTCGCGCCGTGCTCGGCCTGTCGCGGGCCCAGCCAGTAGCGCTCGTTCTCCGGGTCGACGAACCGCTCGGTGTTGACCGGGTCGGCGTAGCGCAGCTGGTACCAGCAGGAGCCGGCCCAGTTGGGCATGGTGTTGGTGTCGCGGCGATAGGTCTTGGGCCCGTCGCCGAGGTCCAGGGTCACCTCGACCCAGTCGGCCGCCCTGGACAGCGGCGGCGACGGCTCGGAGTCGGCGTCCTCCGGCTCGAAGGTGCGCGGCGAGTAGTCGTCCACCTCGGGCAGTTCGACCGGCAGCATGCTGTCCGGGATCGCGTGCGCCCGCCCGTCCTCGTCGTAGACCACCGGGAACGGCTCGCCCCAGTAACGCTGCCGGGAGAACAGCCAGTCGCGCAGCTTGTACTGCACGGTGCCGTGCCCGTGCCGGTGCTCCTCCAGCCATTCGATGATCGTCTTTTTGGCCTCGTCGACGCCCATCCCATCCAGGAAGGCCGAGTTGATCGCGACCCCGTCACCGGTGAAGGCCTTGCCGTCGAACCCGTCGGTCGGCTGGACGGTGCGGATGATCTCCAGCTCGAACTTCTCCGCGAAGTCCCAGTCGCGCTGGTCCTGGCCGGGCACCGCCATGATCGCGCCGGTGCCGTAGCCCATCAGCACGTAGTCCGCGACGAAGATCGGGATCTGCTTGCCGTTCACCGGGTTCACCGCGTAGGAGCCGGTGAACACGCCGGTTTTGTCCTTGTTCTCCTGGCGGTCCAGCTCGGACTTCCGGGAGGCCGCCCGGCGGTACCCGGCGATCGCTTCGGCCGGTGTCGCCGCGCCGCCGGTCCAGGATTCGGTCACCGCGTTCGGCCACTGGGCCGCGGTCAGCTCGTCGACCAGCGGGTGCTCGGGCGCCAGCACCAGGTAGGTGGCGCCGAACAGGGTGTCCGGCCGGGTGGTGAACGCCTCGATCTCCTGCTCGCCGGCGGCGAAGGCGACCCTGGCGCCGTGCGAGCGACCGATCCAGTTGCGCTGCATGGACTTGACCTTCTCCGGCCAGTCCAGCCGGTCAAGGTCGTCCACCAGGCGGTCCGCGTAGGCGGTGATCCGCATCATCCACTGCCGCAGGTTGCGCCGGAACACCGGGAAGTTCCCGCGCTCGCTGCGCCCGTCCGGGGTGACCTCTTCGTTGGAGAGCACGGTGCCGAGGCCGGGGCACCAGTTCACCGGTGCCTCGGAGATGTAGGCCAGCCGGTGCGAGTCGATGATGTCGCGTTGTTCGGCCCTGGTCAGCTCGCACCAGCCGCGGCCGTCCGGGGTCGGCCGCTTGTCCTGCGCGTACTCGGTCTCCAGCTCCAGGATCGGCCTGGCCTTGCCGGCCCGCTCGTCGTACCAGGAGTTGAAGATCTGCAGGAAGATCCACTGCGTCCACCGGTAGTACTCGGGGTCGATGGTGGAGATGCGGCGGCGCTCGTCGTGGCCGAGGCCCAGCCTGCGGATCTGGCGCAGGTAGGTCTGGATGTTCTCCTCGGTGGTTTTGCGCGGGTGCTGCCCGGTCTGCACCGCGTACTGCTCGGCGGGCAGGCCGAACGCGTCGAAGCCCATCGTGTGCAGCACGTTGCGCCCGATCATCCGGTGGTACCGGGCGAACACGTCGGTGCCGATGAAGCCGAGTGGGTGCCCGACGTGCAGCCCCGCGCCGGACGGGTACGGGAACATGTCCTGCACGAACAGCTTGTCCGAGGGCACCGGCTTGCCCTCTTCGGCGAGCGGACCGGCCGGGTTCGGCGCGTGGTAGGTGCCGTGGTCGGCCCAGTAGTCCTGCCAGCGCAGCTCGATCTGCCCCGCCAGTGCCGCCGTGTAGCGGTGGCCGGGGGCCGTATCGGTCGCCTCAGTCATGGCCGGTTTCCTCCGTGTAGTGCGCCTGCCGCGTGGTAGTCCGGAAATGAATCGACCCCCCAGCCGGAGGGCATGAGGGGTCGCCGCGCTGGACCGGAAGTGCGGTCAGCGCGGCCGGCTAAGGAGCAGGCGTGCGATGCTCACGCATCCATGGTAGCGGGGCGGCCCGTCCGCATTCGGTGCAGGTCGCACTCCGTGCCGCCGGGTTGTGCACACCTGGCGCGGCCTGTGCACAACCCGGCTCGAACGCGGGGGACCGCGGCGGGGCGGCGGTAGGCTGGGCTTGGGTCGCCCCCCGGGATCGGGTGGGGGCTGCGCGGGGGCGGGCTGTGCGGGGACGGGCTGTGCGGGGACGGGTATGCGCTGCGCCGTGTCAGGGGAGGGCCAGTGCGATCAGCTGGGTGACCTGGGTGGCGGCGAAGTTGTCGTCGCTGACCAGCAGGAGGCTGCGTTCGCCGGAGGGCAGCCGAGGACCCAAGGTCATCCCCTCCACGTTGTCCACTGTGGACAGAGTCGAACCCGGGATGGCGGCGAGGTCCGCGAGCAGGCGCTTGCGGACCGGCTTCAGCTTCTTCGCGTTGCCGAGGGAAGGCACGTCCATGACGTTGGTGGCGCCCTTGGTGTCGACCTCGAACAGCCGGACCTTGTTGCCGACGCCGGTCACGAAAGAGCGCTCCAGCACCAGGAACCGGGTGGGATCCAGCGGGTCGGCGGCGAGGATCGACGAGACTCCGGTGGTGGCGAACGCACCGGGCGGGTTCGGCGACGCGAACACCGGCTCCTGCGGGTAGGCGTACTGCGCGAGCACCGGGCCGAACCGGCTCTGCACGGTGATCCGGGAAAGCGAACCGTGCTCGGGTGTCGCCTCCGGGCCGTCCTGCAGCAGCGGCCCCTCGACCGAGCTGACCAGCAGCGAGCCCGCCGCGGCGAAGGTGAGCCCTTCCAGCGCGAGGTTCTGCCGCGGGCCGGCGCCCTCGGTCATCCGCTCGTTGTCGGGGATCGGCAGCTCACCGGCATACCCGCCATCCCGGGTGGCCACCCGCAGCGACGGGTCCGCGAGCGTGCCCCCGGCGCGCTCGCCCTCCTGGACCCAGTAGTACCGCCCGGTCCACGGATCCACCCGCAGGTCTTCCGGGTCGACCCCCTGCTTCGGGTAGGTGCTGCCGTCCGGGCGGCGCAGCGGCTCGGTGTCGGTGAAAGTCACCGGGCCGAGACCGCCGGCGGTGACGTCGAACCGTGCCGTGTAGAAGCGCGCGGGCTGCAGGGCCGAGCGGTCGTCGCAGATCAGCACGTACTCACCGGTGCGCCGGTCGTAGTCGATCCCGGACAGGCCGCCGACCGTGGTGCCGTCGAAAGGCAGGGCGTTCGGCACGGTCGTGGCACCGAGGAAGCGCACCGGGGCGGGCTCGGCCGCGGCCGGTGCGGCCAGCAGGCCGAGGGCGAGGGTGCCGGCCACGCCGGTCACGAACAGGCGACTTGACATGGCGTTCAGCACAGCGGATCAGGGTATCGGCAAGGTTGCCCGCACATGACACTTATCCTGATCGGGTGTTCGTAGTCGCGCTGATCCCCATGTTGCTCGGTGTCCTGGTCGGCTGGGGCGGCCTGCTCGGCTGGCGCGAACGGCTGCCGCGCGATCGCGGCGCCGGCGTCCGCACCAGCGCCACCCTGCGCAGCGACGAGGCGTTCCGGCTGGCCAACAAGGTCGCCGGGCTGCCGACCATCGCGGCCGGCGTGGTCGGGCTGCTCGGCGGGGCGGCCGCGCTGGCGATGCCGAGCACCTCGGGCCTGCTCACCGCGGCGCTGGTCGGCCTGGTCGGGCTGTTCGGCCTGCTCGCCGCCGGCGGGGTGCTCGGGCACCGGGCCGCGCAGACCGTGCCGGCCCCGCCCGAAGAGCCGGCGGTCCCGGCCGGCTGCACCGGCTGCGCCTGCGGCTCGGGCGGCTGCTCGGCGCTCAACAAGGCGGCGAACAACTAGTTCCGCTGCAAGTCGCCCGGATGGGTGGCCAGCAACGCCGTTGGCACGCCCTGGCGGCGCAGCACCTGGCCCCACAGATCGCGCTCCGGGGTGGCCAGCACGTCGTTGGGCAGCGCGGGCACGATCAGCCAGTCACCACGGTCGATCTCCCTGGCCAGCTGCCCCGAGTCCCAGCCAGCGTAACCGGCGAACACCCGCAGCCCGCGCACCTTGGGCACCAACACGTCCGGATCGGCGTCCAGGTCCACCAGCGCCACCGGGCCGCGCACCCCGATCAGCCCCGGCACCCCGGCCGCCTGCTCACCGGTGCGCAACGCGGCCAGGCACAAGGCAGTCTTCTTCTCCACCGGACCGCCGACGAACACCGACTGCGGCTCCACCACATGCCGGCCCCAGCTGGGCAGCACATCGTCCACCGGCACCTCGCTCGGGCGGTTCAGCACCACGCCGAGGGTGCCCTCGTCTCGGTGATCGATGACGAAGACCACTGTCCGCCGGAAATTGGGATCGAACATCGTGGGGGCTGCGACCAGGAGCGTTCCCGGCTCAACCTCGGCGTCCGCAGGCACGCCGCCCATGATCCCACTCCCGGTGTGAAGAAGTCGCGCGGCGCGGGAACAACGCCTTCCATCCGCCCGTTGGAGGAAGAGGCCGGCGCACTCCGTGTCCCCCGGGCTCACTGAAGAACCGCCTTTGTGGAATACCGTCCGGCTGGAGCCACACTGCGCATAGCCGCCGAGAGGCGACCAAGTGCGTCGGCCTGTCGTGGTCGGTGGGGGGCTCTGCGGCCCCCCACCTTCCCCTACGGCCCTAGGCTTGGGGGATGTGACGGCGAAAGCGGGACCCGGGGTCGAACGCGAGAGCGTGCGCACCTACTTCGCGCTGCCGGGATTCCGGTGGCTGCTCTACTGCCGCTTCGCCGCGAGCTGGTCCGACGGGATGTTCCGCGCCGGGCTGGCCGGGGCGGTGCTGTTCAACCCCGAGCGCGCCGCCGACCCGCTGACCATCGCCGGCGGTTTCGCCACCCTGCTGCTGCCGTACTCGCTGATCGGGCCGTTCGCCGGCGCCCTGCTGGACCGCTGGGACCGGCGCCGGGTGCTGGTGGTGGCCAACCTGCTGCGCGCGCTGGCCATCCTGGCGACCGTGCTCGCGCTCAGCGCCGGGGTGAACGGCGCCGGGTTGTTCTCCCTCGCGCTGCTGGTCGAAGGGGTAGCCCGGTTCGCCGGTTCCGGGATGTCCGCCGCGCTGCCGCATCTGGTGCCGCCGACCTGCCTTGTCGGCGCGAACGCGGCCGCGACCACGCTCGGCGCGATGGTCGCGGTGTTCGGCGGCGGCTGCGCGATCGTGCTGCGCGCGCTGTTCGGCGCGGACGACGCGGGCTCCGCGCTGACCACGTCCTTCGCTTTCGCCGGCCCCGTGTTGGCCGCGTTGATCGCCGCCAGGTTCGCCCGCGGCAGCCTCGGACCGTCCACAGTGGACGAGCCGGCGGACGCGGTGCTGGCGGTGGCGCGGGGCCTCACGGACGGCGCTCGGGTGGCGGCGCGCACGCCGAGCGTGCTGGCCGGGTTCGCCGCGCTGTTCGCGCATCGCGCCGCCTACGCCGTCTCCCTGCTGCTCAGCGTCCTGCTGATGCGGTTCTCCTTCACCGACCTCGGGCTACTGCAGGCCGGCCTGCCCGGACTCGGCCAGCTCGCACTGCTGGCGGGCGCCGGCATCCTGCTCGCCGGTTTCCGCACCGCCTGGCTGATCCGCCGGTTCGGCCGGACCAGGGTGGTGCTCGGTGCGCTGCTGCTCGCCGCGCTCGCCCAGCTCGGGCTCGGGCTGCCGATGACCCTGCCGACCACGCTGGCCGCGTCCTTCCTGATCACCGCCGCCGGCCAGGTGCTCAAGCTGGGCGTCGACTCGGCGATCCAGCGTGACGTCGAGGACGCGGCGCGGGGCCGGGTTTTCGCGCTGTACGACACGTTGTTCAACCTGACCATGGTGGCCGCGGTTTCGGCGGCCGCGGCCCTCACCCCACCGGACGGGCGTTCGCCGCCACTGCTGCTCGCCGCCACCGCCTGTTACCTGCTCGGCGGCCTGGGTTATCTGATCGTGCTGCGACGGCGGCCGGCCGGTGATCTTTGACCGATAACGCCACGAACCGAACCTACGCTCGGGTACCGTCCAAGCCGGTCGGGACTGATCGAAAGGCATGGGGGCATGAGTCAGTCGCAGCTCGAACTCAGCGCGGCCGAGCAGGGGGTGCTGCTCAGCAGGATCGGCAAGCTGGCCCGTGAATACGCGCCGGAAGGCGGCCGGCGGATCGAAATCGACTTCCAGCAGCTGGGTGAGCTGGTGGAGCTCGAAGCCCGCACGGTGGACGACAGCACCGAGCGGCTCTTCGCGACCCCGCCGGAACTGCTCGACCTGCTAACCGAGCTGCGCACCGGGATGTACCGGCCGGGCCGGGGGGCCTGGCTGCGGGCCCGCTACACGCTGAACCTGGAAAGCATCGAGCACGCCGGGGCCACCTTCGACTTCGACTTCGCCCTGGACGACGAGCCGCGCTGGCACCACCCGCCGGACGACGCCAGTACCGCGTTCGCCGACGAACTGGCCACCTTTCCCCGCGCGGCCGAGCACATTCCGGACTGGTGGCGGCTGCGCATCGGGCTCCCGCTGAACCTGAACTTCCGGCGCGCGCAGGTGGTGCGGACCGAGACGGCCCCGCTACCGGAAGCCGAGGTGCCGCACGTGCTGCACTACCTCGAGACCGAACCGGTGGTGTCCGGCGAGGACGAGAGCGGCCCGGACGTCTTCGCGTCGGACGCCGACCCGGTGCCGGCCGGCCTGCACACCGACGGGATCTGGATCTGGCCCGCGGCGGTGCCCTACTACCTGCGCAAGTACGCGATCGCGCCGGAGCCGGAGCTGGTCGAGCACATCCGCGCGCGGAACTTCCAGCCGCCGTACGTGCCGCCGCTGGTGCGCCGGACCGCGGCCGCCGACCTGCGCGGCGAGCCGCGGCCCGAACCCGGCCTCGCCGACTACGCGCGGACCACCGCCGACCTGGCCGCCCGGTGGGAGACCCAGCCGAACCCGAGGCTGCGTGAGCTCGAGGTGCTGATGGTGCTCGCCAAACGACTCGGCGAGCAGGGTGTCTGGCCCAGCGCGTACCGGATCGGCGGGCGGGCCGACGGCGCCTGGTGCCTGAACTCCACCGCAAATGGCTGGGAAGTCGCCTACTACACCGGCGAGACCCCGGTGTCGCCGCAGCTGTTCGACCGGGTCACCGACGCCGCCCAGCAGCTGCTCGGCGCCCTGCTGATGCATCCGGCGAGGATCACCGCCGGCCAGGAGACCCCGCTGGAGACCGCGACCGAGCTGGCGGACTGGCCGATCGGGCCGTCGGACGGGGAGCCACCGCTGACCCTGCTGCGGAACAAGCGGATGCTCGCGCTCACCGCGGGCAGCACGGTGCTGCGGTTCGGCGACGACACCGGCAACCTGGTGCACTTAGCCGGTGCCCGGTTCCCGTCCACGTCACTGCCGCTGGAGCGGGAACGCACCCGGCGCCAGTACCGGCTGCACCGGCGGCTGTACGTGCTCTCCGGCATCACGGTGCCCTGGGCGAACATGCCCGGCGGGGCGGTGGCCTACGTGCTGCCGAAGACCGTCGGCGAACATGTAGCGGACGGCAGCCTGATCGAGCTGCCAGAAAGCTGAACACGGACAGCAAGCGGTGAGGCGATGAGCCGACGGATATCCGCCGGGCTAGATTTGACCCGGATTTGACGCAAACTCGCCGGTAGTGGAGTCGAGGCAGTGCAGTTGGGGAAGTCGGGGAACACAGGGGGAGCAGTGCGTTATCGAGTTCAGGCGGCGGAGCGGCCGGACGCCTTGTACGCGGTCTGGCAGGGCAGGGTCTTCCAGGCCCAGCGCTCGACCGCGGACGGGACCATGCTGCTGGTGGTGCCACCGGGCGAGGAACCGGCGGAGGGGTTCGACCTGGAGTGGGACTCCCGCCCGGCCAAGGTGGTGCCGGCCGCGGAGCCGAGCGCCACGTTCAGCCTGCAAACGCACTGCTACTTCGACGACGAGATCTACCGGGTCGCGCCGCAGGCCACCGGTGGGCCGCTGACCCTGCGCTGGACCGGCCGGGACGAGACGCGGGCCCGCCAGCTCGGCCTCACCGACTTCAGCATCACCGCCGGGCCGGACGGGATCACCGCGCTCTGGCAGCAGCGGCACGACTTCGCCGAACCGGACACCCCGCGCCCGGCACCCGGCAGCACCGAGCAGGGTGACCAGAGCACCCTGCTGCGCGAGCTCGGCCGCACCTTGCGACGCATCCAGCCGGACGGCTGGCAGCGGGTCGGCGCGCAGTTCCGCCAGGTCGGCGACTACTCCGAGCTCGAAGTGCGGTCGGTGGCCGAGGACCAGGTGACCTCGCTGTCCGCCCCGCCGCGGCTCGGCCAGCTGTTCACCCTGCTGCGCTCGGCGATGTACCGGCCCGGCACCGGCACCTGGTTCCAGGGCACCTTCACGCTGAACGCGGACGCCACCTTCGACTTCGACTTCGACGTGGACGCCGAGCCGAACTGGCGGCTGCCGCCGAACGAGGACGGGCGCCCCACCGAGCGCGCGTTCGGCGCCGAGCTGGCGTACTTCCCGCGCGACCGCCGGCACGTGCCCACCTGGCTGGCCGCGAAGGCCGGGCTGCCGCTGGACGTCGCCTTCCGCCAGGCGAAGGTGGCCGACGGCCCGCCGGAAGCGGAGAACGGACGTCCGGTGGTCAACCGCCCGCCGGTGCCGCCGGAGGAACTGCGCGGCGTGCTGGACTACCTGTACCGGTCGCCGGTGGCGCTGGCCAGGCCGGGCCGGCTGCCGGACCTGTTCACCCCGAACGTCAAACCGGACGTGCCGGACGCCTTCCACACCGACGGGGTCTGGATCTGGCCCGCGGCGGTGCCGCACTACCTGCGCAAGTACGGGGTGCCGCCGGAGGCCGAGCTGGTCGAGCACATCAGGGCGAACGCGTTCCGGCCGCCGTACGTAGGCGAGCGGCTACGCGCCACGGCGGAGGCGGAGCTGCTCGGCAAGCCGTTCCCCGCGCAGTCCAAAGAGGACATTCCGGAGACGGACCCGGTGACGCTGGTCGACCGCGGCGGGCAGCCGAGGACCGGGCTGCGTGCTTCGGAGGTGCTGACCGTGCTTCAGCGCCGGCTGACCGAGTACGGCGTGCCGATGTCCGCCTACCGGATCGGTGAGGAGGCCGATGGCGTCTGGTCGCTGCGGCGGACCGAGCACAGCTGGGCCGTGTCCGGCCCGGACGGCGCCGAGCAGGCCGATTTCGCGCATGTCGAAGAGGCGGCCAGGTTCCTGCTCGGCACCCTGCTGCTCTACCCGGGACGGGCGACCAACGGGAGCGAGACCGAGGCCGCCGAGCAGCCGCCGGACTGGCCGGTGCTGCCGCTGCGCGGCGAGCCGCCACTGAACTTCTACCGCAGCAAGCGGATGGTCATGCTGCCCGCCGGCGCGATCGTGCTCCGGTTCGGCAACGAGGCGGGCAACCTGGTGCACGACGAGTCGACCCGGTTCCCGGAGACGTCACTGGCCGCGGAACGGGAGCAGCAGCGGGCCCGGTACCGGCTGGCGCGCCCGCTGCGGGTGCTCACCGGCGTCACCCTGCCGTGGGGTGCGCTGCCCGGCGGCGCGGTGGCCTACCTGCTGCCCCGCCCGATCGGCCACCACCTGGAGACCGGCGCCCTAGAACGAAGCTGAGATGAGCACCGCGGGGGACCACCAGTAGTCGGCGAACCGGTGCACGGTGACCTCGGTGTATCCGGCTTCGGCGAGCTGCGCGCGCCAGGCCGGCACCGGCTGCTCCCAGTTGTTCCGGCCGCCGTCCGGTGCGGTCTGGCCGAGCAGCATCGGCAGCAGGAAGCCCTGCGCGACCAGGCGCGCGTCCTCGCCGTACTCCGCGATCCCGCGCTCGTACCTGGTCACCAGCGAGGACAGGTACTCGGCGCTGCCTTCGGTCAGCTCCGGGATGTCGAACTCGGCGAGCAGCAGGGTGCCGGTGCGCCCCCGCAGCGCCCGCAGCACGTCCAGCCGGTCGGACGGCGTCAGCGACTGCAGGGCGAAGGTGGACTGGGTCAGGTCCCAGTGCTGGTCCGAGGTCGCCAGGAACTCCTGCGCGGTCCGCCGCGAGCTGCGGGTGACCGCGGCACCGAGCCGTGCCTGTGCCTGTTCGAGCAGCGCGGCCGACGGCTCCACCAGCTCGACCGACCCCGGCGCGTGCCCGGCCTGTTCCAGCGCGGGCGCGATGGCCAACCCGTCCCCGCAGCCGAGGTCCAGCAGCGAATCCGGCCGGAGTGTTTCGTAGCACCTTGCCAGTTCCGCGCTGAGCCGCTGGTACAGCTCGACGTTGCCGCCGCCGCGGACGAAGGTGGTGAACGCGGCGGGCTGGTCGTACACCTGCCGCCCGTTCGCGCTGTCCAGGTGCTCGGCCAGTTCGGCGCCGAGCCGCGAACCGAGCCCGGCGGCCCGGCCCGCCTGGCGCGCGGCCGACTCCCGATCGCCGTCGCGCAGTGCCGACAGTGCTTCCACGAGCAGTGTTTCCGTCCCCATGCACCCACACTGGCAGCTACTCGATCAAGAAGGAACCCAGAGCGTGACCCTGGTGCCTTCGCCCGGCGCGGACTCCACCAGCGCGGTCCCGCCGACCTCGGCCAGCCGCGCGGTGATCGACTCGCTGATGCCGAAGCCTGGCTTCGAAGTCGCGGTGAACCCGGCGCCGTGGTCGCGGATGGTCACCGCGATCCCGCCGCCGCTCTCCGCCACCCGCACCACCACCTGGTCGGTGCCCGAGTGCTTCACGGTGTTGCGCATGGCTTCCCGCACCGCGTCGCGGACCGCGATCTGCCTTGCCTCGGAAAGCGTGTCGCTGTCCAGCTCGGCCATCACCAGCTGCGCGCGCAACCCGTCACGGGCCATCTCCGCGGCGAGCGCGGCCAGCTTCTCCCCGAGCGGCCTGGTGCCGGCTTCGGCCGCCGTCTCCAGGGTGGCGCGGAGTTCCACCGCCTGCGCCCGCGCCAGCCGGCGCAGCTCGGTGAGCTGCTGCTCGGCGTTGCCGCGGCCGGGCAGCGCCAGCGCCTCCAGGGTCTGCAGCACGGTGTCGTGCAGGGCGCGGTGCTGCTGGGCGCGTTCGGCCTCGCGGCCGTGCCGGATCCCGTACGCCAGCGCGAGCCGGGTGCCGAGGCCGATCAGCACCAGCGCGCCGGTCACGGTGAGCAGCACCCCCAGCATGGTGCCGAGCCCGGTGAACGCGCCGCTGAAAGTCCCGTTGTTGAGCCAAAGCGCGGTGCCGCGCAGCGGAACGGCGAGCGCCAGCAGGCCCGCGCCGTACGGCACGCCGATGGCGAGGGTGAGCAGCGCGATGGCGCCGAGCAGATGCTTGCCGGGCACCGCCATCGCCGTCTCGAAGGCAGGCGCCGGCACGGTGGCCGCGACCGCCAGGTTGGCCAGCACGGTGAACACCACGTCGAGCACCAGCAGCCTGGCCGCGTTGTGCCCGCTGAACGGCGCCCGCCGCAGCAGCCAGACCGCGCCGAACACGTTCAGCCCAACCGACAACGCGGCGACTAGCAACACCGGCAGCACCCCACCGTTACCGCCGGCCAGGAACACCGCCAGCGCCCCCGGCACGGACAGGATCCGGTAGACCAGCGGCACCAGCGCGACATACCGAGTGGCCCGCAGCAGCAGTCCGTCCTGCCGGCGCGCGTCCACCGGGCCCGCCATGTGCCGGATCCGGCGCAGCGCGCTGATCGGGGTCGGGTCGGAGACCTCGTCGGTCAGCGCGTCCGGCGCGGTGGCCAGCACCCCGGCGCCGCGCCGGAGCAGCGCGGCGAGAAACCCACGGCGTCGCTGGGGCTCGGGCGCCGGCGGCTCGGCAGGCTTCTCGGAGGACAAACTCGGCCACCAGCTCTCCGGGCTACCTGGACGGGTGATCAAGTATCCGATATCTGGTGGCGCGGCCGAGGCAGGAGCACCGAAAGTTCCCCGGAATGCCCTAGTCCCGCCTCAGGAGTTCACCGGCGGTTCGATGCCCTGGTCTCTGGCCCAGTTCTTCAGCTCCGCGACGGCCTCGTCGTGCTCCAGCGGCCCGCGGTCCAGCCGCAGGTCCTTGAGGAACTTCCAGGCCTGACCCACCTGCGGGCCCGGCGGCAGGCCGAGCAGCCGCATGATCTCGTTGCCGTCCAGGTCCGGCCGCACCCTGGCCAGGTCCTCCTCGGCGGCGATCCTGGCGATCCGCTCCTCGAGCTCGTCGTAGGTGCGCTGCAGCGCGGCGGCCTTGCGCTTGTTGCGGGTGGTGCAGTCGGCGCGAACCAGCTTGTGCAGCCGTTGCAGCAGGTCGCCCGCGTCGGTGACGTACCGGCGAACCGCCGAGTCGGTCCACTCGCCCTTGCCGTAGCCGTGGAACCGCAGGTGCAGGAAGACCAGCTGGGAGACCTGCTGCACGATCTCCTTGCTGTACTTCAACGCCCGCAAGCGCTTGCGGGCCATCTTCGCGCCGACCACCTCGTGGTGGTGGAAGCTCACCCCGCCGCCCGGCTGGAACTCGCGGGTGGCCGGTTTGCCGATGTCGTGCAGCAGCGCGGCCAGCCGCAGCACCAGGTCCGGCTCGGCGGCCGGGTCGTCCCGGCGCTCCAGCTCGATCGCCTGGTCCAGCACGGTCAGCGAGTGCTGGTAGACGTCCTTGTGCTGGTGGTGCTCGTCGATCGCCAGCCGCATCCCCGGCACCTCCGGCAGCACCTCGGCGGCCAGTCCGGTGTCCACCATCAGCTCGATGCCCTCGCGCGGGCTGGCCCCGGTGATCAGCTTGGACAGCTCGGCCTGCACCCGTTCCGCGGTGATCCGGGTGAGCTGCCCTGCCATCTCGGTCATCGCGTCGACCACCCGTGGCGCCGGGGTGAAACCGAGCTGCGCGACGAACCTGGCCGCGCGCAGCATGCGCAGCGGGTCGTCGGAGAAGGACTCGGCCGGGGTGGCGGGGGTGTCGAGCACCCTGTCCCGGATCGCCTCCAGCCCGCCGTGCGGGTCGACGAAGGTCTTCTCGGTCAGGTCGATGGCCATCGCGTTCACGGTGAAGTCGCGGCGCAGCAGGTCGCCCTCGATGGAGTCGCCGAAGGTGACCTCGGGGTTGCGGCCGACCTTGTCGTAGCTGTCCGCGCGGAAGGTGGTGATCTCCAGCGTCCGCCCGCCCCGGGTGACCCCGACGGTGCCGAAGGCGATGCCGACGTCCCAGATCGCCTCCGCCCAGCCGGCCACGATCCGGAGCACCTGGTCCGGCCGCGCGTCGGTGGTGAAGTCCAGGTCGGCGGACAGCCTGCCGAGCAGCGCGTCCCGCACGCTGCCACCAACCAGGTACAGCCGATGACCCGCCTTGGCGAACAGAGCGGCGAGCTCATCCGCCACCGGAGCGATGCGCATCAGTTCGGTCACCGCGTTCCGCTTCGCGAGAAGTTCGTTCACAGGGACCCAACCATCAATGGAGTGCACTTACTACACAAGCTGATCAACACGGACACGAGAAGCCAGCGTACCGGCGCGGAGAGTTGCTCTAGCATCGCAGCATGTCTGGATCGGCCGGTCGCTCCGGTGGCGCGAAGCCGGGACGCCGGTCTCGGCGCCGCCGCGGCAGAAGGCTGACCACCGTCGACGAGACCTCTGCCGGCGGACTCGTGGTCGACGCCGAACGGGCGAACGCGGTGTTGATCGGCCGGCTGGACCGCCAGGGCAAGCTGCTCTGGTCGCTGCCGAAGGGCCACATCGAGGACGGCGAGACGACCGAGCAGACTGCGGTGCGCGAAGTGAAGGAGGAGACCGGAATTTCCGCGCACGTGCTCACGTCATTGGGCACCATCGACTACTGGTTCGTCGCCGAGCGCCGCCGGGTGCACAAGACGGTGCACCACTTCATCCTGGAAGCCGCCGGTGGCGAGCTGTCCGACGAGGATGTCGAGGTCACCGAGGTCGCCTGGGTACCGCTGGACGAGCTGGAGGCCAAACTCGCCTACGCCGACGAACGCACCCTGGTGCGCAAGGCGCGGGCGCTGTTCCTCGAGGAGCACACCGAGTGAAGCGGTTCGCCGCACTTACGTTGGCTGTCCTTTTCGTTGTCGCTTCGGCGCTGCTGGGCAGCGGTGCCGAAGCGCAGCCGGTCCCGGACAGCCCGAGCAGACTGCGCCTGGACATCGGCGAGATGGCGCCGCGCCTGCTCACCGCCACGTCGTCCACGCTGAGCATCTCCGGCCGGGTCACCAATATCGGTGACCGGCGGCTGACCGGGGTGAAGGCGCGGCTCGAACTGGGCGAGCGGCAGACCACCGAGCGCCAGCTACGCGCCTCGCTGGGCGAAGCCCCGCCGACCGGCGCGTCGCAGACCAGGTACGCCGACGTGGCCGCCACGCTGGAGCCCGGCCAGTCCGCGCCGCTGACCATCGTGGTCCGGGTCAACGACGGGGCGGGCGGGCTGCAGGTCACCAGGCCCGGGGTGTACCCGTTGCTGGTCAACGTGAACGGCACCCCGGAGTACGGCGACCAGGCCAGGCTGGCCGCGCTGAGCATGCTGCTGCCGGTGCTCGGCGTGCCGGGCAAGGAGGCCCCGTCGAAGCCGGACCGGCCGACCAAGGTGGCCGTGCTGTGGCCGATCGCGGACACCAGGCCGCGGGTGGTGTCCGCGCCGTTCGGTGGCGCGATGGTGCTCTCCGACGACCAGCTGGCGAACGATCTCGCCCCCGGCGGCAGGCTGGACGCGCTGGTGTCCACCGTCCGGGCCCGCTCCGGCGACCAGGCACTGACCGATTCGCTGTGCTTCGCGGTGGACCCCGACCTGCTGGACACCGTGGACGCGATGACCCGCGGCTACCAGGTGCGCACCCCGCAGGGCCTCCAGGAGGGCCGCGGCGTCGAGGCGGCCAAGCGGTGGCTCGGCACGCTGCGCCAGGTGGTCGCCGGGAACTGCGTCATCCAGCTGCCGTACGCGGACACCGAGCTCTCCGCCCTCACCAAGGTGCACGACCAGGACCGGTCGCTGATCAGCGCCGCGACCAACGGCAGCCAGCGGCTGCTGGAGCTGCTCAGCGTGCAGCCGCAGGCCGGGGTGCTCTGGCCGGACGGGCCGCTGGACAAAGCGACCCTCACCGAGCTGGCCGAGACCGGCACCAAGACCCTGATCGCGGACCCGGCGAAGCTGAAGGAAGGCACCCCCGGCAGCGCAGCCACCTTGCAGGACAGCACGCTGCGGGCCCAGCCGGTGGACGGCGTGCTGGCCACCGCGCTGGCCGGGACGCCGGTGCAGGCGGCCGGCACGCTGACCCCGGGCAGCGACCGGCCGCTGGCCACCCAGAACGGGCTGGCGGCACTGGCCTTCCACGGCCTGAGCGGGGAGCCGCCGTCGAAACCGCTGCTGGTTGCGCCGCCGCACCGGTGGACCGCGTCGGTCAGCGAGCTCACCAGCTTCCTCGGCACCCTGTCCGACTTCGCCACCAGGGGGCTCATTTCGCCGACCCCGGTGCAGAGCTTGCTCGTCTCGCCGGTCGACGGCACCGCGAAGATGAGCTATTCGGCGCAGGACACCGCCGCCGGCGTGCCATCGGACGTGCCGGAAGAGCTGTCCGTGGTGCACGACTCGGCGCTCGACCTGCGCAGCGCGATGACCGTTGATCCGACCACCCAGGTCGATCCCGGCGACCTGATCAAACCGCTGCGGGCGGCCATCTTGCGGGCCACTTCCACCGCGTGGCACGGCAGGCCGGGCGCCGCGGCCAC
Organism: Amycolatopsis nigrescens CSC17Ta-90; assembly: GCF_000384315.1. Lineage (GTDB taxonomy): Bacteria > Actinomycetota > Actinomycetes > Mycobacteriales > Pseudonocardiaceae > Amycolatopsis > Amycolatopsis nigrescens. The sequence goes on along the minus strand of NZ_ARVW01000001.1, from coordinate 3,497,877 downwards.
GTCCGCCGGCGAGGCGCGGGACCAGCTCGACACCCTGCTCGGCGGGGTGACCGTGGAGACGCCGGGCCAGCCGATCTCCCGTGCCTCCGGCAGCGCCCCGCTGCTGGTGTTCGTCTCCAGCAAACTGCCGGTGACGGTGAACGTGCAGATCACCCTGCAGAACAACAGCGGCCTCAAGCCTGCGCCGGCGAAGCAGTACAGCATCGCGGCCGGCACCTCGCAACAAGCCGCGCTGGAGGTGGAGGCGCTGCGCGTCGGCCGGTTCAGCGTGGACGTGTCGCTCACCACACCGGGTGGCACCCAGCTCGGCAGCCCGGCCACCTTCGAATTGCGGTCCAGTGAGTACAGCACGGTCACCATCATCATCACGGTGACCGCGGCGGGCGCGTTGCTGCTGCTCTCCGGTCGTCGGATCTATCGGCGCATCCGGGCACGCAGTAAGACGTAACCCGCGCGGGCGGACCGGCGACGATTACCCTGGTCCGGACTGGTCGACCGCTGAAGATGGGGACGTGTTGGACGAAGAGCCTGGCTCGCGGGCGGGCCGGCGCGCGCGGCCGCCCAAGTCCGAACGCGTGCCGCCGCCCCCGCCGCGCCATGACCAGCCGCCGCCGGAAGGCAGGCGGCGGCGCGTGCCGCCGCCCGACGGACGGCCCCCGCCGCCGCGCCGGCGTGCCCAGCAGCCGCCTCCGCCGCCGCCGAACAACCCGCCGCAGCCGCCGCTGCCGATCGCGGACCAGCCGACCCGGCGGTTCCGCCCGGCCAGGCCCTCGGACACCCCGGCACCGCCGGCCCAGCAACCACCGCAGCAGCCCCCGCCGCGACGCCAGCCGCCGCCGGTCCGGCCGTGGCGCCAGGAGCAGGAGCGCGCCCAGCCTCCACACCCTCCACAGCCGCCGCCGCGCGAGGACGCCACCATGCTCATCCCGCGCGACCGCTGGGTGCCGCCGGGCGTGCGCTGGCCGACGGCCGACCAGGACATGGCCATGCTGCGGCCGTACGACGAGTTCGCCACCCGGATGCTGCCGCGGTTCGTGGACGTACCGCAGGCGGCCGAGCCGGTCGGCGACAGCCTGCCGGACGCCACCGGCATCCAGCCCAAGGTCACCGACAAGGCGGCGCCGTCGCTGGCCAAGGCCAGCGGCCGGATGGCGATCGCCACCCTGACCAGCCGGATCACCGGGTTCGCCTGGAAGGTGATGCTGGGCGTGGTGGCCACCCTCGGCGTGGTCTACGACTCCTTCACCGTCGCCAACACGCTGCCGCTGATGGTCAACGAGCTGCTCCTCGGCGGGGTGCTGACCAGCGTGATGATCCCGCTGCTGGTCCGTTCGCAGGACGACGAGGACGGCGGCCAGCGCTACACCCAGCAGCTGGTCACCCTGGCGATCACCGTGCTCGCGGTGGGCGCGGTGCTGTCCACCATCGCCGCCCCGCTGCTCACCAGCCTGCTGGTGGAGGAGGGCAGCGAGGCCAACTCGGACCTGGCCACCGCCTTCGCCTACCTGCTGCTGCCGGGGCTGCTGTTCTACGGGCTGTTCGCGGTGCTGTCCGCGATCCTGAACGCCAAGCAGATCTTCGGCCCGGCCCAGTGGGCCCCGGTGGTCAACAACCTGGTCATCTTCGCGACCATCGGGCTATACGCGCTGGTGCCCGGCGACCCGACCCTCAACCCGCTGAACATGAGCGACCCGAAGCTGCTGGTGCTCGGGCTCGGCGTGCTCACCGCGATGGTCGTGCAGGCGGCCTACCTGCTGCCGGCGCTGCGCAGGTCCGGCTTCAAGTTCAAGTGGCGCTGGGGCATCGACTCGCGGCTCAAGGAGTTCGGCGGGCTGGCGCTGTGGATCTTCGCCTACGTGGCGGTCAGCCAGATCGGGGTCAGCGTCACCACCAGGGTGCTCACCCTCGGCACCCAGGGCAGCGTCAGCACCTACTCCAACGCCTGGCTGCTCTTCCAGCTGCCCTACGGCGTGATCGGGGTGTCGCTGCTGACCGCGATCATGCCGAGGATGAGCCGTGCGGCGGCGGACGGGGACACCAAGAAGCTGATCGGCGACCTGTCCTACGGCTCCCGGCTGAGCACGCTGACGCTGCTGCCGGTGTCCGCGGTGATGGTGGTGGCCGGTACCTCGATCGGGGTGGCGCTGTTCGCGCTGCGCGGCGACGACCAGGCGGTGGCGAACGCCGAGCGGCTCGGCCAGGCGCTGGCCGTGTCGGCCTTCGGGCTGCTGCCGTACGCGCTGGTCATGCTGCAGATGCGGGTGTTCTACGCGATGAAGGACTCCCGCACGCCGACCCTGATCATGGTGGTGATGACCGGGGTCAAGATCCCGCTGCTGCTGCTGGCATCCGGTCTGCTCAGCCCGCGCGACCTGGTGCTCGGCGTGATGATGGTGAACTCGCTGAGCTTCGTGGTCGGCGCGGTGATGGGCCAGGTCTGGCTCTGGGTCAAGCTGGGCAACCTGCGCAGCAAACGGGTGATCGGGGTGATCCTGTTCACCGTGGTGGCCAGCGGCCTCGGCGCCGCCGCCGCGGTACTGGTCGGCATGCTGGTGCCGGACTTCCTCGGCCCGTCTTTGCAGGCCTGGATAGAGTTGATCCTGCAGGGCGTGGTCGGCATGGTCGTCTCGTTCGGCGTGCTGATCGCGCTGAAGATCCCGGAGCTGGACGGTGTGACCAGAAGATTCACCCGGTTGATTAAGCGCGGATAACGTTTTACGCACGGATAACCCTCGTGCACGCGATGTGTTCCCGTACCCTCGGTTGAGATGCGTGGGAGAGTGCGGTGAATACGAAGCGGAGTGAGCAGACCGGCGCACCCCGGACGGGGGTTCGGGCCCGAGGAGGCTCGCTGGCACCGGGCGGCGTCGTTGGCGACGGCCGCTACCGGTTGCTTGCCCAATTCGGGATCGACGAACGCGCGGGTGCCCATCTGTGGCGCGCCCGCGACGGGCAGCTGCGCCGCGATGTCGCGCTGACCCTGCTGGTCGGCGACCCGGCGGACGCCGAGTCGGCCCGGCTGGCCCGCCGGACCCTGGAACGCGCCGCGCACGCGGCGAAGTTCGGGCACGACGGCGTGGCCAGGGTGCTCGACGTGCTCAGCCTCGGCACCGGCATCACCTCCGGCGAGGGCCTGCTCGGGGTGGTGGTCGCCGAATGGACCAAGGGCACCGACCTGATCGACCTGGTGGCCGAGCAGCCGGTGGCGCCCGGCACCGCGGCCAGGATGGTGCAGGCGCTGGCCGAAGCGGTGGAACGCGCGCACCAGTCCGGGCTGGTGCTCGGCCTCGACCATCCGCAGCGGCTGCGGGTCACCCCGGACGGCGCGCTGCGGCTGGCCTTCCCCGGCCCGCTGCCGGACGCCACCCTGCGCGACGACGTCAAGGCCATCGGCGCCGTGCTGTACCTGCTGCTCACCGGCCGGTGGGCGCTGCCTGGCGGGCCGGCGGCGATCCCGTCCGCACCGCACGCGCCGAACGGCCGGATCGTGCCGCCCCGTTCGCTGCAGCCGAGGGTGCCGCCAGAGCTGTCCTCGCTCGCCGTGCGCACCATCGAAGACGGCGGGCACGGCGGGATCCGGACCAGCGCGGCCATCCTGCGCGCACTGGACCTGGCCGCCGAGGCCGAGGAACGCACCCAGCTGATCAAGCAGGTGCCCGCCGAAGAGTCCGGCACGGACGCCGACGGCGGCGTGTGGATCACCAAGAAGCCGGTCAAGGACGCCGCGCGCCGGCGCAAGCTGGCACTGGGCGTCACCGTGCTGGTGGTCGCCGCGGTGGGCATCCTGGCCTGGCTCGGCATGCTGGCCATCAGCTTCTTCCAGACCGACCCGGACGCGGGCGGGCCGCCGATCAACGTGGCCCAGCCCTCGACGACCGCGCCGGCCCAGCCGCCGGCCTCCTCCCAGAACCCGGCGCCCCCGCCCGCCGCGGGTGAGACGGGCCCGCCGGTCAAGCCGGCGTCGGTCAGCGTCTACAACCCGGAAGGCGACGGGGACAACCCGGCCCGCGCGAAGAACGCGACCGACGACAATCCCGGCACGGTCTGGCGCACCGAGCAGTACAAGCAGCAGTTCCCCAAGGTGAAGCCCGGTGTCGGCCTGGTCGCCGAGTTCGACCAGCCGATCAACCTGTCCCAGGTGAAGATCGACTCGAAGTCGCCTGGCACCAAGGTGGAGATCAGGATCGCGGACAGCAAGAACGCGAAGCTGAGCGACACCCGCACGGTCGGTTCGGCCGATCTCGGCGACGGCGAGACCGTGCTGAAACTGGACCAGCCGCAGCAGGGCAAGTTCGTCATCGTGTGGGTCACCCAGCTGGCCGGCCAGGACGGCAAGCTGCTTTCCGAGATCGGCGAGCTCGGCTTCCTGCCTGCCAAATGACAGCCGGGCGGTGGGGGCTAATCTCTTACGGGTGACCGCAGCCGCTCCTACGGACGCCGATCTCATCGCGGCACATGCCGCCGGTGACCCACACGCGTTCAGTGAACTGGTCAGGCGGCATCGCGACCGGATGTGGGCGGTCGCGTTGCGCACGGTGCGCGACCCGGAGGAGGCCGCCGACGCACTGCAGGACGCGTTCATCTCCGCGTTCCGCGCGGCCGGCAAGTTCCGCGCCGAGTCGCAGGTGACCACCTGGTTGCACCGGATCGTGGTGAACGCCTGCCTGGACCGGGTACGCCGTCGGCAGGCGAGGCCGACCGTGCCGCTGCCCGAGACCGGGCACAACGAGCCGTCCACCCCCCGTGACTCGATGGCCGACCGGGAGACCCGGCTGGTCATCAAGGCGGCGCTGGACGAGCTGCCCGAGGATCAGCGCGCGCCGATCGTGCTGGTCGACGTCGAGGGCTATTCGGTGGCCGAAACGGCCACCATGCTCGGCATCGCGGAGGGCACCGTGAAGAGCCGGTGTGCGCGGGGTCGAGCCAAGCTCGCCAAGGTTCTAGGACATCTGCGGAACCCCGATGCAGAAGCGAACGTCCCAACTCACGAAAGCAAACGAGGCCAGGACCAGCCGTCACGGACCGGCCAAGCGCAGCGGATGCCGCGAACGCAGCATCAAGGGGAGGGACGATGACGGACGAGAGCCGGGGAACGGGCGGTGTCGTGGGCCCGCCGTGGTCCGTCGATCTGCTCGCCGACCTGCAGGCCGGTGTGCTCGACGAGCACACCGCGGCCGAGTTGTGGCCGCGGGTCGAGGCGGATCCGGAGGCTCGGGAGATCATCGCGGCCCTGGAGGCCACCAGCTCGGACCTGGCCGGACTTGGCTCCGCGCCCGTCGAACCGATGCCGGCCGAGTTCGCGGCCAGGCTGGACGCCGCGCTCGCGGAAGAGGCCCGTCAGCACTTCGCGGTCCCCGCGCCACGCCAGTCCGAGCCCGCCCCGGTGGTGAGCCTGGACGCGGCCCGGCAGCGACGTAAGAAGCGGGTCGGCTGGGCCACCGGGATCGTGGCCGTCGCCGCGGCCGCGGTGGCCGCGATCGCCATCGTGGTGCCCAGCGGAAACACCCCCGGCACGCCGAACGTGGCCCAGCCACCGCCCGGCGACGGGGAGGCCCCGCTCGCCCTGCAGGGCGACGGCTCGAACGCCTCCCCGGCTCAGGCGAACGGGGTGCGCGACTTCGGCCCGCTCGGCAGCCAGGAGCGACTGGACTCCTGTCTGACCGCGAACGGTTTCGACGCCTCGGTCAAGCCGGTCGGTTTCCGGCCGGTGACGGTGGACGGCAAGTCCGCGGTGCTGGTGGTGCTGACCACCGGCAAGCTGGCGCAGTTCCGGCTGGTCGCCTTCCCGGCGACCTGCGGCCCCGGCGGCGAAGGCCCGATCTTCGACAAGTTCGTCGGCTAGCCCTTACCGGTCGCCGAGGGGCCCGCCGCGCCTGGATGTGGCGGGCCGCATGCTCGGGAACACCGGCACCTACGATCGTGTTGAGCCTGGTACACGGGCACTACGAGCGGAGGTCACGGGTGGCTGCAGAAGACGTTCGGAACCTGATCATCGTCGGATCGGGTCCGGCCGGATACACGGCGGCCGTTTACGCCGCGCGGGCGCAGCTCGAACCACTGGTGTTCGAGGGCTCCCAGTTCGGTGGCGCGCTGATGACCACCACGGAGGTCGAGAACTACCCCGGCTTCCGCGACGGCATCCAGGGCCCCGACCTGATGGAGCAGATGCGCACCCAGGCGGAGCGGTTCGGCGCCGAGCTGCGGGCGGAGGACGTGGAGGAGCTCGAGCTCACCGGCGACGTCAAGTACGTGACGGCGAACGGCAAGCGGTACGCGGCTCGCGCGGTGATCCTGGCGATGGGCGCGGCTGCCCGCTATCTGAACGTGCCCGGTGAGCAGGAACTGCTCGGCCGCGGCGTGTCCTCCTGCGCGACCTGCGACGGCTTCTTCTTCCGCGACCACGACATCGTGGTCGCCGGTGGCGGCGACTCCGCGATGGAGGAGGCGACCTTCCTGACCAAGTTCGCGCGGTCGGTGACGATCGTGCACCGGCGCGAGGAGTTCCGCGCCTCCAAGATCATGCTGGAGCGGGCGCGGGCGAACGAGAAGATCCGCTGGCAGCTCAACTCGCAGATCACCGAGGTGCTCGGCGACGGCAAGGTGCAGGGCCTGAAGCTGCGGGACACGGTGACCGGTGAGGAGTCGACCCTGGACGTCACCGGCTTCTTCGTGGCGATCGGGCACGACCCGCGCAGCGGGCTGGTCCGCGGCCAGGTGGACATCGACGAGGCCGGCTACGTGCGGGCCAAGGCACCCAGCTCGTACACCAACCTGGACGGCGTGTTCGCGGCCGGTGACCTGGTGGACCACACCTACCGGCAGGCGATCACGGCGGCCGGTTCCGGCTGCACCGCGGCGATCGACGCGGAACGCTGGCTGGCCGAGCACGCGGTCACCGAGCAGGCGCACGAGGCGCCGGAGCTGGTCGGCGGCGGCTACGCCGCGTCGGCCAAGTAACCCGATCAGGCTTCCGAGCTCGACCCGATAGAGGAGAGAAGATGACCGACACCGTCAAGGTGACCGACAAGAGCTTCACCGACGACGTGCTGACCAGCGACAAGCCGGTACTCGTGGACTTCTGGGCCACCTGGTGCGGGCCGTGCAAGATGGTCGCCCCGGTGCTCGAGGAGATCGCCTCGGAGCACAAGGAAAAGCTGACCATCGCGAAGCTGGACATCGACGAGAACCCGCACACTGCGCGGGACTACCAGGTGATGTCGGTGCCGACGCTGATCCTGTTCCAGGGCGGCAAGCCGGTGAAGCAGATCGTCGGGGCGAAGCCGAAGGCCGCCCTGCTGTCGGATCTTTCGGACGTGCTCTGAGTCTCGTTTGAGCTCGGTTCCGGCAACGAGGACCCGGGGGTCGCGCGTGTACCTACGCGCCCTCCGGGTTTTTGTTTTGCGCTAGGCCGATCACGTCACGCGACGCCACCAGGGGCGTCACTTCTGGTGGACAGGCCACCTGGTCTGACGAGCACAGACGCACTGACCGGCCCTGCGCGCTCACCGAGAGTTCGCAGGGCACAATAGAGACGCTGGGCAGCCCCCAGAAACCAAGTTCCGCACCGCATCGAGCGCCTCGGTGCCCAAAGAAGAGCGAGGAGTGCATGCGGGTACTCCGCCGCGGTGACGCCGGACCGGACGTCGCCGAGATCAGGTCGATGCTCACGGCATTGGGCCTGCTCCGCACGGACGGGTATGGCTCCTTCGACGCGACGGTCGAACAGGCGGTTCGCGGCTTTCAGCAGCGGCGCGGCCTGATCACCGACGGCGTGGTGGGGCCGGCCACCTATCAGGCGTTGCGGGGCGCCAGCTTCCACCTCGGCAGCCGTCCGCTGGCTTACCTGATCTCGTCGCCGGTGCACGGCGACGACGTGTTCGCGCTGCAGGAGCGGCTGACCGAGCTCGGCTACAACGCGGGCCGCCCGGACGGCGCGTTCGGCGCGCAGACCGAACACGCGCTGCGGAACTTCCAGCGGGACTACGGCCTGGTCGTGGATGGGATCTGCGGCGCCGCCACGGTTCGCGCGCTGCGCCAGCTCTCGCCGCGGGCTCGCGGCGGCCGCCCGGTCTTCCTGCGTGAGCAGGAGCAGGTGCGCCGGGCCGGGCCACGGCTGCGCGGCAAGCGGATCGTGATCGACCCAGGGCACGGCGGTACGGACGCCGGCGCGGTCGTCGGCGACCTGCGCGAAGCCGACATCGCCTGGGACCTGGCTCGCCGCCTCGAAGGCCGGATGAAGGCCACCGGCATGGAGGCGCTGATCTCGCGCGGCCAGGACCACAGCCCGAGCGAGGTGGAACGCGCCCAGTTCGCCAACGACGCCGGCGCGGACCTGTTCCTTTCGCTGCACAGCGACCAGAACGCGTCGCCCAAGGCGCAGGGCGTGGCGAGCTTCCACTTCGGCACCGGCAACGGCACCACCTCGACCGTCGGTGAGCTGCTGGCCGGCTTCATCCAACGCGAGCTGGCCGCCCGCACCGGCCTGCAGGACTGCCGCACGCACTACAAGACCTGGGAGATCTTCACCCGCACCCGCTGCCCCGCGGTGCGCATCGAGATCGGCTACCTGACCAACCCCGCGGACCGGCACCGGCTCTCCGAGCCCGCGTTCCGGGACGTGGTCGCCGAAGGCATCCTGATCGCCGTGAAGCGGCTCTACCTGCTCGGTGAGGGCGACCAGCCCACCGGCACCTTCACCTTCGCCGACGTACTGGCCCACGAACTGGCCAAGGCCGAATAACCCGCCCCCGCAACGGCCTCACCAGGCAAAACGCACTTTTGCGCCCCCAGCGCAGCCCCCACCCGTCCCGGGGGGCGACCCCGAGCCCAGCTTATCGAGCCCAGGGCCCGTGCACAGGTCACTCGGCGATCTGTGGACAACTCGTGGATGCATCCACATTTTGTGGATAACCCTGCCCTCCGCCAGAGGACAACCTGGGGATCGGAGTAGTCTGCGCGGCCGGACGGGTCAGGCGCGGGCGGCGCTGGGCTCGGCGGTGCTGATGCTCACCGTGCCAAGGAGCCGTTCGAGCGCGGCCTCCACGTCTTCCTTCCAGCTGATCGCCGAACGCAGCTCCAGGCGCAACCTGGGCCACCGCGGGTGCGGCCGGACGGTCTTGAAGCCGACGCTCTGCAGGAAGGCGGACGGCACCACGCAGCTGTGCTCGGCCGGGCCGGTCTCGACATCGGGATCGGGCGGCTGGGCGTCGCCGAACGCCTCGATCGCGCGCACGCCGCGTTTCGTGAGGTCCTTGGCGACCGCCTGCACCAGCATCCGACCGAGCCCGCCGCCGCGGAACTCGGGGAGTACCTGGAAACCGGTCAGCAGCACCGCGTCCGGGCCCGGCGGTGACGTCGGGAAGGCGTTCGACCTCGGCACCGCGTTCGGCGGTGCGTAGAACACGAAGCCGACCGGCAGGTCGTCGCTGTAGACGATCCGCCCGCAGGAGCCCCATTCCAGCAGCACGCTGGACACCCAGGCTTCCTTCTCCACCTCGGTCTCGCCGAACTCCTCGGCCTGCGCCTTCAGATGCGGCGCAAGCTCCCAGTACACACATCGGCGGCACTTGATCGGCAACTGCTCCAGGTTGTCCAGCGTGACGCCTACGACGCGTCGCGACACCCGACCTCCCGGAACTGTGCTTACGGCGACCGTGTAGTTCGCGGAGACGAGCCCGCCCGAGGGCATGACCGACCGCGACAGGCCAAGTTCGAGGATAGGCCGATGTGATGAGCACCGGAAGGCCGGGCTCGTCACAAGAGCGGGTGGTTACACTCGACGGAACTACCCGCCGGTAAACGACTACCGCCGAACTCTTGCGAAGTGCCTGATGACTGCTTCCGGACCGCCCGAAAAACAGCCAGCCGGCTCCGGCCACCACAACCTGGACCGGCACCTCGACCGGTATGCCGCGCGCACCGCGGGGATGACCGCGTCGGAGATCAGGGCGCTTTTCGCCGTGGCGAGCAGGCCGGAAGTGGTGTCGCTGGCAGGCGGTATGCCGAACCTCGCCGCACTGCCGCTGGACACCCTCTCCGGCCAGGTCGCCGAGATCATCGCCGAGGACGGGCTGGTCGCGCTGCAGTACGGCTCGGCGCACGGCGTACCGGCGCTGCGCGAGCAGATCTGCGAAATCATGGCGCTGGAAGGCATCTCCGCGCACCCGGACGACGTGGTGGTCACGGTCGGCTCGCAGATGGGCCTGGACATGGTCACCCGGCTGTTCTGCGATCCCGGCGACGTGGTGCTGGCGGAAGGCCCGTCGTACGTGGGCGCACTCGGCTCGTTCACCGCGTACCAGGCCCAAGTCGTGCACGTGACCATGGACGACGACGGGCTGGTGCCCGCCGCCCTGCGAGAGGCGCTCGCGCAGACCGAGAAAGCCGGTAAGCGGGTCAAGTTCCTGTACACGATTCCGAACTTCCACAACCCCGCCGGCGTGACACTGGCCGTGGCCAGGCGAGCCGAGATCCTGGAGATCTGCCGGCAGCACGGCGTGCTCGTGGTGGAGGACAACCCGTACGGGTTGCTCGGTTTCAACGGCCAGACCTACCCGGCACTGCGCTCCACCGATCCCGACAACGTGGTCTACCTCGGCTCGTTCTCGAAGACCTTCGCCTCCGGCCTCCGGGTCGGCTGGGTGCTGGCGCCGCACGCGGTGCGGGAAAAGCTCGTGCTGGCCGCCGAATCCGCGACCCTGTGCCCGCCGACGCTGAACCAGCTGATCGTGTCGCGCTATCTCGCCACGCACGACTGGAAGGGCCAGATCAAGACCTTCCAGGAGAACTACCGCGAACGCCGCGACGCGATCATCTCCGCGCTGGAACAGCACATGCCGGCCGGTTGCAGCTGGACCCATCCGGACGGCGGCTTCTACGTCTGGGTGACCGTGCCGCCAGGAGTGGACACCAAGGCGATGCTGCCGAGGGCGGTCACCGCGCGGGTGGCGTACGCGTCCGGCACCGGGTTCTACGCGGACGGTTTCGGCAGCAGGCAGATGCGCCTGTCGTACTGCTACCCGACCCCGGAGCGGATCAAGGAAGGCGTGCGACGGTTGGCCGGGGTGCTGGAGTCCGAAATGGACCTCGTCCGCACCTTCGGTAGCGTGAGCCCGCGGCCGATCTCGGGACCGCAGTCGCCCTCGCCCGACACCGCCTGAACCCGGGCGTTCCGATCGACCTGCGGTGGCCGCACGAGTCCACTGTAGACATTTAAGGAGTTTTGCCGTGGCCGAACGCACCGTGGCCGTTCTCGCGGGTGGCCTTTCGCACGAGCGCGACATCTCACTGCGCTCCGGCCGCCGGCTCTCCGCCGCGCTGCGGGAGGAAGGGCTCGCCGTCGAGGAATGGGACACCGACGCGGGGCTGCTGGAACGGCTGCGGTCGGGCAGCCCGGACGCGGCGATCGTCGCGCTGCACGGCGGCGAGGGGGAGAACGGTTCGGTGCAGACCGTGCTGGAGATGCTGGGCGTGCCGTTCGTCGGCACCAGCTCGCAGGGATGCCGGCGCGCGTGGGACAAGCCGACCGCGAAAGCCGTGCTGGAAAAGGCCGGATTCGCCACCCCGGACTGGGTGGTGCTCCCGCACAGCACCTTCCGCGAGCTCGGCGCGCAGGGCGTGCTGGACGCGATGGTCGAACGACTCGGCCTGCCGCTGATCCTCAAGCCGGACCAGGGTGGCTCGGCACTGGGCATGCAGGTGGTGCGGGACGCGGCGGAACTGCCGGCCGCGATGGTCAACTGTTTCGCCTACGGCGACACCGTGCTCGCCGAGCGCTTCGTCGATGGTGTGGAAGTTGCCGTGGCCGTGGTGGAGCGGGACGGCGCCGCGGAGGCACTGCCCGCGGTGGAGATCGTGCCGGAAAGCGGGATCTACGACTACACCGCGCGCTACACGGCGGGACTCACTGATTTCTTCACGCCGGCCCGGCTGTCCGACGAGCTCGCCAAGGCGGTGGGCGAGCTGGCGGTGGCGGCGCATCGGGAACTCGGCCTCCGCGACATTTCGCGTACCGACGCGATGGTCAGCCCGGACGGCACCGTGCAGTTCCTCGAAGTGGGCCTCTCGCCCGGGCTGACCGAAACCTCGACCGTGCCGATGGCCGTCGAAGCGTCCGGCGCCTCACTCGGTGCCGTTTTCGCCGATCTGGTCGACAAAGCGATCAAGCGGGCGGAGTAGCCGCGACCGGCTCGCGAACCTCGCCAGCCGGTCGCAATCTGTAGTTTCAGGTAGACCCAGGGCAATCATCACCGTGACGAAACACCCTGGGGTCATCCTTCATCGGTTTCACGTGTCTGTTTTGTACTATTCGGGTCCATCAAGGCGACGATCCGCTCGAGGTCGTCCACCGAACCAAACTCGACCACGATCCGGCCCTTCCGGCGGCCGAGGTCGACCTTCACCCGGGTGTCGAAGCTGTCCGAGAGCCGGGTCGCGAGCTCCTGCAGCCCCGGCGCCTGCATCGGCTTGCGCGGCTGCTGCTTCGGCTTGGCCGGCGCCTCGCTCTTCTTGAGCGTGACCGCCTCTTCGGTGGCCCGCACGGACAAGCCCTCCGCCACGATCCGGGCGGCGAGCTCCTCCTGCGCACCGGCGTCCTCCAGGGACAGCAGCGCCCTGGCGTGCCCGGCGGAGAGCACCCCGGCGGCGACCCGCCGTTGCACGGGAAGCGGCAGCTTCAGCAGCCGGATGGTGTTGGTGATGACCGGCCGGCTGCGGCCGATCCGGCCGGCCAGCTCCTCGTGCGTCACCTCGAACTCGTCCAGCAGCTGCTGATAGGCCGACGCCTCTTCGAGCGGATTGAGCTGGACGCGGTGGATGTTCTCCAGCAGCGCGTCCCGCAGCATCGCCTCATCCGCGGTCTGCCGGACGATGGCGGGGATGTTCTCCAGCTCGGCCAGCTGGGACGCCCGGAGGCGTCGCTCGCCCATGACGAGCTCGTACTCGTCGCCACCGAGCTCGCGGACCACGATCGGCTGCATCAGCCCGAACTCGCGGATCGAGTGCTCGAGCTCGGCCAGCGCCTCTTCGTCGAAGACCTGACGCGGCTGCTTGGGGTTGGGCTTGATCGAGGAGACCGGAACCTCGCGGTAGACGGCTCCGGCCACCTCGCCTTCGTGCGTCGGTGCCGAGCCGTTCGCGCCGGCCCGGCCCTGCTCGCTCCCGCCGTCGACGGGCTCGATCTTCGCCTGGGCGGGAGCCGCGGCCCCTTCCGGCTGGCCGACCGGCCCAGTCGGAATCAGCGCGGCCAGCCCCCGGCCAAGCCCCCCTCGTCGCTCGGTCATCAGTTGCCGCCCCTCCCGTTTGCGGTGCTGCCGCGCTCCGCCACCTCACGCGCGGCGTCCATGTAGCTCATCGCGCCCCGGGAGCCGGGGTCGTACGCGAGCACAGTCTGACCGTAACCCGGCGCCTCGGAGACCTTCACGCTGCGCGGGATCACGGTCTTCAGCACCACCTCACCGAAGTGGTTGCGCACCTCCTGAGTCACCTGGTCGGCCAGCTTGGTCCGGCCGTCGTACATGGTGAGCAGGATGGTGGAGACGGACAGCTCGCGGTTCAGGTGCTTCTGGACGAGCTCGATGTTGCTGAGCAGCTGCCCGAGCCCCTCCAGCGCGTAGTACTCGCACTGGATCGGGATCAGCACCTCCTGGGCCGCGACCATCGCGTTCACCGTGAGCAGGCCAAGCGAGGGCGGGCAGTCGATGAAGACGTAGTCGACCCCGATCTCGTCGATGGCTTCGGCGGACAGCGCCTCCTTCAGCCGCGCCTCACGGGAGGTCATCGAGACCAGCTCGATCTCCGCACCGGCGAGATCTATGGTCGCCGGCACGCAGTAGAGGTTGGGGGACTGCTCGCTGACCGCGGCCGCGTCCGCGAGGGAGACCTCGCCCAGCAGCACCTCGTAGATGGACGGGGTGCCCGAGCGGTGTTCTATGTTCAACGCGGTGCTCGCGTTGCCCTGCGGGTCCAGGTCGATCACCAAGGTCTTGAGTCCGTGCACCGCGAGTGCGGCGGCCAGGTTGACCGCGCTGGTGGTCTTGCCGACGCCGCCCTTCTGGTTCGCGACGGTGAGCACGCGGCGCCGGTCCGGGCGCGGCAGCGTGTGCTCCTCCGGGTGCAGCACTCGCGCCGCGCGCTGCGCCTCTTCTTCTATCGGCGTCCAGCCCAGTCCGTGGCTGGTGTTGGGGTCTGACGCAGGTGGAGTCACCGGTCAAGCCACCTTCCCGTGGTCGATGCTTCGGGGGCGCTCAGATCGCGCCGTTTCACGTGGAACATTCGTCGCTCCATACTGATCGGCCATCATTCGCAGCTGTTCTCATCCAGTTGTCACCCGGCACGGCTCGGCTTGACGGACCCGGAGTTCCGCCGGCGACGCGATGCCTTGGCCGGCTTGACTCGCTCCACGATCACCACGGTGGTCGGGGTGGTCAGCAAGCCGGTTCCGCATTCGGACACGACCGGAGTCGAGCCGCCCTCCTTGGCGACCGCTGCCGCGTCCCGGGCCACCTCGTCCCGCGCGCTGGAGCCTTTGAGCGCGAGCATCATGCCCCCTACCCGGGCGAGCGGCAGGCACCAACCGGCGAGCTTGGCCAGTGGGGCCACGGCTCGCGCGGTCACCACATCCGCGCCAGCGACATCATCTCGCACCGCTCTTTCCTCGGCGCGACCGCGTACCACTGTCGCCGGCAAGTCGAGCGCGGACAGCACCTCGGACAGCCATTCCGCCCGGCGCGCCATCGGCTCCACCAGAACGATATCGAGATCGGGTCGGGCAATCGCCAGCGGTACGCCCGGCAGTCCGGCACCGGAGCCGATGTCCACCACCCGGGCGCCGTGCGGGATCCGCTCGCCGATCACGGCCGAGTTCAGCAGGTGTCGATCCCAGAGCCGGTCCACCTCGCGCGGACCGATCAGTCCACGCTCGACGCCGTGCCGTTCAAGGAGTGCGGCGAACCGAGTAGCCAGTTCCAGCCCATCCCCGAACACTCGGCCGGCCACCTCGGGTACCGGCACCGAGCCCTCGACGTCCTCCACTCACAGCTCCCTACAAACTCGTTTCACGTGAAACGCGAAGCCTCGGGCGCGAGGCCGCGCGCTCCGATTGTCCCCGACGACTCCGCCAAAGCCGCGCGACAGACCGCAACTGTGCACAAGTCCACTACGAGCCGGCGCGCGTTTCACGTGAAACGACAGCGGTGTAGTTCGAGCGCGGGGGAGGCAGGCACAAAAAAGCGGCCCGCCGAATCCGGCGGGCCGCTTCAGGGGAGTGCTTGCGCTACGCGTCCGGGAAGACCACCACGCGCCGCTTGGGGTCTTCGCCCTCGCTCTCGCTGCGAACCCCGTCCACCGCGGCGACCGCGTCGTGCACGACCTTCCGCTCGAACGGGCTCATCGGCTGCAGCCGAACTCGCTCGCCGGTGGAGATCACCGTCTCCGCCGTCGACTTGCCGAGCTCGCGAAGCTCCGCGCGACGGTCCGCCCGCCAGCCCGCGATGTCCAGCATCAGCCTGCTGCGCGAACCGGTCTCCTGCTGCACCGCCAGCCGGGTCAGCTCCTGCAGCGCCTCGAGCACGTTGCCCCTCGCGCCGACGAGCTTCTCCAGATCCTCACCGCCGTCGATGCTGACGATCGCGCGGCCGGCCTCGACATCGAGGTCGATGTCCCCGTCGTAGTCCAGAAGGTCCAGCAACCGCTCCAGGTAGTCACCGGCGATGTCGCCCTCCTGAACGAGAACGTCCTCGCCGACCCCGGCCGAACGCTTGCCACCCTCGGCCTCCTCGGTGCCCCCTGTGTCCTCCGTGTTCTCCGCACCTTCCGCGGTCACCTCGGCGGTGGCTGTGCCGGCCTCGCCTGCCGTCGTCTCGTCCTGCTCGGCGTCGACCGCTTCGACAGTCTCCGACATGCTCATGTCTCCTCTCCCGACCTGCTCGCCTCAGCGACGCTTCCGGCCCGGCTTCTTCGTTGAGTCGCTGCTGGCGCCGGATGTACGCGCGCCCTTGCCGCTCGAGCCCTGCTGCTCCGAGTTCTTGGTGGCGTCCTTCGCGGTGCTGTCCGCGGGCTTGGCCGGGGTGTTCTTCTTCGGTGTGCCCGGCTTGGCGCCGTTCGACGAGCCGTTCTGGGCCGGCCGCTTCGGCTGCTGGGCGAAGCTGTGCGGGGAGCCCGCCTTGGTGTTCCGCTTGGGGTTGGCCGGCTTCTGCCCGACCTGAGGCTTCTGTCCCGGCTTCGGGCCGAGCGCGGTGCGCTTCTCGATCGCCTCGGCCTTCTTCGTCTCTTCTTCCTTGTCGATCTTGGTGTAGACCAGCCGCTGCTGCATCAGGGTCCAGCCGTTGTTCGCCAGCCAGTAGAACAGCAGTCCGAGCGGGAAGAGGGCACCGAAGACGAGCACGCCAAGCGGGAAGATGTACATGGTCAGCTTGTTCATCATCGCGGTCTGCGGGGTGGCCGACTCCGGGTTCTGCCGTGCCACCGAGTGCCGCGCGGTGAGGTGCGTCGCGATGCTCGCCACGATCATCAGCGGGATAGCGACCGGGGCCACGTTCCAGTGCCAGCCGCTGCCCTGGCCGCCGACCACGGTCGCGTTGTTAATCGCTTCACCGAGGTTGACGCCGAACAGCTTGGCGTTCACGTACGACTCGACGCCGGCCTTGTCGAAGAAGTAGTTCTCCGTCTTCTGGTCCAGCGGCAGGTTGGTGAACATCCGCAGCACGTGGTTCAGGCCGATGAACACCGGGATCTGCAGCAGCATCGGCAAGCAGCTGCCGAGCGGGTTGACCCCGTGCTCCTTCTGGAGCTTCTGCATCTCCTGCGCCTGGCGCTGCTTGTCGTTCGCGTACTTCTTCTGGAGTTTCTTGACCTCCGGTGCGAACTCCTGCATCTTCTTCATCGACCGGACCTGGTTCACGAACGGCTTGAACATGATGCCGCGGACGGTGAAGGTCAGGAAGATGATGCCGAGAATCCATGAGATCGCGGCGGCTTCGCCGAAGACGAACCCGAACACCTTGTGCCAACACCACAAGATGAACGACACCGGGTAGTAGATGAAGTCGAGCGACACGGAACTACTCCTCGATCGATGTGTCAGGTCTGTGATGGCGCCAGGTGAACTTCTCCGGTACCGGGTCGCGGCCGGGCATCGTCCATGGTCCGCAACGCAGCAGCCGTCGCACGGCGAGGTAGCTGCCTCTAGCCGCGCCGTGTCTGGTCAGCGCCTCCACCGCGTAGGTACTGCAGCTCGGGTAGAACCGGCAGTTCGGTGGCAGGAAGGGGGAGATCACCTTGCGGTAGAACCGGATCGGCTGGAGCAACAGCCATGCCACTGGTCCCGGCCGGGACTCACCCGCCGGCCGTCCGCTCGTGGAGGCTGTCTGGCTCTCGTTCACACCGCTGGTCCGTTGTCCTCATTGACGCCGCTCGCGTCACTCACGCCACTGACGCTGGCAACGCCGTGGTGGCCGGCACCGCGACCGCGGGCCGTCCGGGAACCGTGCGCCAGACCGAGCCGCCGCAGCGCGGCGTCGAGATCCGAACCGAGTTCACTGCTGGACGCGCCGGAAGCCGGCGGTAACGCCCGTACCACCAACGAACTGCCGGCCGGCAGGGTTCCGAGACGATCGGCCACCAGGTGCCGGAGCCGGCGGGTCACCCGGTGCCGCACCACCGAGTTGCCAACGGCCTTGCTCACCACGAAACCCGCCCTGGCACCCTGATCGGATGCGGGCGGGTCGGTGGTCAGCATATGCACGACGAGGCGCCGCCGCCCGGCTCGAGCTCCCCGGCGCATGACCACCCGGAAGTCTTCGCTGCGCCGCAGACGAGCGGCTGCCGGCAACACGGCGCGTCTCGCCGAGGGGCCGGGATCAGGCGGACAGCTTCTCGCGGCCCTTGCGCCGACGCCCGGCCAGGATCGCCCGGCCCGCCCGGGTACGCATCCGCAGCCGGAACCCGTGGGTCCGAGCGCGTCGGCGGTTGTTCGGCTGGAAGGTGCGCTTACCCTTGCTCACGGATACTTCTCCTGTGTCTTAGGTCGCCCGGTGTTACGGGCGTGCCGTGCGCGAGCACGGCTGTATGTATGTCCTGGCCCTCCCTGGCGGGAGGCTCCTACCGCCTATGGTGTCTCCTACCATCGTGCGACTCGGCTCCGTCGGGTGACGAGAACACGCGCACGCAAACGGCACCCGCTGAGGCGGGAGACCTTACGAGGGTACGCACCCGGCACGGTGACACCGAAACCGGCCCCCGCGACCACCCAGGGCGACCATCGGTGACCCGGTGCGCGGGAACCCTCCAGCACCGAATGGCAACACGCCGTACACCGTGAAATGCTTGCGGCCAACGAAGTCTTGTGGCAGCGCGAAGCGCTTGTTAGCGTGCCCCTTCCTGGGGCACCGCTGGAGGTGCTCGCGCCGCCGCCGGGGAAGTGGAGAGGCTCCGGCAGGCTTAGGACGATCCCGTGGTTGGAGTGGCTGCGGATCGCCGTACATTAGTGCACAGTTGTGGACAACTTTGTGGATACCTGCTGCGCGCGGTGACCACGAACACTGAACAGACAGCTCGATGGAGCTAAGACCCGAGCTGGCAGGGTGAGTCACCGCAGTTGAAACCGTGTCGTCTGGGGCAGACGAGGGGAGGGGAGCGGAGTAGGTGTCCGAGCACCAGGTCAATCTGGGTGTCGTCTGGGAGCAGGTGGTCAGGGAGCTCTCCGACGGCACCCTGTCTCCGCAGCAGCGGGCGTGGATGCGGGTCACTCGCCCGATCGGCCTGCTGGACGGCACCGCGCTGCTTGCCGCGCCGAGCGACTTCGCCAAGGAAGCCATCGAGCGCGCGCTGCGCGAGCCGATCACGCACGCGCTCTCCCGGCGGCTCGGCCGCGCGGTCTCGCTCGCGGTGAAGGTGGATACCGCCGAGGCGGCCGCGCCGGCGCCCCCCACGCTCTACCAGTCGTCACCCGCGAGGGTGGAAAACGCGGGTCCGTCCGAGCCGCCGAAGATGCCGCCGATCGAGGACGGGCTGCTCCCGCCGGCCCGCCGGTCGCGGCCGAAGCCGCCCGAACCCGCTCCGAATACCGGCACCGCGACCGATGACGGTGAAAGCGACGGCGACGAAGAGGTAGATGAGGAAGGCGAGGCGCTCGCCACCGCGAACGAGATCTGGCCGATGTTCGCCGGCCAGCCGATCGCGGGCCAGCCCTACACCGCGCCGGCACAGCCGCAGACTTCGAAAACCCGGCTGAACGAAAAGTACAACTTCGACACCTTCGTCATCGGCGCGTCCAACAGGTTCGCGCACGCAGCCGCCTTCGCGGTCGCTGAAGCGCCTTCGCGGGCGTACAACCCGTTGTTCATCTGGGGCGAGTCCGGGCTGGGCAAAACTCACCTGCTGCACGCGGTCGGGCACTACGCGCAACGACTGTTCCCCGGCATGCGCGTGCGCTACGTGTCCACCGAAGAGTTCACCAACGACTTCATCAACTCGCTGCGGGACGACCGCAAGGTGGCCTTCCAGCGCCGGTACCGCGACATCGACATCCTGCTGGTGGACGACATCCAGTTCCTGGAGGGCAAGGAAGGAACCCAGGAGGAGTTCTTCCACACCTTCAACACGCTGCACAACACGAACAAGCAGATCGTGGTGTCCTCGGACCGGCCGCCGAAGCGGCTGGAGACCCTGGAGGACCGGCTGCGCACGCGGTTCGAGTGGGGCCTGATCACCGACATCCAGCCCCCCGAGCTGGAGACCCGGATCGCGATCCTGCGCAAGAAGGCGGGCCAGGACCGGCTCGCGGTGCCGGGCGAGGTGCTGGAGTTCATCGCGGCCAGGATCGCCGCGAACATCCGCGAGCTCGAAGGCGCGCTGATCCGGGTCACCGCGTTCGCGTCGCTGAACCAGCAGCCGGTGGACGTCGGGCTGGCCGAGATCGTGCTCCGCGACCTGATCCCGGACTCGCAGGCGCCCGAGATCAGCGCGCCGACGATCATGGGCGCCACCGCCGACTTCTTCGACGTGACCCTGGACGATCTGTGCGGGCCCGGTAAGACCAAGGCGCTCGCCACCGCGCGGCAGATCGCGATGTACCTGTGCCGCGAGCTGACCGACATGTCGCTGCCCAAGATCGGCCAGACCTTCGGCGGCCGGGACCACACCACGGTGATGCACGCGGACAAGAAGATCCGCAAGGAGATGGCCGAGCGCCGGCGGATCTACGACCAGGTGCAGGAGCTCACCGCGCGGATAAAGCAGCGCGCCAGGTAAGCCCCCGGATTCCTCGGCGGCCGTCGTCCACTCTGGACGGCGGCCGTTTTCTTTTCAGCAAGGGCGAATCTTGCTCGCACCGCGCCGTAACCTCTATGATTGGTTACTGAAACCGGTTAAAAGAGTTACTTGAGGGTTCGTCTGTGTGTGCGTACGCGTACGCACACCGTCACCTCGGAAACCCCTTTGCTGACAACGAGAGCGGCCGAAGCGACGCTCAACCCGTCGCCGATGAAAGAAAAGGAGCGACGCGGGTCACTCAGGAGGGCGATCCTTGGCAGCCGCGGGCGGTGCGCCGGCGGTGGGCTGCCTGGGCACAGACCGACCCACATCTGGGGACAGCCGTGTGGACAACTGTGGATGGATGTGGACGCCTGTGGGCAACGCCGAAACCGTCCACCGGCCGCCCGAACTGTCCACCGGTTGCACCCCCCTCGTGTCCACACCCGGCCGCGCGACCGGACCTGCGGTTACGGCACCTGTCCACACAACCCACAACGCTTATTACTGTCACTGCCCTTCTAGCTTTTGAAGAGAAGAACAAAACAAAAACAAGCGAGCTGTGGATCTGGGGACAGCCGGCTCGAACAGTCGTCTTGTCGACAAGCTGACCGACGGGGCCGGATGACGGCGGGACCGGTCACGTTCTAACGTGGGTGCCCACACCGAGTCCGTCTTCGCCGCCGATGCACCGCTGGCGACGGCGACGGGCCACACGACACTGGCGAGATCTCCGGCCGACCGCTGAGCAGCGCGCCCCGGAGGGGTTGTCGATCTTCTCGAGCCGAACGGGCTCGGCTATCGAAGGGATGGGCGCATGAAGATCCGCGTCGAGCGTGACGGGCTGGCCGACGCCGTCGCGTGGGTGGCGAGAAGCCTGCCGTCCAGGCCACCGGTCCCGGTCCTCGGCGGTGTCCTGCTCGACGCCGGTTCGGACGGGAGCACCGATGCGCTGACCGTGTCCGGGTTCGACTACGAGGTGTCGGCGACGGTCGGCGTGCCGGCCACCATCGCCGACGGCGGCCGCCTGCTGGTGTCCGGCCGGCTACTCGCGGACATCACCAAGGCGCTGCCCGCCCAGCCGGTGGAGATCTCCGTCGAGGGCGCCCGCGCCTCCATCACCTGCGGCAGCGCCCGGTTCAGCCTGCCGACCATGCCAGTCGAGGACTATCCCCAGCTGCCGGCCCAGCCCGCCTTCGCCGGCCAGCTGACCGGCGACGCCTTCGGCCAGGCGGTCACCCAGGTCGCGGTCGCCGCCGGCAAGGACGACACGCTGCCGATGCTGACCGGCATGCGGCTGGAGATCTCCGGCAGCTCGCTGACCCTGGTGGCCACCGACCGGTTCCGGCTGGCGATGCGCGAGTTCGCCTGGGAGCCGGCCGAAGGTCTCGCCGACGCCGCGGTGCTGGTGCCGGCGCGCACGCTGGCCGACGCCGCCAAGTCGCTCGGCGCCAGTGGCGCTGCCGTGTCGCTCGCGCTGGCCCCCGGCGAGGGGCTGCTCGGCCTGTCCGGCTCCGGCCGCTACACCACCAGCCGGCTGCTGGACGCGGAGTTCCCGCCGTACCGGCAGCTGCTCCCGGCCCAGCACACCTCCCGCGCGGTGATCGAGGTAGGCCCGCTGGCGGAATCGATCAAGCGCGTATCGTTGGTGGCCGAACGCGGTACCCAGGTCCGCCTCGAGTTCGCCGACAACTCGCTCCGGCTCTCCGCCGGCGGGGACGACGAGGGCAGCGCCGAAGAAGAGCTGCCAGTGGACTACGAAGGCGACCCGGTGACCATCGCGTTCAACCCGGGCTACCTGGTGGACGGGCTCGGCGTGTTGCACGCCGACCGGGCCGAGCTGACGTTCACCACCCCGAACCGGCCCGCCCTGATCAAGCCGGCGGACGAGCAGGGCCAGGTCGTGCCCGGCTACCTGTACCTGCTGATGCCGGTCCGCCTGCCCGGCTGACGCACCGCCAGAGCGAGTGAACGAATAAGGGGTTTTCCATGGTTCAGCTGGGACTGATCGGGCTCGGCAAGATGGGCTTCAACATGCGCGAGCGGCTGCGCGCCGCCGGGCACGAGGTGGTCGGCTACGACCGCAACGCCGAGGTGAGCGACTCCTCGTCGGTCGAGGACCTGGTGTCGAAGCTGGCCGCGCCGCGCGTCGTCTGGGTGATGGTGCCCGCCGGGGACGCGACCAGGCAGACCGTCACCGAGCTGGGTGAGCTGCTCGACGAGGGCGACCTGGTGATCGACGGCGGCAACTCCAAGTTCACCGACGACAAGCTGAACGCCGACCTGCTCGCCGCGAAGGGCATCGGCTACCTGGACGCCGGTGTGTCCGGCGGTGTGTGGGGCAAGGACAACGGCTACGGCCTGATGGTCGGCGGCGCCGAGGCGGACGTCGCCAGCGCGATGCCGATCTTCGACGCGCTCCGCCCGGAAGGCCCGCGCGAAGAGGGCTTCTCGCACGCCGGCTCGGTCGGCGCCGGGCACTACGCGAAGATGGTGCACAACGGCATCGAGTACGGCCTGATGCAGGCTTTCGCCGAGGGTTTCGAACTGCTCGAAGCGGCCAAGGTCGTGGAGGACGTGCCGTCGGTGATCAAGGGCTGGCAGCGCGGCACCGTGGTCCGGTCCTGGCTGCTCGACCTGCTGGTCCGCGCGCTGGACGAAGACCCGGAGCTGGACGACCTCGAGGGTTACGTCGAAGACTCCGGGGAAGGCCGCTGGACGCTGGAAGAGGCGATCAACAACGCGGTGCCGGCGCCGGTCATCTCGGCCGCGCTGTTCGCCAGGTTCGCCTCCCGCCAGGAGCACTCCTCCGCGATGCGCGCGGTGGCCGCGCTGCGCCAGCAGTTCGGCGGGCACGCGGTGAAGAAGGCCGGTGGCTAAGGCGGTCTGGTAACGCTCGATGTACTTGAGACATCTGCAGGTCACCGACTTCCGCTCGTGGCCGCAGGCCGACCTCGCGCTGGCACCGGGGCCCACGGTGCTGATCGGCCAGAACGGCCGAGGCAAGACGAACCTGCTGGAGGCGATCGGCTACGTGGCTACCCTCGGTTCGCACCGGGTGGCCACCGACGCCCCGCTGATCCGGCACGGCTGCGAGCGTGCGCTGGTGCGGGTCGCGGTGGTGAACGAGGACCGCGAGCTGACCGTGGAGCTGGAGATCACCGCCGGCCGGGCGAACCGGGCCAGGGTGAACCGCGGCGCGGTGGGCAGGCCGCGGGACGTGCTGGGCATTCTCCGCACGGTGCTGTTCTCCCCGGAGGACCTGGCGCTGGTGCGCGGCGATCCCGGTGAGCGCCGCCGGTTCCTGGACGAGCTGCTGGTGCTGCGCGCGCCGCGTTATGCCGGGGTGCGCGCGGACTACGAGAAGGTGCTCAAACAGCGGAACGCGCTGCTCAAGACCGCGGGCAAACGGCGGGGTCAGGCCAAAGAAGACCCGTACGCGTTGTCGACGCTGGAGGTCTGGGACAACCACCTCGCCGCGGCGGGGGCGCAGCTGCTGGCCGCGCGGCTGGACCTGGTCGCGGACCTCGCTCCGCATGCCGCGGCCGCGTACGCGGGGGTCGCGCCGGATTCGCGGCCCGTCGAGATCGGCTACCGGTCGAGCCTGGGCGCCGCACTGCCGGCCGGGTACGGCGTGCCCGGCGGGGAGCGCGCCGATGTCGAGACGCTGGCCGGGGTGATGGTCGAAGCGCTGGCCGGTACCCGGCAGGCCGAGCTGGAACGGGGGATCAGCCTGGTCGGCCCGCACCGGGACGAGTTGGAGCTGATTCTCGGCGAAGCACCGGCGAAGGGGTATGCCAGCCACGGCGAATCCTGGTCGTTCGCGCTCGCGTTGCGGCTCGGATCCTACGAGTTGCTGCGTGGCGAAGCCGGCGAACCGGTGTTGCTGTTGGACGATGTGTTCGCCGAGCTGGACCGGCGCCGCCGGGCCCGGCTGGCGGAGGTGGCTGCGAGCGCCGAGCAGGTGCTGGTGACCGCGGCGGTGGACGAGGACGTTCCCCAGGAGCTTCGTGGTACGCGGTTCACGGTAGGCGAGGGAGAGGTGCGCAACGCCGACCCGACCGCGCCTCCGGAAGACACAGAAGGTGAGGTCAAACGTGTCTGAGCGGGCTTCGGCAAGATCAAGTCGGCCACGCGGGGTGACCGGCGCCACAGGAGTTGCCCACCCATCTGGGGACAAACCTGTGGACAGTGTGGATAACACCGTGAACGCGTTATCGCCCGGCGTAATCACAGGGCCAAATGGTGGGTCCGATACCCCTCACGTGAGCGGTCCCCCAGCTGGGGTGCCCCCAGTCGGTACCGAGCGTGACGACGTCGAAGGTGGCGCTGGGCCGAACGGGACTCCGGCCTCCGGGCGCGACCTCGCCAAGGCCGCGCTTCAGGCGGCCAGGGACAAGGCCAGCGCCAGGGGTGCCGCGCCCGGCGCCCGCAAGCCGGGCACCCGTCAGCCGGGGCTGCCCGGTCAGAACCCCCGCCGTCGCCGGTGGTCCGGTGCCGGCGCCGACGCGCGCGACCCGCAGCCGCTCGGCAGGCTGGCCTCTCGGCTGGCCGTGGAGCGCGGCTGGAACAACCGGCTCGCCAACGGTCAGGTGTTCGGGCAGTGGGCGAAGCTGGTCGGCGAGGAGGTCGCCGAGCATGCCCAGCCGGTGTCGCTGCGCGAAGGCGAGCTGGTCGTGCAGGCCACGTCCACCGCGTGGGCGATGCAGCTGCGCTCGTTGCAGAAGCAGCTGCTGACCAAGATCGCGGCCGGGGTGGGACACGGGGTGGTCCGCCGGATGCGGATCCACGGGCCGACCGCGCCCAGCTGGCGGAAGGGACCACGGCACGTTTCCGGGCGGGGGCCGCGCGACACCTACGGGTGAGTACGGGCGTCAGCCAGGACGCCGAGACGCTTCGGCATGACGCTCAGCTACGGCCGGACCCATGCCCGGTTGATTTCGTGCCTCTGTGACGAAACCAGGGGTGTCCTTGCTGCATGTGAGCGAACACGGCCAAGTAGACTAAAGGGGAGCGAGTATTCCCTTGGGCTAGACGAGGAGAAACCAGGCCGGTGGCAGCGAACACGAACAACTACGGCGCATCGTCCATCACTGTGCTCAAGGGCCTCGAGGCGGTCCGCAAGCGTCCAGGTATGTACATCGGTTCCACCGGTGAACGCGGTCTCCACCATCTTATCCAGGAGGTCGTGGACAACTCCGTCGATGAGGCGATGGCGGGCTACGCGAGCAAGATCGAGGTGACCCTGCTCGCCGACGGCGGGGTCCGGGTCGTCGACGACGGCCGCGGCATCCCGGTCGCCATGCACCCGGTGGAGAACAAGCCCACTCTCGAAGTGGTGCTCACCCAGCTGCACGCGGGCGGCAAGTTCGACGGCGAGTCCTACGCGGTCTCCGGCGGCCTGCACGGCGTCGGCGTTTCCGTGGTGAACGCGCTCTCGACCAGGCTCGACGTGGAGATCCACCTCGAAGGCAAGATCTGGACCCAGCGCTACGAGATGTCCGAGCCGGTCGCGCCGGTCCAGGAGCAGGGCCCGACCAGCAAGACCGGCACCACGATCACCTTCTGGGCCGACCCGGAGATCTTCGAGACCACCACCTACAACGCCGAGACGATCTCCCGGCGGCTGCAGGAGATGGCGTTCCTGAACAAGGGACTGACCATCGTGCTGCGCGACGAGCGCGTCGCCGAGGAAGAGACCGAAGAAGATGCCGGCGGCCAGACCGCACGGGTGAAGGAACGCGTCTACCACTACCCCGGCGGGCTGGAAGACTTCGTCCGGCACATCAACGGCAGCAAGGACCCGATCCACCAGACCGTGGTCTCCTTCGACGCCAAGGGCGACGGCCTCGAGGTCGAGGTCGCGATGCAGTGGAACAACGGGTTCACGCCGTCGGTCTACACCTTCGCCAACACGATCAACACCCATGAGGGTGGCACCCACGAGGAGGGTTTCCGCGCCGCGCTGACCAGGGTGGTGAACGCCTACGCGCGGGAAAAGAAGCTGCTCAAGGAGAAGGACACCAACCTCACCGGTGACGACGTGCGCGAGGGGCTCGCCGCGATCGTCTCGATCAAGCTGGCCGAGCCGCAGTTCGAGGGACAGACCAAGACCAAGCTGGGCAACAGCGAGGCGAAGTCCTTCGTGCAGACCAAGACCAACGAGTGGCTGGCCGACTGGTTCGAGCGCAACCCGACCGAGGCCAAGATCGTGATCAACAAGGCGGTGTCCAGCGCACAGGCGCGGATGGCCGCCCGCAAGGCCCGCGACCTGGTGCGCCGCAAGGGCGCGCTGGACATCGGCGGGCTGCCCGGCAAGCTGAAGGACTGCCGCTCCACCAAGCCGGAGGAGTGCGAGCTCTACATCGTCGAGGGTGACTCCGCCGGCGGCTCCGCCAAGGAGGGCCGGGACTCGATGTACCAGGCCATCCTGCCGATCCGCGGCAAGATCATCAACGTGGAGAAGGCCCGCATCGACCGGGTGCTGAAGAACACCGAGGTGCAGAGCCTGATCACCGCGCTGGGCACCGGCATCCACGACGAGTTCGACGTGACCAAGATCCGGTACCACAAGATCGTGCTGATGGCCGACGCCGACGTGGACGGCCAGCACATCAACACGCTGCTGCTGACCCTGCTGTTCCGGTTCATGCGCCCGCTGATCGAGCACGGGCACGTCTACCTTTCGCAGCCGCCGCTGTACAAGATCAAGTGGCCGCGGGGCGAGCCGGAGTACGCCTACTCCGACAAGGAGCGCGACGGCCTGATCAAGGCCGGCGCGGAGGCCGGGCGGAAGCTGCCGAAGGACGACTCGATCCAGCGGTACAAGGGTCTCGGCGAGATGAACGCGGCGGAGCTGTGGGACACCACGATGGACCCCGCGCACCGGATCCTGCGGCAGGTGAACCTGGACGACGCGGCCACCGCGGACGAGCTGTTCTCCGTGCTGATGGGCGAAGACGTCGAAGCCCGCCGTTCGTTCATCGTCCGCAACGCCAAGGACGTTCGCTTCCTGGACGTGTAGTCCAGCCCGTGTCCAAATAGGACTGTTCGCACAAGAGGGACGAGAATGACCGAGACCTTGCCGCCGGAACACGACCGCATCGAGCCGGTCGACATCCAGCAGGAGATGCAGCGCTCCTACATCGACTACGCGATGAGCGTGATCGTTTCGCGGGCGCTGCCGGATGTGCGAGACGGCCTGAAACCGGTGCACCGCAGGGTGCTGTACGCGATGTACGACTCCGGCTTCCGGCCGGAACGCGGGTACAACAAGTGCTCGCGCGTAGTCGGCGAAGTGATGGGCAACTACCACCCGCACGGCGACTCGTCGATCTACGACGCGCTGGTGCGGCTCGCCCAGTCGTGGTCGATGCGGTACCCGCTGGTCGACGGCCAGGGCAACTTCGGTTCCGCCGGCAACGACCCGGCCGCGGCCATGCGGTACACCGAGTCCCGGCTCGCCCCGCTGGCCATGGCGATGCTGGCCGACATCGAAGAAGAGACCGTCGACTTCTCCGACAACTACGACGGCCGCACCCAGGAACCGGACGTGTTGCCGAGCCGGTTCCCGAACCTGCTGGTCAACGGCGGGTCCGGGATCGCGGTCGGGATGGCGACCAACATCCCGCCGCACAACCTGCGCGAGGTCTCCGAGGGCGTGGTCTGGGCGCTGGAGAACCCCGAGGCCTCCGACGACGAGCTGCTCGCGGCGCTGCTGCAGCGGGTCAAGGGTCCGGACTTCCCGACCAGGGGCCTGATCCTGGGCACCCAGGGCATCGAGGACGCCTACCGCACCGGCCGCGGCTCGGTCCGGATGCGCGCGGTGGTCGAGGTCGAGGAGGACGCCAAGGGACGCACCATCCTGGTCGTCACCGAGCTGCCCTACCAGGTCAACCCGGACAACCTGGTGGAGAACATCGCCAACCTGGTGCGCGACGGCAAGCTCACCGGCATCGCGGACATCGCGGACGAGTCCAACAGCCGCAGCGGCATGCGCATCGTGGTCACGATCAAGCGCGACGCGGTGGCCAAGGTCGTGCTGAACAACCTCTACAAGCACACCCAGCTGCAGTACAACTTCGGCGTCAACATGCTGGCGCTGGTCGACGGCGTGCCGCGCACGCTGCGGCTCGACCAGATCATCCGGCACTACGTCAAGCACCAGATGGACGTCATCGTCCGGCGCACCAGGTTCCGGCTGCGCAAAGCCGAGGAACGGGCGCACATCCTGCGCGGCCTGGTCAAGGCGCTGGACGCGCTGGACGAAGTGATCGCTCTGATCCGGCGCTCGCCGTCCGCGGACGAGGCCAGGCCGGCGCTGATGGAGCTGCTGGAGATCGACGAGATCCAGGCCACCGCGATCCTGGACATGCAGCTGCGTCGGCTCGCCGCACTGGAGCGGCAGAAGATCATCGACGAGCTGGCCAAGATCGAGGCCGAGATCGCCGACCTCAAGGACATCCTGGAAAAGCCGGAGCGGCAGCGGGCGATCATCCGCGACGAGCTGCAGGCGATCGTCGAGAAGCACGGCGACGACCGGCGCACCAGGATCATCCCGTTCGACGGCGACGTCTCCAACGAGGACCTGATCGCGGTCGAGGACGTGGTGGTCACCATCACCCGCACGGGCTACGCCAAGCGAACGAAAACCGACCTGTACCGCTCGCAGAAGCGCGGCGGCAAGGGCGTGCAGGGCGCCACGCTCAAGCAGGACGACATCGTCCAGCACTTCTTCGTGTGCTCCACGCACGACTGGATCTTGTTCTTCACCAACAAGGGCCGGGTGTACCGGGCGAAGGCGTACGACCTGCCGGAGGCCAACCGCAACGCGCGCGGCCAGCACGTGGCGAACCTGCTCGCCTTCCAGCCCGACGAGCAGATCGCCGGCGTGATCCAGATCAAGGACTACGAGGTCGCGCCCTACCTGGTGCTGGCCACCAGGAAGGGCCTGGTCAAGAAGACCAAGCTGACCGACTTCGACTCCAACCGCGCCGGCGGGCTGATCGCGGTCAACCTGCGCGAGGGTGACGAGCTGGTCGGCGCCGTGCTGGTCGGCGCCGAGGACGACCTGCTGCTGGTCTCCTCGGAGGGGCAGTCGATCAGGTTCCACGCCACCGACGAGGCGCTGCGGCCGATGGGCCGGGCGACGTCCGGGGTGCTCGGCATGCGGTTCAACGACGGCGACGAGCTGCTCGGCGTCAACGTGGTCGCGGAGAACAAGTTCCTGCTGGTCGCCACGGACGGCGGGTACGCCAAGCGCACCCCGATCGAGGACTACCCGGTGCAAGGCCGCGGCGGCAAGGGTGTGCTCACCATTCAGTACGACCGGAAACGTGGCAGGCTGGTAGGCGCGCTCATCGTCGACGAGGACGACGAGCTCTACGCGATCACGTCCACCGGCGGCGTTATCAGGACCGGGGCGAAGCAGGTGCGCAAGGCAGGGCGGCAGACGAAGGGAGTGCGGCTGATGAATCTCGGCGAAAACACCACCCTTCTCGCGGTCGCACGCAACGCGGACGAGCCCTCGGACGTCGGCAGTACAGACAGTGCTGGCACTGAAGGAGACGACACCAAGGCATCGGAGTAATGGTGCCCGGCGGGATAAGGACTGACGGTTCGTGACACCACCCGAGAACCCCGAACGACGCGGTGCGACGGGGTCGGCCGACCCGGCGACCGGGGCGGACGCCGCACCCCCGTGGCAGCGACTGGCCAAGGACAGCGGCAACGGTGCGGCGGACCAGGGCGGCGAGCAGTGGCCCGCCGCGCCGCCCCCCGCCGCTGCCGCCGAGGAGACCGCTTTCGTACCGGCCAGCGGCCCGGACCCGGCCGAGCACCAGACCGTGGTCACCGGGAGCGCGGCCAGGCGGCTGTTCGGTGACCCCGCCGACACCGGCCCGCAGGCCCCGCTCCAGGACGGCGGCATGTTCGGCCGGGAACCGCAGCACGTGGGCGCGGCCCCGCAGGCCAAGGGCCGCACCGCACCCACCGCGCTGCGCCGCCCCGGCCGCGGCCCGCGGCGCGCCAGCCTGCAGATCAAGCGCTTCGACCCGTGGTCGGTGCTCAAGCTGTCCCTGGTGCTCGGGGTCGCGATGTTCTTCGTCTGGCTGGTCGCGGTCGGTGTGCTGTACACCGTGCTCGACGGCATGGGCGTGTGGGACCAGCTGAACGGCACCTACACCAACCTGGTGCAGGGCGAAGGCACGTCGTCCGCGGCCGAACCGCTGATCAGCGCGGGTCGCGTGTTCGGCGTCGCGGCCGTGCTCGGCGCGATCAACATCGTGCTCGTCTCGGCGCTGGCCACGGTGATGGCGTTCATCTACAACGTGTCCGCCGACCTGGCCGGCGGGCTGGAGGTCACCCTCTCCGAACGTGAGTAACCCGGTGACGGCGAGCGGAAAGCCATCAGGTAATCTTCTCGCGTCCCAAGGGCCCATAGCTCAGGCGGTTAGAGCGCTTCGCTGATAACGAAGAGGTCCCAGGTTCAAGTCCTGGTGGGCCCACCCGAGTGACAGAGGCTCCGGCGAATGCCGGGGCCTCTTTCTTTTGTTCCTGCGGCTGGTGAGAGTGCGGGCCGGGCCGGGGTGCGCGAAGGTGTGAAGGACTGCTTTCACCACCACGAGGAGCGGGTCATGTCCAAGGACGTCGTCGAGCTGATTCTTGCCGATCACCAGCGGTTCGAAGAGCTGATGCGCGAGTTGCGCAATATCGAGGCCGACCGGGCGAAGTCGCGGGACGAGCTGGCCGCGCTGTTGGTCGCGCACGCGGAGGCCGAGGAGCAGGAGGTCTACCCCAAGCTCCGGAGCAAGAAGGCCGCCGAGGACGAGGAGGTCGAGCACGGCGAGAAGGAGCACGCCGAGATCAACGAGAAGCTGCTCGACTTCCTGGAACTCGACGAGCTCAAGGGCGACGACTACGACGAGAAGCTGGAAGATCTGGTCGAGGTCATCAACCACCACACCAACGAAGAGGAGCAGACCCTGCTCAACGACGCCAGGCAGGGGGTCGGCGCGGCGGAGCGCGAGCAGCTCGGGGTCGCCTTCCTGACCGCGCGGCAGGTGCTGCTCGACACCAACTGCGGGCGGGTCGAGAACGTTCGCCTGGTCGTGTCGAAGACCAAGGACCGCCTTTGATCGGTTCCACGTGGAACCACGGAGGCCCCGCAGCTCCTCAGCCGCCGTGCAGTAGCATCGACGGGCAGGCTGAGCAACTTGTCGAGGAGGGGCCTCACGTGAAGAAGCTTTTGGCACTCGCGGCCGTCGCGGGCGGCGTGCTGTTCGCGGTCAAGCGCAACAAGGACGCCAAGGCCGAAGCGGACCTTTGGCGTGAAGCGACCGCGCCGACCGAGAGTCCGCTCGGTGGCGTGTCCAGCAACGGCAGTGCGCCGGCCAAGGCGAGCTCGTCGGACGCCGCCAACAACTGATCTCCCGTGTGCGGCCCCGCGCCGCACACGACTGGGGCTGTAGCTCAATTGGTAGAGCACTGCCTTTGCAAGGCAGGGGTCAGGGGTTCGATTCCCCTCAGCTCCACCCGCTCTTCGGTGCCGCCTGTTCGGCGGGCACGCTTGGTTCTGTTAGGTAATCCCGTTTCCGACGACTGCTGCCGGACAGACTGACCACATGGGACTGAAAACCGACGTCGCGCCCGCGCGCCCGTTGCAGCGCCGCCGCAGAGGCACCGGCGTCCTGGCCCTGATCGCGTTGCCGTTCGCGGTGCTGGCCGTGCTGCGGCTGGTCGGCATCGACGGCAACAGCTACACCGCCGCGGCCCTCGCGCTGACGCCCTACGCCACCGCCGCGGGCCTGGTGCTCGGGGTGCTGACCCTGATGCTGCGGCGCTGGTGGATCGGCGGGGTGGTGACGTTGCTCGCCGTTTCGCTCACGTTCGCGGTCGTGCCTCGCCTGGTCCCCGAGGAACAGCCCACCCCGGCCGGTGGGCGCCCGCTGCGCGTGCTGTCCGCGAACCTCTACCTCGGGCAGGCCGACGCGAAAGCGATCGTCGACCTGGTGCGTGCGCACGACGTCGACGTGCTGAACCTGCTCGAGCTGACCCAGCCGTCGGTGAATGCGCTGACCGACGCGGGCTTGTTCGCCCTGCTGCCGCACCGCGTTCTGGACCCCGAGCCGGATGGCTACGGCTCGGGCATCGTGTCCCGGCATCCGCTCACCGAACTGGCCCTCGCCAAGCCGTCCCGACCCCAGCAGCCGAGTGCCAGGGTGGACCTCGGCGGCGGCGCGAGCGTGGAGATCGTCGCGGTGCACCCGCTGCCGCCCACGATGTCCCCGCCGGACTGGAAGTCCACGCTCGGCGGGCTGCCCCTGCCCACCGCCGACCTGCCGGTGCGCATCCTGGCGGGGGATTTCAACGCCACCCTGGACCACGCCCAGCTGCGGGACCTGCTCGACGCGGGGTATACCGACGCCGGTGCCGAACGCGGCGCGGGGTTCACCCCGACCTGGCCGGACGGGATCTTCCCGCCACCGGTGACCATCGACCACGTCCTCGCCGACGAGCGGACCGCGTTCAACGACTACCAGGTGTTCGAGGTCCTGGGCAGCGACCACTCCGCCGTCTACGCCGAGCTCACCATCCCCACCCGCGGGTCGTGAGCCTGCCTACTCGCCGTGCTGCCGGCGCACCATCTCGTTGATCCAGCTGGGCGCGAACGGAGACGTGCAGTTCGGCGGAGTCGGGTAGTCCTTGAGCACCTGGAGGCGCTCACCGATGTCGATCGCGCGGGCGCGGTGCTCGGCGTGCTCGATCCCGATCTGGGCCAGGCAGTGGTTCATCGCCCACTGCAGGCGATCCGGGGCACCCCGCAGCTCCGTCTCGATGACGTCGAGTAGTCCGGTGAGGTCGAGGCCCTCGGGCTTCTTCGCCACGCGCTCGGTGGTCAGTGCCCAGCCGGCACTCGCGACCACCGGATCCGGGTCGGCGGACCAGGCCAGGCGCAGCTCTTCGACGTGCGGGTTCTTCTTCACCACGTAGTTCACCAGCCAGTCTTGCACCTTGGGGGTGCGCGCCTGGCGCAACATGACGTCCAGCTCGTCGCGCTCGAACGACTTCGGGCGGCAGATCAGGAGCGCCAGCAGTTTCGCCGCGGTGTCATCCGTCTCCCAGAGCCGGAGCGCAAGTTCCTGCTGCGTCTTCAGCCGCTTCGCGAGCGCGCGCAGTTTGGTGAGGTTCACACCGTGATCGTCGCCGTGCTTCTCGTTCACCTCGCGTGCCCGCGGGTCCTCGAGCGCGGCCAGCTCGGCCACCACCTCGGCCAACGTCGTCTCGGCCACCGTCTTGGTCACCTCAGCCTCCTGTCCGTCACCTGTGCGCGTCAGCCTACGAGGTAGCACCGACAGGCGGCGAAGCGGAGATGGACGTATGTCTTGAACAAATGTCTAAGACGTGCGTACAGTAGGGCTCATGAAGAACCAGAACATCCTGATCTCGGGTGCCGGCGTCGCCGGGCCCGCACTGGCCTACTGGCTGCGCCGGTACGGGTTCAAACCGACCGTGGTGGAGCGGGCGCCGGCTCCGCGCGAAGGCGGCTACGCGGTGGACTTCCGCGGAGCCTCGCTCGAAGTGCTGAAGCGGATGGGCATTCTCGACGAGGTGCGCGCGGTCGGCACCGACATGGGGGATATGACCTATGTGGACAGTGCGGGCCGGAAGAAGGCCAGCACGCCGCCGGTGGTGTTCAGCGGGGAGCTGGAAGTACTGCGGGGAGACCTGGTTTCGATTCTCTACGAGCGGACCAGACACGACGTGGAGTACGTCTTCGGCGACTACGTCACCGAGATTTCCCAGCACGACAACGGGGTGACCGTCGGCTTCGAGCGGGCGGGGCGGCGGGAGTTCGATCTGGTGGTCGGCGCGGACGGGCTGCACTCCGCCACCCGCGCACTGGCTTTCGGTGCGGAGGAACGGTGCATCCGCGATCTCGGGTTGTACGTCTCGGTTTTCACCACGGCCAACCACCTCGGTCTCGACCACGCCGGGCGGTTCCACAACTCGCCGGGCAAGATCGCCGGGCTGTACAGCGCGCGCGAGAACACCGAAGCCAAGGCGATGGTCTACTTCGCGTCCGAGCCGCTTTCCTACGATCGCCACGACGCCGAGCAGCAGCGGAAACTGCTGAACGACGCGTTCGCCGGTGCGGGCTGGGAGGTGCCCCGGCTGCTCGCGGCCGCGGCGGACGCACCGGACTTCTACTTCGACTCGATCAGCCAGGTGCACCTGGACCACTATTCGTCCGGCCGGGTCGCGCTGGTCGGGGACGCCGGCTACTGCGCGTCTCCGTTGTCCGGCATGGGAACTAGCCTCGCGCTGGTCGGCGCGTACGTGCTGGCCGGCGAGCTGGCCGCGGCCGGCGGCGAGTACCGCGGCGCGTTCGCCCGCTACGAAGCCGAAATGCGCAGTTTCGTGCGAGCGTGCCAGAAGCAGGCCCTGGACAGCGACAAGTGGTTCGTCCCGCGCACGAACCTGATGATCCGGGCGAGGAACCTGAGCTACCGGCTGATTCCGTACCTGCCGTGGAAGGGCATCTTCGAAAAGGTGGCGCTCAAGGTCGCCAATGCCATCACACTCAAGGACTACCAGGGGTGAGGAGTCCTGGCGCGGCGCCCTGCAACACCGCGCCAGGACTCCTTCAGGTACCGGGTACTGATTCGGAGCGCACCCGGTTGGCCATCAGGTCCCGCGCCCGGCAGCGGGCGCGGCTGGCAAGACATTCGGTGGCCCGGCGAGTGGTGCCGAGCTGACCGGAGATTTCGTCATGGGAGAGGCCGTGCCCGAGCCGCAGCAGCACGAAGCACTCCCGTTCGCTCAGGCAGACCCCGCACAGGTCGATCACCCATCGCGCCTCGTCCCGGTCCGCCGCCGTGTCGGCCGGGTCGGCGACCTGCGAAGGCAGCAGCCGTGGGTGGCTGGCGACCTGCTGTGCGGTGTTCCGCCGACGTGAGTCGTCGATGCACAGTCGTTTGATCACGGTCATCAGGAACGGGGCGAGCCGGTCCAGATCCAGCCCGGGATAGCCGACCGCGCGAAGGAAGGCGTCGTGCACGATGTCCTCCGCGTCCGCCTCGAGCCCGTACCGTCCGGCCACCCTGATCAGGGCGGGCCGCAGGGAGGCGCACTCTCGCCAGAATCTGTCGCCCTGTCCGCGGGCAGACGTGACAACACTCCTATCACCCCTGTTCATCTTGGTCGTCCCTTCGCCCGCCGCAATTGATTTCCGTGGGCGGCACGAAAACTTCCCTGGCGGGCGCGCTCATCGAGCTCCGTTTGTTGTGAGCAACCTTCGCATTACGCTCCGGCTGTCTCCTACCGCCGTTCGTGGGATGCCGTGAGGCAGTTTTAGCTCTCAGTGATCGTGCTCACTGAGAGCGAATTGGCGAGGAATCGTATTCACCGATGGAGTCGCCCACAAGGCGTTCCGCCATCCGACTTACCGTTGTCGTTTCGTTGAAGGGTGAACATGCTTCGCAGACGATTGTCCAGATGTGCCGCCGTAGCGGTTGCTTTTTCACTGTCGGCCGGGCTGCTGCCGCCGGCCGCGCAGGCTCAGCCGGCGCCCGGCGGCGCCATGCTGCTCACGGTAAACCCAGGTGAGCGGCCGAAACCCGATGCCGAACGCGCGACACTGACCTGTTCGCCGCTCGGTGGTTCGCATCCCCTGAGGGCGGCGGCCTGTGCCGAGCTGGTGCGTGCCAATGGGGACATCTCCGCGGTCTCGATAGATCCGCAGCGTCCCTGTCACCTCATCTACTCGCCGGTGACTGTTACTGCGAACGGACGCTGGAATGGCCGACAGATATCTTATCGGGAGACCTTCCCCAATAATTGCGTACTGGACGTAATAAAGGGTCCGTTGTTCCGTTTTTAAGTTTTAACTCAGGTTCAACTTTCAAGCACTGTGGCCGGCCCCGTCCATGCGGCGGGGCCGCCCGGTCGTTTTCGACTGAGCGGCCCCGTAACGGAATTATTATGGCGAACTTCGCCTCAGCCCGCCTCGCGAAGCAGGATGTCCACCGCCTGGTCGTTGCGGGTGGTCTGCTCTTCGATCTGCTCGTCCGGCGGGTAGAAGCCGTCGATCCCGCCGCTCTTCGGGTACATCTCGAAGGTGTAGCTGAGGATCTTGTGCTTGCCCCAGGCCCAGTCGTTGACGTCGCCGTCGGTGATGTACAGGTCGCTGGACTGCTCCGGGGTGTAGCCGTTGGTGCCGGCCATCTCCTTGCCCACGTCCTGGAAGCGCTTGGCCTCCTCCGCGGTCATGCCCTCCGCGGTGTCGTCCTCGGTGAAGCCGTACGGCCACAGCACGAGCTCGGAGAAGGTGTGGAAGTCGATGTGCGCGGTGAACTTCCGCGACGAGATGAAGTCCGCCACCGCCTTGGTCTCCGGCTCCGAGAACGCGGACGGCCCGCGGTAGTCCTCGTCCCCGGGTTGGTCGCTCGAACCACCGCAGCAGCCCCACTGGTAGTCCCAGTTGCGGTTCGGGTCGGTGCCGATCTCGCTGCTGCCGGGCACCGGCTGGCGAGTCTTGCGCCAGCCCTGGTACTCGCCGCCGGAGATGTCGTACTCCGAACCGTCCGGGTTGACGTTCGGGATCAGGTAGATCTCCCGCCCGTCCACCATCTCCTTGATCTTCGGGTCGCTCGCGTAGCCGTCGGTGAAGCGCTGCGCGATGTGCAGGCACATCTCCGTGGTCAGGTGTTCGCGGGCGTGCTGGTTGCAGGTGAACAGCACCTCCGGCTCGTCTTCGTCGGTCGCCGCGTTGTCGCTGATCTTGAGCACGTTGAGGTCTCGGCCCTCGTAGGACTTGCCGGCGCTGGACAGCTGCGCGATATCACCGTGATCGGCCACGACCTGCTTCAGCTCGGCGGTGGTCTCCGTGTACGTGTGGTACTTCTCGTCGCCCGAGGGAAACTCGTCGGCCTGTGCGGAACGGGCCTGGCCGGGGACAACACTGCGTTGCTTCAGCAGCGCGTCGAAGTCGCCGATCTGGTCCACGGTGAACCCGTTCGCGCGCAGCGTGGCGGCTTGCGCGGGGTTCGCGACCACGGTGAGCGCGCCGTTTTCGGTGCCGGCGACGTCCACCCCGGTGCGGGCCACCGCGGTGCGTTTCGCCGCGTCGTCCGCGCCGCGCACGTGGTAGAGCCCCCGTTCCGGGACCTGCTGGTCGGTCTGGGCCACGGCA
Organism: Amycolatopsis nigrescens CSC17Ta-90; assembly: GCF_000384315.1. Lineage (GTDB taxonomy): Bacteria > Actinomycetota > Actinomycetes > Mycobacteriales > Pseudonocardiaceae > Amycolatopsis > Amycolatopsis nigrescens. The sequence goes on along the minus strand of NZ_ARVW01000001.1, from coordinate 3,460,439 downwards.
CTGGGCGCGGTGGCCGCGAGCAGCGCCAGGCCGGCGGCCGCGGCTATCGCGCGCCAACTGCGGCGGGTAATGGACATCTCGCCTCCGAACGGTTACCGAAAAGGGTCGACCCAGAATGCGTCAGTGATTTGCTGACGGACAACCCAACGATCGTTGGTGCCTATTCACATCAACACTCAGGGCCAGAGCCGGTCCTGCCGCCAGCCGTTCCCGTCGCGGAGGTAACGCAGCCGGACGTGCCGCCGGTCGTGGGCGGCCTGCCAGAACTCCACGACCGCGGCCTCGATCCGGTAGCGCGTCCAGGAGTCCGGCACCAGGTCAGGGTTCTCCCGCAGCTTGCGCTCGGCCTCCTCGGCGGCGAGCTCTATCTCGGCCGGGTCGGTGAGCACCTCGGACTGCCTGCCGATGAACGCTTCCACCCGCGAAGCAGGCGGGCGGTCCCGGAAGTCGGCCTCCGACACGGCCGGGTCGACCGGGCCGGCGGTGCCCCTGATCCGGACCTGACGGCCACGGCCCGGCCAGAAGAAGGTCATCGCGACCCGCGGGTCGCCCGCCAGCTGCCTGCCTTTCGGGCTCAGCGCGCTGGAGGCCACGTACCAGCCGGCGGCGTCCACGTCCTTGAGGATCACCACCCTGGCGTCCGGCGCGCCATCTTCGTCCACTGTGGACAAAGTGCCGGCGTGCGGGGCGAGCACGTGCGCGCCGGCTTCGTCCAGCCAGCTCAGGAACAGCTCGTGCGGGCGTGCCGGTGCGCCGGACGGGTCGAACTCCGGCAACTCACCGGGGAACGACGGCCAGCCACGCAGTGCACTCATGCCGCGATCCTCGCAGAGCCGTCGTGGTTGACTGGGCGGGTTATGCGACTCTTCCCGCTTTGCCTCGTGGTAATGGCCGGGTTGACGGGCTGTGCCCAGCCCGAGCCCGGTTCCCAGCCGAGCGCGCCGCCACCGAGCCCCCCGGCGGCGGCGCAGCCGCCACCCGATCCGGAGCCCGCCGCGCCAGGGCCCTGTCCCTATCTGGACGACACCTTCGTCGAGCGGGCCAACGGGCAGAAGGTGTCGAAGGTGCGCAAGTCCGCGGACGAACCGCATCCCGCCTGCTTCTTCTATGCGCTGAACGGGAAGTTGCAGCTGACCGTGCGGGTGTACGTCGGCGAAGCGCCGGTAGCGAAGGCGCTGGTGGACAAGGTGGCGCCGGTGGACACCAGCAACCCCGCGGACGAACCCGCTGGCTGGCAAGGCGGATACCAGTCGACCGGTACCGATGGCAGTGCCGATATCGCCGGTGCCGTGTACGCGGTGGCCAAACAGGGCAACGCGGTGGTCGCCACGACCAACCAGGAGCAGACCGTGAAAGCACGTACCGTAGTCAAACAGGTGATAACCGCTCTCGGTCTGTGATCGTGCTGGCACGCTGCGGCGCGGAATTGATCTTGTACTACCCTGGCGGCACTCGCGGCCGTCGAGGACAAGCGCGGCACCGGCTCAGGTCCCCCGCCCCCGGTGACGCGTCAGGGCTGCGAAAAATTCGTGAACTTCGAACAACAAAGGAAATATTGCCGTGGCTGAAACCCTCAAGGAAATCCTGCTCGACTCCAGCCGTCGTCCGGCCGTGGTGACCGATCTGCAGACCCTGGTCGACGAAGAGGTCTCCGACAAGGGCGGTGTCTCCGGCGCTGTGGTCAAGACTGGCTACGCGGCGGTCAAGAAGATCAAGCCGGGCATCATCCCGGCCGCGGTGGACACCCTGCTGGACGACTTCACCGTCGCGCTCGAGCCCTTCCACGCCGACTACAAGGCCAAGGGCGGCGCGGACTTCGGCGACTACCTGTCGGGCCGCTCGGACGAGGCGGCGGACGCGCTGCTCAGCGTCACCGACGCGCGTGCCGACAAGAGCAGCCGTGACAGCATCAAGAAGGTCTACGGCAAGCTGCGCCCGAACGGCAAGAAGAACGTCGAAGAGGCGCTGCCCCGGCTGGGCAAGCTGATCGACAAGCACGCCGCCGGCGCGTGAGCTAGCCGCACCGCGAACGAAGGCGGGCCGGGCAACCGATCGGTTGCCCGGCCCGCCTTTTGCCGTCGGTGCTAGTTCTTCTTCTCGGTGCTGCTCGGGTTGCTCGCCTGCTGGCCGTTGCGCGGCGCGGGCTTGGCTTCGGGCTTCGCCGAAGCGGGCTTGGCCGGGGGCTTCGGCGTGGCCTTCGCTTCCGGTTTTGCCTCGGGCTTCGCCGGTTCGGCCGGCTTCGCGGCGGGCTTGGCCGGCTCTGCCGGTTTCGGCGTCGCGGCCGAGTTCGGCGTGCTGCGCGGCGGCGACGGGGCCACCGGCGGCTGCGGCTTCGGGCGGAGGGCGTAGGCGGCACCGGCGGCGACCGCGCCGAGGCCGAGCACCAGCGGCCACTTGCGGCGCTTGCGCTCGCCCTTCGCCGCGGACTTGGCCTCCACCAGAGCGCTCTTGAACTCCTTCTTCGCGCTCTTGAAGTCCTTCTTGCCGCGGCGCTTGGACTGCCCGCCCGCCTTGGCCGCCTTGATGGCCGCCTTCTTCGCCTTGCGGCCGGGCTTCTTCAGCTCCTCCACCCTGGCGGCCGCTTCCTTTCGTGCCTGCTTCGAGCTGCGAGCCAGCTCCTTGCGGGTGTGTCCGGCCTTGCGGGCCAGCTTCTTGCGAGCCCGGCGGCTGGTCTTGCCGGCCTCCTTGCGTGCGACGTCGGCGCCCTCAGTGAGCTTCCGCTCGGCGACCTCTGCGACCTGTGCTGCCGCCTCTGCCCCCGCCTGACCAGCTTCGACAGCGCGTTTACGCAGGCCGAGCAAACCGGTCTTCGCCGACTCACCCACCGAATCCGCGGCCCGAGTCATGGCCTTCACCTCGTCAATCGTTTGGATTTTGCTTCGTTGCTTGTAACCTATCGTGCCCCTTTCCGTCCCATCGTGCCGCAGATGGCACGATGAGTCTCGTGACTGAAAGCAACGGATCCCTCGTTGGTGGAGGCCTGAAGGCCACGTTGCACACCAACCAGGGCGATATTCACCTCAACCTCTTCCCCGACCACGCCCCCAAGACAGTGGGCAACTTCGTCGGTCTCGCCGAGGGCAGCAAGGACTACACCCAGCCGAACGCGAAGGGGGAGACGTCGGGGCCGTTCTACGACGGTTCGATCTTCCACCGGGTGATCGACGGGTTCATGCTGCAGGGCGGCGACCCGACCGGCACCGGGCGCGGTGGCCCCGGCTACAAGTTCGGCGACGAGTTCCACCCGGAGCTGCAGTTCAACAAGCCGTACCTGCTCGCGATGGCGAACGCCGGGCCCGGCACCAACGGCTCGCAGTTCTTCATCACGGTCGCGCCGACCACGCACCTGAACTTCAAGCACACGATCTTCGGCGAGGTGGCCGACCAGGAGTCGCGCAACGTCGTGGACTCGATCGCCCGTACGGCGACCGGGGTGGCCGACAAGCCGCTCGAAGACGTGGTGATCGAAAAGGTCGAAATCAACCGCGAAGGCTGACCCCGGGGGTTTTTGGGTAGGTTGGTCGCAGTGAGCCAACCGCCGTACTCCCCGTATCCCCAGCAAGCGCTGCCAGGCTGCTGGTGGCACCCGGACCGTGCCACCGGCCTGAGTTGTGTCCGCTGTGGCCGGCCCGCCTGCCCGGACTGCCTTCGCGAGGCGTCCGTGGGTTCGCAGTGCGTCGACTGCGTACAGGCTGGCCGGCAACAACAGCGCGCCCAGCAACGGCAGTACCGTTCGCTGGACTACGGCGAACGCACCGTGGCGGGGGCCAAGCTGGCCAGACGGCCGATCGTCACCCCGGTGCTGATCGCGTTGAACGTGCTGGTCTACCTGATCACCGTGCTGCAGTCCGGCAGCCCGATGGACAACCAGAACTCGCAGCTCCAGCAGGACGGCGTGCTGTGGCCGTACGGCGTCGCCGGCGGCGAGTGGTGGCGGCTGATCACCTCGGGTTTCCTGCACTACGGCCTGCTGCACATCGCGGTGAACATGTTCGCGCTGTGGGTGCTCGGCCGGGACCTGGAGCTGCTGCTCGGCAAGATCCGCTTCACCGCGGTCTACTTCGTCTCGCTGCTCGGCGGCTCGGTGGCCGTCTACCAGTTCAGCGACCCGAACGGGCCGACCGCGGGTGCCTCCGGCGCGCTCTACGGGCTGATGGGCGGCCTGCTGGTCGCGGTGCTGCGGCTGAAGCTCAACCCCGGCTTCGCCATCGGCACCATCGTGCTGAACCTGGTGATCACCTACGCCATCCCCGGTATTTCGCTCTACGCCCACGTCGGCGGCCTGGTGGTGGGCGTGCTGGCGATGGCGGCCATGCTCTACGCCCCGGCGAAGGGTCGCGCCGGCTGGCAGGCGGGCACGGTGGTGGTGCTGCTGATCGCGCTGGTCGGGCTGTACCTCTACCGCGACGCGCAGCTGGCCGGGGTGTACTGCCGGTACGTCGGGTCCGAGCTGAACTGCTATCTGGCTCGCTAGAGCCGGCCGGCGCGCAGCGCGGTGAGCACGTCCAGCACTTCGCGGGGGTCTTCGCCGAGGTCGAGCCGGCCGAGCACGAAGAACCGCTCGTCGGCGTCCAGTTCGAGGGTGGAGCTGTCCCGGCCGAGCCGGCGGGTGCCGGCCAGCCGGACCCGGACCTCGTGCCAGGCCAGCTCGTGCACGCCGTTCACGGTGCGGACCCGGATACCGTCCTGGCCGGCCGCGAGCCGTGGCCGGAGCAGCGTGCCGAAGCCGGCGGCCACGGCTAGCACAACCGCCCCGGCACCGAACAGGACGGCCCCGGGGAGGTCGCCGGACAGCGCCGCTATCGTTGCTCCGGCCGCCAGGGAACCGGCCAGCAGCCAGCCGACGGCGAGCACCGCCGGGCGCGGCGCCCAGCGTGCCGGGTAGTTATCCACAGGGGTTATCCACACTGGGGATGAGTCACACCGGTGTAATTTGGTGTCAAGCCGCCATCCGGAGTAATCATCTCGACCTGGGGATCTAGCGCCACTTCATGGTCATCAACAGGCCGGCGATCATCAGCGCGAAGCCGATCGCGAAGTTCACGTTGCCGAGCTCGGCCATGAAGCCGATCTTCTCCCCGGCGATGTAGTTCACCACCAGCCAGAGCAGCCCGAGCAGCATCAGGCCGAACATCACGCTCTTGTAGACAATGTGGGACGGCCCCGCGGCACGCACCTTCACCGGCGTGCGCCGGTCGGTCGGCGGGGTGTACGCCGTCTTCTTTCGGACCTTCGACTTGGGCATGAGAGTCCTCGCGTGACGTTCGGGTGAGTCTGTGCGTCGTTGGCACTATCGGGTGCGCAACCAGTGCTTCGTGAACACGTTAACGTAATCGAGGACGCGCAAGAACCGGGGCGAGCCGTCCTTGTCGCCCAGCGGATCACAAGAGTGTGACGGTGGGCACCGGATGACGCTCGAAGGGAGCCTGCGTGACCACGCACGACCAGCCGGAAGGGCCGGCTGAACGGACGTTCACCGGTCCGGAAGCCGAGCACGCCGGCCCGCTTACGGCCGAGCCGGTGGAGCCGCGGCCGGGCCGCAGCACGCTGGCCGTCCGCAGCGTCGGCGAGGTGCTCATCACCGCCGGGCTGGTGGTCCTGCTCTTCGTCGCCTACGAGCTGTACGTCACCGACTGGTTCTCCGCGGGCAAGCAAGCCGCCGCCAGCTCCACCCTGGACGACGACTGGGGCCGCGAGCTGCACTCGGACCTGATCGACGGCAAGGCCTTCGCCAGGCTGTACATCCCGAGCTTCGGCGCGGACTACCAGTTCACCATCCAGGAGGGTGTCGGCCCGGCGTCGCTGGAGGTCGGGCCCGGCCACTACAAGGACACCGCGCTGCCGGGGGAGCCGGGCAACTTCGGCATCGCCGGGCACCGGGTCGGCAAGGGCGCCCCGTTCAACGACCTCGACCTGCTGAACTCCTGCGACGCGATCGTGGTGGAGAACTCGACCGACTTCTTCGTCTACCGGGTGCTGCCGCACGCCGAAGAGCTGGCCGACTGGGCGAACGGCAAGGGGCGTGACCCGAAGTGCGCCAAGGTCGGCACGCTGCGCGACCCGGCCCAGCCCGGCGGCGGGCTGTACGGGGACACCGTCGGCCGGAAGATCGTCGCGCCCAACCGGGGTGACGCGGTCGCGCCGGTGCCGTACCGGGCCACCGCGACCCTGCCCAAGGCGTCGCAGGCTTCCCTGCTCACCTTGACCACATGCCATCCGCAGTTCTCCGACCGGGAGCGGCTGATCATCCACTCGGTGCTGGTCAACCAGTTCCAGAAGTCGCCGGGCTCGGGCTATCCGGATCTGCTGCGCGAGATCGGGGAGGCCTGATGTACGGCTGGATCTGGCGGAAGCTACCGGGGCCGGTGGCGGCCAAGGTGGCGCTCGCGGCGGTGCTGGTGCTCGGCGTGGTGGCGCTGCTGATGTTCGTGGTCTTCCCGTGGCTGGAGCCGAAGCTGCCGTTCAACGACGTGTCGGTGCAGTAGGTGCCGCCGCGGTTCGGGGTCTTCCTGGTCACCGGCCGGTTCCCCGGGCAGGACGACGCGGACGCGCTGCGCCGCTCCACCGCGGCGATCCGGGCAGCCGAGCTGGCCGGGTTCGACGACGTCTGGCTCGCGGAGCACCACTTCATGCCGTACGGCGTCTGCCCGTCGGCGGTCACCCTGGCCGCGTACGCGCTGGGGCGGACCGATTCGATCGAGATCGGCACCGCGGTCAGCGTGCTGTCCACCGCGCATCCGGTGGCGCTGGCCGAGCAGTGGTCGATGCTGGACATCGTCTCCGGCGGGCGGTTCCGGCTCGGGGTCGGCCGCGGCGGGCCGTGGCAGGACCTGGAGGTGTTCGGCACCGGGCTTGGCCGCTACGAGACCGGTTTCGCCGAAGGGCTGGATCTGCTGCTGCGGTCGATGACCGCGGAGCGGGTCGGTGCGGACGGCGCGGAGTTCGCCTTCCGCGAGGTGCCGATGGTGCCGCACGTGCCGGGCCGGAGCACGCCGCCGGTGCTGGTGGCCTGCGGGTCGCCTGGTTCTTCGTCGGTGCGGACGGCCGCCGGCCGTGGCCTGCCGATGCTGCTCGGTATGCACGCCGACGACCAGGAGAAGGCGGACACGGTGGCGGCCTACCGGGCGGCGGGCGGCCAGGCCGGCGCGCGGCACGTGTCCACCGTGCTGTGCCAGGTGGCGGACGACCGGGCGGGCGCGGTGCGCGAGGTGCGGGCGGCACTGCCCGGCTGGCTCGCCGACGGGCTCGCCGCACATGTGACGGTGGACGGGCGGCCGCGGCCGAAACGCGATCCGGTGGCCTATACCGACCTGCTCTGCGAGCTGCACCCGATCGGCGCACCCGAGGACTGCGTGCGGCGGCTGTGCGCCGGGATCCGGGACACCGGCGTCTCCCACGTGATCATGATGGTGGAAGCCGCCGGCGTCGGAGAGCGCACGCTGGAGAACATCGAGCGGATCGGCGCCGACGTGCTGCCCGCGGTGCGCGAGCGGGTCAGCAGTCGCGCAGCTCCGGGCTCTGGTTGAGCAGCTGGCCGCGGACCGAAACGAACGCGCGGTACCTGTCACTGTCTACTTCGGACAGACGGAAGGCGCCGACCCGGTGGCAGTTCTGGAAGGCGAGCCGCACCCCGAAGTGCCGCTCCAGGCCACCGCGGATGGAGTCCGAGGCCAGCGCGCGCAGCAGCTGGCCGCGTTCGGCCTCGCTCGGCGGTGGCGTTTCGTGGTCGGCGAACCCGTCGACCGAGCCCTCCAGATCCGCGATCACCGTGGTGATCACCTGCCAGGCGTACGGCAGCGAGTCCCGTACGCAGGCGACGAACTCCGCGTCGGTGACATCACCTTGCTCGGCCTTTTCCAGCAGTGCCGGCGAAACATCGAGAGACATCGAACCTCCAACAAGGGGCCGTGCTTGACCACTATTGGCTACTCGCCCGTCGCCCATCGGGACAAGAGAAAACGATAGTCTTTACCGGGTTGGACGCGGGTGACTTCGCTCCGTGTTCGGCGGATCGCACGAACGTGGGAAAAAGCCCGGCCCGCCGGCACTGTGGTCTGCCGACGGACCGGACTGTGGAGGAAGGTCTTTCAGTCTCGTGGGCCCCGGGAAACCCGGACCATTTCCGCGCGCTCGACCACCTTCACCCGTTCGCGGCCCTCCGGCGCGCCGAGCGAGCGCTCGTGCTCGTCCAGCAGGCCCCAGCCGGCCCAGGTGGTGAACGGCACGTGCCGGTCTTCGAGAAAGCCGAGGATGGCGTCGCGGTCGTTGTGCACCGGGGCGCGCAGGGTGCCCGCGTCCGCGAGCAGGCTGGCCACGGTCTCCGCGGCGTCGCCCTTGGTGTGCCCGATCAGCCCGACCGGGCCGCGCTTGATCCAGCCGGTCACGTAGACCCCGGCCAGCTGGTGCTCGTCCAGGTCCAGCACCCGGCCGGCCTGGTTCGGCACGGTGCCGGCGAAGTGGTCGAACGGGATCTCCGGCAGGTGCGAGGACAGATAGCCGACCGCGCGGTAGACCGCCTGCACGTCCCAGTCGTGGAACTCGCCGGTGCCGCGCACGTTCCCGTCGCCGGTCAGCTCGGTCCGCTCGGTGCGAAGACCGGCGACGCGGCCTTCACCGAGCACTTCGGCCGGCGAGTGGAAGAAGTGCAGATGCAGCCGCCGCGGCCGGCCGCCTGGTTCCCGGATGGCCCACTCCTGGAGGGTCTTCACCACCATGTCGACCTGCTTGGAGCCGCGGATCGCGGCCATCGAACCCTGGTCGAACTCGATGTCCGCCGGGTCGACGAGCACCTCGACGTTCGGCGAGTGGTCCAGCTCGCGCAGCTCCATCGGGGTGAACTTGGCCTGCGCCGGCCCGCGCCTGCCGAACACGTGCACGTCGGTGACCGGGCTCGTCTTCAAACCCTGGTAGACGTTCGGCGGGATTTCGGTGCTGAGCAGCTCGTCCGCGGTCTTGGCCAGAATCCTGGCCACGTCCAGCGCCACGTTGCCGACGCCGAGCACCGCCACGCTGGTGGCGTCCAGCGGCCATTCGCGCGGCACGTCCGGATGCCCGTCGTACCAGGAGACGAAGTCGGCCGCGCCGTGGCTGCCCGGCAGCTCGATGCCGGGCAGGTCCAGCGCCCTGTCCGCGGAGGCGCCGGTGGAGAAGATCACCGCGTCGTAGAACTCACGCAGGTCGTCCAGCTTGATGTCGGTGCCGTAGTCCACATTGCCGAGCAGCCGGATGTTCGGCCGGTCCAGCACCTTGTGCAGGGCCTGCACGATGCCCTTGATGCGCGGGTGGTCCGGTGCCACGCCGTAGCGGATCAGCCCGAAGGGGGCCGGCATCCGCTCGAAGAGGTCGATATGCACGTCAGTGTCGGACTTGTCGAGCAGGTCGGCGGCGTAGATACCGGCCGGGCCGGCGCCCACGATGGCCACACGAAGAGAACGGGTCACACCCTCGAGGCTAAAGTAAGGTTAGCCTAACCTGAAATGTGATCTGGCGTACGGTCCACCAGCTGGGAGTCGGTAGAGTGACGCCATGCGTGTACTCGTCGTCGACAACTACGACAGCTTCGTCTACAACCTGGTGCAGTACCTGGCGCAGCTCGGCGCCGACTGCACGGTGTGGCGGAACGACGTGGTCGACCTCGAGCGGGTCGGCGAGTTCGACGGCGTGCTGGTCTCGCCGGGGCCGGGAACTCCGGAGCGGGCCGGGCAGAGCATGGACGTGGTCCGCCGCTGCGCGCGGGAAAGCACTCCGATGCTCGGCGTCTGCCTCGGCCACCAGGCGATCGGCGCGGTCTGGGGCGCCACCGTGGACAGGGCGCACGAGCTGTTGCACGGCAAGACCAGCGAAGTGCGGCACAACGGCACCGGGGTGCTGGCCGGGTTGCCCGACCCGTTCACCGCCACCCGCTACCACTCGTTGACCGTGCTGCCGGACACGATCCCGGCCGAGTTCGAGGTCACCGGGCGCACCGAGTCCGGGGTGGTGATGGGCATGCGGCACCGCGAGCTGCCGATCGAGGGTGTGCAGTTCCACCCGGAGTCGGTGCTCACCGAGGGCGGGCACCGGATGCTGGCGAACTGGATGGCCGCCGCCGGGCACCCGGTCGATAAGTCCATTGTGGACGACCTGGAGCAGGCGACCGCGGCTTTGCAGAAGGCCGCCGCGGCGTGAGCAAGGCCTTGCTGGCCCTGCGTTCGGTCGGCAAGCGCTACCCCGGTGGCGAGCCGGTGCTCTCCGGGATCGACCTGGAGCTGCGCCGCGGCGAGGTGCTCGGGGTGATCGGTACGAACGGCTCCGGCAAGTCCACCCTGCTGCGGATACTGGCCGGGGTGTCCGAGCCGTCCGCCGGCATCATCGACGGACGGCCGAGGGTCGGCTACCTGCCGGACCGGTTTCCGGCCGCGACCAGGATGAGCGCGATGGCGTACCTTCGCCATCTCGGCCGGATCAGCGGGCTGTCCGAAATAGACGGTCGGGCGGCCGGGCTGCTGACGCGGCTGGCACTGGCCGGTGGGCCCGGCGCGCCGCTGCGACAGCTGTCCAAGGGAAATGCGCAGAAGGTCGGGCTGGCGCAGGCGCTGCTGGCCGAGCCGGAACTGCTGGTGCTGGACGAGCCGTGGTCCGGGCTGGACAAGGACACGCACGGGGTACTCGGCGAAATTCTGGCCGAGGCAAGGGAACGGGACCTGAGCGTGGTGTTCACCGACCACCGTGCGGAGGTCGCGCGTGCGCACGCGACCCGGGTGCTCCGGCTTTCCGGCGGAGTGCTCGGCCCGGCCGACGAGCATAGGGATTCCGGGGGCTCCGGGGAGCGAGCGCGGATATTGTTGCGCGGCCCCGGTTCCGGCGACTGGCGCACCGAGCCGGGACTGGTCGTGGTGGCCGACGGCGACGACCGGTGCGAGCTGACCGTGCCGGCCGAGCGCTGCGACGCGGTGCTGCTGCTGGCGTTGCGCCGCGGCTGGTCCGTGCTTTCGGTGCGCACCCCGGTGGCGAAATGATCGCGATCCTCCGGTACCAGCTCGCGCTGCTCGGCCACTCCCAGCGTTTCCTGCCCCCGTCGCTGGCCTATCTGCTGGTGCTCGCGCTGCTGTTCAACGAGCGCGACGCCCCGGCCGAACCGGAGTTCGCGGTCAGCGCCGGCGCGCTCACCGTGTTCGCCTGCTGGCTGACCATCGCGCTGGTGGACGCCGAGGACCCGGTGCAGCGGCTGATCACGCTGAGCCATGCCCGCCGGTGGCCGAAGCTGCTCGGCGGGACCGTGCTGACCGTGTTCGGCTGCTGCCTGGTGCTCACCGCGCTGACCGGGCTGTGGTCGGTGCTCACCCACGGCGGCGGTACCCCCGGCACCCTCACCGTCGGCGCGCTGGCGCACCTGGCCTGCGCCGGTACCGGTATCGCGATCGGGCTGCCGTGTTCGCGGCTGCTGATCCGGCGGCTCGGCTGGACGGTGCTGGCGGCACTGGCCGCGCTCGCCGTGGTGGTGCTGGTCCGCTGGGTACCGCTGGTGAACCCGATGCTGCGGTCCCTCACCGAACCCGGCTCGACGGTGGTGCCCGTGCTGCTCGGCCTGCTGGCCTCGTTCCTGGCCCTCGCCGCCAGCTTCGCCGCCGTGCACACCCGCGTCCGCCGCACCTGACGTCGTGAGTGAAAAACGTTGTCCCGGCAACACTTTTCACTCACGACCGTCGACCTGCGGAAACGTCTGGTGGCTTCTATGTGCTTGCCGCCGTTGCACTCGAGCCATCGACGTGGGCCGAGGTTCGTGCGGCGATGCAGGAGCGGGTGGCCGCGTTACCGGGACTGCATCTGGTGACCGTCGGCTCGCCGGTGCCGGTCCGACGGCAGGAGCGGGCGCGCTCGGCTTGTCTTGAGCGGCTGGTGTTCGAACTGCATGCCTTGGGAGTAGCGGACTTGTGCATGGAGGCGCGCACTGAGGTGCTCGACAACAACGATGTGGCCACTGTGCGAGGCGCCCGGTTCGCGTTGCCGAAGGGGGCACGTTTTCAGGTGAGCCATCGCACCGGCGCGGACGAAGGAGGCCCCGCACCTTGTGTGTGGTGCGGGGCCTCCTTCGGCGAAGTGGTGGCTCAGTTCCCGCCGCGGCCGCCACCGCCGATGGGCGGCCATGGCAGGCCCGAGGAGGTGGTCGGTGTGCTGCTGCCGTCCTTCTCCCCGATGAACAGCGTGATCGTCTGGTCCTTGGTGATCTTGGTGGCCTGGCCGGGCACCGTCCTGGTCACCTTGTCCACCAGGTCGTCGTCGGAGACCTTGTCCGCCTGCGTGTTCACCTTGCCGCTCCAGCCGGCGTCCTTCAGCGCGGACAGTGCCTGGTCCTCGGTCATGTTGCGCAGATCGGGCATGTCGATCAGCTGCTTCGAGCCGTTCGACACCTCGAGCGTGACCTGCGCTCCCTCCGCCAGTGAGCCACCGTTCGGCTTCTGGTCGGTGACCTGCTCCTTCGGCTTTTCCGAGTCGACGTCCTTGCGGGTCACCTTGAACTTCAGCGCCTCGAGCGCGGACTTGGCCTCCGCGTAGGTCTTGCCGCGCTGGTCGGGCACCTCGATCAGCGCCTTTGTCTTACCCACGGTGATCTTGATCGTGGTGCCGCTGTCCACCTGGGTACCGGCGGCGCGGTCCTGTTCGAGCACCTTGCCGTACTGGCTCTGGTCGTCGACGTCCTGCTCTTCGACGTTCGGGTCCAGCGTCAGGCCGACCTTGCTCAGTGCCTCCGCCGCCTGGTCACGGGTCATGCCGAGCAGGCTGGGCACCTGCACCTGGGTCGGCTTGCCGCCGACCTTCAGCACGATCCGCTGGGTCAGGGTCACCTGGCTGGTCGCCGGCGGATCGGTGGAGATGACCTTGTCGATCTCGTCCGGGCCGCAGGTCTGCTGGCCGGCGGACGGGTTGCTGCTGCAGGGGACGACTTCCTTGCTGTAGTTGGTCAGCCCGGCGTCGCGCAGGATCTGCTCGGCCGCCGCCACCTGCTGGCCCTTCAGGGTCGGCATCGGCTTGGTTTCGTCCTTGCTGTCGAACAAGCCGAGCATGAACATGATCAACGCGATGACCGCGATCCCGAGCACCGCGAAGCCCGCGATCATCTTGTTGCGGCGCTTGCGTTTCTGCTCCGCCTCCTGATCGGGGTCGTAGTCGTCGTAGTCCTCCGCGGCGGACTGGCGGCGGCCGTCCATCAGCTGGGTGCGCTCGTCGTCGGCCATCACCATCGGCGCGGACGGGCGCTGACCGGACAGCGCGCGGACCATGTCCGAACGCATCTCGGCGGCCGACTGGTAGCGGTTGGCCGGTCCCTTGGCCAGCGCCTTCAGCACGATCGCGTCCAGCTCCGGGGAAACCGCGGGGTTCACCGTGGACGGCGGGTGCGGGTCCTCCCGGACGTGCTGGTAGGCCACCGCGACCGGTGAGTCACCGGTGAACGGCGGCTCACCGGTGACCAGTTCGTATAGCACGCAGCCGGCCGCGTAGACGTCGCTTCGCGCGTCCACACTCTCGCCTCGTGCCTGCTCCGGCGACAGGTACTGCGCGGTCCCTATCACCGCCGCGGTCTGCGTCATCGCGGACTGGCCGTCGTGGATGGCCCTGGCGATGCCGAAGTCCATCACCTTGACCGCGCCGTTCTTGGTGATCATCACGTTGGCCGGCTTGACGTCGCGGTGCACGATGCCGTGCCGGTGCGAGAAGTCCAGCGCCGCGGAGACGTCGGCCATGACCTCCATCGCCCGCTTCTGCGACATCGGTCCCTCGGTCTTGACGATGTCGCGCAGGGTCCGGCCGTCCACGTACTCCATCACGATGTAGGGCAGCGGACCGTATTCGGTCTGCGCCTCACCCGTGTCGTACACCGCGACGATCGCCGGATGGTTCAGCGCGGCCGCGTTCTGCGCCTCGCGCCGGAACCGTTCCTGGAACTGCGGGTCACGGGCGAGGTCGGCACGCAGGATCTTCACCGCGACCTCGCGCCCCAGCCGGACGTCGTGACCGTGATGGACCTCGGACATGCCGCCGTAGCCGAGCGTGTCGCCCAGCTCGTAGCGATTTGAGAGCAGTCTGGGTGTGCTCATCGGTGGTTGCCGTTCCGTTCCGTCCAGGGTGTGCTCATCATGCCTTGCAGTCCGTTGATCTCCGTCGTCGGCCGGTCGGGGCTGACCTCGCCCTGTTCATCGCCGACCGAGGGCCCGGTGCTTCGGTTCGGTGCCGTCGGTTCCGGGATTCCCCTGGCGGGCTGGCTGGTCCCCGGCGGGGCCTCACCCGGCCCGACCGTCGGCCGCCCGCCGTCCTCGTCGCGGAGCAACCGGGGGATCAGCAGCACCGCGGCGGTCACCAGCACCGCGACCACCACCACGAGCACCACCCACAGTGCCGGATGGCCGCGTTTGTGCCGCTGGACCGGCGGATGGGCCAGCCCCGGGGGTGCGACCGGGTGCATCGCCGGATGTGACGCCGGACCCGGCCCGGTGGCGGCGGGGGCCGGGGTCAGCGGGCCGGATGGCGGCATTGCCATCGCCTGGTTCGGTCCGGCAGCGTACGCCGTGTTGAGCAGGCCGACCGGGGTGGGCAGCGGATGCCCGGCCCGGACGGCGGCCACCGCGTTCGCGAACTCGCCACCGCTGTTGTAGCGCTGCCGCGGGTCCTTGATCAGGGTCGCCTCGATCACCGCGCGGGCACCGGGCGGTACGTCCGGCGGCAGCGGCGGCGGCATGTCCCTGATGTGCATCATGGCCACGGTCACCGCGTTCTCGGACAGGAACGGGCGGTAGCCGGTGAGGCACTCGTATCCGCAAACGGCCAGCGAGTAGACGTCGCTGGCCGGTTCCGCGTCGGCGCCGAGCGCTTGCTCCGGTGCGATGTAGTGCGCGGTGCCCATCACCATGCCGGATCTGGTCACCGGCGCCGCGTCGGCGGCCTTCGCGATGCCGAAGTCGGTGAGCTTCACCTGCCCGCCCGAGCTGATCAGGATGTTGCCCGGCTTCACGTCGCGGTGCACCAGCCCGCGCTCGTGCGCGGCCTGCAGCGCGTGCCCGGCCTGCTCCAGGATGTCCAGCGTGCGGTCCGCGTTGAGCCTGCCCTCGCGGGCCAGGATGCCGGCCAGCGGCTCGCCCTCGACCAGCTCCATCACCAGGTACGCGATCGAGTGCTCGCCGGCGATCGTCTCGCCGTAGTCGTGCACCCCGGCGACGTTCGGGTGGTTCAGCGAAGCGGTGGTGCGGGCCTCGGTGCGGAACCGGTGCAGGAACTCGGCGTCCCCGGACAGCTCGGCCTTGAGCACCTTCACCGCCACCGTGCGGTCCAGCCGGGTGTCGTTGGCCTGCCAGACCTCACCCATGCCGCCGACCGCTATCCGGCCTGCCAGCCGGTACCTGTCGGCGAGCAACTGGCCCGTGGACAGCATCCGCTACCCACCCCCGAGACCCGCGTTGATCGCGGCGCGGCCGATCTCCGCGGCCACCGTGCCGCCGGTGGCCTCCAGGCCGCGGTTACCACCGGACTCGACGATCACCGAAACCGCGATCTTCGGGTCATCGGCCGGGGCGAACCCGGTGTACCAGGCGTGCGGCGCGGTGTTCTTGGGGTCCTTGCCGTGCTCCGCGGTCCCGGTCTTGGAGGCGATCTTGACGTCCGGCTTCTTGCCGGCGCCCTTGGTGTTGTCCTCGGAGGCCAGCATCATGTCGCGCAGGATGGCCGCGTTGCTCGAGGAGAGCGCCGCCTTCCCGGTGAGCTCTTCCGAGTCGACCGTCTCCATGGTCTGCAGGTCCGGCGCGAGCAGCGAGTTCACCAGCTGCGGCTTCATCGCCATGCCGCCGTTGGCCACGGTCGCGGCCAGCAGGCAGTCCTGCAGCGGGGTCAGCAGGACGTCGCGCTGGCCGATGCCGCTCTGGTACAGCGCGGCCTGCGACTCCAGCTGGCCGAGGCCGGACTGGGCCACCGGCAGTGGCACCGCGAGGTCGGACTGGCCGATGCCGAAGTTGGCCGCGGTCTTGGTCAGCTTCTCCTTGCCGAGCTGGCCGGCGAACTCGGCGAACGGCACGTTGCAGGAGTGCGCCAGCGCGTCCCGGAAGGTGGTGCCCGCGCAGGCCGCGCCGCCGTAGTTCTCCAGGGTGGTGTTGGTGCCCGGCAGCTTCACGTTCGGCGCGTTGCTGACCGCGGTGTCCGGGGTGGCCCCGTTCTCCAGCGCGGCCGCCGCGGTGACCAGCTTGAACGTGGAGCCCGGCGGGTAGATCTCCTGCACCGCCCGGTTCAGCATCGGCTTGGCCTTGTCGTCGTTGTAGCTCTCCCACGCCTGCTGCTGCTCGGTGCTGCTGTGCGAGGCGAGCTTGTTCGGGTCGTAGGAGGGGGTGGAGACCATGGCCAGGATCCGGCCGGTCTTGGGCTCCATGGCCACCACCGAACCGGTGTAGCCCTTCTTGGTCATCAGGTCGTAGGCGGCCTGCTGCACCGCCGGGTTGATGGTGAGCTGCACGTTGCCGCCACGCGGGTCGCGGCCGGTGATCATGTCCGAGAGCCGGCGCACGAACAGCCGCGGGTCCGAGCCGTTGAGCACCTCGTCCTCGGTGCGCTCCATGCCGCGGGCGCCGTAGCGGACCGAGTAGAAGCCGGTGACCGGGGCGTACAGCGGGCCGTTGGCGTAGGTGCGGGTGAACTTGTACTTGTCGTCCGACGGTTCGACGCTGGCCAGCACGGTGCCGTCGGTCTGCGCGATCAGGCTGCCGCGCTGCCGGGAGTACTCGTCGTAGAGGATGCGCACATTGCGGCTGTCGGTGCGGTAGTCGTCCGCCTTGACCACCTGGATGTAGGTGGCGTTCGCGAGCAGCAGCAGCACCATCACCATCATGGTGACGCCGACCTTGCGCAGGGGCGTGTTCATCAGCTTCCTTCCCCGGTCACGGTGGGCGGACGCTGCACCATCACGGTATGCGCCTCGGCCAGCGGCGCCTGCTGCTGCGGCTTCGGCTTCGACGGCTGAGCCGGGCGGCGGGCCGCGTCGGAGATCCGCAGCAGCAGCGCGACCAGGATGTAGTTGGCCAGCAGCGAAGAGCCGCCGTAGGACAGGAAAGGCGTGGTGATACCGGTCATCGGGATCAGCTTGGTGACCCCGCCGACGATCACGAACACCTGCAGCATCATGGTGAAGGACAGGCCGCCACCGAGCAGTTTGCCGAAGGTGTCGCGGACCGCCAGCGCGCTGCGCATCCCGCGCATTGCCAGCACCAGGTAGACCATCAGCACCGCGCCGAGGCCGACGAAACCGAGCTCCTCGCCGATCGCCGCGGAGATGAAGTCGGTGTTCGAGGCGCTCACCAGATCGGGCCTGCCCGCGCCGAGGCCGGTGCCGCCCATCCCGCCGGTGCCGAGGCCGAACAGCGCCTGCACGATCTGGTAGCCGTCGCCGTAGAAGTCGGCGAACGGGTCCAGCCAGTTCTGCACCCGGGTCTGCACGTGGGTGAACAGGTTGTAGGCGATCACGCAGCCGCCGATGAACAGGCCGAGCCCGAGCACCACCCAGATCGCCCGCTCGGTGGCCACGTACAGCAGCATCAGCACGACACCGAAGAACAGCAGCGACGTGCCGAGGTCCTTTTCGAACACCAGGATCGCCAGGCAGGTACCGGCCGCGATGAACAGCGGGCCGAGGTCGCGGGCGCGTGGCAGCTCGATCCCGGCCACCTTCTTCCCCGCGCTCATGAAGATGTCCCGCTTGGACACCAGGAACGAGGCGAAGAAAATGGTGAGCAGGATCTTCGCGAACTCACCCGGCTGGATCTGGGCGACTCCGGGGATCCTGATCCACACCTTCGCGCCGTTGACCTCCGACAGCGAAGACGGCAGCACCGCGGGCAGGGCCAGCACGATGATCCCGATCAGCCCGCAGGTGTAGCCGTACCGGGTCAGGGTGCGGTGGTCGGAGATCACGATCAGCACGCCGAGGAACAGCACCAGCGCCAGCGCGGTGTAGACGACCTGCGTCGGTGCGACCCCCGAGTACTCGTCGCCGTTCTGGGCGGCCTTCTCGGTCAGTGCCAGGTCGATCCGGTAGATCATCACCAGGCCGATGCCGTTCAGCAGCGCCACCGCGGGCAGGATCAGCGGGTCCGCGTAGGGCGCCCAGCGCCGCACCGCGAGATGCGCGACGGCGAACATGGCCAGATAAGCCAGCCCGTACCAGATCACCGCGGAGGTGAGCTCCTGCTCCTGGTTCGCCTCGACCAGTACGAACGCGATGGTGACGATGACGGTCGCGAAGGCCAGCAGGACCAGTTCGGTGCCGCGCCTGGTGGGCACCTCGCGAGGAGGGTTGGTCTGGTACTGGCCGGCCAACGGGTCGGACTGGGGCTGGCTCATCAGCCGCCGCCCACTGGCGGCGGTGCCGGAGCCGGAGTCGCGCAGTCCCTCCCCGCTGGCTGCTCCGGCGGGACCGACTCGGTCGGCGAGCCGGGATCGACCACGCCCGGCTGCTGCTTGCAGTCCTTCAGCGTCTTCAACCGCAGAACCTGGTTGATGTAGTCACGTGCCGCACCGAGGTTCTCCTTCTTGACGCCGTTGCGCACCGCGGTGCGGGCGTCCTCCTGCAGTGCCGGCACCAGCAGCTTGTCGCACAGCGCGCCGCCGGGCACGCAGGAACCTTCGGCCTGCTGGTGCAGTTCGATACCGAGAATGCTGCCCGGAACGCCGCGGAAGATCACCACTTCGGAGTTCTCGCCCTCGCCGACGTAGTACTGGCTGAGCACGAAATAGCGAGTGGTGATCGCGGCCGCCGCCAGCACGATCAGCACCAGGAAGGTGCCGACCAGCCAGCGCAGCCGCTTACGGCGTTTGGCTTTTGGGTCCGGCGGCGGCTCCTGCGGCTCGGTCCGCTGCTGCGGCGGCGGCGCGGTCAGCGCGCGGGCGCGGGCGGCCGGCGAGTCGCCCTGGTGGTGCTCGTCGCTGCCGTCGCCGGCGGCGCCGCCGACGATCGGCGCGTCGTCACCGAAGTCCACGTCCACCACGTCGGCGATGATCACCGTGACGTTGTCCGTGCCACCGCCCTTGAGCGCCAGCTCGATCATCCGGTCCGCGCAGTCCTGCGGGTCGCGGATCTGGATCGCCTCGGCCAGCGTCTCGTTGCTGACCATGCCGGACAGGCCGTCCGAGCAGATCAGGTACCGGTCGCCGGCGCGGGCCTCGCGCACGGTCAGGCTCGGCTCCACCTCGTGCCCGGTCAGCGCCTTGAGCAGCAGCGAACGCTGGGGATGGGTGGCCGCCTCCTCCTCGGTGATCCGGCCCTGCTCCAGCAGCTCGTTCACGAAGCTGTCGTCGCGGGTGATCTGGGCGAACTGGCCGCCCCGGTAGAGGTAGGCGCGCGAGTCACCGACGTGCACCAGGCCGAGCCGGGAGCCGGAGAACAGCACCGCGGTCAGGGTGGTGCCCATGCCGTCCAGGTCCGGGTCGTTGGCCACCAGCTCGGCGATCGCGCCGTTGCCGTTGGACACCGCCTCTCGGAGCTGCGACAGCAGGTCGTCACCTGGCTCGTCGTCGTCGAGCGGGGCTAGGGATGCGATGACCACCTTGCTGGCGACCTCACCGGCGGCGTGGCCACCCATGCCGTCGGCGAGTGCGAGCAGGCGGGGGCCCGCGTATACCGAGTCCTGGTTGTTCGAACGCACCAGGCCACGGTCGCTGCGGGCCGCATAGCGAAGGACGAGTGTCATGGGCGAAGCTCGATCACCGTCTTGCCGATTCGGATGGGGACACCGAGCGGGACTCGGAGGGGTGCAGTGACCTTAGCCCGATCCAGGTATGTCCCGTTCGTCGAGCCCAGATCTTCCACGTACCAATCTGCTCCCCGCAGTGAAATGCGGGCGTGCCTGGTGGACGCGTAGTCGTCATCGAGCACCAGCGTGGAGTCGTCCGCCCTGCCGATCATGATCGGCCTGCCGTCCAGCGCGATCCTGGTCCCGGACAGCGCGCCGTGCGTGACGATCAGCTGATGCGGCGTCTTCCCGCCGGGGCGGGGCTTCTTGTTCTCCTTGTTGCGCCGCAGGCTGGGCAGCGCGACCCGCAAGCCGGAGGCCGCGTACAGATCGGAGCGGACCACGCGCAACGCGGCCAGCACGAAGAGCCAGAGCAGGATAAGGAACCCCACTCTGGTGAGTTGAACGACCAGCTCTGGCACCTGTTGTGTCAGCTCCCGCCTTGTCCGCACCCACCCGCGACGCCGGTTCGCCGCGGGACCCCCACAGGGTAATTCTGGGGCACAGGCAAGCCACGCTTCCCAGCGGCCGTACTTCGGCCGGCCCAGCCTCCTCGATGACGCGCTCGTCCCCGCCTCAGTGGACTCAGTGGGGTCAGCCCTGGGTGCGGAAGACCAGCGACGAGTGACCCACCCGGATCACGTCCCCGTCGGCCAGCTGCCAGGTCTGCACCGGGGTGCCGTTGACCGTGGTGCCGTTCGTCGAGCCGATGTCGGCCAGCGTCGCGCTCTGCCCGTCCCAGGTGATCTCCAGATGCCGGCGGGAGACGCCGGTGTCCGGCAGCCGGAAGTCGGCGTCCTGGCCGCGGCCGACCACGTTGCCGCCCTGCTTCAGCGAGTACGTGCGGTTCGAACCGTCGTCGAGCTGCAGGCTGGCCGCGAGCTGCCGGTTGCCGCCCTGCACGGCCGGCGGGGCGTAGCCCTGCTGCGCGTACGGGTCCGGCGCGCCCTGCGGCGGGTAGCCGCCACCCGCGGGCGGCTGGCCGTAGCCACCCTGGTCGTAACCCGGTTGGCCGCCGTAGCCGCCTTGGTCGTAGCCGGGCTGCTGCTGGCCGTAGCCCTGGTCGTAGCCGGGCTGGCCGCCGTAGCCGCCCTGGTCGTACCCAGGCTGCTGGCCGTAACCCTGGTCGTAACCCGGCTGGCCGCCATAGCCGCCCTGGTCGTACCCGGGTTGTCCCTGCTGTCCGTAGCCGTACTGGCCCTGCTGGCCGTACGGGTCACCCTGGTCGTATTGGCCGTAGCCGGGGGGCTGGCTCATTGCTGGGTCTCCTGCGTTGCTGGGTCGTGCTGACCGTCCTGAACCCTCGGCGTCATGCGCTTTGACGTCGGGATCGACGGACGAGCGGGTCTTGAACTGTCCAGTATGCAGCGCCTCGATGCGCTCGAGCGAAACTACGACGTCACCATAGGTGTCCCAACCGTGCTCGGCGAGGTGTTGCGCCACCGCCTCCGCGAGCACTCTGGTGACCCGCCGCTCGTCGCCGGCCATCTGGTCATGGTCCGCCTGCCCCAGCGACACGATGTAGTGATTCGGGGCGAGCAGCCTGCCACCGGCCAGCTCACGAACGTTGTCCTCACTCTCACGCTCCAGCGCCTGCGCCACTTCCTGCGTGACGACCTTGCCACCGAACATCCGCGCAAAGGTGTTTCCCACCAGGTCCTCAAGACGCCGATCAAAGCGCTTTACGCGGCCCACCGGGTTCAACTCCTCCTCACGCGTGTGCTTCCGCTATCGATCCTATCTGGGTGCGGACCATTCGACACCGGCCCCGGTAAAACCCGTCTGGGCGGCCTGCTACGCTGCTCTAGCTGTCGCAGTTGCTCGGGCGAGTGGCGGAATGGCAGACGCGCACGGTTCAGGTCCGTGTGTCCGAAAGGACGTGAGGGTTCAACTCCCTCCTCGCCCACCGTGTTCAAGGCCCCCAGCTGGCGCTGGGGGCCTTTCCCGTTGGCCTTCATTGTATTGGGGGGCCGAGCCCCCCAAACCCCCCGCGGTGCGGGCTCCGCACCTTGGCGAGCGTGGGGGCGTCTGGTCTGAACCAGCGAAAGATGGGTCGGTTGACTGGCTGGTTGCTGGGGTGGGGTGGGTCACAAAGGGGGGTTAGGTGTTGGCGCCGCAGAGGATCAGGGCGGGGTTGGTGGCGGGGATGAGGTCGGCGACGAAGGCGGCGAAGGGGAGCGCGGCGGCGGGTTCGACGGTGAGGCGGAACTCGTCCCAGAGCAGGTTCTGCGCGGCGATGATCTGATCGTCGGTGACCAGTACCGAGTGGACGTGGTGGTCGGTCAGCACTTCGAACGGGACGCGGCCGATCCGGCTGGCGCCCAGCGCCGACGAGGCCACCGAGTCCACTGGAGAGTCGACCGGCTCACCGGCGGCCAGCGCGTCGTGCAGGCAACGGCAACCCTCCGGCTCCACCGCCACCACCTTCCTGCCGTCCGCGGCCAGCGCGGTACCGGCGGCCAGCCCGCCACCCCCGACCGACGCCACCAGCGCGTCCACCTCGGGAGCGTCCAGCACGATCTCCGCCGCCACCGTGCCCTGACCGGCGATCACCGCCGGATCGTCGTACGCCTCCAGATAACGGACCCCCGGCGTCGTCGCGGCCGACCTCGCCATCGCCGCGGCGTCGGCGTAGCGGTCGCCGGCCCGCACCAGCCGGGCCCCGGCCGCCTCGATCCGCTTGGCCTTGCCGTCCGGCACCGACTCCGGCACGTACACCGTGGCCGGCAGGCCAAGAATCCGCGCCGCGGTGGCCACCCCGATGCCGTGGTTCCCGCCGGAAGCGGTCACCACGGCATCGGGCAGCTCCCCGGACAACAGCGCGTTGAGCGCCCCGCGCAGCTTGAACGAACCGGTGCGCTGCAACTGCTCCAGCTTGAACACCACCGGCCGCCCGGCGAACTCGGTGCGCAGCAACGGAGTACGCCGCACCTGCCCGGAAATCCGCCGCCCGGCCGCGGTGACCTCTTCGTTCGGCAAGGCCGGTTCAGCCCGCCGCTGTGACGTCGACAAGGTCAACGACGAAGATCAGCGTCTCGCCCGGCTTGATCACGTCGCCGGCGCCGCTGTCGCCGTAGGCCAGATGCGGCGGGATCACCAGCTGACGGCGGCCACCCACCTTCATGCCGGCAACACCCTGGTCCCAGCCGGGGATGACCCGGCCACCGCCGAGCGGGAAGCGCAGCGGCTCACCGCGGTCCCAAGACGCGTCGAACTGCTCGCCGGTGGAGAACGAGATGCCGACGTAGTGCACCGACACCACGTCGCCGGCGGTCGCCTCCTTGCCATCGCCGACGGTGAGGTCGGTGACGGCCAGCTCGGCCGGGGCCGGGCCGTCGGGGCGGTCGACCTGGGGCTTACCCGATGCGGGCACGGTCATGAAAACTCCTACTTACGTGGTCGTCTTTCCTCCGCACGCACGGTACGCAGCCTCGCCACGTGCCGCGCGCCGACCTGCGTCTAATTCAGAAGTGAGTGTTATGCACCCACGTCAGTGCACTTTGGGTGCACGTCTCACCGGTATCGGGCCGCCGCGAGCCACCCTCCGGGCGGCCCCCGTCGGCCCGATGTGCATAACCCTCACCGCGCCTACTGGAAGTACTTCTGCACGACCTGGGTGATCACCTGGTCGGCCAGTTTCAGCTTCGCCGGGTCCGGCTGCGGTTCGATCCGCTCCACCCCGCGGCCGGTCAGCGTCTCGGCCTGGATGTGCACGTTGCCCCTGCGGTTCAGGTCGTTGTACGGCGAGACGTACAGGTCGTACGCCTTCTTGCCGGTGTCGTAGAAGCTGACCGTCTGCTTGCCGGCGACCTGGACGACCTGGCGTTCGACGTAGAGGTCCGGCCGGTTGCCGTACTCGCCGGGCGCGTTCTCGCCGTCCACGTTCACGGTGAGCAGCATGGTGTGCGTCGGCTCCACGAAGAAGCAGTGCGCGCCCCAGGTGATCGGCTGGAAGCTCGGCCCGTACACGGCAAGCACGGTGTCCTTGAAGACCGCGCACTGCACGTGCCGGTTCTCGTCGGAAGCGGCCAGCAGCTCGTCGGTGCCCTTCGGTACCGGGGTGCCTTCCTTGAAGGGCTCGCAGTCGGACTGGCCGCCGGTGGCGCCGAAGTCGACGCAGGCGCCGAGTGCGCCGCTGTCGTTCTCGTCCGCCTTGTACAGCAGCGGCCGCTGCGGCTTGGCGTCCGCGTCGCTCGGGGCCTGCCCGGCGGTGGCCACCACCTTCTCGGCGAGTTGCGCCGCGATGTCGCAGTTGGCCGCGGTGAGCTCGAAGACCAGCGAGCCGAACCACTCGTTGCCGGCCCCGGAGTCGCCGTGGTTCCAACTGAGCTTGCAGTTGCTGCGGTAGTCGTTCACGATCCCGGGCTTGCCGGCAACGTCACGGGCCACATCGGACGATGAGGGGTCCCACTTGTCGTAGTGGGCCTCGAGCTCGGGGCTCTGCTGCGCCGAGGGCGGCTGGCCTTCCACCCGCTTCGGCTGCGCGCGGCAGCCGCTGAACTCGTCCTTGGTGCCTTCGGGTTCGTAGGTGTGCTTCTCCGCCTCGGGGCCGAGCAGCTGGGCCATGAAGAAACAGCCGTCCCAGGCGGAGAACGGCCGCTTGGTGTTGTCCACGGTGAGCGCGTCGGGGTTCTGCAGCTTGGCCACCGTGCCCTCGGCGTACTCCTTGAGGACCGGGCAGGCGTCCACGTCGTCGTAGGCGTCGTAGGACAGGGTGATGCCCCTGGTGAAGCTCACCGGGAGGACGAGGCGGCAGCCGTGGTGGGACTCGCTGTCGTCCTGGTACTGGTAGGCCTTCATGCCGCCCACGGTGGCGATCTCGCCGCGGTACCGGTCGAACTGCTCGGTGTGCGTGCCCACCTCGATCTCGATCCCGTCGGTGGCGGGCGAGTACTCCGGGTCCGGGGAGAGCAGGCAGGAGTGCGGGCCGGTGGGCACGGTGTTCGCCTCGGCCACCCCGCGCCGCTGCGCGACGCCGAGGTCCAACAGTTGGCAGGCGTCCAGCTTGCGCAGCGCCACGGTGACCGCCTGCATGTCCCGGTCGGGCAGCTTCGGTATCGCGGACTGCTCACCCGAGCCGGCTCCGGCCGGTTGTGCGGTCCCGCTGATCGCCGTGGCGCATCCGGCCGTGCCGAGTACCGCCACCACGGCGGCCAGCACCGGCACATGTTTCCCGAACTTCATGGGCTCCCCAACTTAGAACGACTTATGGGGAGCAGGGTATTACCTGGTCAGCCGCCGCGCGCGGGGTTTCGGCCAAGACGGGCTGTTACCGCCGCTACCCCATCAGGGCGATAAACGCGAAAGCTATTCACAATTATCCGACTCGTCGGTAACGTGCCGCAGGTCACCTTCTGCGAAGGAGCGCTGGGCGATGCCACGAAGGTTCCGGACCCTGACCGCGACGATGGCCCTGCCGGCCCTGTTGCTCTCCGCGGTGGTGGTGCCCACCGCGAGTGCCGCCCCGGCCGCGGCCACGGCGGCGGTGGACGACTACTGCGTCGGCCAGTGCAACGACATCCTGCCGCCCGGCCAGAACGGCAACGCGACGCTGGCCGACATCCTGGCGCACAAGGCGGTCGGCACCCGCCCGGCGCATGCCGCGGACCAGCTCGGCAAGTACGCCGCACTGGGCTCCGGCTACCGCGGCCTGACCACCGAGACCATCGGCGAGTTCTTCAACGACGCCTCCTTCGGCGTGCCTGCGGACCAGGTCCAGAGCGTGCACCGGCCACGCGCCGACGTCACCATCACCAGGGACAAGGCGACCGGCGTGCCGCACATCCAGGGCACCACCCGCGCCGGCACCGAGTTCGGCGCCGGCTACGCGGCCGCGCAGGACCGGCTGTGGCTGATGGACGTGCTGCGGCACGTCGGGCGCGGCCAGCTGACCCCGTTCGCCGGCGGCGCCGAGGGCAACCGCGGGCTGGAACAGCAGTTCTTCGCCGCCGCCCCGTACACCGAGCAGGAGCTCCAGCAGCAGATCGACACGGTGGCCGCGAGCGGGCCGCGCGGCGCGCAGGGGCTCGCCGACGCGAAGTCCTATGTGGACGGAATCAACCAGTACATCACCGAATCGCACAGCGGCCGCTATTTCCCCGGCGAGTACGTGCTGACCGGGCACGTGGACGCGATCACCAACGCGGGGAAGATCGATCCCTTCAAGCCGACCGACCTGGTCGTGCTCGCCGCCGTGATCGGCGCGCAGTTCGGCGGAGGCGGTGGCGGCGAGGTGCAGAACGCGGTCGCCAAACTCGCCATGCAGGAGCGCTACGGCGTCGAAGAAGGCGAGAAGGTCTGGCAGAGCCTGCGTTCCGCGGACGATCCGGAGACGGTGCGCACCCTGCACGACGGGCAGACCTTCCGCTATGGACAGACGCCGGCGAACCCGCAGGGCGCGGCGCTGCCCGAGCCGGCCACGGTGACCGGCCAGCAGCTGGTGTTCGACCAGACCGGTTCGGCCGCGGGCAGCGACGGGGATGCCGTGCCGCAGGTCCAGCAGAAGGGCATGTCCAACGCGCTGCTGGTGTCCGGGCGCAACACCGAAAGCGGGCACCCGGTGGCCGTGTTCGGCCCGCAGACCGGGTACTTCGCGCCGCAGCTGCTGATGTTGCAGGAGCTGCAGGGCCCCGGCATCAGCGCCCGCGGCGCGTCCTTCGCCGGGGTGAGCATGTACGTGCTGCTCGGCCGCGGCCAGGACTACTCGTGGAGCGCGACCACCTCGGCGCAGGACATCATCGACTCCTACGCGGTGGAGCTGTGCGACCCGAGCGGTGCGCCGGCCACCAAGGAGAGCGACTTCTACCGCTTCCGCGGCCAGTGCCTGCCGATGGACACCGTGGAGCGGAAGAACGCCTGGAAGCCGACCGTCGCCGACGGCACCCCGGCCGGCTCCTACACCCTGCGCAGCTACCGGACGAAGTACGGTCCGGTCACCCATCGCGCACTGGTGGACGGCAAACCGGTGGCCTACGCCGCGCTGCGGTCCAGCTACTTCCACGAGATCGACTCGATCATCGGCTTCCAGCAGTTCAACGACCCGGACGCGATCAAATCCGCACAGGACTTCCAGCGCGCCGCGCACGAGATCAACTACACCTTCAACTGGTTCTACGCCGACGCCAATGACACGGCGTACTACAACTCGGGCGCGAACCCGATGCGCAACCCTGCCGTGGACCCGAACATGCCGGTGCGGGCGGACGCCGGTTTCGACTGGCAGGGCTGGAATCCGGATGGCAACCGGGCGGCATACACGCCGATGGCGGAACATCCGGCCTCGATCAACCAGGACTACTACATCAGCTGGAACAACGCGCAGGCCAAGGGTTACGCGGCGGCCGGCGCGGACAAGTCCTCGGTGCACCGCGGCGACCTGCTGGACCGGCGGGTCAAGGAGATACTGGCCGGCGGCAAGGCGAACCGGGTGAACCTGACCAAGGCGATGGCGGACGCCGCGCTGGCCGACCTCCGCGCCGAGAAGGTGCTGCCCGAGCTGCTGCGGGTGCTCGACGGCGCACAGCTGCCCGCGCCCGTCGCGGCGGCGGTGGCGAAGCTGAAGGAATGGCGGTCCGCCGGCGCGCAGCGAGCGGAGACCAGTCCCGGCAGCAAGTCCTATGCCCACCCGGACGCGATCAAGATCATGGACGCCTGGTGGCCGTTGCTGGTGAAGGCCGAGTTCCAGCCCGGGATGGGCGACGCGGCGTTCAAGGCGATGACCGGGGTGCTGCAGATCAACGAGACTCCGTCCGGATTCGGACAGGCGGAGCCGGGTCAACGGGCCGGCACCCCGCACGCCGGTTCTGCGTACCAGCACGGCTGGTGGGGGTTCGTGCACAAGGACATCCGGGCCGTGCTCGGGGACAGCGTGGACGGGCCGCTCGGTGCGAAGTTCTGCGGCGCCGGCGATCTCGGCCGGTGCCGTCAGCTGCTCGCGGACTCGCTGACCCAGGCGGCCGCGCAGCCGATCTCCGAGGTCTACCCGGCCGATGCGGACTGTTCGGCGGGCGACCAGTGGTGCCTGGACAGCGTGATCCACCGGCCGCTCGGCGGGATCGCCCAGGACAAGATCAGCACCCAGAACCGGCCGACCTACCAGCAGGTCGTCGAGTTCCCGGCGAAACGCGGGGCGAACGTGGCCAACCTGTCGGCGGGCCGGACCGCGCAGGCGAGCAGCTACGAGCGCGGCTGGTTCGACTCGCCGCCGTCGAAGGCGGTGGACGGCGACCGCGGCACCCGCTGGGCCAGCGACTGGAGCGACGAGCAGTCGATCACCGTGGACCTCGGCTCGGTGCGCCGGGTGGCCAGGACGGTGCTGCGCTGGGAAGCCGCCTACGGCAAGGCGTACCGGATCCAGACCTCCGCCGACGGCAGCACCTGGCGGGATGTGAAGTCCATTGTGGACGGCAACGGCGGGGTGGACAACGTCACCTTCGCGGCCACGGACGCGCGGTTCGTGCGGATGGCCGGAGTGCAGCGCGGAACCGGATACGGCTACTCGCTCTACGAGTTCGAAGTCTACGAAAACTAGGGGGAGCGCCGATGAAGAGGACTGCCGCGTTCGTCATGGCGTTGACGATGGGGACGGCCGTGCTGGCCGGTACCGCTGCCGCCGAGCCGCTGCGGTACGAGCACTACGTGGCGCTCGGCGACTCCTACACCGCCGGCCCGCTGGTGCCGTGGCCACGGCTGGACAAACTGCTCTGCTTCGCTTCCACGAACAGCTATCCCGCCTGGCTCGCGGACAGCCTGGACGTCGGCGAGTACACCGACGCGAGCTGCAGTTCGGCGGACACCACGAACATGACCGGACCGCAGCCGGTGCCCACCGCGTCCTTCGCGCTCGGTTCCGCGGCCCCACAGTTCGACGCGCTCACCCCGGAGACCGACCTGGTCACCGTGGGCATCGGCGGCAACGACTCCGGGGTGTTCGGTGAGCTGGTCGGCACCTGCCCGGAGCTGACCGCGGAGAACCCGGTCGGCTCGCCGTGCCGCGATCTGTACACAGTGGACGGTGTGGACACGATGAAGCAGCGGCTCACCCTGACCAGGGCCAGGGTCACCGAGGTGCTGCGCGGTATCCACGAGCGCTCGCCGGCGGCGAAGGTGCTGCTGGTCGGCTACCCGCGGATCGCGCCGCCGAGCGGCTACTGCCCGGACGTCCTGCCCTTCGCGGACGGTGACCTGCGCTGGCTGGACAGTGTGGAGCAGGCGCTGAACGCGGCACTCGCGGACGCCGCGGCCGCGGACGGCGACACCACGTTCGTGGACACCTACGGTCCTTCGCTCGGGCACGACGCCTGCGCGACCGGTGGGGCCGCGTGGATCCAGGGCAAGGACCTCGACCTGTTCGGCGCCGCGCCCTACCACCCGCGCAAGGCGGGCATGACCGGTGTGGCCGGGCTGATCCAGCTCGAACTCACCGGACGGTCCGCGATACCCGGACGGCAGGCTCCGGCGAGCACCGCCACCGAGCCAACGGCCGATCCGGCGAAGGTGGCCGAGCTGCTGCGCGGCTGATCGGTATTACCGTGATCGGGTGGATGAAAACGACTGGTCACCGCGTACCCGTGCGGTAGCCGCCGGCCGCCCGCACGGCGACGGCGAACCGCTGAACGTGCCGATCGTCGCGGCGAGCAACTTCGACGGGAACGGCGAACGGGCCTACTCGCGCAACAACGGCACTCAGACCTGGGAGGCGCTGGAGGAGGCGGTCGGCGCGCTGGAAGGCGGCCGGGCCACCGCCTTCGCCTCCGGCATCGCCACCGCCGCCGCCGTGTTCGACCTGCTGCCGGTCGGCGCCGAGGTCGCCGTCCCGCGGTTCAGCTATGCCGGCACCAGAGGGCTGCTGGAGCACGCCGAACGGGCCGGGCGGCTCCGGGTGCGGCGGATCGAGCCGGTGGACACCGATGCCTGGACGGTCGCGGCGGCGCAGGTTCGGCTGCTCTGGCTGGAGTCGCCGACCAACCCGACCCTGGACCTGATCGACATCAAGGCGGTTGCGGCCGCGGCCGCAACCCAGCGGGAGAAGCCGACGGTGGTGGTGGACAACACCTTCGCCACCCCGCTCGGCCAGCAGCCGCTGAACCTCGGTGCGGACGTGGTGGTGCACAGCGCCACCAAGCTGATCGGTGGGCATAGCGACCTGCTGCTCGGGCTGACCGTGACCGCGGACAAGGCGCTGGCAGGCGAGTTGCGGGACGCCCGCGCCCGCAACGGCGCAACTCCGGGGGCGCTGGAGGCGTGGCTGGCCCTGCGCGGGCTGCGCACGCTGCCGGTCCGGCTGGCCGAGCAGTCGCGCACGGCCGCGCTGCTCGCCGAGCGGCTGGCCGGCCATCCGGCGGTGACCAGGGTCCGCTATCCCGGGGACGGGGTGATGGTCGCGTTCGAGCTGGCCGGGGCCGAGCCCGCGGACCGGCTTTGCCGCGGGCTGCGGCTGATCCGGCACGCCACCAGCGTCGGCGGCGTGGAGAGCCTGGTCGAACGCCGGGCCGCGCTGGCCGGTGACGAGCACGTGCCGGCCGGGCTGGTCCGGTTCAGCGTCGGCCTGGAGGACCCGGACGACCTCTGGCGCGACCTCCGGCAGGCGCTCGAAGCCGCTTGACACCGAACACTCAACTCCTGATACTCGAAGTCGAGTATTTGAGTTCGAGGCTCGACGAGGGGTGGTTTCGATGGCGAGACGAGGGCGGGCGAACCCGCTGGCACTCGCCGTGCTCACGCTGGTCTACGAGCGCCCGATGCATCCCTACGAGATGTCCGGCACGCTGCGCGAACGGCACAAGGAAGACAGCATCAAGCTGAACTACGGCTCGCTGTACTCGGTGGTCGAGTCGTTGCGGAAGCGCGGGCTGGTCGAGGCGCAGGAGACCGTCCGCGAGGGGAAGCGGCCGGAACGCACGATCTACCGGATCACCGACGCCGGGGCCACCGAGATGACGGACTGGCTGAGCGACCTGATGGCCCACCCGGCCAAGGAGTTCACCCAGTTCGAGGCCGCGCTGTCGCTGATGCCGATCCTCCCGCCGGACGAGGTGATCCGACTGCTGGAGATCAGGCTGCGAACCCAGGTGCTCAACAAGAAGAAGCACGACGGCCTGCTCGCGCAGGCGCCGGGCCGGTTTCCCCGGCTGTTCCTGATCGAGACCGAGTTCCAGCAGGCACTGCTGGGCGCCGAGATCGAGTTCATCCGCGGCCTGCTCGAGGAACTGCGCTCCGGCGAGTTCCCCGGCCTGCGGGCCTGGCAGCGGCAGCACGACCTGCGTGCCTCCGGGGCGTCCCCGGAGGAGGTGGTCGCGGTGCTGACCGAAGAGTTCAAGGAGGAGATGAGCTGGCTCGACCAGCTCGATTCCGAACACCCGTGAAAAGCGGCCTCTGGCCGCGGTGTTGGCGCACCGCGGCCAGAGGCCATTCGACACACCAGGAGTCGCCGTCCGCGCGGGACTGCTCGCTCGAAGCGCGCCTGCAACCGCAAGGGTAATGCAGAACCAGTGCGCGGCCGGTCGGCTCCTTCATCCAGCACGGAGAAGGGGTACCACCATGTCTGAAAAAGGCGTGTCCGAAAAAGGCGTGTTCGAAACAGGGGCGGCCATCACGGCCGTCAACCTGGTCAAGACCTACGGCAAGGGCGAAAAATCGGTCCGCGCACTGGACGGCCTGAGCTTTTCGGTGCCGTCCGGCTCGGTCTTCGGCCTGCTCGGCCCGAACGGGGCCGGCAAGTCCAGCACGGTCAAGATCCTGACCACCCTGTCGCGTCCGGATACCGGCGAAGCCACCGTCGCCGGGATCGACGTCCGGCGCCATCCAGGCCGGGTGCGCCGGGCGATCGGTTACGTGTCGCAGAAGCCCGCCTTCGACCCGATCGGCACTGGCCGGGAGAACCTGGTGCTGCAGGCCAGGATCCACGGCATGGGCGGCCGGGACGCTCGGGCCCGCGCGGACGAGCTGCTCGAGCGGTTCGGCCTGGCCGGCGCGGCGAACCGGCGGGCCGGCAAGTGGTCCGGCGGGATGCAGCGCAAGCTCGACGTGGCGATGGGGCTGCTGCACCGCCCGCGGGTGCTGTTCCTGGACGAGCCGACCACCGGCCTCGACCCGGAGGCCAGGGCCGACATGTGGGCGGAGATCTCGCGGCTGGCCACCGACGACGGGCTGACCGTGCTGCTCACCACGCATTACCTGGACGAGGCCGACAAGCTCGCTTCGCGGCTGGTGATCGTGGACCGCGGCGCGGTGGTCGCGGCCGGCAGCCCGGACGAGCTGAAGAGCGGGCTGGACGGCGACACCGTGCAGGCCGAGGTCGCCGGCGCGGACCAGCGGGCGCGGGCCTGCCGGGTGCTCGCCGCGGTGCCGGGGGTCCGCCAGGTCCATGCGAACCCTGCGTCCACAGTGGACAGTACGGAAACGGGCACGCTGCGGGCCAGGGTGACCGGTGGCGCGGCGACCCTGCCCGGCCTGCTGGCCGCGCTGGAGGACGCCGGGGTCGAGCTGAAGTCGGTGACCGTGGCCAGGCCGTCGCTGGACGACGTGTACCTGCGCTACGCCGGCCGTTCCTTCGGTGCCGCGGACGTGGCGAAGGAAGAGGTGGCGGCATGACCACGCTCGTCTCGCATTCCGGGCTGCTCACCCTGCGCGCGCTGCGGACGGTGTCGCGGCAGCCGGCGTACCTGCTGTTCACCCTGGTGCAGCCGATGGTCTGGCTGCTGCTGTTCGGCCAGCTGTTCAAGCGGATCGCCGAGCTGCCGGGGTTCGGCGCGGAGTCCTACATCGCATACCTGACCCCCGGCGTGATCGTGATGACCGCGATGATGACGGCCGGCTGGAGCGGCACCTCGTTCATCGAGGACATGGAGCGCGGGGTGATGGACCGCAACCTCACCTCCCCGGTCAGCCGGGCCGCGCTGATCACCGGCTCGGTGCTGTACCAGGCGCTGACCTCGGTGGTGCAGTCGCTGATCGTGTTCGGCGTCGGTCTGCTCTCCGGCGCGCGCTACGAAGGCGGACTGGCCGGGGTGCTGGTCGTGCTGGCGGCGGCGGTGCTGCTTTCGGTCACCTTCGCCGCGCTGTCGAACGCGCTCGCGCTGCTGATGCGCCAGCAGGAGGCGCTGATCGGGATCTCGCAGTTCCTCACCCTGCCGCTGGTCTTCCTGTCCTCGGTGATGATGGCGCCCGCGCTGATGCCGGCCTGGGTGTCCGACGTCGCGCGGTTCAACCCGGTGGACTGGGCCGCGGTGGCCGCCAGGCAGGCGCTCGGCGCGCAGCCGGACTGGTCGGTCGTGCTCGGCCGCGGTGCCCTGCTGCTGGGACTGGCCGTGCTGATGTGCTGGCTGGCCACCCGCGCGTTCCGCTCCTACCAGCGGTCGGCTTGAGGGGTTTGCGATGACCAAAGCACTGATCATCGGGGCGGGTATCGGCGGTCCGGCGGCGGCGATGGCGCTGCGGAAGGTCGGCATCGAATCGACCATCTACGAGGCATACGAAGGCACCGCGCACGACGTCGGCGCGACCATGGGGATGTCCACCAACGGGCTGGACGCGCTGCGGCTGCTCGGCGCGCACGAGGGGATCAAGGCGGCCGGGATCGCC
The DNA here is from genome assembly GCF_000384315.1 of Amycolatopsis nigrescens CSC17Ta-90. GTDB lineage: Bacteria > Actinomycetota > Actinomycetes > Mycobacteriales > Pseudonocardiaceae > Amycolatopsis > Amycolatopsis nigrescens. Next base: position 3,427,119 of record NZ_ARVW01000001.1, on the reverse strand, counting down.
ACCCCGCGGTCGGCGATGTGGACCGGTCGCGGCCGGCTGCTGATGGACGACCTGGATGTCACAGCCGACACAGACAGCACGGTGAGCGTGATGATCCGGCGTGCCGACGTGTACGCGGCGCTGCACGAGGAGGTGCTGCGCCGGGAGCTGCCGGTGGCGCACGGCAAGCGGCTGACCGGGCTCACCGAGCACGGCGGCAAGGTGGTCGCGGAGTTCGCGGACGGCGGTTCCGCCAGCGGTGACCTGCTGATCGCCGCGGACGGCATGCGTTCCACGGTGCGCGCGAAGCTCTTCCCGGACGCGCCGAAGCAGCAGTACGTCGGCATTCTCGGCGGCGGCGGTTTCGCGTCCGGCGTCGAGCTGTCCGGCCCGCACGGCACGCCGGGGACCTTCCACATGGTGTTCGGCAAGCGGGCGTTCTTCGGTTATGTCCCGGCCGGGGACGGCGAGGTGTGGTGGTTCGCGAACGTCCGCTGGCCGAAGGGCCCCGGACCGGAGGGCGTCGCACCGTTCCCGCGGGACGGCTGGAAACAGCGGCTGCTGGGGCTGTTCGAGCCGGACATGCCGCTGCTCAACCGGATCATCGAGGCCACCCCGGGGGAGGTCGTGTTCGACCCGATGCACCAGCTGGCCGCGCCACGGCGGTGGTATCGCGGCCGGTCGGTGCTGATCGGCGACGCGGCGCACGTGACGTCGCCGAGCTCCGGACAGGGGGCGTCGCTGGCCATCGAGGACGCCTTGGAGCTGGCGCGCTGCCTGCGCGACCGGCCGGATCCGGTGGCCGCGTTCGCCGCGTTCCAGGGGCTGCGCGAGGAAAGGGTGGCGCGGATCCACCGCGGCGCGCAGCAGGTCAACCGCTCCAAGGCGGCCGGGCCGGTCGGCCGGATGCTGATGCACGCGATGATGCCGGTGGTGCTGAAGTACCTCGCCAAACCGGGCTCGATGGCCTGGATCACCGGCCACCGCATCGACTTCGACGCCCGGGTGTAGCGGTCAGAATCTTGCGGGACACCCGCACCCGATCGATGGGGGCATGCGCAAAAAGCCTCGCATGCCCCCATCTCAGAGCTGGTCGAGGAGGGGGACGAGCTTGGCGCGCTCGGCGGCGGGGACGTACTCCGCGTAGTAGTCGTACAGCGCGCGCCTGCCGAGCCGGCAGGCGCGCGCCCCGTCGCGTTCGCGGACCGCCCGCAGCACCTCCCGGTGGTGCTCCAGCGACGACCGCATCAGCGCGCGCCGGTCTTCGGCGTGCACCAGCTTGTCCTCGATCAGACCTAGCGCCACCTCGCGCACGACTTCGCCGCAGACCACCAGCAACGCGTTCCCGGTGGCGCGGGCGACCGCCTGGTGGAAGGCGTAGTCGGCCCGGCTGAACGCGGCGTAGTCGGTCTTGCCGGCCATTTCGGCCAGCGCCGCCTCCATTTCGGCGAGCTGCGCCTCGGTGCGGAGGCCGGCCGCGAGCAGGTAGGCCGAGCCCTCCAGCAGCATCCGGAACTGCAGCAGCTCGCCGAGGCCGAGGTGATCGGCCATGGCCAGCCGGTGCAGGGACTTGTGCAGCGCGGCCGGGGATGCGGAGAGCACCTCGGGGCCGCGCGGGTCACCTGGCCTGGACCGGATCACCGCACCGGCCTGCAGCACGCGCAGCGCCTCCCGCACGGTGGAGCGGCTGACCTGGAACTGGGCCATCAGGTCGCGTTCGCTGGGCAGCCGTTGTCCCGGGGACAACCGGCCGCTGAGCACGGCCTGCTCGATCTGCTCCACCACGCGCTCGTAGGCGCGCACCTGGGTCACCGGCTCGAACTCCATCGCTCCTCTTGACCGTCGCGTGCTCGGGTGCAACATTGGGCTACTGGTCGGACCAGCATACCGCGCGCAGCGACATCTGGAGGCTCGATGAAGGCTCGGAAAGGCGTGGCCGCACTGGCCGCGCTCGCCGTGCTCGCGGGCTGTTCGGCCGGTTCCAGTGCCACCGTGGCCAAGGACGGCACCTCGCTGGCGGTCGGTTTCGCCGCCGAGCCGCAGAACTTCGACTTCACCAGGACCGATGGCGCGGCGATCCCGCAGGCGCTGCTCTACAACGTCTACGAGGGGCTGGTGAAGCTGGACGCGGACGGCCGGATCGTGCCGCTGCTGGCCGAGTCGTGGACGATCAGCGAAGACCGCCGGGTGTACGACTTCCGGCTCCGGCCCGGCGCGCGGTTCAGCAACGGTGCCCCGTTCACCGCCGAGGACGTGCGGTTCTCGATCAACCGGGTGAAAACCGACTGGACCATCTCGCTCAAGTCCAAAATGGACGTCGTGCAGCGGGTGGACGTGGTGGACCCCGGGCACGCCAGGGTGGTGCTGGCCAAGCCGAGCAACGGCTGGCTGTTCGACATGACCAGCAGGGTGGGCGCGATGTTCAGCCCGACCGGGGTCGCCGACCTGGCCAATGTCGCGGTGGGCACCGGGCCGTACCAGGTGGCGCAGCGGCGGCGCGGCGACTCGATCGTGCTGCGCGCCAACCCCGGCTACTGGGGCCGCGAACCCGCATACCGGACCGTCAACCTGAAGTACATCAAGGATCCGACCGCGCTGAACAACGCCTTGCTGAGCAACGGGATCGACGTGATCTCCACGATCACCGCGCCGGACTCCATCCCGCAGTTCGAAAGCGACACCCGGTTCACCGTGCTGCAGGGCACCACGAACAGCGAAGTGGTGCTTTCGTTCAACGGCGCGCGCGCCCCGCTGAACGACGTCCGGGTGCGCCGCGCGCTGACCATGGCGATCGACCGCAGGGCACTGCTGGACACCGCATGGGCCGGCCGCGGCACCCTGCTCGGCAGCATGGTGCCGCCGACCGACCCCTGGTACGAGGACCTCGCCGCGGCTACCCCGTACGACCCGGCGCGGGCGAGGGCGCTGCTGGCGGAAGCCGGGCAGCGGGACCTTTCGCTGCGGCTGCGCATCCCCAACCTGCCCTACGCGGTGGCGTCCGCGCAGGTGGTCGCGTCCGCGCTGGCCGACGTGGGGGTGCGGGTGAACATCGAGCCGCTGGACTTCCCGGCGGTCTGGCTCAAGCAGGTGTTCACCGAGCACGATTTCGACCTGTCGATCGTGCAGCACGTGGAAGCGCGTGACATCACCACGTTCGGCAAACCCGGCTACTACTGGGGCTACGACAGCCCGCGGGTGCGGGAGCTGCTCGCGGCCGCGGACGCCGGTTCCGAGCAGCAGCAGGTCGCGGACATGCGCGAGGTGGCGAGGACGTTGAACGCCGACGCGGCGGCGGACTGGCTCTTCCTGTTCCCCAACGTGGTGGTGGCGAAGACCAAGGTGACCGGGCTGGTCCGCAACCAGGTCAGCGAGTCCTTCGACCTGACCGGGCTCGGCGCCTCATGAGCAAGTTGCTGCGCCGGACCGCGATCCTGCTGGTGAGCCTGCTGGCCGCGTCGATCATCGTGTTCGCCTTCATGGCGGTGCTGCCCGGCGACCCGGCCCAGGTCGCGCTCGGCGTGAACGCCACCCCGGAGCTGCTTTCCAGGACCAGGGCCGAGTTCGGCCTGGACAGGTCGCTGCTCAGCCAGTACCTGGACTGGATGGGTGGCCTGTTCTCCGGCGACTTCGGCCGCTCGTACGTCACCGGCGAGCCGATCGGCCCGCAGCTGCTGGACCGGCTCGGCGTCACCCTGTGGCTGGTCGGCGCCGGCATGCTGGTCGCGCTGGCGCTGGCGGTCCCGTTCGGCACGATGGCCGCGGTGCGGCACCGGCGGGCCGGTGGTGCGGCGATCTCCGGGCTGTCGCAGCTGGGCATGGCGATTCCCGCGTTCCTGGCCGGGATCCTGCTGGTGCAGGTGTTCGCGGTGCAGCTGCGCTGGCTGCCATCGGGCGGCTGGACCCCGCCGATCCAGGACTTCGGCGAGTTCCTGCGCGGGCTGATCCTGCCCGCGCTGTCGCTCGGCCTGGTGCAGGGCGCGGTGCTGACCCGCTATGTGCGTTCGGCGGTGCTGGACACGCTCGGCCAGGACTACCTGCGCACGGCGAGATCCAAGGGGCTGCGGCCGTATCCGGCGCTGCTGCGGCACGGGCTGCGCAACGCCGCGGTGCCAGTGGTCACCGTGCTCGGGCTGCAGCTGGCCACCCTGCTGGTCGGCGCGGTGGTGGTGGAACGGGTGTTCGTGCTGCCCGGCCTCGGCAGCATGCTGCTGGACTCGGTGGCCGCCCGCGATCTGCGCACGGTGCAGGGCATCGTGCTGGTGCTGGTGGCGGGAGTGTTGCTGGTGAACTTCCTGGTGGACCTGCTCTACCAGGTCATCGACCCGCGGCTGCGAGGTGCGCGATGAGCGGCCTGGCTCGTGAGCGGAAAGTGTTGTCCCGGCAACACTTTTCACTCACGACCGGGGCGGTGCTGGTGGGCCTGGTCGTGCTCGTCGCGCTGGTCTCCTTCCTGTGGACCCCGTACGACCCGCTCAAGGTGGACGCGTCAGCGCGGTTGCTCGGCCCTGGCGGCGAGCACCTGTTCGGCACCGACAAATTCGGCCGGGACGTGGCCAGCCAGCTGATGGTCGGCGCCCGCACCACGCTCTACGTCGGTGTGGTCGCGGTCGGGGTGGCCGCGCTGGTCGGCACCCCGCTGGGCATGCTGGCCGGCATGTCGAAGCGCTGGCTCGGCGAGTTCGTGATGCGGGTCAACGATCTGGTGCTCGCCTTTCCCGCGCTGCTGCTGGCGATCATGTTCGGCGCGGTGTTCGGGGCGAGCACGCTCACCGCGATGGTCGCGATCGGTATCGCCACCGTGCCTTCCTTCGCGCGCATCGCCCGCTCCGGCACGCTTCAGGTGATGAGCACCGAGTACGTGCTCGCGGCGCGTTCGGCCGGCCGGTCCCGGTTCTTCATCGCCCGCCGGCACGTGCTGCCGAACATCTCCGGGCTGGTGATCGTGCAGTCGTCGGTGTCCTTCGCGATCGCGGTGCTCTCCGAAGCAGCGCTCTCCTTTCTCGGTTTCGGCACCAGGCCGCCGACCCCGTCCTGGGGCCGGATGCTGCAGGAGTCCCAGGAACTGCTCACCGTGCAGCCGAGGCTGGCGCTGGTGCCGGGTATCGCCATCGCGATCGCGGTACTCGGCTTCAACCTGCTCGGCGACGGCCTGCGCGACCGCTTCGACCCGCGGCTGGAGGTGCGGCGATGAGCGTGCTCGAAGTGTCGGAGCTGACCGTGCGGTCCGGTCCGGTGGAGCTGGTGCGCGAGATCTCGTTCGGCATCGGGAAAGGGGAACGGGTCGGGCTGATCGGCGAGTCCGGCTCCGGCAAGTCGCTCACCGCGTCCGCGGTGATGGGCCTGCTGCCCGAGGGGCTCTCCGCCGGCGGCTCGATCCGGCTCGGCGGCCGGGAGCTGCTGGAAACGTCCGAAAAGGACTATTCGCGGTTGCGCGGGCGGGCGCTGTCCATGGTGTTCCAGGAGCCGATGACCGCGCTGAACCCGGTGATGCGGGTGGGCAGGCAGGTCGCCGAAGGGATGGTGCTGCACGGCATCAAGGACCGGCGCGCGGCGAAAGCGGCGGCGGTCGAACTGCTCGCCGCGGTCGAGCTGCCGGACCCGGAACAGGCCGCCCGCGCCTACCCGCACCAGCTCTCCGGCGGCCAGCGGCAGCGGGTGATGCTGGCGATCGCGCTGGCCGGCGACCCGGAGCTGCTGATCTGCGACGAGCCGACCACCGCGCTGGATGTCACGGTGCAGGCGCGGATCCTGGAGCTGATCCTGGCCGGCACCGCCGCCCGCGGGTCCGCGCTGTTGTTCATCACGCACGATCTCGCCGTGGTCGCGTCGGTCTGCGATCGGGTGCTGGTGCTGCTGGACGGCCGGATCGTCGAGTCCGGCGACGTGTACGAGGTGCTCAGCGCACCACGGCACGAGTACACCCGGCGGCTGCTGGCGGCGTCCGATCTGGAGGGGTCTCGATGATCGAGGTACGGGATCTCCGGCGTACCTACCGGGGTGGGGTGGAGGCGCTGCGCGGGGTCTCCTTCGACGTTCGGGCAGGGCAGCGGTTCGGCATCGTCGGCGAGTCCGGCTCCGGCAAGTCCACCCTGGTCCGCCTGCTGGCCGGGCTGGACCAGCCGAGCGCGGGCTCGATCTCCTTCCGCGGCAAGCGGATCGACGGGGTGCCGGAACGGCGGCTCGGTTTCCTGCGCGAGGAGCTGCAGATCGTCTTCCAGGACCCGATGGGCTCGCTGGACCCGCGGATGCGGGTGCGCGACATCATCTGCGAGCCGCTCGGCCGGGCCGCCGGGCATGCGGACCGGGTGCGCGAACTGCTGCACGCGGTCGGCCTGCCCGCCGACTCGGGGGAGCGCTATCCGCACCAGTTCTCCGGCGGGCAGCGGCAGCGGATCTCGATCGCGCGGGCGCTGGCGCCGGCGCCGAGCGTGCTGGTCGCGGACGAGCCGGTCAGCGCGCTGGACGTCTCGGTGCGCAAGCAGATCCTGGACCTGCTGGCCGAACTGGTCGAACGGTTCGAGCTGACCATGGTGTTCGTTTCGCACGATCTCGCCGTGGTGCGGCACGTGTGCGACACGGTCGGGGTGATGCGCCGGGGAGAGCTCGTCGAGCTGGGTGACGTAGAGCAGGTGTACCAGCGGCCGGATCATCCGTACACCAGGGAGCTGATCGCGGCCGCGCCGAAGCTGCGCGCCGTGCTGGCGCGCCGGAAGGGAGCGTCGTGACCGCACAGCCGTATCCGCCGGGGTTGCCGATCGGCGCGGACTGGGTGTCCACTGAGGACAGTGCCGTGGTGCGCTTCCCGTACGACGGCAGCGTGGTGGCGGAGGCGCCGGTGGGCTCGCCGGCGCAGGCCCGGCTGGCGGTGGACGAAGCCGTGGCGGTGTCCCGCGCGGTTGCCGAGCTGCCCTCGCGCACGAGGAGAGCGCTGCTCCTGGAGGTGAGCACTGCTCTCGAATCGGAGCGCCGGTCGCTGGAAGAGCTGCTGGTCGCCGAAACCGGCAAGCCGCTGGTGGACTGCCGGGTCGAGGTGGCCAGGACGATCGTCACCTGGCAGGCCGCCGCCGAGGAAGTGTCCCGGCTGCACGGCGAGACGGTTCCGCTGGATCTGCTGCCTTCCGGCGACGGACTGGTCGGCTTCTGGACCCGCCGCCCGATCGGCGTGGTGGTCGGCATCGCCGGGTTCAACTACCCGCTGCTGCTGGCGTCGCACAAGATCGCCCCGGCCATCGCGGCCGGCTGCCCGGTGGTGTGCAAGCCCGCGCCGCAGACCCCGTTGGCCACGCTCTGGCTGGTGCACCTGGTGCGGGAGGCGGCCGCGAAGCTCGGCGCGCCGGCCGCGATGGTCCAGTTGGTCACCGGGGACGCCGAGGTCGGCTCGGCGCTGGTCACCGACGCGCGGGTGGGTGCGGTGTCCTTTACCGGCTCGGCCGCGGTCGGGCGCCGGATCGCTCGCGACGCCGCCCCGCGCAAGACGCTGCTGGAGCTCGGTTCGAACGCGGCGCTGGTGGTCGCCGGGGACGCCGACCTGGACGCCGCCGCGGACGCGGTGCTGCGCGGTGGGTTCTACGCGTCCGGGCAGGCGTGCATTTCGGTGCAGCGGGTGCTGGTGATCGCTCGCGTGGCCGCGGAGTTCACCGCGAAGTTGCTGGCCAGGCTGGGTGAGGTGGTCGTCGGGGATCCGCGCGACGAGCGCACCAGGGTGTCCGCACTGATCGACGAACGCGCCACGGCACGGGCCGCCGCCTGGGTCGACGCCGCGGTCGCGGCCGGGGCGAAGGTGCTCGGCGGCGGTGGCGTGGAGCACGGGATCCTGCGGCCGACCGTGCTCGGCGATGTGCCGGACGGGGTGGACTGCTGGCACGAAGAGATCTTCGCCCCGGTCGTCTGCCTGCGCACGGTGTCCGATGTGGACAGTGCTTTCGAGCAGGTGAACGCGTCAAGGTACGGGCTGCACGCGAGTGTTTTCAGCCGTTCGCTGCACACCGCGTTCCAGGCGCTGGAGCGGCTGGAGGTGGGCGGGGTGGTGATCAACGAGGTGCCCGGGTTCCGCTCGGACACCATGCCCTACGGCGGGGTGAAGGACTCCGGCGTTGGCCGGGAAGGGCCGCGTTTCGCGGTGGAGGAGCTGACCGTGACCAGAATGGCGGTGATCCGGCCGTGAGCGGCTACGCGAACCTGTTCCGGCTGGACGGCAAGCGGGCGGTGGTGCTCGGCGCGGGCAGCGGGATCGGCCGGGAGTCCGCGCTGGCGCTGGCCGCGCACGGCGCGTCCGTGGTCTGCGCGGACCGCGATCTCGACGGCGCCGAACGGACCGCGGCGGCGATCGACGCCGACTCGTACCGGATCGACCTGCTCGACGCCGACGCCGTGCGGCGGGCCGCGGCGGACTTCGGCGAACTGGACATCGTGGTGCTGACCGCGGCGATGAACGTGCGCAAGCGGCTGTTGGACTACCGACGCGATGAGTTCGACCAGGTGGTCGGGCTCAACCTGGGCGCCACGTTCGAGGTGGTACGCGCGTTCGGGGCCGGCATGGTGGCACGCGGCCGGGGCAGCATCATCGGTTTCTCCTCGATCCGCGGAACCACCGTCGAACCGGGGCAGGGCGTGTACGCGGCGACCAAAGCCGGGCTGGTGCAGTTGTTCCGCACCGCCGCCGCGGAGTTCGGGCCGGCCGGGGTGCGGGTGAACGCGATCGCCCCCGGCGTGGTGGAAACCCCGCTCACCGCGCAGATCAAGAGCAATCCCGGCTGGTACCGGGCGTACGCCGAGAAGAGCGCGCTCGGCCGGTGGGCGCGCCCGGAGGAACTCGCCGGCGCGGTGGTCTACCTCGCTTCGGACGCCGCCAGTTTCGTGACCGGGTCGGTGCTGGCGGTGGACGGCGGCTGGACCGCGGTCGACGGCCGCTACGACCCCCCGGCCTCGTGAGTGAAAAGTGTTGTTCCAGCAACGTTTTTCACTCACGACGCCACTCACCGAGGAGCCCCATGACCGAGCTGCCTGACCTTCCTGCAACCGAACTGCTCGCGCGGTACCGGACCGGTGCGGTGTCGCCGGTCGACGTGACCGAGGCCGTGCTGGCCAGGATCGAGTCGTTGGAACCGGTGCTGCACGCGTTGTACGCCTACGACCCGGACGCCGCGCGTGCCGCCGCGAAACAGTCCGAGGCGCGCTGGCTTGCCGGTGAGCCGCTCGGGCCGGTGGACGGCATCCCGTTGACGCTCAAGGAGAACATCGCCACCCAGGGCACCCCGGTGCCGCTCGGCACCGCCGCGACCGAGCTGGTGCCCGCACCGGCGGACGCACCGGCGGCGGCCAGGATCCGGGAGTCCGGTGGCGTGCTGCTGGCCAAGACCACCATGCCCGACTACGGCATGCTCACCTCGGGCCTGTCCAGCTTCCACGAGTCCACCCGGAACCCGTGGGACACCTCGCGCACCCCCGGCGGCTCCAGCGCCGGTGCCGGCGCGGCGGCCGCCGCCGGCTACGGGCCGCTGCACGTCGGCACCGACATCGGTGGCTCGATCCGGCTGCCCGCCGGCTGGTGCGGGCTGGTCGGGCTGAAACCGAGTTTCGGCAGGGTGCCGGTGGATCCGCCGTTCCCCGGCCGGGTGGCGGGCCCGATGACCAGGACCGCCGCGGATGCCGCCCTGCTCATGCGGGTGCTCTCCCGGCCGGACGCGCGCGACCAGCTGTGCCTGCCCTACACCGAGATCCCTTGGCAGGAAATGGATCTCGACCTGGCCGGACTGCGGATCGGGCTGCACACCGACGCGGGCGCCGGACTGCAGGTGGAGCCGGAAGTGCTGGCCGCGGTGACCGAAGCGGCCCGGCTGTTCGAGGCGGCCGGCGCCATCGTGGAACCGGTCGGACCGTTCCTGACCAGGCCGATGCTGGACGGCCTCGACCGCTTCTGGCGGGTCAGGGCCTGCTCCGACCTGGCCGCCCTGCCCGAGCAGCGCCGCCGCCGGGTGCTGCCCTACATCGCGGAATGGGCCGCCACCGGCGCCGAAGTGTCCGGTGTGGACACTTACCGCGGCTTCGCGCAGATGGACGTGATGAGCGTGGCCGCGCTGCGGGCCACCGAGCGCCACGACTTCGTGCTGTCCCCGGTTTGCCCGGTCTCCGCGCCGCCGGCGGACTGGGCCTCCCCGGTGAACGACCCGGCCACGCCCTTCGAGCACATCGCGTTCACCGTGCCCTACAACATGTCCGGCCAGCCCGCGGTGTCGGTGAACTGCGGCTACACCGGCGAAGGCCAGCCGATCGGCCTGCAACTCGCCGGCCGCCGCTTCGACGACCTCGGCGTACTCCGCGCCGCCGCCGCCTTCGAACGCCTCCGCCCCCCACCCCGCCCCTGGCCCACGGTCCGCTAATGCAGCGAAGGCCACCTTCGCTGCGTTGAACGCAGGCAAGGTGGCCTTCGCTGCGAAGCTGGGGTCAGCCGCCGATGGCTTCGGCGAGGGCGAGGATGCGGCGGGCGTTGTCCACGTGCAGGTTCTCGATCATCCGGCCGTCCACGGTGACCACGCCGCGGCCGGCCGCGGTGGCCTCCTCGAAGGCGTCGATGATCTTCCGCGAGCGCTCGATCTCCTCCGCCGAGGGGGCGAACACCCGGTTGCACGGTTCCAGCTGGCCGGGGTGGATCAGCGTTTTGCCGTCGAAGCCGAACTGCCGGCCCTGCAGGCATTCGGCCTCGAAACCTTCGAGGTCCTTCACGTCGTTGTAGACGCCGTCCAGGATCACCTTGCCGGTGGCGCGTGCGGCGAGCAGCGCCAGCGACAACCCGCCGAGCAGCGGCGCGCGGCCCGGCACGAACTCCGCGTGCAGCTCCTTGGCGAGGTCGTTGGTGCCCATCACCAGCACGGTCAGCCGGTCGCTGGCCGCGGCGATCTCCGCCGCGTGCAGCATCGCCACCGGGGTCTCCAGCATCGCCCAGATCCTGGTGTGCTCGGGCGCGCCGCCCAGCTCCAGCGCCCGTTCGATGTTGTGCACCTCGCGGGCCGAGTCGACCTTGGGCACCACCACGGCGGCCGGGCCGGCCTGCGCGGCGGCGCGCAGGTCCGCGTCGTGCCATTCGGTGTCCAGGCCGTTCACCCGGATGGTCAGCTCGCGGTCGCCGTACTCCCCGGCCGCGGCGGCCGCGCAGACCTGCTCCCGCGCGTCGGCCTTGGCGTCCGGTGCGACCGCGTCTTCCAGGTCCAGGATCAGCGCGTCGGCGGGCAGCGTCTTCGCCTTCTCCAGCGCGCGTTCGTTCGCCCCCGGCATGTACAGCACGGACCGTCTCGGCTTCAGTCCCGCCGGCTTACTTTCCGCCGCGGAAGCGGCATCCAACTCAGCCATCGCTGAGTGCCTCCCTTGTCGCTTCGTCGTAGGCTTTCGCCAGTTCCGGGTCGCGTGCGCCGAGCGCGTCGGCCAGCTCGGCGACCACCTTGCACTGCTTGAACGACGCGTCGTCCTGCATCTTCCCGTCGATCATCACCGCTCCGGTGCCGTCACCCATCGCGGCGATGACGCGGCGCGCCCACGCCACGTCGGACGGCTCCGGCGAGAACACCTTCTTCGCGATGTCGATCTGCACGGGATGCAGGCTCCACGCGCCGACACAACCGAGCAGGAAGGCGTTCCGGAACTGGTCTTCGCAGGCCACCGTGTCCCGGATGTCCCCGAACGGACCGTAGTAGGGCAGGATGCCGTTCGCCGCGCAGGCGTCCACCATTCGCGCGACCGTGTAGTGCCAGAGGTCCTGCTGGTAGGTGGTGCGCCCGGTGGTGATGTCCTCGCCTTCCGGGTCGGTGCGCACCAGGTAGCCGGGGTGGCCGCCGCCGACGCGGGTGGTCTTCATCCGCCGGCTCGCGGCGAGGTCCGCCGGGCCCAGCGAGATGCCCTGCATCCGGGGGCTGGCGCCGGCGATCTCCTCCACGTTTGCCACGCCGCTCGCGGTCTCCAGGATCGCGTGCACGAGCAGCGGCCGCCGCAGCCCGGCGCGCGCCTCCAACTGGGCCAGCAGCCGGTCGACGTAGTGGATGTCCTGCGCGCCCTCCACCTTCGGCACCATGATCACGTCGAGCTTGTCGCCGATCTCGGTGACCAGGGTGATCAGGTCGTCCAGCGCCCACGGCGAGTCCAGGCTGTTGATCCTGGTCCAGAGCTGGGTCTGGCCGAAGTCGTTCGCCTTGGCGACCTCCACCAGGCCGTCGCGGGCGGCCTCCTTGCGGTCCGCGCGGACCGCGTCCTCCAGGTTGCCGAGCAGGACGTCGACCTTCTTCGCGATGTCCGGCGCCTTGGCCACCATCTTCTCGTTGCTGGGATCGAAGAAGTGGATCATCCTCGACGGCAGCGCGGGAATCTGGCGGACGGGCTCGGGCGCACCGACAGCCAGTGGCGCGAAGAAGTCCTTCGGCGAGCGCATCGATCCTCCAACTCAGCGGTTGCTTAACTCGTCGGTAACCCTAACCGTCACCGGGTGGGAACCGCTGCGGCGCAGCTCACCTCCCAGTCACGCGAAAGTGGGAGGCAACCGTGGACGACTGGTCTCTACCCGGATTCACCGAGCTGCAACCGCTGGGCAGCGGCACCTTCGGTCGGGTGGTGCTGGCCAGGCACGAGCACTCCGGCACCGTGGTCGCGATCAAGTACCTGTTCGCGCGCTACCTCGCGGACCCGGTGCAGCTGGCCTCGTTCCGGCGCGAAGCGCGGCTGCTGCACCAGCTGAGCAGCCCGCACATCGCCCGCCTCTACGAGTTCGTCGAGCAGGCCGAGGGCGCCGCCATCGTGATGGAGGCCGTGCCGGGGGTGTCGCTGCGCGAGCTGCTGCTGGCGGACGGCACGCTGACCCCGGAGTCCGCGCTGGCCGTGCTGAAGGGTTCGCTGCTCGGGCTGGCCGGCGCGCACGCCGCGGGCACCGTGCACCGCGACTACAAGCCGGACAACGTGCTGATCGGCCCGGACCGGCAGAGCAAGCTGGTCGACTTCGGGATCGCCGTGCTGGCCGGTGAGGCGGGGCTGCCGGTGGGCACCCCGGCCTACATGGCGCCCGAGCAGTGGCAGGGCGGCCCGGCCACGCCGGCCACCGACGTCTATGCCGCGACCTGCGTGTTCTTCCAGTGCGTCACCGGCCGCAGGCCGTACGTCGCGGACGACACCCAGGCGTTGCGGCGGCTGCACGAGCACGCGCCGGTCCCGCTCACCGAAGCGCCCGAGCCGGTGCGCGAGCTGGTCGCCCGCGGGATGGCGAAGTCGGTGGCGGGGCGGCCGTCCGGCGCGGCCGAGCTGATCGCCGAGCTGGAACGGACCGCCGTCGCCGGTTACGGCGCGGACTGGGAGGAGCGCGGCCGGTCCAGGCTCGCGCAGCGGGCCGCGGCACTGTTCGCGCTTTCGCCACTGGCCGCGCTCGGCGCCGTCGGTACCGCGGCCGCGCCCGGTGCGGCCACCGTGGCGGCCGCGCACGGCGGCGGAGTCGCGGCCGGGGTCGGGGCCGGTGGCATCGCGGCCGGCGGCAAGATCGCCGCGATCGTGGCGAGTGTGGTCGCGGCAGTAGCGGTCAGCGCGATCGTGGTGGTGGTCAACGAAAACGACGACACCCCACCGCAGGCCGCGCCGCCGGTGGTGGCGCAGGACGCGTTGCAGGTCGGCCTGGCGAACCGGGTCGAACGGTTCACCGGCCCCGGTTTCCAGGTGGACGCGCAGTACGTGCGGGTCTCCGGCCTAACCGACCAGGCGCGCGCCGACCGGATCAACGCCGAGCTGATGGCGCCGATCGACGCCAGGATCGAAGCGGTGCGCAAGGCGCTGGTCAGCTACGGGGAGGACCGGCCAGGCACCAGGACCACCACCAAGGCCGAGGTGCTGCTGGCCGGTCCGAAGCTGATTTCTGTGCGGTACAAGCACGGCACCGAGGGCGAGGTGCTCGGGCACTCGACCTGGTTCAGCACCGAGACCCGCACGGTGGACGCGGTGAGCGGCAGGCTGCTGGGCCCGGAGGAGGTCTTCCGGCCGGAGATCCGCACCGCGGACGGGATGAAGGTGCTGGTGGAACGGCTGCGGGCGAGCTCGCCGGACGGGTTCTGCGGCGAGCAGGACCGGGTGCGTTATCCGCTCGATCCGGGGTTGCTGAAGTACCAGTACGGCGACACGCCGATCTCGATCGCGTTCGGCCGTGAGGCCGCCGAGTTCGCGGTCTTCCTGCCGAGCCTCGGCTTGTACGACAACGCCTGCGGTGAGCAGAACTACCGGCTGGACTACCCGCAGTTGACCGATCTCCTCAGCCCGGACTTCGCCGCGCTGCTCGTCCCATCGTGAGAACGACCGGATGCCGTAACGGTATTGGGCCATTCGGAGTAGGTACCGGTTAGCTCACAGCGGTTGAGTGCCCGAGCCGTTGGTAACCGCCTGGTCACGGCCGTTCAGCGGGCTCTCACTCGTCTGGCGGCAGGGTCGGACCGAAGTGCGGTGACCGCCCGTCGACCGGTCACCGACCGTTGGGCGCCGTCGATCGCAGGCCGAAGGGTTACCCGGCGACTCGGGAGGACCCCACCTGGTACTCAAGTCATGTGCCTCTTTTCACGAGGCACGATCTCCGGCGGCGCGAAAGATGGAGGCGGACTCGTGGCGGCAACACCAGGGCACATCGGGCAGGTAACGGCTACCGGTAGCCGATCGTTCCCGACCCGCGTCGTCCCGCGCGTCGAACTTCCCGCGAGTACCTCGGAACTGGCCGCCGAAGCGGCCGCCCAGCTGGGCTGGGACGGCGTGGTGCTGCCCGAGGTGACCATCCTCGGCCGCAAGGTCTGCGTGGTCGCCCGCCTGCGCACCGACGTGCACGCCGAGCGGATCGCGATGGGCGTCGGCCCGGTGGCCGACCGGGCGATCGTGGCCACCTGGACCTGGCCCGAGTTCGCCGGCACCGCACCCGCGCCGGCCGCGGAGATCGTCGGCGTGCTGGTGGTCGCCCGCCACTGGCGTACCGCGATGGCCTCCGCGGTGCCGTTCGCCCGCTACGGCGAGGCGGCCATGGTGCTGCCGGCGTCCACCGTGCTGACTCAGGACTACGTGGACAACTGCCTGCCGCGCGCCCGCACCTACGGCATGGCCGTGGTCACCGCGGATGAGGACGCCAACGTCGAGCCGGACCTGAACGGCCGCACCGAGCGGCTGCTGCTGGACGAGGACGCGGTTTCCCGCTGGGTGAACGAGATGGTCTACGAGCAGCTGCTCGCCTCCTACGACCTGCCGGTCGGCGTGGACTGACGAACGCGCCTACGGTTGGTCCCATGCGAGTTGTGATTGCTGGCGGACACGGCAAGATCGCGCTGCTTCTGGAGCGGGAGCTCGCGGCGCGCGGTGACCAGGCGGTCGGGATCATCCGCGATCCCGGGCAGTCCGGCGACCTGCGTGCCGTCAGCGCCGAGCCGGCCGTGCTGGACCTGGAAAATTCCGATGTGGACAGTGTCGCCGGAGTGCTGGCCGGTGCCGATGCCGCGGTTTTCGCGGCGGGCGCCGGGCCGGGCAGCGGCAGCGCCCGCAAGGACACAGTGGACCGTGGGGCGGCCGCGCTGTTCGCGGACGCGGCCATCGCCGCCGGGGTCCGCCGGCACCTCCAGGTCAGCGCGATGGGCCTGGACCGCGCCGAAGACCCGGGGATGGACGAGGTGTTCGCCATCTACCTGAAGGCGAAGAAGGCCGCCGAAGACGATCTGCGGGCGCGCGACCTGGACTGGACGATCCTGCGGCCTGGGCGGCTCACCGACGAGCCCGGCACCGGGCAGGTGCACCTCGCGGACTCGGTGGAAGCCGGCGAGGTGAGCCGGGCGGATGTGGCCGCCGTGCTGGTCGCGCTGCTCGACGAGCCCCGCACGGTACGTCGGACCCTGGAGCTGGTCGGCGGCCACACCCCGGTCGACGAGTCACTCGAGCGGCTCTGACCGGCGCCGGTCACCACGGCCGAGCACCCGGTCGACGTAGGCGTTGGAGAACACGCCGGCCGGGTCGACTTCGCGGCGTACGCGCACGAAGTCGTCGAAACGCGGGTAGCGCTCCCGCAGCACCGAAGCGTCCAGCTCGTGCATCTTTCCCCAGTGCGGCCGCCCGCCGACCTGCCCGGCGATATCCGCGAAAGCAGCGAAGTACTCGCGGTAGGGCATGCCGAGGAACTGGTGGATCGCGATGTACGCGGAGTCGCGGCCATAGGCGGTGGACAGCCAGATGTCGTCCGCCGCGGCCACCCGCACCTCGACCGGGAAGGTCACCGGGTTCTCCAGCTTCGGCACCAGCGCGCGCAACTCGGCCAGCACATCGTGCACCGACTCGCGGGGGACCGCGAACTCCGACTCGACGAACCGGACCGCGCGGTGCGTGACGAAAACCCGGTGTGAGACGTCGCTGTACTCCCGCGCGGAGAGCAGCGAGGAGGAAAGCCTGCCCAGCGGGCGGACCAGTTTGGGCATGGTCCGGCCGAGTCGGCACAGCGCGCCGAACGCGAAGTTTTCGGTGATCTCGTAGTCGATGAACTGGCGTGCCCTGCCGAGCGGCTCGGGCTCGGTGCCGGCGGGCTGCCGGTTGTTCCGCTTCACCAGCGCGTTCCGGCCGTAGGGGAACCAGTAGAACTCGAAGTGGTCGTTCTCTTCGGCGGACTGGTCGAACCCTTCGAGGACCTCTTCGAGCGGCTCGGGCCTTTCCTGCGCGGAGAGCACAAAGGACGGTTCGCAGCGCAGGGTCACCGTCGAGATGACGCCGAGCGCGCCGAGGCCGACCCTGGCCGCGTCGAACAGCTCCGGCCGCCGGGTGGCCGAGCAGCTGACCACCGTGCCGTCCGCGAGCACCAGCTCCAGTTCGGCGATCTGAGTGGCCAGCCCGCCGAGCCGGGCACCGGTGCCGTGGGTGCCGGTGGAAACGGCGCCGGCCACGGTCTGCGCGTCGATGTCGCCGAGGTTGGTCATGGCCAGCCCGAGCGCGCCGAGGTCGGCGTTGAGTTGGCGCAAGGTGGTGCCGGAGCGCACCGTGACCAGCCCGGCCTGGACGTCCGCCGATGCGATCCCGGTCCACTGGCCGAGGTCGACCGCGTCCGAGTCGGTCATCGCGACGCCGGTGAAGGAGTGGCCGCTGCCCCGTGCGCGCACGCGCCTGCCTTCGATGGCCGCACCGGCGACCACCTCGGCGATCTCGGCCGCGCTGCGCGGGGTGTGCACGCGCTGCGGGGTCGCGGTCTCGGTGCCGGCCCAGTTGGTCCACCGTGTCATGACGCGCCTGTTCGTCCGGGGGTGTGAGTGCTGCGACGATAAGTGAATAGTATTCGCGTTTCAAGCGTTCTTGTCGTACCGTAATGCGGGTGAGCAGTGTGAGTGCGGTGGCCTACGACCTGGCGACGAAGGATCTCGATCCGCCGCTCGCCATTGTCGACCTCGATGCGTTCGACGCCAACGCCGACGACCTCCTCCGGCGGGCGGCTGGCCGGCCGCTGCGCCTGGTCAGCAAGTCGGTCCGCTGCCGCTACCTGCTCGAACGCGCGCTGGCGAGGCCGGGCTTCACCGGGCTGATGTGCTACTCGCTCGCCGAGGCGGTCTGGCTGGCGAAGCTGGGCACCGCCGATGACATCGTGGTCGCCTATCCGACCGCCGACCACGGGGCGCTGCGTGCGCTGGCCGCCGACGAGCGGGCCCGCGGCGCGGTGACCATCATGATCGACTCGCCCGAGCACCTGGACCTGGTGGACGCCGCGCTCGGTGACGGTCACCCGGAGATCCGGGTCTGCCTGGAGCTCGACGCGTCCTGGCGGCCGGTGCCCGGGGTGCATGTCGGCACCCGCCGCTCGCCGGTGTTCACCCCGCGCGAGTCCGCCGAGATGGCCAAAAAGGTATTGGCGCGTAAGGGTTTCCGGCTGGTCGGCATGATGGCCTACGAGGGTCAGATCGCCGGTCTGCAGGATGTCGCCGGCAGTTCTCCGCGCAACGCGGTGGTGCGCTGGATGCAGCGGCGTTCGGCGGCCGAGCTGGTCCAGCGCCGTTCGGCCGCGGTGGCCGCGGTCCGTGCGCTCACCGAGCTGGAGTTCGTCAACGGTGGCGGCACCGGCAGCGTGGAGAGCACCGGCGCGGACCCGTCGGTCACCGAGATCGCGGCCGGCTCCGGCCTGATCGGCCCGACGGTCTTCGACGGCTATTCGCGGTTCCGGCCGCGTCCCGCGGTGCTGTTCGCGCTGCCCGTCGTACGCCGTCCTTCGCGCGGGATCGCGACCCTGTTCTCCGGTGGCTATATCGCCTCTGGTCCGGCTGGTGCCTCGCGGCTTCCGTCGCCGTACCTGCCCGAGGGGCTCACCCTGCTCGGGATGGAAGGCGCCGGTGAGGTGCAGACCCCGGTGACCGGCAAGGCCGCCCGCGCCCTCCGGCTCGGTGACCGTGTGTGGCTGCGGCACGCCAAGGCCGGCGAGCTCGCCGAGCGCTTCACCGACTACCACGTGCTCGCCGGCGACCGGGTCGACCGCACCGTGCCCACCTATCGGGGTGAGGGCAAAAGCTTCGGCTGACCCTCCGATTTGACTTCCCGGCACAGCCCGTCCGGCACGTCCGCCGCCGCGAACCACAACACCTGGCACCCCACGTCCCCCGCCGCCGCAAAATAGCCGGCTCGCCCCTTTCGCCCCCCAGCCAGACCCCCACCCATCCCGGGGGGCGACCCCGCTCCATCGTACCGCCGGGCTAACCCGATTAAGCTAAATACTGGCGAGTTATCCACAGGTTTGGGCGACTGTGGACAAACCGGGGACTACTACTCGCCGAGCCTGCTGGCCAGGTAACCCTTGATGAGATGCTTGGTTTCGGCGACCACTTCCGGGTCGCCTTGTGGAGAACGTCGGAAGGCGAGATTGAGCAGTGCGTCGGCCGCTTCGACGGCGATCGAGACCGGCAGGGCGAGCTGCTCGGCGGGCAGGTTGAGCTTGCCGGTGAGCAGGCCGGCCAGCGAGTCGGCGACGACCAGATTGTTGTCCCGGCGATCGTCGAGCAGCCGCAGATCCACCACGTCCCCGAAGTGCACCTTGGAGAACCCCGGCACATCGCGGTGCATGACCAGATAGATGTCCAGCAGCGAGTCCACCACGTCCCACCAGTGCGAATGATCCACACTGCCCAGCCGCTCGTTCACCGCGGCCAGGAAACGCTCCAGATTACGCTGGGTGAGGGCCTGCACGACGGCGCGTTTGTCCGGGAAGAACTGGTAGAGCGAGCCGACCGCCACACCGGCCTTCTTGGCGATGAGCGTGGTGGTCAGCGCGTCGTAGCCGATCTCGTCGATCAGCTGCGCGCTCGCGTCCAGCATCTGCTCCACGCGTTTCGCGCTGCGTTGCTGGACGGGTTGCCGGCGAAGCGGAGTCGCCTCGGCGGCGGCCGTTTTCGCGGCTGGGGTGTCGGACACGTCGTGCTCCTCCTGTGCTGATCAGGGACTTTATCGTGTCGGCGCACTTCCCCCCGGACGAGGGAATGGCTAACATGTGAGAACTTTTCATATTAGCCAGTTCGGTGCTCGGCGATGCCGCGATGAAAGGTGTGCAGCCGGTGGAAAACCTGACCTTCCCGCCCGATTTCCTCTGGGGTGTCTCCACCTCGGCCTTCCAAATCGAGGGTGCCACCGCCGAGGGCGGCCGTGGACAGTCCATTTGGGACACTTTCACCAGGACACCCGGCAAGATAGCGCGTGGCGAAAACGCCGATGTCGCCGCCGACCACTATCACCGGTACGCCGAGGACATCGCGCTGATGGCCGGGCTCGGGGTCGGTGCCTACCGGATGTCGTTCGGCTGGCCGCGGATCCAGCCGGAGGGCAAGGGAAAACCGAACCCGGCCGGCCTCGCGTTCTACGACCGGCTGCTGGACCAGGTCTGCGCGGCCGGGATCGACCCGGTCGCCACCCTCTACCACTGGGACACGCCGCAGGCGCTCGAAGACGAAGGAGGCTGGCTGGCCAGGGACACCGCAGAGCGCTTCGGCGAGTACGCGGCCATTCTCGGCGAGCACTTCGCGGACCGGGTACGGCACTGGATCCCGCTCAACGAGCCCATGGTGATGTCCATCTACGGCTACGCCATCGGCGAGTACGCACCCGGCAAGGCCCTGCTGCTGGACGCGATTCCGACCGCACACCACCAGCACCTCGCGCACGGCCGCGCGGTACGGGCACTGCGGGCCGCCGGCGCCGGGTCGATCGGCACCGCGAACAACCATTCGCCGGTCTGGCCGTCCACCGGGTCCGCGGCCGACCGCGCCGCCGCGGACTGGCTGGACGCACTGATCAACCGGCTCTACGCGGACCCGGTGCTGCTCGGCCGCTACCCGGAACAGCTCACCGCGCACCTGCCCGACGGCCACGCCGACGACCTGCCGGACATCGCGCAGCCGCTGGACTTCTACGGGGTCAACTACTACGAACCGCAGGGCGTGGCCGCCCCGGGCGAAGGCAACCCACTACCGTTCGAACTCCGCGCAGTCGAGGGCTACCCGATGACCACCAACGACTCGCCGATCGTGCCGCAGGCCCTGCGCGAACTGCTGATCTCCTTCCACGAGCGCTACCGCGAGGCACTGCCACCGGTCTACATCACCGAAAACGGGTGCAGCTTCGCCGACGAGGTCACGGCGGACGGCCAGGTCCGGGACCCCGAGCGGATCGACTTCCTCGCCGAGCACCTCGGTGCGGTCCGTGCCGCGATGGACGCGGGCGTGGACGTCCGCGGCTACTTCGTCTGGTCCCTGCTGGACAACTTCGAGTGGTCCAAGGGCTACGCGCCCCGGTTCGGGCTGGTGCACGTCGACTACGAAACCCAGCGCCGCACGCCGAAGGATTCCTTCGAGTGGTACCGGAAACTGGTGCGCTCGCGATGAGCCAGGCGGCGGTTCCGGAGGCGCTGACCGAACCGGTGGTGCGCGTCCGGCCCGGCTGGACCAGCCTGCTCTTCCTCGCCAACATCGGGCTCTGGCTCGGTATCTACGCGCCGATCCAGGTGCTGCTGCCGAAACAGGCCGAACTGCTGGACGCGGCGCACAAGGAAACCGTGTTCGGTGTGGTCACCGGGATCGGCGCGGTGGTGTCGGTACTGGCGAACCCGGCGATCGGCCTGCTCTCGGACCGCACGTGCTCCCGCTTCGGCCGCCGCCACCCCTGGACGATCGCCGGTGCGGTGACCGGCGCGCTCGGCCTTGTCGTGCTGTCGCAGGCCGGGAACATCGTGGTGATGACGCTGGGCTGGTGCCTCGTGCAGGCCGGGCTGAACGGCATGCTGGCCACCCTGACCTCCGCCATCCCGGACCGGGTGCCGATCGCGCAGCGCGCGCAGATCGGCGGACTGGTCGGCATCAGCCAGATGCTCGGCACGGTGCTCGGCGCGCTGGTGGTCACCGTGCTGGTGACCAGCCTGCCCGGTGGCTACCTGGTGTCCGCCGCGGTGGTGCTGGCCGGCGCGGCCGCGTTCGTACTGCGCACCCCGGACGCGACGCTGCCGGCCGCGTTCCGGCCCGGCGGCCGGTTCCGCGAGATCGTCGCCAACCTGTGGATCTCCCCGCGGGCGCACCCGGACTTCGCCTGGGCGTGGGGCTGCCACTTCATGATCAACCTTGGCAACGCGCTTGGCACGCTGTATCTGCTGTTCTTCCTGAAGGACGCGGTGCGCTACCCGGACCCGGACACCGGGCTGCTCATCCTGATGGGCCTCTACGGTGCCGCGCTGACCGTCGGCGCGCTGACCGCCGGCTACTTCTCCGACCGCGCCAACCGGCGCAAGCCGTACGTGCTCGGTGCATCCGTGGCGATGGCGTTGGCCGCGCTGCTGCTGGTGTTCTGGCCGACCTGGCCGGCGGCGCTCGCGGCGGCGCCACTGCTCGGGGTCGGGTTCGGCGCCTACTGGGCGGTGGCGCTGGCGATCCTCACCGAAGTGCTGCCCGCGGCGCAGGACCGGGCGAAGGACCTCGGGGTGGTGAACATCGCGAACTCGCTGCCGCAGGTGATCGCGCCGCTGGTCACCACCGTCATCCTGGCCGAACTCGGTGGCTACTCGGGGCTGTTCACGGCTTCCGCGGCGGCCACCCTGCTCGCCGGGGTACTGATCACCCGGGTGCGAGGAGTGGCCTAGTGGGATTTGGGGCCGCAGGCCGGTGCCGGTCGGGGGAGGGGAGTGCAACGGCACCGGCCCGCGGAGTTTCGGGGCCGCAGTTGTGGGCGGGGTGTCCACAGGTTGCGATCTGCAATTTTTTCGCCAGCAGTTGATGATCAACATAGCGACGGATTGCCGCCTTGGCTAGGCGATACGCGTAAATTATTCGATTAATCGGGACTAAGACCGAGGGTCGGCTCGTCTCGCTCGGGGGTACGGACGAGCCGACCTTCGGCAAAGGCGAGGTGCGGCGTCAACCCGATGGGGGCGGTCGGTCGGCCGCGCATCGCCGGTACTGGGGTTACTGCGTGGCCACGCCGAGCTGGGCCCGGCGAGCCGGTGGCACCAGTGCGTGCCGTCCGGTCGTTTCGGTGGCGGCCGGGGTGCGCGACTCGCCGCCGCGCCGGCAAGCCCGGCGCAGGTCCTGCTGCGGCGCCAGCCCACCGGCGACCAGGTGCTCGTGCGCGACCTGCCACACCGAGCACGGCGCCTTGCAGCGGTGCCAGCGGGTGGAGCAGGTCGGGCAGTCACCCCGCTCGTCCGGCTCGTGCGCCAGCAGCATGGCCCGCCAGCCTTCGGTCAGCCGGGGCAGCTCGGACCTGGCCACCGAGACCAGTGACTGGGCGTCCGCGCGGTTCGCCAGGTCGGAGAGCATGTCGAGGCGTTCCCACACCGCGTTGCGGAGCACCTGCCCAAGGATCTGATCCACCTAGAACACCGTCACCTTTCCGCCATCTTGGCGGCCTCGTTGAGCGCGGCCCGCAGCTGGCCGAGCTGGCCACCGGAGAGTCGCGCTGTTTCACCGGGAGGTCCGACCAGGACCACCTGGTTGTTCTCGACGAGCACGGTCACGCACCGCTCGCGATTGATCAGGTCGCCACACTGCACGCGCCAGACGAGCTGGCCACTCTCGTACCTGCGCACCTGTGCGGCGCGGGGGTCGGCAGCGGGCGGGTTAACCGGAGCGACGGGCCTGGTCGCCGAGCGGGCCACCGTGATCGGCCCTGAGGGCCGCACGGGGCTCGTGGCGGTCCCAGCACGTCCTGCTGTGATCGAGTCCACGAACTCCACTGGGTCAACTCCGCTCTGTCTTCGTAGTCGCGCCGTAGTGCTGGGCTTCTTGGTAGCTCTCCGTGATCGCTGGCTGTGTCCGGCTGCTCACGGAAGAACTGTGAACTACATTGCGACCAATCGAGAGCGGAGAGAAGCCGAACTGGCGTCATAGCGGCGACCGGGCCCGGTTCCACGTTAAACGGTCGAGGAAGTTCGCCCGGGCCGATCAGGGGCGACGAATCGGGGTTTCGCGCGGTTGAATGGGTATGCCTACGCTTGTCACCGACGCCCACGGACTGTGAGGGTGCGCACATGGACGCGAGTAATGCCGCAGATGCCCGGCAGGGGCATCCCATATCAGCCGAGGCCTGGGAAGGCCACGAGATGCGGGATGCGCTGGCCGCCAGGGAGATCAGCGCGGTTTACAAGCTACTGCGGCGCGAAGGCATCTCGCAGCGCCAGATAGCCGCGATGACCGGCCAGTCGCAGTCCGAGGTGTCGGAGATCCTCAAGGGCAGGCAGGTGATGGCCTACGACGTCCTGGTCAGGATCGCCGACGGCCTTGGCGTCCCCCGTGGATACATGGGCCTCGCATACGACGAGGCCACGGCGATAAAGGTGGTCGGCGCTGCCGACGACCAGCAGGCTGAGGAGGACGAGTCCGTGAAACGGCGGAACTTCCTCGCGCACGCCGCGCAGGTCACGATGGGAGCGGCGGTCTTCGGATCGTCCCCGTCGGCCTGGGCGTCGAGCCCCGCGAGGACGCCGGCACCCGGTCGGATCGGCATGACCGATGTGCGGCAGGTCGAAGCCGCGACCAGGGCGCTGCGCGCCCTGGACTACCAGTACGGCGGTGGTTTCTGCCGCGACGCCGTGGTCGCCCAGCTGTCCTGGGGGCAGCAGATGCTCGAGTCCAGTGCGACCGAGGTGGTCAAGTCCCGGCTCTACGTCGCACTCGCCGACCTGCACAGCCTTGCCGGCTGGACCTCCTTCGACACCGGCCTTGTCGACTCCGCGCGCGGGCATTTCGCGAACGCGCTCGACCTGGCGAAACAAGGCGAGAACCATCCGTTGGTGGCCAACGTGCTGTACCGGATGGGCCGCGTCTACCTGCACCAGGACGCGCCGAACGACGCGCTCAAGCTGTTCCAGCTCGGCCAGATCGCCGCGCAGGAGTCCGGCTCCGAGCTGGCGGTGGCGATTCTCTGCGCGAACGAGGCGTGGGCCTACGCGATGATGGAGAACGACGAGCAGGCGATGAAGCTGCTCGGTCGGAGCAAGGACGAGTTCGCCCGCGCGGACCTGGCCAACGCCGAGTCCTGGGCCAGGTTCTTCAACGAGACCGACGTCTACGCGATGATCGGCACCGTGCACACGGTGCTCGCGCAGAAGGTCGACGTCGCGCACACCACCTACGCGATCCCGGCGCTGACCAGGGCGATCGACTCCTACGGCGACGACATGGCGCGCAGCAAGACGTTCAACCTGAGCGCGCTGGCCACCAACCACCTGCTGGACGGCGACATCGACCAGGGGGCCAGGGTCGGCCGGGCGGCGCTGGATTCGGCGGACGGGCTGAAGTCGGCCCGGATCAGGGACCGGATGCGCCCGATGCGCGACGAGGCGGAGCGCCGCCGCAACAACGGCGACGCCCGCGACCTCGCCGACCGGATCAACGCCTTCTACGCCGCCTGAGCGTCAAGGCAGTCGGGGGAGCCGGTCCGTGGATGGCCGGTTCACGCGGGAGAAGCTGGATGAGGCGCTTGCGCTGACCTGCGCCAGGCTCGGCCTCGACGGCCGGAACGCCACCCTGCTCCGGTTCACCAACAACGCGGTCTACTCGCTGGCGTCCGCGCCGGTGGTGGTGCGGATCGTCGGCTCGCGCGCGCTGCGCCACCGGGCCGCCAAGGTGGTCCGGGTCGCCAGGTACTTCGCCGAACACGACATTCCGGCCATCAGGCTGCTGCCCGGTGTGGCGCAGCCGCTGGAGATCGGCGAGCACCGGGTCACCGTGTGGCAGCGGGTGCCGAGGGCGGCGCGCCGGGCCAACGCGGTCGAGCTGGCCGGGCTGCTGCGCCGGGTGCACCTGCTGCCGCCCCCGTCGGGGGTCGGCGAGTGGAACCCGCTGGACGACGTCCGCGCCAGGATCGATGACGCCGAGGAACTGGACCCGGCGGACCGCGACTTCCTGCTGGAGCGCTGCGCGCGGGTGGAAGGCGACCTGGCCGGACTGCGGTTCCCGCTGCCGAAGACGCTGGTGCACGGCGACGCGCACCCTGGCAATGTGATCATCGGCCCGGACGGGCCGGTGCTGTGCGATTTCGATTCCTCCTGTGCCGGGCCGCCGGAATGGGATCTGACCCCGCTCGCGGTGGGCCGGGAAAGGTTCGGTGATCCGGCCGGCCGCTATCGCATGCTGGCCGACGCCTATGGCTTCGACGTGACCGTCTGGCCGGGGTTCGAGGTACTGCGCGCGGCGCGGGAATTGAAGCTGACCACCAGCGTGCTGCCCATTCTGCGCAGCCATCCGCGGGTCCGCGGCGAGCTCCGCCGCCGCCTCGACGACCTGCGCCGCGGCCGTTCAACCACCCGTTGGTCCCGCTACCGGTGATCCGACCTCACCACCGTCGCCCAAGTCCCTCAAGGCCACCTTGCCTACCTTGAACGTAGGCAAGGTGGCCTTAAGGGGCGGTCGGGTAAGCGCGGTGATCGGAGGTTTTGGGAATGGTGGGTAGGCATTCGGCGACAGCAACGGACCGTTCGTCGTTTGACCGAAAATAGACAACCTGGAGTGACAATTTCGGCCCGGCTGGTCACCTCTGAAGGGTTACCTGCAGCTCCAAAGGCGCAAGTTGCAGCTACTCCGCGCTACTTTCGTCCAGGGTTTCCAGTCGCTCACCCAACCGCGTCGCTTCCGGGCGGCCAAGGTCCCGCAAAATCGGCAGCGCCGTCTCGTAGTGCCGCCGGGCCGCGTCGAGGTCGCCGGCAGCCTCCGCGACCTCGCCGAGCACCTCCAGCGCCCTGGCCTCCTCGAACCGCGAGCCGCGCTGCCGCATGGTGGCCAGCGCGCTGTCCAGCTCGGCGGCCGCCTCGGCGTGGCGCCCCGCCCTGGCGAGCACCCTGGCGAGGTCGGTCCGCGCCCTGGCCTCGTTGTACTCGTCGCCCTGCTCGGCCAGCAGCTCCCTGGCCCGGCTCAGCCGCTCGATGGCCTCGGTGTCGCGGCCCATCCTGGTCAGCGTCGCGCCGAGGTTGATCAGCGCCAGGCTCACGTCGTGCGCCCGGTTCAGCCCGGTGGACCGCTCCAGATCGTCCTCGAACAGCTCCAGCGCGTCGGGCAGCCGGTCCTGGGCGAGCGCGACCAGGCCGAGGCCCTCCACCGAGCGGATCGCCGCCGCCTCGTCGCCGGCGCCGGTCGCGGCCATCAGCCCGCCGCGGTAGTGCTCGATCGCCTCGTCGAACCGGCCGGCGCCGCGGCAGGCCGAGCCAGAGCGGTTGCGCATCAGCGCCTCCGCCGAACCGTTGCCCCAGCGCCTGGCGCAGTCCACGCCGAGCTGGCTGACGGTCAGGAAGTCGCGGTAGTGCTTGCGCAGCAGGAACAGCGGCCACATCGCGGCGGCTAGCTGCCAGCCGAGCTCGGGCAGGTCGTGCTCGGCGGCGGTGACGATCGCGGCGATCAGGTTGGTCCGCTCCAGCTCCAGCCAGGCCATCGCCTGCTCCGGCTCGTCGAAGGACGGCCGGTCGTGCGGCTGGTACTCGAAGTCGTACGGGATCGGGCTCTGGTCCGGCACGGTCAGCTCGCCGGTCGCGGACGCCGTGTGCAGGTACGACTCGAGCATCCGCCGCAGCGCCGATTCGCGGTCACGGGGGCTGTCCAGCCGATCGGAGGCATCCTTGGCGTGCAGCCGGATCAGGTCGTGGAACCGGTACCGGTCTTCTTCCGGCTCGTGCAGCAGGCCGACGTCGACCAGTTCCTCCAGCAGCGGTTCCACGTCGTCGGCGGGCAGGTCGGCCGCGGCGGCCGCGATCCCGGTGGAGAACTCGGCCCCGGGGTGCACGCCGAGCAGCCGGTACAGCCTGGCCGCTTCGGCGGGCAGCGCCTCGTAGGACAGGTCGAACGTCGCTTGCACCGAGAGATCCCCCTTCACCGACAGCATCGGAAGCCTGCGGCGGGCCAGATCCGCCGCGGCTTTCGCGAGCGAAGCCCGCGGCCGGGTCGCCAGCCGCGCGCCCATCACGGCGAGCGCGATCGGCAGCCCGCCACAGAGTCGCACGATGTCGGTGGCCTCGGCACCGTCGCCACCGATGCGGTGCGCGCCGAGGGTCCTGGTGAGCAGCTCGCGGCCGTGCACCGGGGTGAGCGGTTCGAGGGTGAGCAGCGCGGCGCCGTCCTGGGCGAGCAGCCCGCCGAGCCTGCTCCGCGCGGTCACCACCACCACGCTGGCGGACCCGCCCGGCAGCAGCGCGCGAACCTGCTCGGTGGACGCCGCGTTGTCCAGCAGCACCAGCAGCGGGTTGTCGGTGGTGAGCGTGCGGTACAGCGCGATCTGCTCGGCGAGCCCGATCGGCACCAGGCTGGGGGCGACGCCGAGCGAACGGAGGAACTGGCCGAGCACTTCCCCGGGGTCGACCGGCCCCTGCGCGGCGAACGCGCCGAGGTCGGCGTGCAGCTGCCCGCGCGGGAACCTGGCGCGGACCCGGTTCGTCCAGTGCGTGGCCAGCGCGGTCTTGCCGATCCCGCCGGGGCCGGTGATCACCTGGACGAACGGCCGGTCGCGCTGGACGTCCAGGATCCGGTCCAGCTCGGCCAGCTCCGCGGACCGGTTGGTGAAATGGGCGGGCGGCGCGGCCAGTTGACGCGGTATGAGCGGTCCGACCTCGGCCGTGCCCACCGCACCGCTCATCGCTCGTCCTCCTGTGCCTTGCGGGACACCCGCACCCGGTCGGAGCAGATGACCGGGTGGAAACGAGTGTCGGCCATCCGCTTCTCCTCCTCGCGGGCTAGCCCGATCGGCAAGAAGCATTCCCCATCAGGCCGCCCGGGAGGACGAGAATGATCGAAAAACCGGCATTCGGCCCAGCGGTGTTGGGCTAACCGGCGACCGGTGAGCGGCTCAGCACCGCCGCGAAGCCGAAGGCGAGTCCCATCACGGACAGCTCCAGGGTCGCCCAGCCGGCCAGCGCGGTGCGCTGGTGCCGGATGATCCGCGGCATCAGCCGCCACCGGACGTTCGCGCCGAGCAGCGCGATCGCGCCGATGCACAGCACCTTCCCGATCACCAGCAACCCGTACCCGGTGCCGAACAGCCCGGACCAGAACTCGATGCCAGGGGTCAGGGAGATCTCGATCAGCCCGTTGAACAGCCCGGTCACCGCGGACATCACCAGGCACAGGGTGGCCAGCTTGGAGAACCGCGGCAGCGCGTGCGCGAGCAGCGTGCGGTTGCTGACCAGCAGCACGGTCATCGCGCCGAGCCCGCCGGTCCAGGCCACCGCGCTCATCACGTGCAGCTCCATCGAGATCATCGTGTAGTCGTGCAGGTTCCAGTCCGACGCGTGCCCGGTGACCGGCAGCGGGAGCAGCGCGAACAGGCCGAGGCCGACCCGCACCTCGGCCGGCACCTTCTCCCCGTGCTTGAGCGACAGCATGCCGAGTCCGGCGTGCAGCAGGGCCAGCACGACCACCACCAGCAGCGCCTTGCCGGCACCGACCTGCACCACGTAGTCCCAGACGTCACCGAGGCCGATGGTCACCGCCTGCGGCCGGAATTCTGCCGTCTGCAGCACCAGCAGCACCAGCGCGGAGACCGCCCAGACCAGCGCGCCGGCCACCGCGGCGAGCCGCGCCTTGGCCATGATCGGCTCGCTGAGCTTCGGCCGGTCGTAGCCGACCAGCACGGACAGCAGCGACAGCCCGATCGTGGCCATCGCCGCGAGGTCGAGCAGCACCCGAACCAGCGGGATGGCGACCGAGACCGCCTCGCTGACATCCGTCACCCCTGGCACCGGCGCGTTCGCGGTCAGCGCGACGCCGATCAGCGCACCGACGGCGGCCGCGGCGAGGATGCAGAGCAAGGTCACCGGGCGGGCCTTGGCGGCGGTCTCGGTCTCGGTCACTTCGTGCTCTCCTTGCCCATCCGAAGCGCGAGCGTCAGCCCGGCGCCGAGCAGCACCACCGCGCCCGCGATCCAGACCCAGATCGGCACGCCACCGGAGCCGCCCTGTTCGCCCGCGGCCTGCTCGCCGGCGGGCGAGCCCGCCGCCTTCGCCTGCGCCGGCGTGCCGTTGCCGGCCTTGGTCAGGGTGAAGGTGTACTTGTCCGCGACCGGGTGCCCGTCCGCGGACAGGATCCGGTAGCCGACGGTGTACTCACCGGCCGGGCCGAGCGGGCGCAGCGGCGCGGTGACCACGTTGCTGTCCACCCGGATCTCGCCCTCGGCCCACTGGTCGCCGGCCGGGCCGGTGACCGCGACCTGGTTCACGTCGCCAGGCTGGACCGGGGCGTCGAAGGTGAGCGTGATCCGGTCCGGGCCGACCTCCACCGAGGAACCCTTCGCCGGGTCGGCGGACACCAGTACGTTGTGCGCCAGCGCCGGGGCGGCCATGCCGAACATGGCCGCCACGGTCAGTGCCAGCGTGAGGAGCACCTTCCTCATTCCGCAGCGCCTCCGGACTTCGCCGCGGTGGACCGGCGGGCGCGCAGGGTGGCACCGGCGCCGAGGCCGAGGCCCAGTGCGCCGACCACCAGTCCGGCCCCACCGAGCCAACGCGCGGTGTCGTCGCTGCCCGACGATGATGCTGCCGCTTCTGCGCCCTCTGCACCGGCTTTTTCGCCGGACTTGGGTGCGCCGTGCCCGCCTTCGGCCGCGGACAGCTTCACCTCGGGTGCCGGGTGCTCCGGCTCTTCACCGCCGGCCGGGGTCGGTTGGTCCCAGTTGACCACCAGGCCGTTCTCGTAGGTCTGCGCGGCCGGCAGCAGCACGCTGTCCACATTGGACGGAAGCGGGCCGACCGAGATCTCGAACTCCTGGAACTCGCTCGAACCGGCCGCGATCTTGGTGCCGGGCTGGGCGGTCCAGGAGATCTTGGAGACCACCTCGGTGACGTCGGTGCCCTTGCCGTTCTTGACCGGCGCGGGCAGTTTCGTCTTGGTCACCTCGGAGGTCCAGCCGGGCACCGGCTTGGCGCGGCCCGAGCTGATCCCGTACTCGGGCTTGAACGTCACCTCGACCTTGGTGGTGCCGGCGTCGGCCTCTTCGTTGGGCACCCGCAGGAACACGGCGCCGTAGCCGCCCTTTGCCGGCTGCTCGCCGTAGACGTTGGCGGTGACGTGCGCGGCGGCGATGCCGGCGCCGAGCAGACCGGTCATCCCGGCCGTGGCGACCAGTACGCCGGCCCGCAAAAGGGCTCGATTTGTCGACATTTCTGTAAGTCTCCTGAACAGGGGTTCGGGCAGCGCGAATCGCGCTGTGGGAAGGAAAGGGTTGGGGTTCAGGAGCAGGCCGGCGGTCCGCGGCGTGCGCAGACCCGGCGCAGCAGCACCGACATCTCGAGATGACCGGGTGCCGCGTCGGGCACACCCGGCAGTGCACGTGCGGGACCGTGCGGTACCGGCGCGTGCCGCCAGAGGACGGGCAGCAGCAGCCTCAGGCCGGCCGCCACCGCGAGCAGCATCCGCTCGGCGTGCGCCAGCAGCAACGCGGTGCCCGCCGTGGCGAGTACATGCGCGAGCGTCATCAGGCCGGCGGGCGGGACTCCGAGGCCACTGTGCCCGCTGTGCCCCATCAGTTCGGTGAGCACCAGATGCATGATCAGCTGCGCCGCGCCGAGCACCGCCAGTATGCCGGGCAGGCCGCGGGTTCGGCCGGCCAGCGAGGTGGCCACCCAGCCGATCAGCACGGTGAGCAAGAGGGTCAGCGAGACGTCCGGTACGCCGCCGCCCGCGGCCGCGTGCGCGGTCACCGCCAGCGCCGCCGCGCTGACCGCGAGCATGGCTCCACGCACCGTGTGTAACGGACTGCGTCCGTTCGGGCATGGGCTCACCTGACCAGGGTAGGCGGGTCACCCCGTACCACGCGACAGGCTCCCGTGTGCTGAGCACCCGGCGGCCGGAATGTCGCTCAAATAGTTAGAAAGCCTCATCTTTGCTGCTCAGTCCAGCTCCAATGGCGGAACAGTCTGGTGAAATCTGGCCGTCAGTAGTTGCCTATCGCCTGTCAATAGGTAACTGTGAGCGCATCATTTACGGCCCCGGGGGTCTGCGCCGTGCACCAACTGGTTCAGGCCCCCGTGGTTATGGTGTTAGACCGAATGGGTTAGCCAGGGTCGGAAGGAGGGCGCGCCGGCACACGGCGCGTGCATATGGATTCGCAGGACGACAGGACGACGACGGAGGAGACGGTCGAACAAGACCGCGCCAACGCTCCCGACACCACCGGTGCCGGACACACTCCGGACGAACACGTCCCGTTGGAGATGGCCGCGGACCGGCCGGCCAAAACCGACAGAACCGTGTTCGGTGTGGCGGCGGTAGTCGCGCTGGCCATCATCGCCTGGGGCATCCTCTCCCCGAGCAGCCTCTCCTCGGTCTCGAAGACCGTGCTGAACAAGGCCGTCATCCCCTACGGCGGCTGGGCCTTCGTGCTCACCGCCACCGGGTTCGTGATCTTCGCGATCTGCCTGGCGATCAGCCGGTACGGCCGGATCCCGCTGGGGCAGGACAAGGAGCGTCCGGAGTTCCGGACCTCCTCCTGGATCGCCATGATGTTCAGCGCCGGGATGGGCATCGGGCTGATGTTCTTCGGTGTCTACGAGCCGGTTTCGCACCTGGCCAGCCCGCCGCCGGGCACCGCCGTGGCGAACTCCGACGAGGCCGTGCACACCGCGATGGCGACCACGCTGTTCCACTGGACCGTGCACCCGTGGGCGATCTACGCGGTGGTCGGCCTGGCGATCGCGTACAGCACCTTCCGCAAGGGTCGCAGCCAGCTGATCAGCTCGGTGTTCGCGCCGCTGCTCGGCAAGCGCAAGACCGAAGGCCCGCTGGGCAAGGCGATCGACGTGATGGCGATCTTCGCCACCCTGTTCGGTTCGGCCGCGTCGCTCGGCCTCGGTGCGCTGCAGGTCGGCGGCGGTATGGCGTCGGTCGGCTGGATCGACAACCCGGGCACCGGGCTGCTGGTGGCCATCATCGCCATCCTGACCGTGGCGTTCATCGCCTCCGCGGTTTCCGGGGTGGCCAAGGGCATCCAGTGGCTGTCCAACATCAACATGGTGCTGGCCGCGGTACTCGCGGTGTTCGTGCTGGTGGTCGGCCCGACCGTGCTGATCCTGAACCTGGTGCCCGGCGCGATCGGCGACTACTTCCGCGAACTGGCCGAGATGTCCGGCCGGACCGGCACCACCGGCGGCGAGGAGATGCAGACCTGGCTCGGCGGCTGGACGGTCTTCTACTGGGCGTGGTGGATCTCGTGGACGCCCTTCGTCGGCATGTTCATCGCGCGGATCTCGCGCGGCCGCACGATCCGCCAGTTCATCGCCGGCGTGATCGCGGTGCCCAGCGTGGTCAGCCTGATCTGGTTCGCCATCTTCGGTGGCGCAGCGATCGACCGGCAGCTGAACGGAGTGGACATCGCGGGTACCGGCAGCGAGGAGGCGGCGACCTTCACGCTGTTGCAGACGCTGCCGTGGTTCGTGCCGATCGCGATTCTGGTGATGTTGCTGGTTTCCATCTTCTTCGTCTCCGGCGCCGACGCGGCTTCGGTGGTGATGGGCACCTTGTCCCAGGGCGGTTCCGTGCATCCGAAACGGAACGTGGTCATCTTCTGGGGTGTCGTGATGGGCGGGGTCGCCGCGGTGATGCTGATGGTCGGCGGCAACGACGCGCTGAAAGGCCTGCAGAACCTGACCATCCTGGTCGCGGTGCCGTTCGTGGTCGTGATGATCGGTCTCTGCGTCTCGCTGTGGCGCGACCTGCGCCACGACCCTCTGGTGTTGCGGGAGAACGAAATGATGAAGTCGCTGGAAGAGATGCACCACGAGCGGACCAACGGTGGCGAGCGGCCGAAGCGGCGGATTCTCAAGGGTCGCAGGCCGTGAGATGAGCATCTTCGACTACATCTCGACCCGGTGGGACAAGCTGTCCCTGCAGGGTTTGCTGCATGTCAGCGCGGTGGTGCAGTGCACCATCATCGCGGCGGTGCTTGGCGTGCTGATCGGCGTGGCGGTCTACCGCTCGCCGCTCGGCTCGGCACTGGCCACCGCGCTGGCCAGCACGATCCTGACCATCCCGTCGTTCGCGCTGCTGGGCCTGCTGATCCCGGTGGTCGGCCTCGGCACCCAGCCGACGGTGATCGCGCTGGTGCTCTACGCGCTGCTGCCGATCGTGCGGAACACGATCGTCGGGCTCGGCGGGGTGGATCCCGCCATCTCGGACGCGGCCAAGGGCATCGGGATGAGCCGGTTCGGGGTGCTGACCAGGGTCGAGCTGCGGCTCGCCTGGCCGGCCATCCTGGCCGGGATGCGGGTGGCCACCCAGATGCTGATGGGCATCGCGGTGATCGCCGCCTACGCGAAGGGGCCGGGCCTCGGCTCGGAGGTGTTCTCCGGGCTGACCAGGGCGGGCAGCGCGAACGCCACCAACCAGGCGATCGCCGGCACCGTCGGCGTCGTCATCCTCGCCCTCATCCTCGAGGGCATCTACGTACTGATCGCCCGACTGACCGTTTCGAGGGGTGTCCGTGGCTGAGTCAAGCGCAACCAAGGCCGAGGGCGTCCGCGACGGCGCCGTTTCCGGTGTCGAGATCGAACTGGACAAGGTGACCAAGCGGTACCCGGGTACCCGGCAGCCCGCTGTCAACGAGTTCTCCATGGTGGTGCCGGCCGGCAAGATCGTGGTCTTCGTCGGGCCGTCCGGCTGCGGCAAGACCACCACCATGCGGATGATCAACCGGCTGATCGAGCCCACCTCGGGCAAGATCACCATCGGCGGGGAGGACGCGCTCTCGCTGAACGCGGACACCCTGCGCCGCCGGGTCGGCTACGCCATCCAGCAGGCCGGGCTGTTCCCGCACTTCACCGTGGCGCAGAACATCGCCGTGGTGCCCGGCCTGCTCGGCTGGGACAAGCAGAAGGTCGGCGCCAGGGTCGAGGAGATGATGGACCTGGTCGGCCTGGACCCCAAGGACTTCGCCGACCGCTACCCGCGCCAGCTCTCCGGTGGCCAGCAGCAGCGCGTCGGGGTGGCCCGCGCGCTCGCCGCGGACCCGCCGGTGCTGCTGATGGACGAGCCGTTCGGCGCGGTGGACCCGATCACCCGCGGCAACCTGCAGGACGAACTGCTGCGGCTGCAGACCGAGCTGCGCAAGACGATCGTGTTCGTCACGCACGACTTCGACGAGGCGGTCAAGCTCGGCGACAAGATCGCGGTGCTCGGCGACCAGTCCAGCATCCTGCAGTACGACACCCCGGACGCGATACTGGCCAACCCGGCGAACGACACGGTGGCCGGGTTCGTCGGCGCCGGCGCGTCGCTCAAGCAGCTCACCCTGCTGCGCGTGCGGGACGTGCAGTTGAGCAAGCCGAAGATGACCGCCACCGTGGACGAGACGCCCGGCACGGTGCGCGACCGGGCACAGGCGAACGGCGCGCGGTTCGTGCTGGTGCTGGACGAGCGGCAGCGGCCGCTGCGCTGGGCCAGTGTCCGCGAGCTCGGCACGGCGGCGTCCATGCGGACCGCCGGCAAACCGCTGCGCGACCTGGTCAGCACCCAGTCCACCCTGCAGGACGCGTTGGAGGCCATGCTGGCCGAAGGCGGCGGGGTGCCGGTGACCGGTGCCCGCGGCGAGTACGCCGGCATGATCGAGCTGGACACCGTGATCGACACCATCCGGCAGCTCCGCGAGGAGCACGCGGATGACCACACCCCGGACGCTCCGGACACTTCGGACAGTGAGCGATGAGCACCGCCACCGTCACCGACACCGCGTTCTCCACCGAGTCCGGTTCGAAGCGGGCGGAACGGGTCCGGCTGCTGGCCCAGCCGCTGGCCGTGGTGGTGATCGTCGCCGCGGTGCTGTTCTGGGCGTTCAGCAGCGACCTGAAGGCGACCGAGAAGGAAACGCTGAACTGGCCGTCGATCTTCAAGATGCTCGGTGAGCACCTGCTGATCACGGTGATCGTGTCCGCGCTGGTGGTGGTGGTCGCGGTGCCGCTCGGGGTGCTGCTGACCAGGCCGCGTGCCAAGGTGCTGGCGCCGTTCTTCCTTGCCATCGCCAACATCGGCCAGGCCGCGCCGGCGCTGGGCGTGCTGGTGCTGTTCTTCCTGATCACCGGCGCGGCCGGTGGGCTGTGGGTGGTGGTCTTCCCGCTCGCCTTCTACTCATTGCTGCCGGTGCTGCGCAACACCATGGTCGGGCTGGAGTCGGTGGATCCGTCGTTGATCGACGCCGGCCGCGGGATCGGCATGTCCGCGTCCTCGGTGCTGCGCCGGATCGAGTTCCCGCTGGCCATCCCGCTGATCCTGGCCGGCCTGCGCACCTCGCTGGTGCTGGCGGTGGGTACCGCCACCTTCGCGGCGTTCGTGGACGCGGGCGGGTTCGGCGTGCTGATCGACACCGGTTACAAGCTCAACCTGCCGAAGGTGCTGATCACCGGTTCGGTGCTGGCCGTCGGGCTGGCGCTGCTGGTGGACTGGCTCGGCGCGGTCGCCGAGCAGTACCTCGGACCGAAGGGACTGCGATGAACAAACCCGTGCGCACCAAGCTCAAGGCGGTCTTCGGCGTCGCGCTGCTCGGGGTTTCGCTGACCGCCTGCGGGTTGGAGACCAACGCGGCGCTGCCGTTCGAGGTCCAGCCGGGTTCGATCCAGCCGGTGGACTCGCTGAAGGGACTGCACATCACGGTGGGGTCCAAGGACTTCACCGAGAACATCCTGCTCGGCTACATGGCCGAGATGGCGCTCGCGGCGGCGGGCGCGGACGTCCGGGACCTCACCGACATCAAGGGCTCGAACAGCTCGCGCCAGGCGCTGCAGGCCGGGCAGACCGACCTGACCTGGGAGTACACCGGCACCGGCTGGATCAGCTACCAGGGCAACGAGACGCCGATCCCGGACGAGCGCGAGCAGTTCGAAGCGGTGAAGAAGGCCGACGAAGAGCAGAACGGGATCACCTGGCTCGACTATTCGCCGGTCAACAACACCTACGCGTTCGCCACCACCGAGGCGTACGCCCAGCAGCACAACCTGAAGTCCAATTCGGATATGACCGAGTTCCTGAAGCAGAACCCGGACCAGGCGGTGTTCTGCCTGGAGACCGAGTTCGTCAGCAGGCAGGACGGTTTCCCCGGGGTGCAGAAGACCTACGGCTTCCCGCCGGGGCAGATCAAGCAGTTCGGCACCGGCGCGATCTACGCCGCGGTCGCCGGCGGCACCTGCCAGTTCGGCGAGATCTTCACCACCGACGGCCGGATCGCCGGGCTGAACCTGCGGGTGCTGCAGGACGACAAGAAGTTCTTCCCGCAGTACAACGCCTCCGCCACGCTGCGCGAGTCGTTCCTGCAGGAGCACCCGGCGATCCGCCAGGTGATCGAGCCGGTCGGCAAGGCGCTGGACAACCAGCAGATGATCGAGCTGTGCAAGCGGGTCGACGTGGACGGCGACGACCCCGGCAAGGTCGCCCTCGACTGGATGGTCTCCAAGGGCTTCGTCAAGTCCCCCGAAGCCTCCGCCGCCTGACGACTGCCCCTCAAGGCCACCATAGGGGCGTTGGATGCCCTCATGGTGGCCTTAAGGGGCTTTGGCGGGTCAGACGCCGAGGCGGTGCAGGAGCTGGGACTCGAGCAGGTCCAGCTCGGCGCCGACGGCGCGGTGCGCGGACTTGCGGCGGGCCGATGGCATCCGCTCCGAAGCACGGGTGGTCGCGGCGAGCTGCTCCAGGCTGCCGCGCCCGCGCTCGGCGAACTTCCGGTCGTCGTCGGTGGCCCGCTCGGACTTGCTCAGGTCCGACAGCCCGTCGGACAGCCCGGCGATCCTGGCCAGCAGGCCGCCGCCGCGCCCGGTGTACTCGGCGAGCTGGTCCACGCCGATGCCGAGCCTGCGCGCCTGGTAGCGGTCGTACGCCTCGCGCGCCGCGCCGGCCGCCCGCACCGCGAACGGCGCGAGCACCGGCAGCACCGCCGGGCCGACCACCTTCGCCACGCCCACCGCGTTGCGTGCCTTCTTCGGGGTGAACCTGGACTCGCCGTCGGCCTCGGGGTCGGTGCCCTTCTTGCGCGCCTTCTTGGCCTGCTTGGCGGCCTTCTTGTCGGCTTTGTTCGCGGCCTTTTCCGCCTTGCGGGCCGGTTTGGACTCCGCCATGTGCTCGATCGCGTCCACGGTCTCACCGGCGAGCCCGCTCAGCGAGCCGGGTTCGGTCTTGCGCGTCATCGCCTGCACCTCCGTGAGCTTGTGGGATGAACTTACTGGTGCGCGTCCCGGCGGGCACGTCGGTGGTCCCTACCGCGGGCGCGCCGGGTGGCAGCGTCGTATTCAGTCGTACCTGCCACCTAGAGTGACTCCCATGGAACGCGAGGTGCTGCTCGATGCGGGGGCGGTGAGCCGCTGCCGGCGCCGGGTGCATCTCGAGCACGATCCGGACATGCGGTCGACACCGCTGGCGCCACCGGACCCGGCCGGCGAGCAGCGGATGGCGGACGCGGCCGCGCACCGGCTGGAGATCCGGCGGCGGCTGATGGCGGCCACCGGGCCGGACGCGGAATGGGCGGTGGTGCCCCGTGACCTGCCCGCCGGCGACCGGGTGCTGGCCACCGAGCAGGCGCTGGCCGCCGAGGTGCCGTTCATCTGGGGCGCGCTGCTGCCGGTGGACCGGGAAGGTCATCGGCGCGGCGGGGTCGAGCTGCTGGTCCGCGGCGAGCACGGTTATCTGCCGGTGCTCGTGGTGCGGCACCGGATCACCGACCGCGGCAGCGGCGCCAGCACCACCGGGCCGACCGACCTGCAGCCCCGGAACGCGCGGCCGGACGAGGGCCGCCGGGTCCGTTCCCAGCCGCGTGACCAGCTCCGCCTCGCGCACCTGTACCGGATGCTGCAGGCACTCGGCGCGGCCGAGCCAGGCCGCGCGCTCGGCGGCGTGATCGGCCTGGACGCGGACGTGGTGCTCTGGCACGACCTGACCGCGCCGACCTGGCCGGGCGGGCGCACCGCGCTGGCCGAGTACGAGTCCAGGTTCACCGACCGGCTGGCGATCGCGCAGGCCGCGGCGAGCGGTGGGCAGGCACTGGCCGAACCCTCCCGGATCCTGGAATGCCGGCGCTGCCCGTGGTGGCCGACCTGCGAGGCCGAGCTGACCAGCGTCCGCGACGTCAGCCTGGTGGTGCGCGGCGAGGACGCGGTGGAGCTGCGCCGGGCCGGTGTGTCCACAGTGGACAAACTGGCGGCGATGGACCCGGCAGAGGAGGCACCGGTGGTCTGGACGGCCGGTACCTTCGCGGACGCGGTGTGGCTGGCCAGGGCCTGGCTCGCCGAGCTGACCATGGTGCGCAAGGTGGACCAGGTCGAGGTGCCGC
The DNA here is from genome assembly GCF_000384315.1 of Amycolatopsis nigrescens CSC17Ta-90. GTDB lineage: Bacteria > Actinomycetota > Actinomycetes > Mycobacteriales > Pseudonocardiaceae > Amycolatopsis > Amycolatopsis nigrescens. The sequence goes on along the minus strand of NZ_ARVW01000001.1, from coordinate 3,388,392 downwards.
GCGCGGACGTCGAGGTGGACGTGGACATGGAGAGCTTCGGCGACGCCGGCGCGTATCTGTGGGGCTGCCTGCTGACCGGCGCGGACATCGGGCTGGAGCCCGGATACCACGCCTTCGTCACCTGGGACCCGCTGCCGACCACCGACGAGGCCCGTTCCTTCGCCGAGTTCTGGGCCTGGCTCAGCGACGTGCGGGCGCGCACCGAGGCGGCCGGGCTGAGCTTCCGCGCGTACTGCTACAACGCGATGGCGGAGAACCGCTGGCTGTTCGGCTCGGTGGAGCGGTTCGGGGATCATCCTGGCGTCCCGTACCGCGCCGAAATTCAGTCCTTTGTGGACTCCGAGGAGTGGGTGGACCTGTTCCGCAGCGTCTCGGACCAGTTCCTCTGCTCGCAGGGCAAGGGGCTCAAGGTGGTGGCGCCGGTGGCCGGGTTCGGCTGGCGGGACCCGGAGGCCGGCGGCGAGGCGTCCATGCGCTGGTACCGCGACGCGGTGGGCATGGACGGTGAGGTGCCGGACGCGGACCAGCGCGAGCGGCTGCTGCGCTACAACGAGGACGACGTGCTGGCCACCCGCGCGCTGCGGGTCTGGATGACCGACCGCGCGATGACCGAGGTCCCCTTCGCCGGCGACCTCTGACCGCCAAAAGGGCAAATAGCCGGCTTTTCGCCCTTCTTTCCCAGGGCGAAAAGCCGGCTATTTGCCGTTAGGGTCAGCGCGGGGCCATGCGCAGGGAGCCGTCCAGGCGGATGACCTCGCCGTTGAGGTAGTCGTGCTCCACGATGTTCACCGCGAGCTGCGCGTACTCGGCCGGGGTGCCGAGCCGCTGCGGGAACGGCACCCCGGCGGCGAGCCCGGCGCGGAACTCCTCGCCGACTCCGGCCAGCATCGGGGTGTCGATGATGCCGGGCGCGATGGTCATCACCCGGATACCGAACTTCGCCAGGTCACGGGCCGCGGGCAGGGTCATCCCGGCCACCCCGCCCTTGGACGCGGAGTAGGCGATCTGGCCGATCTGCCCGTCGAACGCGGCCACCGACGCGGTGTTGATCACCACGCCGCGGGCGTCGTCGGCCAGCGGGTCGGTCTTGGCGACCGCGTCCGCGGCCAGCCGCAGCACGTTGAACGTGCCGAGCAGGTTGACCTCCAGCACGGTGCGGAACAGGTCCAGCGAGTGCGGGCCGTTCTTGGACAGGATGCGGCCGGCCCAGCCGACACCAGCGCAGTTCACCACGATGCGCAGCGGGACACCGGCGCCGGCTGCCTGCTCCACCGCGGCGGTGACCTGCTCCTCGCTGGTCACGTCCGCCTCGACGTAGGTCACGCCGTCGACCTGCTCGGCCTTCTCGATCGAACGCTCGAGATCCAGCGCGAAGACCTTCGCCCCCTTCGCGGCAAGCGCCTTCGCGGTGGCGCCGCCGAGCCCTGACGCGCCCCCGGTGACGATCGCTGCGGTGTCGGTGATCTGCATGTTCTCCCGTTTCCCTTCCTGCCTGCACCAAATCCGAGCCCAGGTTAACGCTCGTTCGCGTCGTGAGTGAAAAGTGTTGCCCCGGCAACACTTTTCACTCACGACCTGTTGGCACTTCGGACACCTGCGGCTGCGACGTTGAAACTCATGAGCTCAGCTCGCATCGTGGTGATCGGGACGGGATACGTCGGACTGACCACCGGGGCCTGCCTGGCCGGCCTCGGGCATCGGGTCACCTGTGTGGACGTGGACGAGGCGAAGGTGGCCAGGCTGGCCGCCGGCCGGGTGGACATCCTGGAGCCGGGGCTGGCCGAGCTGGTCGGCCGGGGCCTCACCTCCGGGCGGTTGACCTTCGTGGTCGGCGCCCGCGCGGCGGTGAGCGACGCCGAGGGGGTCTTCCTCTGCGTGCCGACCCCGATGGGCGCCGGTGGTGCCGCGGACCTGCGCGCGGTGGAGGCGGTGGCCGCCGAGATCGGCGACGTGCTGCCGCCGGGCTGCGCGCTGATCACCAAGTCGACGGTGCCGGTGGGCACGTCGCGCCGGATCGCGGACCTGCTCGGCCGCGGCGACATCCCGGTGGTGTCCAATCCGGAGTTCCTGCGCGAAGGCACCGCGGTGGCCGACTTCCTCGGCCCGGACCGGATCGTGGTCGGTTCGGACGACCGCGCGGCCGCGGAGTGGGTCGGCGGGCTCTACGCGGACCTGGCCGCGCCGACCGTGGTCGCCGACGCGGCCAGCGCCGAGCTGGTGAAGTACGCGGCCAACTGCTTCCTGGCGATGAAGCTGTCCTACGTCAACGCGATCGCCGAGCTGTGCGAGCGGCTCGGCGCGGACATCACCTCGGTCACCGAGGGCATGGGGCACGACCGGCGGATCGGCCGCGCCTTCCTGAAGCCGGGGCCGGGCTGGGGCGGTTCCTGCCTGCCGAAGGACACCCACGCGCTGCTGCGGATCGCCGAGGCCGCCGGTTACGAGTTCGGCATGCTGACCTCGGCGATCGACGAGAATCTCGCCCAGCGCGACCGGATCGTGGCCAAGATCGCCGGTGCCGCCGGCGGCAACCTGGCCGGTGCCAGGATCGGCGTGCTCGGGCTGGCGTTCAAGGCGGGCACCAACGACCTGCGGGACTCGCCCGCGCTGTCGGTGTGCTCGGTGCTTTCCGCGATGGGTGCCGAACTGACCGCGTACGACCCGGCGGTCGGCGGTGAGATCGCCGGGATGACCGTGGTGGACGACCCGTACCAGGTGGCGAAGGGCGCGGACGTGCTGGTGGTGCTCACCGAGTGGGACGAGTTCCGCAAGCTCGACTGGAGTTACCTTGCCGAGCTGATGCACGGCGACGCCGTGGTGGACACCCGGAACCTGCTCGAGCCCGGCGTCATCCTGGACGCCGGGCTGAGCTGGCTCGGGATCGGCCGCCCGCGTGCTCGCGAGCGGGTCGCGCTATAAGCCGCCGGTCTGCAGCAGGTCCGTGGTGGTGGCCGCGGGCGCGCCCTTGATCACGCCCTTCGACGCGTGCTCCCGGAGCCAGGCGGTCAACTCCTGCTGGGTGGCGTCCCCATGGGTCGCCTTGTAGAGCGCGGCCACCCCGGACACGTGCGGGCTGGCCATCGAGGAGCCGCTGATCGTGTTGATCTTCCCGCCGATCCACGCGGAGGTGATCTCGCGGCCGGGTGCGTACAGCTCGATGGTGCTGCCGTGGTTGGTGCTGGCGGCCGAGGTGTCGGTGCGGTCGGCGGACGCGACGGTGAACACGTCCTCCGCGCCGGCCGGTGAGAACCCGGCCGCGTCGCTGCCCGAGTTGCCGGCCGAGGCGGTCAGGAAAACCCCGGCGCGGGCGAGCGCGGTGGCCGCGGCGTCGAAGTCGGCGTTTTCCGGGCCGCCGAGCGACATGTTCACCACCGCCGGCCGGACGCCGTTCTTGGCCACCCAGTCCATCCCGGCCATCACGTCGGCGTAGGCGCCGGAGCCGTTGCAGTCGAGCACCTTCACGGCCTGCACGGAAACCTGCTTGGCGACGCCGTACTTCGTGCCGCCGACGATCCCGGCGACATGCGTGCCGTGCCCGTTGCAGTCCGCGCCGTCGCCGCCGGAGGAGTCGAACGCGACGGCCGCGCGGCCGCCGAACTCGGCGTGGTCGGCCTGGATGCCGGTGTCGATCACGTAGGCGTGCACGCCGGCGCCGGTGGCGGTCACGTTGTACTGGTCGTCCAGCGGCAGGTTCGGCTGGTCGATCCGGTCGAGGCCCCAGGAGCCGACCGCTTCGGCGTGCACCGCGGAGTCCTGCGAGACCGCGGTGACCGCGCCGGTTGCGCGGAGCCGGCGCAGTTTCGCGTCGTCCGCACGCACCGAGAAACCGTGGAAGACCTGTTGGTAGACGTGTTCCGGAGTCAGCCCGGCGGCGGCCGCGACGGCGGCCGGGTCGCGATCTCCGGCGACGCGGACCAGGTACTCGCCGGCGATCCCGTCCGCGGCGGCCGGGGTGTACGGGGCGAGCGCGGGGGTGGCCTGCGCCGACCCGCTGAGCAGGGTGGTGACGACGGCGAGCGTGCCGGCGCCGAGGATGAGTTTCCGCACGAAAGTCCTCCCAGAGATGCGGTGAGGGAGACCCCGGGCCGATGCCAGGAGCCTCCCTCGAAGCGTCGCTTATTCACGACCAGGAGTTACAGGTTTTCCGTTAGAGGCCGCCGGTCTGCAGCAGATCGGTGGTGGTGCCCGCCGGCGCGCCCTTGATCACGCCCTTGGACGCGCTGCTCTTCAGCCAGCTGGTCAGCGTGTCCTGCGAGGTGTCGCCCTTCGCACCCTTGTAGAGCGCCGCGACGCCAACCACGTGCGGGGTGGCCATCGAGGTGCCGCTGATCGTCCTGGTGCCGCCGTTCAGCCACGCCGAGGTGATGTCCACGCCGGGCGCGTACAGCTTGACCAGCGAGCCGAAGTTGGTGAACGAGGCCGAGTTGTCGTTCTTGTCCGAAGCCGCGACCGCGAACACGCCGGTGGCGCTGGCGGGCGAGACCTTCGACGCGTCCTGGCTTTCGTTGCCGGCCGCCACCGCGAGGAACACGCCGGCCTGCGCCAGCTTGGTCGCCGCCGAGTTCACCGAGCTGTCCTTCGGGCCGCCGAGCGACATGTTCGCCACGGCCGGCTTGACCGCGTTCTTCGCGACCCAGTCCATACCCTCGATCACGTCGGCGAAGCTGCCCGAGCCCTGGCAGTTGAGCACCCGGACGCCGTTCAGCTTGGCTGCCGGTGCCACGCCGTACTTGGTGCCGCCGATGGTGCCGGCCACGTGCGTGCCGTGCCCGTTGCAGTCGACGCCGTTGCCGCCGGTGGCGTCGTAGGCGGACTTGGCGCGCCCGCCGAAGTCGGGGTGGTCGGCCTGGATGCCGGTGTCGATGATGTACGCGTTCACGCCTTCGCCGGCCGCGGTGTGCTTGTAGGTGTTGTCCAGCGGAAGCTTCGGCTGGTCGATTCGGTCCTGGCCCCAGGAGCCGACCGCGTCGGTCTGCACGCGGGCGTTCTGCTCGACCTTGGCGACCCCGCCCTTGGCCCGGACCTGGTGCAGCTTCGCGTCGTCCAGTCCGGCCGAGAACCCGTTGAGCACGGTTTCGTACACATGGGTCGGGGCGATGCCGAGCGACTGGGCGACCGTGGCCGGGTTGAGGCCGTCGGCGACCTGGACGATGTACTCGCCGGCTACTCCGTCCTCGGCGGCCACCGTGTAGGGAGCGAGCGCCGGGGCGGCTTGCGCCGAGCCCATGGTGAGCGCGGCACAGGCGGCTACCGCCAGTGTGCCGGCGCCGATTGTCAACTTCCGCACAGGAGTCCTCCTTGAGAACCAGCCGGATGAGTTCCGGTCGTTGTGACGTCCTCTACGGTGCGGTGAGGTCCTGTGTAGAACAATCCGTAGTTGGTACTTAACTTACTGATACGTAGAACTTTCGGCCGTACGATTCGGGCATGTTCAGCACCAGGCCCGAGCTGGCCGGAACCCACGGCATGGTCGCCTCGACGCACTGGCTGGCCTCGGCCACCGGGATGGTGGTACTGGAGGACGGCGGGAACGCGTTCGACGCCGCGGTGGCCGCTGGTTTCGTGCTCCAGGTGGCGGAACCGCACCTCAACGGGCCCGCCGGCCAGGTGCCCGGCCTCTTCGTCACCGCGGACGACCCGCGGCCGCGGATGCTGTGCGGGCAGGGTGTCGCGCCGGCCGCGGCCACCCCGGAGCACTTCGCCGGGCTCGGCCTCGACCTGATCCCGGGCAGCGGCCTGCTCGCCGCGACCGTGCCGGGGGCGTGGGACGGCTGGCTGATGTTGTTGCGCGATCACGGCACGAAGAGCCTGCGGGACGTGCTGCGCTACGCGATCGGCTACGCGGCCGACGGGGTGCCGCTGGTGGACCGGGTCGGCGAGACGATCGGCCTGGTGTCGGGGTTGTTCACCGAGCACTGGCCGACCTCGGCCGAGCTCTGGCTGCCCGGCGGCCGTCCGCCGAGGCCGGGCGTACCGCATCGGAACCCGGCGCTGGCCAGGACCTGGCGGCGGCTGCTCGCGGAGGCGGAGGCGGTCGCCGGTCGGGAGGCGCAGATCGACGCCGCGCGGCGCGCCTGGTCGCAGGGTTTCGTCGCGGAGGCGGTGCACGAGTTCAGCCGCAAGGCCTTCCGGGACGACTCCGGCCGAGACCACGCCGGGCTGCTCACCGGGGACGACCTGGCCGGCTGGCAGGCGAGCTACGAGGACGCGCTGGTCACCGACGTGGGCGAGTGGAGCCTGGTCAAGTGCGGCGGCTGGACGCAGGGCCCGGCGCTGGCCCAGCAGGTGCTGCTGATGGACGGCTTCCGCTCGGAGATGTCCTATGTGGACGGTGTGCCGTCGGCGCGGACCGTGCACCTGGCGGTCGAATGCGCGAAACTCGCCTTCGCCGATCGTGAAGCCTGGTTCGGCGACACCGACGTGCCGTTGGACGCGCTGCTTTCGGCTTCGTACCTGGACGAGCGTCGGGCGCTGGTCGGTGACCGGGCGAGCGGTGAACTGCGGCCAGGGTCGCCCGGCGGGCGTTCGCCGGTGCTGCCGCGAATCCTGGACTCGCTGCGCGACGCGCCGGCCGGGGTCGGCGCGATCGGTGAGCCGACCGTCGGCCCCGCCGGGCAGACCCGCGGCGACACCGTGCACCTGGATGTGGCCGACGCGGCCGGGAACCTGATCTCGCTGACCCCGTCCGGCGGCTGGCTTCAGTCCAGCCCCACCATTCCCGAGCTGGGCTTCTGCCTCGATTCGCGGGCGCAGATGTTCTGGCTGGAGCAGGGATTGCCGAACTCGCTGGCGCCGGGAAAACGCCCGCGGATCACCCTTTCCCCGTCGATGGCGCTGCGCGACGGCGAGCCGGTACTGGCCTTCGGCACCCCTGGCGGCGATCAGCAGGACCAGTGGCAGCTGTGCTTCTGGCTGGCGCACACGGTGGCGGGCCTGAACCTGCAGCAGGCCATCGACGCGCCGGCCTGGCACACCAACGCGTTCCCCAGCTCGTTCTACCCGCGCTCCTGGACCCCGCGGGAGCTCGTCGCCGAGTCGCGGCTCGGTGCGGACACGCTGGACGCCCTGCGTTCATGGGGCCACCAGGTGGTTGATGCCGGCCCGTGGGCGCTGGGCCGGCTGTCCGCCGTTTCCCGCGACCCGTCGACCGGCGTGCTCCGCGCCGCCGCCAACGCCCGCGGCATGCAGGGCTACGCAGTCGGCCGCTAGCCCGGTTCGCACTTTCGGGTAACACCTGGTCAGGCGACCCCGGTTACCCGTTAGGGAGAAGAACGCTGTTCAGCCGCCGCCCCGGTGCTGCACTTCAGTGATGAACAGAACCGCGATCTCCGCCCGCCGCGTACTCGTTGCGCTGGCGGTCTGCTGTGCCACCGCCGGGTTCGCCCCGGCCGCGTCGGCGGCGAGTTCGCCGAGCACCACCCCGGCCGTGTCCGCCGTTGACGGACAGGGCGTGAAGGTGCACGCCAAACTGGACAAGAGTCAGGTCAAAGTCGGTGAGAAGGTCAAGCTGAAGGGCAGCCTCCATGCCCTCTCCCCGGCCCGTTCCGACGGCCTCGAACTGCTGCTGGTGCAGCGGCTCTCGGCCGGGGTGTGGGTGGACGTCAACTCGACGAACTGCCGCCCGAACGGTTCCTATTCGCTGAGCCTGAGCTTCCAGTTCTCCGCCCAGCTCACGCTCCGCGTCTTCCACCCGGCGACCACCCTCTACGCGGCCGCTTCCTCGGAACTGGTCACCCTCGCCGTCCTCTAACCGCACTGACGACCTCGCCGCGAGCAGCCCCCACCCATCCCGGGGGGCGACCCCACTCCAGCGTATCGCCACCCCGGCTCGCGCCGGCTGCTCGCGACGGGGTTGTCCACAGGGCGGAGCAACTGTGGACAACCGCCGGCCAGGTCAGGCCAGGCCAGGTCACGGCCCGACCCGGCGACGGTGGGTCAGGCCTGCCACAGCCAGAACTCGATGCCCTGGTCGTCCACGCAGTCGGCGGTCACGCCGTACGGCTCGCGGCGCGGTTCCTGCGCCTGCCCGCCCGCCGCGCGCACCCTGGTCACGGCCGCGTCGAGGTCGTCCACCGCGTACATCATCTTCCAGCCCGCGTACGGCTGACCGCCCCACAGCCCGGCGTCCGGCAGGCCGCTGCCCTCGATCCGCCACGCCCGGTCCACCCCGCCGCGCGAGAACTGCCAACCGAGGACGGAGCCATAGAACGCTTTCGCCGCTTCGTCGTCCGGCATGGTGAAGGTGAAGTACCCGGCTTCGCCGTGTCGTGGGCTCGCCACCCCCGCAGAGGAACGGCGGGCGGCCTGCTTGAGCATCCAGCGCTGGCCGAACGGGTCGGTGATGTTGCCCTGCTTGCCGTGGCCCTCGTCGCGAGCTTCGCCGTGCAGGGTGGCGCCCAGCTCGCCGGCCCTCGCCATAGCATTGTCCACATCGGACACTTCGACCTGGATCGCGGCACCGCCGGAAGGGGCGGCCACGTGCCCGATCTCCGGGAACTCCTCGGCCAGCATCAGCACGGAGTCGCCGATCGCGACCTCCGCGTGGCCGACCTTCCCGTCCGGCATCACGATCGGCTCGGCCCGGCGGGTCGCGCCGAACACCGCCACGTAGAACTCGATCGCGCGGCGCGCGTCGGACACCGCCAGGTAAGGGCTCAGCGAGTGGTAGTCCGCCCGCGCGGGGGTTTCGGTGGTGGTCATGTCCGCTCCTTCGTTGAGTACGGCGTCGCGCAGTGCCGCGAGCAGTTCGCCGGCGAACCGTGGATCCGGCGCGACCGCCTCGATGGGTTCGCGGAGGGCGTCAAAGGGATCAGTCATCACGCACCTCCCGGTCCTGGTAAACGGCCTTGAACGCGGCACGGGCCCGCACCAGCAGCGCCTCGGTGGCGTGTTCGGTGCGGCCGAGCTGATGAGCCACCTCCCGCACCCGCAGACCGTCCACATAACGCAGGGTCAGCGCGGCCCGGTGATGCGCGCCGAGCGCGGCCAGCGTCTGCCTGGCCAGCAGCGCGTCCAGTTCGGCGTCCCACGGATCGGTGGACTCCGGTTCCTGCACCAGCCGCAAGCCGCGCTCTTCGCGCGCACGCCGCCGCCAGTGGTCCACCAACTTGTGCCGGGCGATGCCGATCAGCCAGGCCGTGCTCACCGGCGGCGCCTCCGGCAGGCGGCAGCTGCGCACCGCACCGAGAAAGGTCTCCGACGTGAGTTCCTCGGCGAGCGTGCGGTCACCGCACCGGGACAGCAGGTAGCCGTACACCTCCGGCAACGCGGACTCGTACAGCTCGAGCAGCGCGAAAGCCGGGTCCGGTCGCACCCGTGGTTCGCTCACATCCCCATCGTCGCCGGAGCCACCGGTTTTCCGACGGGCGAATCCGGGTATTTTTCCGGCGTCCACTTTGTCCGGACCGTGACCAGGTGCTCGCGGCCCGCGCCCTGCCCCCGGTACACGCTCACCACCCAGCTGCCCGGCCGCGCGCACACCCGCCGCAGATAGTCATGGGCGCACGCGGTCGCGTAGCGGACGAGCCACTGCTCGCGCAGCCGCGCACGGTGCTCCAGGCAGAAACCCATGTCGTCCACCCGCTCGGTGTACTCGTGCGCGCGGTCGCCTTTCCTCCGCACGAAGCGGTACTCGAGCTCAAACGGATACCCCTGCATGAAAGCGAATCCTGAGGTCGAGTCCGGCCAGTCGAGAGTCTTGATCGGCGCGCGCTCGACCTACCATTCGTGCACGCGTGATTTCGAGGGGTGATGGGCGCGTGGGAACGCCGAGGAAACCGAACTTCCGGATGCGCCAGCTCGCGCACACCCTGCGGCGGCTGCGCGAGCAGGTCGGCCTGAACCAGGACGAAGTAGCCGACCGGCTGCGGTTCTCCAAGGCGAAGATCAGCCGGATCGAACAGGGACAGCTGCCGCAGTACCTGGAGCTGCTCGCCCTGCTCGACCTCTACGGCGTGCTCACCACGGACTACGCCGAGTACGTGAAGCTCTTCGACCGCGCCAGCGAAAGAGGCTGGTGGCACGCCTACGGTCTGGACGACCGAGGCTTCGTCAGCATCGAAGCCGAAGCCTCGGTGGTGCGCAGTTACCAGCTCGGGCATGTGCCTGGATTGCTGCAAACCGAGGAATACATGCGAGAGGCATTCGCTGGTGCGCGTGCGCCACTTGTCGGTGGCCGCTTGGAGTCCGAGGTCGCGGTGCGACTGCGGCGGCAGAACCGGCTTGCGAACGAGCCGCCGCTTAGGCTGCACTCGATCATGGACGAGGCGGTCCTGCGTCGTCCGATGTGCACGACTGGCCAGCTTCAGCACATTCTCTCAGCGGTGGCACGGCCGAATGTGACTGTGCAAGTGATTCCGCGCGACCACGGTGCGCATGATGGTTTGGACAGCAGCTTCATCGTGGTGGGTTTCGCAGGGCGCGAAGAACCAGACCTTGCCTACCTGGAGTACGGCTTCGGCTCGGTGCAGATCGAGAAGGACAAAGAGGTTCGCGCTGCTAACCTGTTGTTCGACCATCTCGCCGATCTGGCACTGGACGAGCAGGACTCGGTGGCGCTGATCGAGCGGGTGATCGCCGAGATCTGAGAGGCCAGTCGCGATGCTCACCGCAGACTTGATCGACGCTTCGTGGCGCAAAAGTAGCTACAGCAGCGGTGCAGGTCAGGGCGGGGACTGTGTCGAGGTTGCCTTTGTCGGCGCCGAAGTGGCGGTGCGCGACTCCAAGACTCCGGCCGCCGGTGCGCTGCTCTTCTCCGTCGAGGCGTGGCGGGCACTGCTGCGGTCGTGAGTGAGATGTTCGGAGAACAGCTTCACCGTGGTGCGATGCCCCGCATGGACCTGACTGATGCTCGGTGGCGCAAGAGCAGCTACAGCGGTGGCGATCACACCGAAGGAGCCTGTGTCGAGGTGGGCTTCGCAGGGGGCGCCGTGGCCGTGCGCGACTCGAAGAACCCGGCCAGCGGCGTCCTGCTCCTTACTTCCGAGGCATGGCTCGCTTTCACGACCTTACTGCGGTCGTGAGTGAAAAGTGTTGCCGGAGCAACACTTTTCACTCACGAGCCCCCCTTCGGATCAGCGCGGCGCTTTGAGCGCCCGCTGGTAGCGGTTGATCGGCGGCAGCCAGCACAGCACGACCGCGACCAGGCCGAGCAGCAGCGCGGCGAGGCTGGTGACCACCACGCTGTTCGGCTCGTAGTCGGCCAGGATCAGGAAGTGCGGCACCACGGACAGCACGGCGCCGATGGTGATCAGCACCCGTGCCCAGGTCGCGCCCTTCAGCGCGCACAGGCCGAAGATGAGCAGCCAGGCGGCGAAGAAGAGGGCGAAACCGCCGCGGGCGGTCAGCGTGCTGAGTCGCTCGTCGACCAGGGTGTCCCAGATCGAGCCGCTCAGCTCGGCGATGTCCTGCGCGCTGAAGCCGTCCGGCATGCCCATCGACGGGCCGAGCTTGTCCAGCGCCTCGGTCAGGTTGGTGGCGGCCAGTTCGCGGCCACCGGTGAAGACCATGACCGCGCCGGCCACGGCGGCCACCGCCGAGCCGATGGCGGCGACCAGCAGCGCGATCAGCACACCAGGCCGTTTCGGCGGTGCCGCGAGCGGGATCGGGGGTGCGGCCTGGCCGGGAACGGCATGGGAATAGCTCACTTTGAAGTTCTCCTTGCGAAAAAGGGTGGGGACGACAACGCTCGTGGCCGAACTCTTCCCGGCCCAGCGGAGCAGCGCAGAGCATGCCAGGAATGTTCGAGCCGCGTAAGCACTTCCGGAAAAGATTTCGAGATAACTTTTACTGCATTCGCGATGGGTTTCGCACCGGCTACACTTCCGCGCTTGTGAACGGCAACGACCCGCTGCGGCTGCCGACGGCGAACCTGCGAACCAGGTTGCTGGCCAGCCCGCAGTTCCTGTTGGAGACCACTATGGACCAACTTCGCACGCTGATCGCGGTGCGCGAGGAGGGCACCGCGCTGGCCGCCGCCCGGCTGCTCGGTCGCGAGCAGTCCAGCGTGCAGAAGCAGCTGGACACGCTGAACAAGAACTTCAGCGGATTGTGCGGCGAACCGCTGGTGCGCAAACAGGGCCGCGGCCGGGACGTCCTGTTCACCGGTACCGGCGAGGCGCTGGTCGAAAAGGCGCGGAACACCCTCGGCGAATGGCTGGACGAGATCCACGAATGCCGCCGCAAACTGGGTGGCACCCTTACCGTGGGCACCACTCGCTTCACTCTCGGCTATTTCCGCACCGCCGCCGAACAGGTCGCCGACGAGTTCCGCGGCCGCGGTATCGAGCTCAAGGTGCAGCACGTGCGCACCAAAGACCTGCTGGCCGCGCTGGACACCCAGCAGGCCGACCTGGTCTGCGGCAGCGTGCAGACCGTGGCCGGGCAGCCCGGCCTGGCCGGTTACGACGTGCTGGAGTGGCGCCGCAGCGGGCTGGCGCTGCTCACCAACCTGCCCGTCGACCGGCTGCCCGGCCAGGAGATCGGGGTGGCCGAACTGACCGGGCTGCCGCTGGTGCTGCCCGCCACCGGGCTGATCACCGGCTTCCTGCGCGGCTGGTTCGGTGCCGGCTACCACGGCAGGCTGGACATCACCGCCGAGATCGACGACGTGCACTACGGGTTCGAGCTGCTGCGGTCCAAGCTGGTGCACGGCTGCATGCTGGTCACCAAGGGCGTCGCCGAGCGGGCCGTGGACGGCAGGCTGGCCGGCGGTGAAGGGCTGCGCAGCGTCGACGTGCGCGACGAAGGCGACCGCGAAAACCCGGGGCTGGAGGTGCTGGTCGGCGCCTTCGCGCGACGCGGGGAAAGCACCCGCCACGGCGATGACCATCCACTAACCATGCTGTGGCGGGCCATCGCCGCGGAGAACGCCTAGCCGCGCGGGTCCGGCAGCGTGCGGGACAGCCAGATCACGCTCGTGGTGAGCAGCGCCTGCACGCCGAGCACCAGCACGAACGCGCTCTCCATGCCGAGCGCGCCCGGCACGCTCAGCGACGCGAACAGCGTGCCGAGGGTCGCCACGCCCAGTGCGAGGCAGGTCTGCTGCACGGTGGTCAGCACCCCGCTGCCGACGCCGGCCCGGTCGGTGGGCACCCGCGAGAGCACCACCCGGAACAGCGTGGTCATCGCCATCCCCTGACCGATCCCGCAGAGCAGCATGCCCGGCGCCAGGCCCAGCGCGCTCAGCTCCGGCCAGGCCAGCAGGGTGGCGGCGATCAGGGTGAGGATGCCGAGCAGCTGCACCCCGGCCCCGGCGATCACCACCCGGTGCCCGTACCTGGCCACCAGCCTGCCGCTGACCAGCGACGTGGCGAAGAACCCGGCCGCCATCGGGGTCAGCGCGAGCCCGGAGCCCATCGGGCCGAGGTGCAGGCCGTCCTGCAGGGTCACCGCGTAGACGAACATGAACCCGCCGAAGCCGGTGAAGAACGGCGCCCCCACCGCGAGTCCCCGCCGCATGCTCGGCATCCGGAGCACCGACGGCGGCAGCAGCGGCACCCCGCCGTCCCGTTCCAGCCTGCGCTCCACCACGACGAAACCGGCCAGCGCGAACGGGAAGACGGCCAGCAGCAGCCAGCTCCACAGCGGCCAGCCGAGCGCGTGCCCCTCCATCAGCGGGATCAGCAGCGCCAGCATCGCCACCCCGAACAGCGCGGTGCCCCAGCGGTCCACGCCCATCGGATGCGTCGATCGGCTCTCCGGCAGCGCACGCCTGGCCAGCACCAGCCCGAGCAGCCCGATCGGCACGTTCACCAGGAAGATCGGCCGCCAGCCGGTGCCCGCGATGTCGGCCGAGACCAACACCCCGCCGAGGAGCTGGCCGATCACGGTGGAGATGCCGCCGGTCGCGCCGTAGAGGCCGAGCGCCTTCGAGCGTCGTTCGCCGGTGGTGCCGGCCTGGATGATGGACAGCACCTGCGGCAGCATCAACGCGGCCGAGCCGCCCTGCGCGACCCTGGCCAGCACCAGCGTCTCCACGCTCGGCGCCAGCCCGCAGGCCAGCGAGCTGACGGTGAACGCGGTCAGGCCGATCATGAACAGCCGGCGCCGGCCGAAGGTGTCCCCGAGCCTGCCGCCGACCACCAGGAACAGGGCGTACGCGATGCCGTAACCGGCCACCACCAGCTCCAGGGTGGCGGTGGACGCGCTCAGGTCGGTATTGATCGTCGGCAGGGCGACGTTGACGATGAAGAAGTCGATCAGGGGAAGTGCCGCCCCCAGCAGCACGGTGATCAGACCGGCCGAGCTGAGGCCGGCCCGCTCGGCCGCCTTGGTGGGCGGCGGGAGCACAAGCTGTGTGGTCATGGATACCACGATCAGCCGGATCGGAACCTGGTACCAGGAGCCTGCTTATCCTGGTACTACGACTACCTGGTAACAGGCTTCGGCTCGTGCGATGGTGGAGCAATGACTTCCGACGACGTGCTTTTTCCCGCGGAGGAGCAATGAGCACAGCGGTTCGCGTTCCCGAGCAGGTCAGCCCCCGGCAGACCGAGCAGGTCCGCCGTCAGGAGCTGGCCGCGTTCCTGCGCAGCCGCCGGGAGCGGATCACCCCGGACCAGGTCGGCCTGCCGCCGGCCGGCCGGCGCCGCACCCCCGGCCTGCGGCGCGAAGAGGTCGCGCAGCTCGCCGGCGTCGGGGTCACCTGGTACACCTGGCTCGAACAGGGCCGCGACATCAACGCCTCCGAGCAGGTGCTCGAAGCGATCGCCGGCACCCTGCGGCTGGACCCGTACGAGCGGGCGCACCTGTACAACCTGGCCGGCCTGGCCGAGCCGCCGGTGGAGAAGGAGTGCAAGGCGATCGGGCCGGGGGTGCACGCGATGCTGCGCCAGCTCGAGCCGTTCCCGGCGGTGGTGCTGAACGGGCGCACCGACATCCTGGCGCACAACCGCGGGTACACCTGGCTGCTCGGCGACGTCGACGCGATGCCGTTCGAGGAGCGGAACTCGCTGCGGCTCTGCTTCACCAACCGGGCCTGGCGCGCGCGGCTGCCGGACTTCGAGGAGAGCAGCCCGCGGGTGGTGGCGCAGTTCCGGGCCGCGATGGCCGACCACGTGGCCGAGCCGAGCTGGAAGAACCTGGTGAACCGGCTGCTCGAGGAGTCGCCGGAGTTCGCCGCGCTGTGGCGTCAGCACGAGGTGCAGCCGCACCGAAACATGCTCAAGCGCTTCCTGCACCCGGACGCCGGCCTGCTGCGGTTCAACTACACGCACCTGTGGTTCGGCCGCCGCTCGGAGATGCGGCTGACCACCTACTCGCCGGCCGACGAGGAGACCCGCGCGGCCCTGCCGACGCTGCCGGGTTGAGGCGGTGGCCTGGTGTAACGCGAGTGTCGTAATCCAACAGCCGCTTCCCGACGGACGCGACGCTGTGTGCGTTGCCGTAGTTTTCCTAGCGTGATTCGTGCGGTCCGTTCCATCCCGTTGCCCAAGGCCGGGGACGTGGTGCTCACGGTGGTGCTGACCCTTGTTCTCGTGCTGGGCAGCAAGGGCGCGCAGATGTCGCCGTGGAACGAGGTGAAGCTGCTCGACGGCTTCGGCTACGGCCTGCTGGTCGCCGCGGCGTTGCCGACGCTGTACGCCCGGCGGTACCCGCTGCCGGTACTGCTGATCACGGTCGCCGTCGTGGCGACCTATTACTGGTCGGATTACCCGATCGGGCCCGCCTTCCTGCCCGTGATCGTCGCGCTGTTCCTGCTGGCCAGGGCACAGGGGCCGCTGCGCGCCGGGATGGTCGCGGGCACCTTGCTGCTGATCTGGCTGGTGGTGCACGTGGCCACCGGCGGCCCGGTGACGCTGGACGCGGCGATGGCGCTGCCGGTGGTGCTGATCGCCGCGGTGATCGGGATCGGCACCGCGGTGCGCAATCGGATGGCCGCCGTGCAGGCCGCCCGCGACCAGGCGGCGGAGCACGAAAGCCGGCTGGCCGAGCAGGAGCGGCTGCGAATCGCCCGCGAAGTGCACGACGTGGTCGCGCACAGCCTGGCCATGATCAACGTGCAGGCCGGGGTCGCCGCGCACGTCGCCGACCGCCGCCCGGAAGAGGCCGTGCAGGCGCTGCGCAACATCAAGGAGGCCAGCGCGTCCGCGCTGACCGACCTGCGGGCCACCCTCGCCGTGCTGCGCTCCGGCCAGGACAAGGCGCCGATGCCCACCCTGGTGCAGATGTCCGAGCTGGTGGACCACGCCAAGGCGGCCGGGCTCGCGGTGCGGGTGCACGGTTCGCCCGGCGAGCTGCCCGCGCCCACCGACGGCGCCGCCTACCGGATCGTGCAGGAGTCGCTGACCAACGTGGTCCGGCACGCCAACCAGCCGAAGTCGGTGGAAATCAGCTTCTCCCGGCACCGGGGTAACCTCGTGCTGGTGGTGTTCGACGACGGCCGCGGCGCGACCGAGCCGAAGATCGGCAACGGGTTGCGCGGCATGCGCGAGCGCGCCGAAGCCCTCGGCGGCTGGGTGCGCGCCAGCCCGGTCGACGGTGGTTTCGAAGTGCGCGCCGAACTGCCTTTAGCTCAGGAGACTTCATGATCAGGGTGGTACTCGCCGACGACCAGGTGTTGGTCCGGGGCGGTTTCCGGCTGCTGCTGGAGACCGAGGACGGGTTCGAGGTCTGCGGTGAGGCCAGTGACGGGGCGCAGGCCGTCGAGCTGGCCGAGCGGCACAAGCCGGATGTGGTGGTGATGGACATCCGGATGCCCGGCGTGGACGGGCTGGAGGCGACCAGGAGGATCACCAAGCACCCCGAGCTGCACGAGGTGAAGGTGTTGGTGCTGACCACTTTCGACACCGACGAGTACGTGTACGAGGCACTGCGCTCCGGCGCCAGCGGGTTCCTGCTCAAGGACATCGAGCCGGTCGAGCTGCTGCGCGCGCTGCGGGTGGTGGCCGCGGGGGAGTCGCTGCTCGCGCCCACGGTCACCCGGCGGCTGATCGCCGAGTTCGTCGGCCGCCCGGAGAACCGCCGGATCGACACCAGCGCGCTGCGCCAGATCACCGATCGGGAACGCGAGGTGCTGGCGTTGGTCGCGGGTGGGCTGTCCAACGACGAGATCGCCGCGCAGCTGGTCATCTCCGCGGCGACCGCGCGCACGCACGTCAGCCGGATCATGACCAAGATCGGGGCACGGGACCGCGCCCAGCTGGTGGTGCTGGCCTACGAGTCCGGCCTGGTCAGCCCCCGCGGCAGCTAGCTAGGGGCTCTTGCGGAACGACCTGGCAAGGCGGACCAGGAACACCACGGCGACCAGCGCGACGATGGTGATCTGCAGCCACATGGCGACCTCCTCGCCCCGAATGCTCCGCCGGAAGGACGTGCGGGAGTGGGAGGAGGTTGGCGACACGGCCGATCCCACTCGTTGGAGGGATCAGCCGTGCCGGCCGTCGATCAGGTGCGCTGCGTCGGCGGCGCGAGCTGGACCTGGTTGTTCAGCACCGTCTCGAACTGCTGCTGGACGGCGTCCTTCCCCTTGCCGAAGGTCTCCACGATGATGACCCGGTTGTAGAGCACGTACACCGCGCGGAACGCGCTGTCCGCGGTTTCGCTGGCGGCGCTGAACACCGGGACGCCCTTGAGCGACAGGTCCCGGTTGGCCTTGATGCCGCCTTCCAGCTGGGTGTTCGCGTACTCCTGGGCCACCGAGACGGCGGACTGCTCGTCGGACACGGTCAGCGCGTAGAGCCCGATGGTGGCCGGCCCGTCGGTGCTGGTCTTGAGCACCCCGTCGGTCATCCCGGCCTGCGCCAGCGCCGAGGTCACCGACTCCGGCAGCAGCTTGTTGTTCTGCAGGGTGGTGATGTCCAGCTCGCCGCCGCCGAGGCGCGGCGTGCCCGGCGCGTCGATCAGCGCGGAGCTGTTGTCGGTCGGGTCGGCCTTGGCCGGCGGCGGCTCGGGCAGCGGCTTGACACTGGAGGCCGGCGGCGGCTGCGGGCTGGAGGTCTGGGCGTTCGGCGGCGGGGTGTCGGAGCCGCTGTCCTTGATGAACAGCAGCCAGACCGCCAGCCCGATCCCGGCCACCACGACCAGGCCGAGCACCGAGAACAGGATCTTCTTGCCGCTGCCGGAGGAGGACTTGGTCTCGAAGGTCTCCGGGCCCTGCGCCACCCAGTCGGAGCTGCGCGACGGCGAGAGCGGCGGGAACTCCGCGCCACCCCAAGGCGGGCTGACATCCTCCTGCGGCGCGTTCCAGGCCTGGCCAGGCTGCTGCTGCCCCTGCGGCGGCGGGAAGCCGTGCGGCGGCGACTGCTGACCCGGCGGCTGCTGGAACCCGCCGGGGGGCGAGTTCGGGTGCTGCGGCGGGCGGGTCTGCCAGGACGGCACCACCTGGGTCCGTTCGGCGCCGGTGTCCTGGCCGGACACCACCTGGGTGGCCTCCGGTGAGCCGGGCGGCTGCTGCTGCGGCTGGAACTGCTGCGGCGGCTGCTGCTGAGGCGACTGCTGCTGCGGGGTGCCCTGCGGCGGGGACACCGGCTGGATGATCTGGGTCTCGCCGGCCTGGCTGGTCGCCTGCGCCGGCGCCGGGGGCTGCTCACCGGGGTTCACCGCCGATGACAGAACCTGGTCGCGCCTGGCTCGGTATTCGTCCGCGGTCAGCTTGCCGGACGCCAGCTCCTCGTCAAGCTTGCGCAACTCTTCCTGCCAGGCCACCCCGGCACCCCCTTCGGGTTGGGTATCGAACGATCTCCGGCACCGTGTCCGTGTTCAATTCTGACGTCGGGTGAAGCAGCCGCGGCGGGCGGTCGTACCCGATGCGGACCTCGCATATTGTGCACCTAGCCCGGCAGCGCCCTTCGTCTACCACCTAGTCGTTACCGAGGGGGCCGGATCCCCCGCGATCGGGGCAGCTACCTCGGGTTTCGTGCCAGTACCGAGCCGATCGCGTCGATGACCGAATCCCGCAGCATCGGGGTCGACCCGCCGGTCACGCTGCGCTCCACGAACTCGACGGCGACCACGTCCCGGTCCACCAGCAGCTCCGCGATCTGGTCCGGCGGGGCCTGGGCCATCGTCTCGTTGTGCACGATCATCAGGTCCTGGCAGCTCGCGGTCAGGAACGGGGTGGCGAACTGGCTGAACGAGTCGGCCAGCACGCCGACCTTGCCGCCGATCGTGCCGGGGCTCCGCTGGCTGCTCGGATGCGTCACCCGGATGGGTGTCATGAAGTCACTGATCAGGTAACGGGCCCGGTCGGTCGTGCCGTCCGGCGCGAGCGTGTAGCCCTGCAGCTGGCGTTCTTCGGTCCGGCCGAGCATCCTGGCCAGGTCCGCGGGCCACGGCCGCAGCCCCGGCAGCGGCGCCACCTGCCAGCTCGCGGTGCTGCCCGGCGCGAGCCGCTCGGCCAGCACCTTGGCCATGGTCAGCCCGCCCTCGAAGTTCCAGTGCGTGTCGTTCGGGTCGTAGAGCTGATGACCGACCCGCTGGGTGGTCTGGGTGACCTCGGTCCGCAGGTCGATCGCGGGCGCCTCGCGGGGCACCCGCTGCCAGAACTCGGCGGACCTGGCCTTGGCGCAGTCCTTGCCGGGATAGCTGTCCGGCAGGTGCTCGGGGACCATGGTCGACTTGTCCGGCGCGATCATCACCTCGAACCGCCGCCCGGAGGACTCGACCGCGGCCCGCAGCTTCTGCAGCGCCCGCACCACGTGGTCCACGTCCATCACCGGGTTGCACCGGGCGTTGAAGTCCTCGCCGTAGTAGAGCCAGCCGTCCTTACCGGGGATCACCTGGGGAAACGTGATCTTCGGCGCGGTCGGGTCCTGGCCGCCGGTGCCCTGCGGGCCGATCCCGGCCGGCCCTCCTGGCGGGGTGCCGCGGGCCGCGCCGGGCGGGTCGCCGAACACGCCGGTGCTGATCCCGTCCGCGGCGTGCACCGCGGCTTCGCGCAGCGCCAGGTGGTCGGTGCCCCAGCCGTTGAGCCCGGTGAAGAAGCCCCAGCCGTCGCCGAGCGACGGGAAACCGTGCAGCGCCCTGTTCTCGAAGGCCGCCGGGCGCACCCCCAGCACGAAGGCCAGGGTCGGCGCGAGGAAGAAGACCAGTGCGCAGGTCAGTGCGGTGCGCTGCCGGGGACTGTGCCGCGGGCGGTACAGGTTGTGCTCGTTCGGCAGCCACGCCTCGTGGGTCGGCGGCAGGCCGCCCTCGGCAGGCGGGCGCGGTAGTGACCCGGTCTCCACGCGCCGTATCGTACTGCGGTGACGGTGCGCGACCGTCGCACTTCGGGCAAGTCCGGTTACCTGGGAGGGCACGGGCGATGGACCACGCTGGTTATCAGGAGCGGCTGGCCAGCGAGCGGGAGACGTTCGCCGAGCAGGAGAGCATCCACGGGAACCTGCCGGAAAGCGCGCACCACTGGTCCGCCCGGCACGTGCTGCCGAAGCTGAACGAGCTGGCCGTGCCCAGCCTCGACGAGCTGATCACCGCCCAGATCGGCGAGCGGGCGCGGCGCCACCAGCGGGACGTGGTGGTGCTTTCGCTGGGCAGCGGCAACGGCGATCAGGAGCTCGGCTGGCTGCGCACGCTGGCCGAGGCCGGGGTGCGCAACGTGCGGATGCGGCTGCTGGAGTTCAACCCGGAGATGCAGCGCCGCGCGGCGGCCGAGGCCGAGGAGCAGGGCTTCGCCGACCGGGTCGAGCTCGTGCTCGCGGACTTCAACACCTGGCGCGCCGACGCCGAGCACGACGTGGTGGTCGGCTACCAGGCCCTGCACCACGTGCTCGACCTGGAGCACCTCTACGGGCAGATCCGCGACAGCCTCGACCCCGGCGGCGTGCTGATGGTGCACGACATGATCGGCCGCAACGGGCACCGCCGCTGGCCGGAGGCGCTGGAGGTGGTGGAGCGGATCTGGGCCACCCTGCCGCCCGAGCTGCGCCGCAACTCGATCACCGGCGAGGTCGACGAGTACTACCACGACATCGACTGCGCGACGGACGGGTTCGAGGGCATCCGCGCCCAGGATGTGCTGCCGGTGCTGATGGACTACCTGCACCCCAGCCTTTTCCTCGGCATCGGCAACGTGATCGACCCATTCGTGGACCGGGTGTACGGGCACAACTTCGACCTGACCGAGGCGCGGGACCGCGCGCTGATCGAGCGGCTCGGCGTGCTCGACGACAGTTTGGTTGATCTCGGCGTGGTCACCCCGACCAGGCTGACCGCGATGTTCCACCCGTCCCCGCAGCCGCTGCGGGCCTACCGCGACCGCACCCCGGAGCGGTCCATCCGCGACACCTCGGTGGTCGATCCGGCGGGCCGGGTGTCCTTCGACCCGCGTGCCGCGGACGGCGACCAGCTGGTGCGCGGCGCCGGGGTGGTGACCGGTCGGATGAACGGCATCGCGCACGACCACTGGGCCGGGCCGTCCGCGGAGTTCCCGGTGCTGGCCACCGCCGAGGTGCAGAGCGTGGAGCTGCGCACCTACCTGCCGGACTGGATGCCGAAGACCGGACGCGTCACCGTGCACGTGGACGGGACACCGGTGGCGACGGCGGACATCGGGCACGGGCTGACCGAGCAGGTGCTGCCGGTGAAGCTGGCTGCCCGCCGCGCGGTCCGGCTCGGCCTGACCGCCGACTGGGCGGTCAACCCGGTCACCGCCGGGCTCGGCGACGACCGGCGCACCCTCAGCTATCTGCTGGTCGGACTGGACCTGCGCGAACTCTGAGCCGACCATTTCCGCAGGTCAACGGTCGTGAGTGAAAAGTGTTGCCCTGGCAACATCTTTCACTCACGAGGGCTGGCCTGCGTCGATGCCGGGAGCCGCTAACCTGCGTCGCATGGAAGACCGGCGTGAGCGGCTGATCGAGTGGACGGGCGAGCGGTGCGTGCCGTGGGCCGACGACTACCAGGTCATCTACGAGCACTACCACCGGTACGCACTCGCGCTGCGGTTCACCGAGGGCAAGCGCGTGCTCGACCTCGCCAGCGGTGAGGGCTACGGCTGCGGCCTGCTCGCGTCGAACGCGGCCGAGGTGACCGGGCTGGAGATCGACCCGACCACCGTGGAGCACGCCCGAGGCCGCTACCCGCTGAATAACGTGAGCTTCGAGATCGGCTCCATCACCGACCCGGACGCACTGGCCGGCCGGGAGTTCGACGTGATCACCTGCTTCGAGGCGGTGGAGCACGTCGAGGACCAGGACAGCCTGATGCGGCTGGTCCGCAACCGGCTCGCGCCGGGCGGGGTGTTCCTCTCCAGCACCCCGGACGTCGCGGTGTACACGCACGACCACGGCAACGAGAACCCGTTCCACGTGCACGAGCTGACCGACCGCGAGTTCCGCGACCTGCTCGGCGCCAGCTTCGCAAATGTGGTGCTGCTGCGGCAGAACATCGCGGTCGGCTCGCTCATCCACGACGGCTCCGGCGACGGCGGATCCGAGCTGCACACGGTGCGCCGCCGCGCCGAGGACGACTGGGCGGTCACCGACGGCGCCCCGCACACCTACCTGATCGCGGTCGCCTCCGACGGCCCGCTGGACGTGCCGCGCACCTCGGTGCTGGCCGACCCGGACCTGACCCTGGTCGCGCACACCGCCGAACACGCGCACGCGGTGGAGGCGGGCAGGTGGCGCGAGGTGGTGCGGGAGGTGGAGGACGAGCTCCGCCGGACCCAGGGCATCGCCGCCCGCACCGCCGACGAGCTGGCGGACGCGAACGCCGCCGCCCGCCGCGCGTTCGCCGAGCGCGACGCCGAGGTGGAGCAGGCGCAGCGCGCCTACCGCCGGGTCGCCGGCGAGCTGGACCAGCTGCGGACCAAGGCCGAGCACGACGCGGCCAGGCTGGCCTGGGCCGGGGAGAACACCGCGAAGCTGCGGCAGACCGTGCACGAGCTGGCCACCGCGAACGCCCAGCTGCAGGCCGAGCGGTCCGCGCTGGCGCAGCGGCTGGTCGGCCGCTACCGCAGCACCGTCGAACGGGTCGCGCCGCGCGGTTCGAAGCTGCGCGACGCCTACGAAACCGCGCTCGGCAGGCCGAAGGGCGTGCTGCCGGAGGCGGCCGCGGTGCCCGGCCCGGTCGCGGTGACCACCAGCGAGCAGCCGATCGTCACCGTGGTGATCCCGACCTACGGCAACTGGGCCTACACCCGCCGGTGCCTGGAGTCGATCGAGGTGCACTTGCCCGCCACCCCGTTCGAGGTGGTGGTGGTGGACGACGCTTCGCCGGACGATTCGGCGGACCGGGTCGCGCAGTGCGCCGGGGTCCGGCTGGTGCGCGCGCCGCGCAACCTCGGCTTCGTCGGCGCCTGCAACCTGGGCGCCGAGCAGGCGCGCGGGGAACTGGTGATGTTCCTGAACAACGACACCGAAGTGCGGCCCGGCTGGCTGGACGCGCTGGTCGACGTGGTGGAAACCAGGCCGGACGTGGGGCTGGTCGGCTCGAAGCTGATCTATCCGGACGGCAGCCTGCAGGAGTGCGGCGGCATCATCTGGCGCGACGGCACCGGCTGGAACTACGGCCGCGGCGAGGTGGCGGCCGATCCGCACTACCGGACGCTGCGCGAGGTGGACTACGTCTCCGGGGCGGCGCTGCTGGTGCGGCGCGACCTGTTCGAGCGGATCGGCGGCTTCGACCAGCGCTACTCGCCGGCCTACTACGAGGACACCGACCTGGCGTTCGCGGTGCGGGCGGCCGGCTACCGCACCATGGTGCAGCCGTCCTCCGAGGTGGTGCACCACGAGGGCATCACCAACGGCACCGACCTGTCCTCCGGGGTCAAGCGGCACCAGGAGCTCAACCGCGCGGTGTTCACCGAAAAATGGGCCGAGCAACTCGCCGGGCACCTGCCTGAAGCGAGTCCCGGCAACCTGTGGCTGGCCAGGCACCGCACCGCCGAGGGGCATCACGGCGGGATCGTGCTGGTGGCCGACCACCAGGTGCCGCTGACCGACCTTGACTCCGGTTCGGTGCGGATGGCAAGGCTGCTCGAACTGCTGGTCTCCCTCGGCCAGCGGGTGGTGTTCTTCCCGATGAACCAGGGGATTCCGGAGAAGTACACCAGCCCGCTGCACAACATCGGGGTGACCGTGGTGTCCGACCCGGTTCGCCAGGTGGAGTTCATCCGCGACACCGGGCCTTCGCTGAAGCTGGCGCTGCTGTCCCGGCCGCAGGTGGCCTGGCAGCTGCTGGAGCAGATCCGCCAGCACGCGCCGGACTGCGTGACCGCCTACGACACGGTGGACCTGCACTTCCTGCGGCTGGGCCGGCAGGCCGAGCTGGCCGCCCGGCTCGGGAACACCGCGGAGGAGGCGTCGCTGCGGCGACGGGCCGAGGTGCTGCGGGAACTGGAGCTCGGGCTGGTGCGGACCACCGACGTCACGCTCACCGTGTCCGACGTCGAGCGGGACCTGCTCAACGAGCTGCTGCCGTCGGCCAGGGTCGAGGTGCTGTCCAACGTGCACAGCGCGGACAGCGCGCGGAACTGTCCGGACGGCCGTTCCGGGGTGCTCTTCGTGGGCAGCTTCGACCACGTGCCGAACCAGGACGCCGCGGTCTGGCTGGCCGAGGAGATCATGCCGCTGGTCCGGCGCCGCCATCCGGACGCGGTGGCGCACATCGTGGGCAGCCACCCGACCCCGCGGGTGCTCGGGCTGGCCGGCGACGGCGTGGCCGTGCACGGCTGGGTGCCGGACCTCGCCACCAGCTACGGCGACGCCAGGGTGGTGGTCGCGCCGCTGCGGTTCGGCGCCGGGGTCAAGGGCAAGGTCGGCGAAAGCCTCGGGCACGGGGTGCCGGTGGTCGCCACCGCGTTGGCCGGTGAGGGCATGCACCTGGCGCACGATCGCGACGTGCTCTTCGGCGAGACCGCCGGGGAGCTGGCCGACCGGATCGCCGACCTGCTCGACGACGACAAGCTGTGGCTGCGGCTCTCCGAAGCGGGCAAGGAGCTGGTGAACCGCCAGTTCGGGCCGGAGGTTGCGCTGGCGACGCTGGCCGACCTGCTCCAGCGGGACCGTCCGGAGTAGCCGGCTCGCGCCGGTCGGACCAGTGCGGCCGGACCGGTTCTTTCCAACAACCGGTACTGGCCGGACCCGGCAACCGTTAGCATCCCGCTCGTGGTGGCAGCTCGAGTGGCAGAACAGCAGGACACGGCCGCCGGACGGCCAGGAGGGCCCAGCCGGTCCAGATGGCTCGGCCGGCGTCGGAACGGCAAGGAATACGCCGACCCGAACATCGGCTTCGCCTGGCTGCGGCTGATCGGGGCCACCACCGTGGTCATCGACCACAGCTCGCCGCTGGTGCATCCCGAGCGGCTGACCGTGTTCCCGGCTTCGTGGCACGCTTCGCCGGGCTACATCGCGCTGATGGGTTTCTTCGCGATGAGCGGCTACCAGATCAGCGACAGCTGGGAACGCGACCCGTCCTGGTACCGGTTCGCGTTCCGGCGGCTGTTGCGCATCCTGCCGCCGCTGCTGTTCGTGGTGATGTTCACCGTGTTCGTGATCGGCCCGCTGGTCACCAGCCTCAGCACGGCGGACTACTTCGGCGATCGGCAGACCTGGCGGTACCTGGTCGGCACCAGCTTGCTGTTCCTGCTGCAGCACCTGCTGCCCGGCGTGTTCGACAGCAACCCGTACCCGTGGTCGGCGAACGGCTCGCTGTGGACGCTGCCGATGGAGGTGATGGGCTACCTGCTGGTGCTGGTGGTCGGCCTGCTGATCCTGTTCGGCGTCTCCCGGCTGATCCTGCTGCCGGTGCTGGCCGGGCTGATGGTGCTGGACGGGATGTTCGGCGCCACCTTCGGCTACCAGGGCAACGCGGGCTCGCTGATCGAGGTGCCGATCGGCTCGATGGTCTCGTTCCTGGTGCCGTTCGCGATGGGCATGGTGATGCACGCCTACCGGGACCGGATCCCGTTCCGGCCGCTGGCCGCGGTCCTGCTCGCGGCCGGCTGGTTGGCACTGCACTGGACTCCGGTGGACCGGTATCTGCTGGCGGTGATGGCGTCCTACGGCGCGGTCGTGCTCGCCATGCACTGGCCGAAGCGGCTCGAAAACGGCAGCCGCTGGGTGTTCGGCAGCTACGGCATGTACATCTGGGCGTTCCCGGTGCAGCAGCTGATCATCATGGCCGGGGTGCGCAACCAGTGGGTGCTGATGGCCTGCGCGGTGCCGGCGGCGTATCTGTGCGGGCTGTTCTCCTGGACCTTCGTCGAGGCGCCGACCCAGCGCCTGCGCAAGTACATCCGCACCCCGAAACCGATGCCGCCGCTGGCCGAACGGGTCGGCTCAGGCGGCGGGTAGCACCGCGCGGAACGCCGCGAGGGTCTGCTCCAGCCGTGGCGCTAGCGCGTTCTTGTCGGCCTTCGTCGGCTGGGAGACCCACACGTTCACCGCGTACTCGCCGGACGGGTACCAGGTGCCGTCCATCCGGCGGTCGTTGATCGCGCCGGTCATCGTGTTCTGGTCGCCGGCGGACCGGGTGAACCCGCTGGCCAGCGAGAGCGTGCGCATGGAGTCGACCACGGCCTTCGCGCTGTCCGGGCTCTTGGTGGGAATTACGAGCACGAAGTAGGCGCTGGGGCCGTCCGACGATGCCCGGTAGATCACCTGGCTCGCGCCGTGCTCGGTGAAGGTCCTGGCGGAGGCGTTCGGGTAGAGGCCGAGCTCGACGCCCTTGCTGATCGCGACCGTCGAGTTGTCCTTGTTCGCGATGCCGGGCAACGCGGGCAGCCGCTCCTCGAGCGCCGCGGCCGGCGGGTCCTGCGACACGGCGGGCGGTGGCGCGGCGGACGGCGAGGAGCCGGGATTCTCGTCCCGGTCCGAGCCGAGCCACCAGGTGGCGCCCAGGATCATCGCGAGCACCAGCAGCACCCCGAGGCCGAGGAAGAGCCAGGTCGGCTTCCGCCGGTCACGCTGGCTCGGCGCCGGATCGTCGGCAGGCGGGAAGTTCAACGGGGTGGTCGCGCTGGGCAACGGCTGCTGCCGCACCGGCGGCGCCGGCGGCCGGACCGCGGGCCGCACCACGGTCGGCCCGTCCAGCCGGGGATAGGGCATCCGCTCGGTGGCGCGCTCGTCCGCCGGGCTCGGTGCGGTGGTGGGACGCGAGGTGGCCAGCAGGGCGGCCGACGCGGTCTGCTTCGGCGCCGCGCTGGTCGCTTTGGCCGGTTCTGCCTGCTCGGCTCGTTCGGTGGCCGGTGCCGCCTGCTGGGCGGCGACCGCCTGTTGCACCGGGCTCGGCCGCACCGGGGCCGCGCTCTGCCAGTTGCTCTTGGCTGGCTTGGCTGGCTGGTTCTCGTTCTTGCGTTGCAACGGGGACGCCACCGGCGACGGTGTGCCGCCACCGGAAGCCGCGGCGAGCAACTCGTCGCGCATCTTCCGGTGCTGGTGCTGGGTGATCGTGCCGTTCGCCAGCTCGATGTCCAGACGCCGCAGCTCGTCCTGCCAACCCATCTGGGGCTCCTCGTCCGATGTCCTGGCGGGGTACGCCTGGATCGCTCGCCGCTTCGAGGGCTAACGGTAGCGCGAACGGGTGATGCAGGTGGCGTTCCCGTGGTCATCTCACTCGACGAATACCGGGCTTTCGCTGCGTACCATGGAGGCATGTCGTGGTTTGGCCGAGAAAAAACCGAAGTGCCCTCCGCCGAAGAAGCCTTGCCCGGCCGTGCCGAGCCGCTGGTCACGCCCGAGCTGCACGCGGTGTTCGGCGACCGCCGGATCAAGCCGCCGTTCCCGTCCGGCCTGCGCACCGCGGTGTTCGGCATGGGCTGCTTCTGGGGCGCCGAGCGGCTGTTCTGGCAGACCCCCGGCGTCTACTCGACCGCGGTCGGCTACGCGGGCGGGTCCACGCCGAACCCCACCTACGAGGAGACCTGCTCCGGTCGGACCGGGCACACCGAGGCGGTGCTGGTGGTGTTCGACCCGGCCGCGGTGTCCTACGAGACCCTGCTAAAGATCTTCTGGGAGGGGCACGACCCGACCCAGGGCATGCGCCAGGGCAACGACCTCGGCACCCAATACCGCTCCGCGGTGTACTACGCGGACGACCAGCAGCGCGCCGAAGCGGAGGCCTCCCGCGAGTCCTTCCAGGCCGCCCTGCGCACCGCCGGCCTCGGCGAGATCACCACCGAGTTCGCCCCGCTCCGCGAGTTCTCCGAGTTCTACTACGCCGAGGACTACCACCAGCAGTACCTGCACAAGGTGCCGAACGGCTACTGCGGCCTCGGCGGCACCGGCGTCAGCTGCCCGGTGGGTGTCCTGCCCACGGACAGCTAGTTACCTACAGTGAACAAAGGCGAGGGGGTGTTGGCGGCGCCCTTGCTGGTTACGGGGCATAAGAGAAGCCCCAGGCGCTTGCAGCAGAGGCGACACTGGGGCGTTCGTCACCAACGGTAGCATCCAGGCATGCTGCCCGTCGAGGTTGATGAGTACGTGGTGTGGGACATGCTCTCCGAACCTCGGATGGCCCCCTACCTCGATGATGCTGCCGGCAACAAGGGTGCAGCGCTTGGGTTGTATGAGTGGAGTGCTCGAACGTCATCTGCGGCCTTCGAAGTCGTCGGGCACCTGGAGGTGCTGCTCCGAAACGCTATCGATCGTTGCCTTCGCCAGCACTTTCGTGAGGATCAATGCGGGATCCCGTGGTTCCTGCTGCCGACTCCTGGCGGCGAACATGTCGCAGATGCTGTGGCCGCCGTTCGTGAACGACTCCGGCCACAGCGGAAGGAAACCAGGCATCAGATCATCGCGGGATTGAGCTTTGGGTTCTGGTCGGGGCTGCTCGGCACGAGGTACGAGGAGCTCTGGCGCGACTGCCTCCACCAGGTTTTTCCGAACTCGTCGGGAAAGCGCAAGCAGGTCGCCGTTGCGGTCGAGCGGGTCCGAAAGTTCAGGAACCGCCTCGCCCACCACGATTCGACGATCAACGTCGATGTTCTCTTTGAGATCCGGCAGATCTTTGAACTTGCCGCATACATCGACGTGAACGCGGCGCGGTGGCTGGAGCGGTGTAGTGAGGTGATGGCCCTCTACGCGTTGCGGCCGGTCACCGTGGCCGACACCGTTGTCGTGCCCGCGAAAAACGCCTGGCCGCTCTACGAGGCCTGCAACGCGTACTTGTGCCAGCCCGGACGCGCGTTCAGGCCGATCGAGCGCGTTGCGTTCTACGCTGACCGGGAGGTCAAGTTCGAGATCCCTGCCGTGCTTCACCGTCGCGACAACGTTGAGTGGACTCCTGAAGAGGCCACTCGACTGCGTACTTCAGATGACCGATTCGACCGGAAGATCGCCGAGGTCATCGACGCATCGGTCACCACCTGGGCGGATGGCCGATACCAGGTGTTCTTGCTGACCGGTCCTGGGCATCCAGACCACCGTCGGTTGGGCGCTGTGCTGCCGCACCTCGGGACCGGCCGTGGCTCAGCGTTCGTCCAGAGACAACGGTACGTATCACTTCATTCACTTGAGACCGCTGCGACGACAGCGGACCTCTAGCTACCTGGTGCGCCGGGTTGACCAGGCCAGGTTGGACGAACTGCTCGCCGAGGACGACCCGTTCCGGGAAACGGTCTGATCTGGGGCTAGCATCGCGACGGTGTTCGAGTACCACGGCTGGGTGACAATCTCCGAGACCCCGGGGGTCGACGCCGACGACGCCCTGCTGCACCGGGCGGTCGAGCGGGTGCGCCGCAAGTTGGCCGAGCTCGGCGACTACCACCTGCAGGACCTGCGCTGGATGAACGGCAGGCCGGCCCTGCACCTGGCCGGGTTCGTCAACCACCGCGGAAGCTGGGGCGGCCGGATCCTGGACCTGTACGGCCAGGTCGCCCGGCTCGCCCCCGGCTCCTACGGCCTGCTGTACGTGCACGACGACGAGGATGCCTTCCACGGCGACGATTTCCGGGTCTACCGGATGGCGCGCGGCCAGGTCACCGAGCACACCGACCCGTTCCTCACCCCGGTGTCGCAGGCCACCGAAGATCCGTACTTCGCCGACGGCTGACGTGCGCTAGAAGGTCACGTCGTCGCAGTTGTAGAAGGCGTTGCCGGTGTCGGCGATGTCCCAGACGGCGTAGATCAGGTGCCGCCCGGTCTTGCCGGCGGGCAGGGTGCCGCTGTGCCGGACGGTGTACCCGGGTCGCTGTCCGTTGAACGGCACGTTCAGGAACGGGGCCGGTTCGAGCTGGGCCCTGGTCAGCGGCGCGGACGGGTTCCAGCCGTTCTTGGTGATGAAGTAGCGGAAGGACGTGGTCGCGTGCGCCGCGGTCAGCGTCCAGACGAACTCGAACTGCTGCCCGCTCTTCATCGCGGTGGCCGGCCACTGGCCGCCGCGCGGATCGTCGAGCTGGGCGAACTGGCTCAGCCCGCCGGCGCAGAGCTTGCCGTCGGCTGGTCCCCTGGCGGGGAAGCCCTTGGGGCCTTCGACGCTCTGCGGCTCCCACTGGATCGGCCCGCAGTTCTTCACGGTGCCCAGCTTGCAGTTGTACGAACGGCTGGGCGGGGTGTTGGTGTAGCCGTGGCTTTGCGCGACGCCGGTGAAGACGAGGGGTAGGGCGAGTCCTGCCGCGATCGCGGTGCCGACCAGTTTCCTGCGCATCACCTGCTCCTTTCCGAGCGCACTCCGCGTCCGGGAATGTGGACGCTGTGTGCGCAAGTGTGCGCGCGACGGCCAAGTGGTTTAGACCACCGGTTGGACCAATTCGGGGAACGCGATCTTCGGCGGAACGGTCCAGTGTGGCCGCAACTGGTCTAGGCCATTAGTTGGTATCTGCCCGGATGCGGGGCGAACTTCCCGGCAACCTCGGAACTTTTCCCACTGCGGAACGCGCTCGGTCCATTACGCTGATGTTATGCGGCCCCGCCAAGCGCCCCCACCACAGCCGCGGGCGACGCTGTCTTCAGCGGGGATTTGGGGGCTCGGCCCCCGAAGTCGATGGCGAGGAGTGCAACTCCCCGCGACGAGCGGACGACGGGATTCGAACCCGCGACCCTCACCTTGGCAAGGTGATGCGCTACCAGCTGCGCTACGTCCGCGTGCTCCGGTTCAACCGGTGCTTTCAGCAGTCTATCCCAGGGCGGCCGGGCACTTTTACCCACCCGTACGGAGGGAACCTGGTTACTCCTGGCGCACAGGGGGTGACGCCGGCGGATCCGCTCCGTATGGTGTCCCCATTCAACCGAAAGGGTTAGTCCTTCGGGAGGGAGGTGCCTGGCTGGATGACCGAGCAGGGGACTATGCCGCCACCAGCGGTTTCTGGTTCGGATGAGCAGGCACTGCTGGCGCGGTTGCGCGGTGGCGAGGACGCGGCTTTCGGTGAGCTGTTCGAGCTGCATGCCGCGGCCGTGCGACGGCTGGCGCTTGGCCTGGCGAACGACCGTTCCGAGGCCGAGGACATCACCGCCGAGACCTTCTTCCGCGTGCTGCAGGCGTTGCGCCGCGGCGCCGGGCCACGCGACCACGTCCGCGCCTACCTGCTGACGGTCGCCCGCCGGGTGTCCTGGGAGTGGCACGGTGCCCGCCGCGACGTCCCGGTGACCGACGACGAGCTGACCCACCGGGCCGGCGCCGGGGTGGACAACCCCGCGCGCAGCGCCGAGCACACGCTGATCACCACCGCGTTCACCAGCCTGCCGGAGCGTTGGCGCACCGTGCTGTGGCAGACCGAGGTCGAGGGCGAGCAGCCCGCGGTGGTGGCCCCGCACTTCGGGTTGAGCGCGAACGCGACCGCGGCGCTGGCCCGCCGCGCGCGGCTGGGCCTGCGGGCCGCCTACCTGCAGGCGCATCTGGCGGTGAACCGCAGTTCGGACGTGGGCTGCCGGTCGGTGATGGAGAAGCTCGGCGGCTACACCGCGGGCAGCGTGACCGGGTCGGAGGCCCGCAAGATCCGCGCCCATCTGCTCGGCTGCGCGGACTGCCGGGCGATGCACGCCGAGCTGCGCGATGTCTGTTCTTCCCTGCGGGCGCACGCGGGTGTGCTGGTGCTGCTGGTGCCGGCCGCCGCTTCGCTGCTGGGTACCGCTTCCAGCGCGGGTTCGGCCGGTGCCGGCACCGGTATGGCCGCGACGTTGAAGGGCCTGCTGATCGGGTCGAAGGTGAAGGTCGGGGTGGCGCTGGCGTCCACCGCGGCGATGGGCGCGTTCGGGATCGCGGTCGGCCCGATCGTGATCGACCCGGAGCACACCCACCAGGTCAGCCTGCCGGGCCAGGAACGGGTCGAGTTGCCGGTGGCGTTGCCGCCGAAGCCTCGGCCGCTGCCGCCGACCTCGTCGCCGATCAGCCCGGACCAGACCGTGATCCGCTTGCCGGGGCCTGCTCCGCGCGGTCCCGCCGAGCAGGGCCAGCAGCCGGGGCGCGTGCAGCCGGCCGGCGCGGCGGTGCTGCCGACGGAGTTCGGCGGCCAGCCCGTGCCAGGGAGCGGGCAGTCGGCGGAACAGCCCGGCACGGACCCGCGGCTGGACCCGCCGGAGACACCGCCGGAGGAGCCGGCCGAGTCCTCGGCGATGGAGTCCAGCCCGCGGATAGACCCGGAGCCGACCGAGGAGACCAGCCCGGACTGCACCACCCCGGCGCGGACGTCCGAGCCGACCACCCTGCCCGGCGACACCTCCACCAGGACACTGACCGACAGCTCGAACGCGGAAGCCGGTGCGGGCTCGGGTGCGGAAGCGGGTTCGGCCGCGGCGGACGGCACCGGTGCGTCGACCGGCGAGTCGGAGCAGTCGGGTTCATCCGGTTAGCGGATCCTGCCCGCCGTAGGGCCGCCGGGTCTCGCGTGCCGGTACTTGATCACGATACGGTTGACCCTGCTCACGGTCCGCGAGCGTCGCACAGGAGGCAGGGATGAACCGGCTGGTGCAGGGCGATGACGGCCGGGAGTGGGTGGTCCGCGCCCAGATGGAGTGGCGCCCACCGGCCACCGCGGACGACTTCGAGCACGACGTGGCCGGCAGCTACGCGCCGGGGATCGCGATGCTCTGCGTGGCCGTGGTGCTGGCCGTGGTGCTGCTGATCTGGATGCCCGATGGCCTGGTGGTGCCCACCTGGGTGCCGTTGTCCCTGTTGCTGCTCGCGTTGTTCTTCCCGCTGCGCTGGATCCTGCGGCGGCCGTGGACGGTGGTTGCGGAGACCGACGGCGACCCGGCCGGCGACCGGCCCAGCGAGCGCTGGGTCGGCACGGTGCGCGGGCTGTTCGCGGTGCGCGGCGAGATGAACAAGGTGGCCAAGACGATCCAGCGGCATGCGCTGCCGGACTTCGAAGGCCCGCTGCACCCGGTTGAATAGCTCGCCCGCGGGTAGCAGACTGGCGGCGTGCCCGAGTTACCCGAGGTAGAAGCGCTGGCTCAGCACCTGCGCGAACACGCGGCCGGTCGCACGGTGAGCCGGATCGACGTGGCCTCGCTGTCGGTGCTCAAGACCGTCACCCCGGCCTGGACCGAGCTGCACGGCCGGGAGGTGACCGGCGCGGCCCGGTACGGCAAGCACCTCGACCTGGTCTGCGGCGACCTGCATCTGGTGGTGCACCTGGCGCGGGCCGGCTGGCTGCGTTGGGCGGACGCGATGTCGGCGACCCCGCCGAAACCGGGCAAGGGGCCGCTCGCGCTGCGGGTGCACCTGGACTCGGCCACCGGCCCCGGGTTCGACCTGACCGAGGCGGGCACCAAGAAGGGGCTCGCGGTGTGGATCGTGCGGGATCCGGCGGAGGTGCCCAGCATCGCCAGGCTAGGCCCGGACGCGCTCGCCCTCGGCCGGGCGGAGCTCGGCGAGCTGCTGGCCGGACGTACCGAGCGGCTGAAGACCGCGCTGACCGACCAGTCGCTGATCGCCGGGATCGGCAATGCCTACTCCGACGAGATCATGCACGCGGCGAAGCTGTCCCCGTACGCCACGGTGGGCAAGCTGGCCCCGGACGCGCTGGACCGGCTCGCCGACGCGATCGAGCTGATCCTGCGCGGCGCGGTGGAGCGTTCGGTCGGGCAGGCCGCGGCCAGGCTGAAGAGCGAGAAGCGCTCCGGTCTGCGGGTGCACAACCGGGCCGGGCTGCCGTGCCCGGTCTGCGGGGACACCGTCCGCGAGATTTCCTTCGCGGACAAGGCTTTCCAGTACTGCCCGACCTGCCAGACCGGCGGCAAGGCACTCGCCGACCGCCGCCTGTCCCGCCTGCTCAAGTAGCCCTCGTACTGGCCCAATGTGACGTTTGGCTCGTTCTATTGGCCAAACGTCACGTTGGGCTCGTAACCCCGGGCTCAGCAGAAGGTGTCGAGCAGGGCCGGGGCGGGCGGGGTGGGCCACGGCAGCTCGCCGGGGCGGTTCGCGATCTCGACGGCAAGGTCGTAGCTGTTCAGCGCGATCACCACCTGCCGGGCGCCGTCCTCGCTGGTGAAGGACAGGCTGTAGTAGCCGGGGCCGGCGCCGGAGTTGCCCCAGACCGTCCGCGACTGACCGTTCTGGCAGGGCAGTTCCCAGCGCTCGACGCCGAGGCCGTAGGCGACATTGCCGTCCCCGGCCGTTACGGTGCGCAGCGCCCGCTGCTGCTCCGGTGCCAGCAGCCGCCCGTCGAACAGCGCGCGGTGGAACTTCGCCAGATCGTCCACTGTGGACACCAGGGCACCCGCGGTCCAGTCGTAGGACGGGCTGAACACGGTCAGGTCCACGGTGCCGTCCCGGTTGTAGCCGTGCAGGTGCGGCCCGTGCAGGAACGGGTCCACGATGGGGAACGAGGTGTCGTGCAGGCCGAGCGGCCACAGGATCCGCTCGCGCAGCTCCCTGGACACGCTGTGCCCGGTCACCCGCTCGATGATCTTGCCGACCAAAAGGTAGTTCGTGTTGGAGTAGGTCGGTTTCTGCTGGCTCGGCGGGTCCACAAGAGACTTCCGGATCACCTCGTCCGGGGGGTAGACGTACCCCCGGTCGCCGTCTTCCAGGTAGGGGTCGAAGAAGTCCGGGTCGAGCGGGTCGTGGATTCCGCTGGTGTGCCCGAGCAGCTGCCGCACGGTGATCTCCGATGCGTGGTAGCCGGGCCCGCGAACCACGCCGGGCAGCCACTTTTCCACGCTGTCGTCCAGTGAAAGCTCTCCTTCGCCGACCAGCTGCAGCAGCACCGTGGCGACGAACGCCTTGGTGTTGCTGGCGATCCGGAACCGGTGGCCGGTCCGCGCCGGTTCGCCGGTGGCCAGGTTCGCGACCCCGGCGGCGGCATGGCGCACCCGCTCGCCGTCGCGCGAATAGGCCACCGCGCCGGGAAACCCGCCCCGGACAAGCGCCTCGATCGCGGCGGGCACCGGGTCGCCGGGCCGCTCGGCGGCTACCGCAGGTGCTGTGGACGCAGTCGCTCCGGCCACCAGCCCCGCCACGGCCACTCCCGCCACCACTTTCCGCCGCACCGCCATGATCGTCCGCCTTCCCGTTCCGGATCTTGTCCAGAAGCATCCCGGCCAGCGGTTCCGCCGACCATGGAGAGCGCCACCGGGCCTTTAGTAGGGTTGCCCTCACCGTTCGTCCGGCACAGCTACACAGAAAGTGGGCGGCAAAGCTTGCACGCTGGTGGTCTAGCGCAGAGCATTAACGCCGTGTCCACGCTGCCGATCGAACAAATCATCCCATGGGGTGTGGCCACGCTGGCCGCGATCGGGTTGGTCATCGCCATCTTCCGGGCCAGGCGTCCTGGCAACTTCGTGGACGACGCGGTACTCGACGCCATCCACCTGATGTCGAAGGCAACGCCGGACCTGCGCGAGGGACTCGACCAGGCGGCCGCGGACCGGATCACCAGCCGGCTGCTGGAGCTGCTCAAGTGCGTGGCGGTGGGCATCACCGACGGTGAAGGCTCGCTGCTGTCCTGGGACGGCGAGGCGAACGACCACTACGTGGACCTGGAGGACGCGATCAGCGCGTCCATCCGCCGGGACCGCCGTGAAGTGATCGCGCACGACAAGATGCCGTGCAATCACCGCGGCACCTGCAAGATGCGCACCGCGGTGATCGTGCCGCTGATCGTGGAGGGCGAGACCGAGGCCGCGCTGATCGTGGTCGGCCGCACCCGCGGCAAGCGGCTGATCCAGATGGCGGACGCGGTGGCCAGGTTCGTCTGCACCCAGTTCGAGCTGGCCAGGCTGGACGATTCGAAGCACCAGCTGCAGCAGGCGGAGATCAAGGCGCTGCGGGCGCAGATCTCGCCGCACTTCGTGTACAACGCGCTGAACACCATCTCCTCGCTGATCCGCACCGACCCGGAGGAGGCGCGCGAGCTGCTGCAGGAGTTCGCCGACTTCACCCGCTACTCGTTCCGCACCTCGGGCATGTTCACGTCGCTGGCCGAGGAGCTGCGCAACATCGACCGGTATCTGACCATCGAGAGCGCGCGGTTCGGCGGGCGGCTGGAGGTGCGGCTGAAGATCGCGCCCGAGGTGCTTTCCGTGGTGGTGCCGTTCCTGATCATCCAGCCGCTGGTGGAGAACGCGGTCAAGCACGGACTGGCGAACAAGCCCTCCGGCGGGATGGTCACCGTCACCGCGCAGGACTACGGCGCCGAGGCGCTGATCAGCGTGGAGGACGACGGCATCGGGATGGACCCGGCCAGGCTCGGCGAGCTGCGCAGCTCGCACCGCAGCGGCGCGCACGTCGGGCTGGGCAACATCAACCAGCGGATGCAGCAGCTGTTCGGCAACGAGTACGCGCTGATGGTGGAGACCGCGCCGGGCGCCGGCATGAAGGTGACCTTGCGGGTCCCCAAGTTCGCCCGCGGGGTGCGCACCAACCTGCCCGACTACTCCGCCGCCGACGTGCCGGAGCAGGACCCGCGACCCCGTGCCGTCACCGAAAACGCCCCCGCGCCGCGCACCCTGAGCCGTCCGCAGTAACCCTGACGTGCCCCCGCGCTGAAGCGGGAACGTCCTCAGCGCGGCAAGTAGGGTTGGGGAATGAGCGTCACGGACAAACTGACCTCGCGGATCCCGGGCATCGGCGACCGCGGCGACAAGACCGACGTGGTGGCCGTGGTCCGGCTGCACGGGGTGATCACCCCGACGCCCTCGCCGCTGAGCCGGGGCACGATCAACCTCACCGCCGTGGAGTCTGCGCTGACCAGGGCCTTCGGCCACGACCGGCTCCAGGCGGTGGCGCTGGTGATCAACTCGCCGGGTGGCGCGCCGACCCAGTCCGGCCTGGTCGCCGAGCGGATCCGGCAGCTGGCGGACAAGAAGAACGTGCCGGTGCTCGCCTTCGCCGAGGACGTGGCCGCTTCTGGTGGTTACTGGCTGGCCTGCGCGGCGGACGAGATCTACGCGCACCGGACGTCCATGGTCGGCTCGATCGGCGTGATCAGCGGCGGTTTCGGCTTCCCCGACCTGCTCGAACGCTTCGGCATCGAACGGCGGCTGCACACCGCCGGCGCGAACAAGTCGCGGCTCGACCCGTTCAGCCCGGAGAAGCCGGAGGACGTGGAGTGGCTGAAGAACATGCACACCCAGCTGCACGAGTTGTTCGTCAGCTGGGTGAAGGAGCGGCGCGGGGACCGGCTGGTCGAAACTGAAGATCTGTTCACCGGTGACGTCTGGCTCGGCAACAAGGCCGTGGAGCTGGGCCTGATCGACGGTATCGGTAACCTGCGCGAAGTACTGGGCGAGCGGTTCCCCAGCGCGCAGATCTCGGTGGCCGAGCCGAAGAAGCCACTGCTGGCCAGGCTCGGCCTCGGCGCGCCGGCGGCGGCGAGCGCGGTGCTGGACGCGGTGCAGCAGAAGGTGGCCTGGTCGCGGTACGGGTTGTAACCGGCATTTCGCGTTTCTGGTATGGACATTGCGGCGTGCAATAGGCAGGATGCGAATCACTGTGAGTGCTCAAGATGACACCCGCCGGCTCCTCGTCCTTGCGGTGGACGACGAGCTGCCCGGTCTTAACCTGCTGAAGCACTGCCTCGAGTCCAACCCGCACATCGGCCGGGTCTTCGACGCGGTGGACGCGTCCGAGGCGCTGCGCCTGCTCAGCTCGGAGGACGAGGAGCTGCGCCGCCGCAAGGACCGCGGTCTGCCCCCGGTGGACGCGGTGTTCGCCGACCTGGACATGCCCGGCCTGTCCGGGATGGAGATGTCCAGGGTGTTCGCCTCGCTCAACCCCGCGCCGGTGCTGGTCTTCGTGACCGGCCACGCGGAGGAGGCGGTGAATGCGTTCGACCTCGGCGCGGTGGACTACGTGCTCAAGCCGTGCCGGCAGGACCGCCTGGACAAGGCGATCAACCGGGTGCTGGAGAAGATGCAGGCCACCCCGGCGCCGGAGCAGGTCCAGGGCGCCGAGCAGGTGAAGACCGACGACGAGGTGATCCCGGTCGAGCTGGCCGGCACCACCAAGCTGATCCCGCGGTCCTCGGTGCGCTGGGTGGAGGCGCAGGGCGACTACGCCAGGCTGTTCACCACCGACGGCAGCCACCTGGTCCGGATCCCGCTGGCCCAGCTGGAGGAACGCTGGGAGAAGGCCGGTTTCGTGCGGATCCACCGCTCGTTCCTGGTCGCGCTGCCGCTGATCACCGAGCTGCGGATGGGCCAGGGCGGGTACCAGGTCGTGATCGGCAACGAGGAGAAGGTGCTGCCGGTCAGCAGGCGGCACACCCGTGAGCTGAAGGACCGGCTGGTCGGCTCGTCGCGGAACGGCTGACCTTATGGGGGAGGACGACAGCTACCACGACCAGCGCCCGAACGGAGTCCGCGAACCAGACCCGACGCTGGGCCGTCCCCAGCCGAAGGCGCCCGACCCGCAGTCCTGGCTTCCGCAGCCGACCCCGGAACCGGAGCCGCCGCCGAAGCCGCCGCGAAGGCAGCGGGTGGTGCTGGCCGATCCGCGCCAGCCGACCAGCAGCCTGCGCGCCAGGGTGGAGCTGGAGGAGCAGACCAGCTGGGGCGAGCTGCTGATCAAGGATCTGGTCAAGGCGCAGCTGCGCACCGGGCTGTGGCTGTCGCTGCTGACCGTGGCCGCGCTCGGCGGGCTGCCCGCCGCGTTCTACTTCTCACCCACTTTCGCCGGGCTGACCGTGGTCGGCGTGCCGCTGCCGTGGGTGCTGCTGGGGGTGCTGCCGTTCCCGGTGCTGTTCGGCATCGGCCTCTGGTACAACCGGCTGGCCGAGCGGCATGAGCGCGATTTCGTGGACATGATCGAAAACTGAGCCGTGTACACCGGGAACCACGAGAGCAGCTCGTCGCCGTGCCTTCGGCGAGGACAGCTACGCGTCGCTGACCCCGAGGTGCGAGGATCATCCGCGTGCAGCTGAACTTCTGGGCGTTGGCCAGCATCGTGCTGGTCGCGGTGGTGACCTTCTACCTCGGTCACCGCTCGTCCAGGTTCGCCAACAGCACGCACGACTTCCTGGTCGCCCGGCGCACCGTCCGCTCCCGCCGCAACGCCGCCGCGATCTCCGGCGAGTACCTGTCCGCGGCCTCGTTCCTCGGGGTCGCCGGCATCGTGCTGAAGGAGGGCGCGGACGCGCTCTGGTACCCGATCGGCTTCACAGCTGGCTATCTGGCACTGATGCTGTTCGTGGCCGCGCCGCTGCGCCGTTCGGGCGCGTACACCCTGCCGGACTTCGTCGAGGCGCGGCTGGGCTCGGTGCCGCTGCGCCGGTTCTCCACCGCGTTCGTGGTGTTCATCGGCGTGCTGTACATGGTGCCGCAGCTGCAGGGCGCCGGGCTGGCGCTGGAGACCATCCTGGGGACTCCGGGCTGGCTCGGCGCGATCCTGGTGACCGTGGTGGTCGCGTTCAACGTGATCGCCGGCGGGATGCGCGCGATCACCGTGGTGCAGGCGTTCCAGTACTGGCTGAAGCTGTTCGCGATCGCGGCGCCCACCTTCGTGCTGTGCGCGGTGTTCCTCACCGGCGGTCCGGGGCAGGTCACCTCGCTCGGTGCGCCGGCGCCGCCGGTGTTCGCCGCGGACACCAATGTGGACGTGCGCACCGACGTGACCCTGCAGGTGACTTCGCTGACTTCGGTGCGGGTCCAGGATCCCGGCGCCAGTGCGGACCGCGAGGTGATCTGGCCGGCCGGCGGCGACTACCCGGTGGCCGAGGGCACGGTGCTGCGGTTCAGCGCGGGCAGCGGGGTGCCGGTGGTGTCGGACGGGGTCGCGCAGAACTCGAGCTGGTTGCGCCCGAGCAGCGGCGGACTGTCCGACCTGCTCAGCACCTACTCGCTGATACTGGCGACTTTCCTTGGCACGATGGGACTTCCGCACGTCCTGGTGCGCTTCTACACCAACCCGGACGGTAAGGCGGCGCGGCGCACCACGGTGCACGTGCTGTTGCTGCTCGGGCTTTTCTACCTGTTCCCGACCATGCTCGGCGCGCTGTCCCGGATGTACGTGCCGGAGCTGCTGGTCACCGGTAAGACGGACGCCGCGGTGCTGCTGCTGCCCTCGGCGATGTTGCCCGGGGTGGCCGGGCAGATCGTCGGCGCGGTGACCGCGGCCGGTGCGTTCGCGGCGTTCCTGTCCACTTCGTCCGGTCTGCTGGTGAGCGTCGCCGGGGTGCTCTCCACCGACGTTCTTCCCGGCCGGGTAAGGGATTTCCGGGTGGCGACCGGGATCGTCGCGCTGGCCCCGATGCTGCTCGCGGTGTTCCTGCGCCAGGACGACCTGTCGCTGAGCATCGGCATGTCCTTCGCGCTGGCCGCGTCCACCTTCAGCCCGCTGCTGGTGCTCGGTATCTGGTGGCGAGGGCTGAGCTGGGCCGGCGCGATGGCGGGCATGATCGTCGGCGGCAGCCTGGTGGTGACCGCGCTGGTGGTGACCATCGTGAGCGGGTACACCGGCGGCTGGGCGCCGTGGTTCTTCCAGCAGCCCGCGCTGGTGACCGTGCCGCTGGCCTTCCTCGCCGCGATCGTGGTCAGCCTGGCTACCCGCCGTGGCATCCCGGAGGACGTGAACTCGGTGATGCTGCGGCTGCACGCGCCGGATCCGCTGGGGTTCATGCGCGACCGCGCGGTGGCGCGGTTCGGCCAGGCCGAGGAGAAGGTGCGGTCGTCGAAGGGCCGGCACCGGAAGTAACGGCAGTTTCGGCGGGCACCCGGTTGGCGGTTCCGGTACCGCGCGTATCCGAAATAGGAGCCGATGGGTTCGCCGGGGAATATCATCCGGACATCAGGGCGGCTATCGGTCGCCATTAGTTATACCCAGAGTCATCCTATTCACCCAAATGGATTATGCGCTTTTGCGCCAAGAGAGGGGGATGATCTGCGTAGCAAGGGCTGGATTAATCGTGCGACGAAGTATGGCGCCCAGCGGGCCACCCGACTGGGTGTAAGACCGTCTGGGAGGTCTTATGAGCAGCACCGAACACGAGCTCGCCGGTGACACCCCGGAAAGCGAATGGCGGGAGGTGCAGCAGAGCGCGGAGTTCGCCCAGCTCCGGGCCAGGCTGCGCCGGTTCGTCTTCCCGATGACCGGGTTGTTCCTGTTGTGGTACCTGCTTTACGTGCTGCTGGCGGACTACGCGCACGGGTTCATGTCCACCAAGCTGGTCGACAACATCAACGTGGGCCTGGTCTTCGGCCTGCTGCAGTTCGTCTCCACCTTCGTGATCACCGGTCTCTACGTGCGCTACGCCGATCGGAAGCTGGACCCGATCGCGGACAAGATCCGCGATGAGATCGAAGGGGGCGCCAAGTGAGCACGCTCGCGGCCGGGGTGGAGGGCGGCAACGCGGCCCTGAACATCAGCATTTTCGCGGCTTTCGTGGTGATCACCCTGGTGATCGTGTTCCGGGCCAGTCGGAACACCAAGACCGCGTCGGACTACTACGCCGCCGGGCGTGCGTTCAGCGGCCCGCAGAACGGGATCGCGATCTCCGGCGACTACCTGTCCGCCGCGTCGTTCCTCGGTATCGCGGGGGCCATCGCGATCAACGGTTACGACGGTTT
This sequence comes from Amycolatopsis nigrescens CSC17Ta-90, assembly GCF_000384315.1. GTDB lineage: Bacteria > Actinomycetota > Actinomycetes > Mycobacteriales > Pseudonocardiaceae > Amycolatopsis > Amycolatopsis nigrescens. The sequence continues at coordinate 3,346,570 of NZ_ARVW01000001.1, read as the reverse complement.
CCTTTATTCGATCGGGTTCCTGGTGGCCTGGCTGGTCGCTTTGCTGCTGGTGGCCGAACTGCTGCGCAACACCGGCAAGTTCACCATGGGCGACGTGCTCGCGTTCCGGATGCGGCAACGCCCGGTGCGCGCCGCGGCGGCCATTTCCACCCTCGCCGTGTCGTTCTTCTACCTGCTCGCGCAGATGGCGGGCGCGGGCGGACTGGTGAACCTGCTGCTCGGCATCAAGGGCGCGGCCGGGCAGGCCGCGATCATCGCCGCGGTGGGCGTGGTGATGATCATCTACGTGCTGATCGGCGGGATGCGGGGCACCACCTGGGTGCAGATCATCAAGGCCGCGCTGCTGATCGCCGGCGCGTTCGCGATGACGATCTGGGTGCTCGGCAAGTACGGCTTCAACCTGTCCGCGCTGCTTCAGCAGGCTGTCGACCAGCCGAAGGGCAAGGGCGAGGCGCTGCTGTCGCCGGGCGCCCAGTACGGCAAGAACGGCACGTCGAAACTGGACTTCCTGTCGCTCGGGATCGCGCTGGTGCTCGGTACGGCCGGGCTGCCGCACGTGCTGATGCGCTTCTACACCGTGCCGACCGCGAAGGACGCCCGCCGCTCGGTGGTCTGGGCCATCGTGCTGATCGGCATCTTCTACCTGTTCACCCTGGTGCTGGGTTACGGCGCCGGCGCACTGGTCGGTCCGACCACGATCAACGGCGCGCCGGGCGGGGTGAATTCGGCGGCGCCGTTGCTGGCGCAGGAGCTGGGCGGGCCGATACTGCTCGGATTCATCGCCGCGGTCGCCTTCGCCACCATCCTCGCCGTCGTCGCCGGACTCACCATCACCGCGTCCGCCTCCTTTGCCCACGACGTCTACGCCAACGTGATCAAAAAAGGCAAGATCAAAGACCCCAACGCCGAAGTACGAGTCGCCCGCATCACCGCACTGGTCATCGGCGCCGTCGCCATCGTCGGCGGCATCCTCGCCAAAGACCAGAACGTCGCCTTCCTCGTCGCACTCGCCTTCGCCGTCGCCGCCTCAGCGAACCTGCCCACGATCCTCTACTCGCTGTTCTGGAAACGCTTCAACACCCAAGGCGCACTGTGGAGCATCTACGGCGGGCTGATCGTCACCATCGTGCTGATCGTGTTCTCGCCGGCGGTGTCCGGCGGGTCCAAACCGATGATCAAGGGGGTGGACTTCCACTGGTTCCCGCTGGAGAACCCCGGGCTGGTGTCCATCCCGGTGTCCTTCTTCCTCGGCTGGCTCGGCACCGTGCTGTCCAAGGAGCACAACGAGGCCAAGTACGCCGAGATGGAGGTCCGCTCGCTCACCGGTGCCGGGGCGGAGAAGGCGACCAGCCACTAGGACGGGGGCCGGTGTTCACGCGAGCCTGACGAACCGCATGGGATCATGACGGCGTGAACCCCGCTGAACCGCCGACCGCCTCCGTGACCGAGCTGCCCGCGGAGGGCCTGGTGCTGCTCGACGTACGCGAACAGGACGAATGGGATGCCGGGCACGCGCCCGGTGCGGTGCACATCCCGATGGGCGAGCTGCCCGCCAGGGTCGAGGAGCTGGCCACGTTGCCGGACGACAGGCCGGTCTACGTGGTGTGCCGCACCGGTGGCCGCTCCGCGCGCGCCGCCGCCTGGCTGAACGCGGCCGGCGTGGTGGACGCGGTGAACGTCGCGGGCGGCATGAAGTCCTGGCACACCGAGGGCAGGCCGGTCACCTCCGCACAACCCGGCGCCGAACCCGAGATCCTCTGACCCATGCAGCCTGGCCACTACCCGCCGCCTTACCCGCCCCTGCAGCCGCCACGGCCGCAGCCGCGGGTCCGGCCAAGGGTGCGCTGGGTCGCCACCCCGCCGCCGGGGGCGGGTCCGCAGCGCCGCCCGGCCCAGGTCGCCCCGTACACCGGGCCGCCTGCCTACCGGACCCCGCCGCGATGGGGTTTCCCGAACCTGATCTGGCGGTTCCCGACCACGGTGCCCGGGATGCGGGCCGAGGGCCCGCGCCCGCTGGAGCGGCTGCGCCTGCTCGCGCCGTTCGCGGTGGTTTCGCTCTGGGGGCTGGCCGCGATGGCGCTGGCCGGTGCGGCCGCCGAGCTCTGGCAGTACGTGCTGCTGCTGATCAGCCGTGACTCCGCGCTGGACGTGGACGTGGTCGCCGCTTCGGACGGCCTGGTCTGGGTCACGTCGACGATGGCGCTGGTGCTCGGGCTGGTGGCGCTCACGCTGACCCTGTGGTGGCTGTTCGTGGCCAGGATCACCGCCGCCGCGGAGACCGGGTTCGAGCCGCCGCGGTCGGTGCGGGAGGTGCTGGCCGGGGTGTTGGTGCCGGGGGTGAACCTGGCCATGGCCGGGTCCATCGCGGCGGAACTGGAGCACGCCGTGCTGCGCCGGCCCCCCGACCAGCGGCCGCGGCCGTCGAAGCTGGTGCGCGGCTGGTGGGCGGCCTGGATCGTCAACTGGGTGCTGCTGGTGCTGGTGGTGTTCTGGCGGCTGCGGGACGGGGTGCAGGCCGAGGCGGAAAGCGTGCTGCTGACCGGCCTGGTGGACCTTTCCGCGGCGGTGCTGGCCACGCTGACCGCGGTGCTGGTGCGGCGGCTGACCAACCTGCTCGCGCCGATCGCCGAGGACAAGCTGCGGCTGCTGCGGGTGCTGCGCGTGATCGACGCGCCCGAACCCGAGCTGCGCGCGGTTCGCCAGCCCGGCGCCGTCCGCTGACCCGCCGCCGCACGAGCCCAACGTGACGTTTGGCTCGCTCTATTGGCCAAACGTCACATTGGGTCGCTTCAGGCCCTCACCGGCAGGGTTCGCAGGCCGCGGATGACGAACTCCGGTCGCCGTCGCGGTTCTGCGGCCGGGCGCAGGCCGGGCAGCCGCTCGGCCAGTGCGCTCAGCGCGGCCGCGATCTCCATCCTGGCCAGCGGCGCGCCGACGCAGTAGTGGATGCCGGCGCCGAACCCGAGGTGCGGGTTGGGCGCGCGGCCGAGGTCCAGCTCGTCCGGCCGGTCGAACACCGCGGGGTCCCTGGCCGCCGCGCCGAGCAGTGCCGCGATCTTCTCGCCCTCGGCCACCCGGAACCCGGCGATCTCCAGGTCGGTGGTGGCGGTCCGTTCGAACAGCTGAAGCGGGGCGTCGAAGCGGATCAGCTCTTCGACCGCGGTGTCCGTCAGCGCGGGGTCCGCGACAAGGCGACGCCACTGGCCGGGGTGCCGCAGCAGCGCGTGCACCCCGTTGCCGAGCACGTTCACCGTCGCCTCGTGCCCGGCCATCAGCAGCAGCACGGCGGTCGCGACCACCTCGTCGCCGGTCAGCTCGGCCCGGACCAGGTCGCTGATCAGGTCGTCGCCGGGATTGCCGGCGCGGTCCGCGGCCAGCTCCCGCAGGTAGCCGGCGAACTCGCCGGCGGCGCGCTCGGCGGCCTGCTGCCCGGCCTCGGGCAGGCCGTACTCGTACATCTTCACGATCGCGTTCGACCAGGGCACCAGCAGTTCGCGGTCGGCCGGCGGCACCGCCAGCAGCTCGGCGATGACCTGCACCGGCAGTGGCTCGGCCAGCAGCTCGAGCAGGTCCGCTTCGCCGTCCGACGCGATCTTCTCCGCCAGTTCCTCGACCATGTCGGTGGCGAGTGCGCGCACAGTTGGCCTGAGCCGCTCGACGTGCCCCCTGGCGAACGCGCCGGCGATCGAGCGGCGCAGCCTGGTGTGCGCGGGTGGCTCGTTCTCCAGCAACGAGTTGCGGTGCAGCAGGTTGAAGGAGACGAACCGCTCCGCAGGGGCGGCGTCGGTCCAGATCCGGCCGAGCCCGCGATGGCGGAGCACCTGCGACGCGGCGCCGTGCGAGACCGCGATCGCCAGCCCGAGGCCGTCGTGCCGGTGCACCTCGCCGGCTTCGCGCAGCGCCGCGAAGGTCGGGTACGGATCGGCGAGGAACGCGGGGTCGCGCGGGTCGAACAGGGCGGGCACCTGGCGAGCCTAGCCGTTCGGTAGCGTCTGCGGAGCTGCTAGCGAGGAGGCGACATGGGCAAGGGCGCACGCAAGAAGGGCCCCAAGAAGGACCGTGCACCGAAGGTGCGCGATGTGTTCGTCGGGCAGCCCTTCGAGGGCCTCGCCGCCGAGCCCGAGCTGATCGCGCTGCGCGAGTTCGTGCCGTCGGCCACCGCCGATCTGTCCCTTGTGGACAGTCCGGATCGGACCGTCACGCTGGGCACCGTGCTGCCGATGGCGGCGGCCGCGTTCGTCCGGTCCGACGGGGCCGCGTTCGTGGGCATGCAGGTGCAGACCAGGTCCTCGGACATCAGCCGCGACCTCGGCCGTTCGGTGCGCTGGGCCTTGCAGGCCGAGCCGGGTGACGTGCTCTCGGTGCCGGACACCACCGGCCCGCCCGCCGAGGGCGAGCGCCTGCAGGACCTGCTGGTCACCGGTGCCGAACTGGACGCCACGCTGCACAAGGACTTCTCGTGGTGGCTGCCGGAGGACACCGAGGCCGGCGGCGAGGTCGCGATGTCGCTGGAGCGGGCGAACGCGGCGATCATGCCCACCGAGCGGCTCGGCCCCGGTGCCTACTGGGTGGAGGCCGGGGAGAAGGCGCATCTGCGCTGGGTGCGGCCCGAGCAGGAGAACCTCCTGCTGCAAGCGCTTGCGCGGCTGTCCGCCGCCGGTGAGATCGGGCTGGGCGAGGGGTCCCGTTACGCCGGTTCGTTCCGCGCGCACGGCCTGCTCGTGCCGGTGTGGGACCTGGACCCGGACGCGCACGCCCGCGAGTGGGCCGACCCGGCCATGCAGCTGGGCGAGCGGCTGGATGCGGCGCTGAAGTCCCTGGACGAGGAGCCGCTGAACGCCACCGAGCGCCGCGCCCGCGACGGGCTCATCGGCCGCCAGCTCACCCTCCGCTGATCCCCGGGTCGCGCCCGATGCCCGCGAGTTGTCCACAGTTGCCCCGGCCTGTGGACAACTCGCCCGATGGCGCCTCGCGCGCTCCCTGGTGGCGATAGGCTGGAGCGGGGCCGCCCCCCGGGATGGGTGGGGGCTGTGCGGGGGCGGGGCTGTGCGGGGGCGGGTCCGGCACGATGGGCGCATGATCCTGCATATCTGCGCGTGGGCGGACTGGGCCGAGGCGGCCGAGGGCGGGGAGTACCGGGCGGCGTCGCTGGACGAGGTCGGGTTCATCCACTGCTCCGACCCCGGCACCGCGCATCTGCCCGCCGTCGCGCTGTTTCCCGGTCGTGAAGACCTTCTGTTGCTGGAGATCGATCCGGCCGAGCTGGACGTGCCGCTGCGCTGGGAGGAAGGCGACCCGCCGCACCCGGCCGGTGTCCGGTTCCCGCATGTGTACGGGCCGATCCCGCATCGGGCGGTGGTCGCGGTGCACCCGTTCCCGGCCGGGCAGGACGGCTCGTTCCCGTTGCCCGCCTCTGTAGCAAACAGGTAACCGGCACAACTCCTCCCTCTGCCGGGCGTCCCCTGATCTGAGTAGCCGAGCGGGACAACCTTCAGGAGCGTCAATGCGTTTTGCACACGGTGGTGCTGCGACGCCAGACAGACGGGCCGGCGAGGGAGGCGATACGGTGACCGCGATAGCGCCTGTCATGCAGGGGGGAGATGACTGGGTGGTCGCAGCCGGCCGGGAAGGGGATTCATCGTTGCCTGGCGAGCTCACGGACTTTGGTGAGTTCGTCGAGGCCAGCCTTCCCGGGCTACTCCGCTACGGCCACGCGCTGACCGGTAACCCGCACGACGCGGCCGACCTCGTGCAGACCGTGCTGGAGAAGATCGGCTCCCGCTGGACCCACGTGCAGCGCAAGACCGGCGACCCGCTCGCCTACATCCGGCGGTCCATGGCGAACGCGCACATCAGCCGGTGGCGGCGGACCAAGAAGGAAAGCCTGGTCGCGGACATTCCGGACGCGCAGGCGGTCACCCCCGCGGACCCCTTCGAACACGAACCGTTGTGGCAGGCGTTACGCGGCCTGCCCCCGAGGCAACGCGCCGTCATCGTGCTGCGTTACTACGAAGGACTGTCCGAAGTCGAAATCGCGCAGGCGCTGGGCATCAGCCAGGGCACGGTGAAGAGCCAGGCCAGCAAGGCCATCGCTTCGCTACGACTGAAGATGACACCGGTCGTCGAAGAGGCCGGAGGGAGGGAAGAAGCGTGAGCGCGGACGACGATCTCGATACCGAGCTACGCCGGCTGTTCGGCGACGACCGGCTCGGGATGCACCCCCGGGCGGGCGCTGACCAGGCCATCGTCGCCGGTGCCCGTCGGATCCGGCGCCGCCGCAAGGTCGTCACCGCCAGCGGTGGCGCACTGGGCGTGGCGATCCTGGTCGCCGGTGGCCTGGTGCTCGGCGGCTACCGGCCCGGCCAGCCACTGCCCCCGGTCGCCGAACCCGCGGCTCCGGTGGTGGACGGCACCACGATCACCCCGCCGCCGCCCGCGCCGCCGCCGGTCGCCCAGCCGCCGGTCGAGGCGCCCAGCCCCACCCAGGCACCGGCGCACACCCCGGCGCCGCCGACCAGCGGCACGACCGCGACGGACACCAAGGTGGTGCCGACCTTCAAGGTGCCGGTGATGGCGGGCCCGGCGCTCGGCCCGGACGGCTACAAGACGCTGCGGCTGGGCATGAGCTACGAGCAGGCCAAGGCCACCGGTGCACTGGACGACGGCACCCCGCCGGCCGCCGAATGCCAGTCCTACCGGCTGAAAGAGGGCGCGAACGAGATCTCGATGGTGACCATCTCCCCGAACAAGGGGGTGGTGCTCTTCGAAGCGGCCCGGGCGCACAGCCCGGCCGGGATCGCGGTGGGCTCCCCGGAAACGGCGCTGAAGCAGGCCTACCCGAGCTGGAACGACGGCCCGAACGGCGGCTTCGTGCCGACCGGAGACCAGGGCGGCTACCGGTTCGCGGTGGACAACGGCGCCGTCAGCTACTTCTCCCTGGAAGGCAACGGGCAGGACTGCAGCGGCTGATCCGGTCCGTCACGAACAAAGAACCCGGGCCGCTCCACAGGGGGAGGGCCCGGGTTCTTTGCTGTGGTGGGGGAGCAGTGTCGAGTTAGAGCGTGCCACCGGCGACCGGCGGCATCGTGGGGTCGTCGCCCCCGTCGCCGACCGACTCGCGGTGCAGGAACGCCTCCACGTCGAACAGGTTGCCGTTCGACCGCTGGACGATCTTGAGCAGGGTGTCCATCGAGGAGATCTCTTCGATCTGCTCCTTCAGGAACCACTGCATGAACTGCTCACCCTGGTAGTCGTCCTCGGCGCGGGCCGCCTTGGCGAGCGTTTTGATGTCCGTGGCGACCTCCTTCTCCTGGTCGAGGGCGAGCTGCACCAGCTCGGTGACGTTGGTGAACTCGTTGCGCACATCGCCGGTGCCCGGGATCTCCACGTGGTGGTCGGTGTCCATCAGGTACTGGACCAGCGCGAGCGCGTGGTTGCGCTCCTCGACCGACTGCTTGTAGAAGTGCTTGGCGAGCTGGGGCAGGTCCTCGTTGTCGAACCAGACCGCCAGCGCGATGTACTGCTGGGACGCGTTGAACTCATTGTGCACCTGCGCCTGCAGGAGCTCGTAGAACTTGGAACGGGGTTCTTTCTTCTTTGCGACGGCCATGCTTCGAAGATACGTCAGAATGGTGGACCTTTTCCAGTTCTTCCTGGTGATCTGCCCCCTATTTGTGTACTATTCCAAGCCTAGGTAAAGCTAAATTCGATTAGCCTCTCCTAAGAAATCGGCCATTTATTAGGTAAGCCTTTCTTTGGCTTAGGTAAGGCTCACTTTCACATTGCCGTGCGAATGTTTTTCGGTTCACGCCGGGTCCCTGGCGATCGGGCAGGACATGCACCGCGGCCCGCCCCGGCCGGAGCCGAGCTCGGAGCCCTCGATCCGCAGCACCTCGATCCCGGCGTCCTCCAGCCGGGCGTTGGTCTCCACGTTGCGCTCGTAGCCGGCCACCACGCCGGGCTCGACGGCCAGGGTGTTGTTGCCGTCGTCCCACTGCTCGCGTTCGGCGGTGACCGGGTCCAGTCCGGTGTCGATCACGCGCAGCCGGTCGATGCCCATCGCCTCGGCCGCCGCGGTCAGGAACGGAGCGGGCCCGTCCACCCGCATCGAGCCGTCGCCGTCCGGCCGCATGGTGTAGGCGACCAGCGAGTCGCGGGCCAGCGGGTACATCACCACCGCGTCGTGCGCGACCATGGTGCACACGGTGTCCAGGTGCATGGTCGCCCTGGTCTGCGCGATCGGCACGGCCAGCACGGTGTGCGCGATGTCGTCGGCGAACGCCGAACGGGCCAGCGACTCGGCACCGGCCGCGGTGGTCCGCTCGCCGACCCCGACCGCCAGCACCCCCGGCGCCAGCAGCATCACGTCCCCGCCCTCGATCGGGGCGGAGTGCGCGCCGTACGCGCGGGCGGCGTGCCGGAACCGCGGGTGGTAGGCGTACACCAGATCCAGCACCGCGGTCTCGCGGCGCCTTGCCGGCATGGTCAGCGAGGAGATGGCCACCCTGTCCGCGATCCAGGCCGAGGAGTCCCTGGTGAACAGCAGGTTCGGCAACGGGTCGACGGCGAAGTCGTGCGGGTGGTGCATCTTGCGAACCAGCGACGCGCCTTCCGCGGCCGGCAGCTCCTCGAAGGTGACACCAGACATCAGCACCTCGGCCAGCGTCGGCGCGTCCACCCCGGAGAGGTACGAGCGCAGCGAGTCGCCGAGGTCGCCGCCGAGCCGCCGGTCGTCCACCGCCGCGTGCACGCCGGCGGTGTGCGCCCGCGGGTCCTCCAGCGCGTCGCGCAGCACCTCGGCGAGCAGCAGCACCTCCACCCCGCGGCCGCGCAGCACGTCGGCGAACGCGTCGTGCTCCCGCTGGGCCCGGCCGACCCAGGGGATCGAGTCGAAGAGCAACTGGTCGTTGTTGCGCGGAGTGAGGCGTTTGAGCTCTTTGCCGGGTCGGTGCAGCAGTACCGCGCGCAGCTTGCCGACTTCGCTGTCCACCCGGGGGGTGGCGAATTCAGTGGTCACGACTGGCGAGCGTAATGACTCGGTAAGGGGCCAGGGTGCTACGAAACGATGCGGCGTGGCGTTGTAAGGGATGGAAAGCCGGAGAGCCGGAAACGAAAGATGTGGAGTGAGCGATGCGCGGTTTGTTGCGCCGGAAGACGACCTGGGCGGTGCTCGGGGTCGCCGTGGTGGCTGGCGCGATAGCGCTGGCGCTGTTCGAACCCTGGAGGCTGTTCACCCGCAGCACGGTGGACGAGGCGCTGCCGGCGGTGAGTGCGGTGGTGGCCGAGAGCCCGGCCGTGCCGGCGGCGCCGAGTTCGACGGCGAATCCGGGACCGAGCGAGTTGGCGAAGGGCGGCTTCGTCAGCCAGGAGCACCCGACCAGCGGCACCGCTCGGGTGCTGGATCTCGGCGGGGGTGAGCGGGTGCTCCGGTTGGAAGACTTCGCCAGCTCGGACGGGCCGGATCTGCACGTGTGGTTGACCGACGCGACGGCGAGCGGTGAGTGGGGGAAGTACGACGACGGTCGGGCGGTGCGGCTCGGCGAGCTGAAGGCGACCGACGGCAACCAGAACTACCGGATTCCGGCGGAGGCGGACCTCGCCGGCCTGCGCAGCGTGGTGATCTGGTGCGACCGCTTCAACGTCGCTTTCGGCTCGGCCCCGCTGGACCTCTGACCGCGACTCAGGGCAGCCAGGAGATGCGGCCGCGCAGCAGCGCGTAACCGACGAAGGCGAACACGTCCAGCAGGGCGTGCGCCACCACCAGCGGCCAGAGCCGGTTCGTCCGCTGCCAGATCCGGCCGAACACCAGTCCCATCACCAGGTTGCCGATGAACCCGCCGACGCCCTGGTAGAGGTGGTACGAGCCGCGCAGCACGGCGGCGATCAGCAGCGAGGAGTTCTCGCTCCGGCCGAGCTGCCGCAGCCGGGTCAGCAGGTAGCCGACCACCAGCATCTCTTCGGCGAACGCGTTGCCGAAGGCGGATACGGTGAGGCTGATCGGTCGCCACCAGGTGTCGTCCAAAGTGGACGGTTGCACGGCCAGGTTGAAGCCGAGCTGGTAGCCGGCGAAGTACAGCAGCAACCCGGGAATGCCGATCAGCGCGGTCAGCCCGACGCCGCGGCGCAGGTCCCGCCACCGGGCCTGTCGGTCCATGCCGATCTCGGCCAGCCGCATCCCGCCGCGCCACAACAGGTACAGGCCGAGCGCGCCCCAGCCGAACAGCTGCAGCGCGCTGAGCAGCTGCTTGAGCAGGTCGATCAGGTCGGCCGCCGCCTGCGGCACGTTGATCGCCACCTGCTGCCGGTTCAGCGGCTCCGGCCGCAGCAGGGAGTCCACAAGGGACAGCAGGCTGCGCGCACCGGAGAGGCCGAGGGTGATCGAGAAGACGATCAGCAGCTCGATCTTGAGCTGCCGGCGCCGGGCCGGGTCGGTGATCACCTCCGGCGTCGCCGGGGGCGCCGGACGCAGCCAGCAGCGGGCGGACGAGGTCATCCGCGCACGCTACCCGGCGCGATTAGGGTCGCCTGCATGACACGGAACATCGCGACCAACGACCGAGTCGACCGCGCCGGGCTCGTCGAGTTCCTGCGCACCCGGCAGCACGCGATCCTGCAGACCAGCAGGTCCGGCGGCGGCCCGCAGCTGTCCCCGCTGACCTGCGGGGTGGACGCCGAAGGCCGGATCGTGATCGCCACCTATCCGCAGCGGGCGAAGGTGCGCAACATCCGCCGGGAGCCGCGGGTCTCGCTGTGCGTGCTCTCCGACGAGTGGAACGGGCCGTGGGTGCAGGTGGACGGCCTGGCCGAGGTGCTCGACCTGCCGGAGTCGGTGGAGCCGCTGGTGGACTACTTCCGGGCGATCTCCGGCGAGCACCCGGACTGGGACGAATACCGCGAAGCGATGCGCAAGCAGGGCAAGAGCCTGATCCGGGTGACCATCGAGCGCTGGGGCCCGATCGCCACCGGTGGCTTCCCGCCCGAACTGGCCTGAGCGCCGGTCAGCTCGCCTGTGCGAGGAACGGGCAGCCGACCAAGCGGCGCAGCTCCTGCGCGAGCTGGGGCGGGTTGTCCACCGAGCGGGAGAACGCGAGCCGCACGTCGTGGTCGCCGCCGTCCGCCTCGACCCGCAGCCGCAGGCCGCACCGGTCCAGGCCGAGCGGCCGGATCCGGCCGTCCCGCAGCTCGGGCGGCAGGTGCTTGGCGAGCTGGTCCACCACATCGGAGTGGTCGCTCTCCAGGTGCTGGAGCCACTGGGACTCGTAGCCGCAGAACGGGTCCGGGCTGGCCGCGCTGAACATGTGCGGGCGCAGCGAATGGGTGCCTTCGGAGTCGGCGAGCACCAGCGAGGCGGGGGTCAGCCGGAGCAGGCTCACCCCGTGCCCGATGTCGAGCAGCCGCGGGTCCGGCCTGGTGTCCGCAATGGACACCGCGCGGGCGCGGGCGGAGAGCTCGTTGAGCGGACGCAGCCAGCCGGTGACCCAGAGCAGCCCGCGGACCGGCTCGCGCAGCTCGACCGGGGCCTGGTCGGTCAGCTCGAACATCACCGCCAGCTCGCCGCGCTGGGTGTGCCTGGTCGAGGTGACCAGTGGGTGCTCGTCCGGCAGCAGCACGCTGACGCTGCCGGAGGCGTGCACGTGGTGCAGCACCGGTACGACGCGGGCGTCCTCCCGGCCTGGCTGCAGCGGCGTTGGCATCAGCGTCGCGGGCCCGTTGCGCGAGGCGATCGTCTTCGCGCGTTCGGCCGGGCTCGGGGCGGGCGGACGGCGGGTGGTTGTCTCGGTCAAGGCTCACCTCCTAGTTAGGTGAGCCTAACCTGTGCTGTCGACCTTGGGAAGCGCTCCCACGAACACCGGCCGTGCTGGCCGGATTTCGGGGCAGCGAGTGGGCAAGAAGCCGGCTATTTGCCGTTAGAGTCGCCGCATGACGACCGTGGCCCAGCTCGTCCCGTTCGCCGGTGTGGTGCTGCTCGGCGCGGTCGCGCCCGGCCCGGATTTCGCGATGGTGTTCCGGCACGCGGCGGTTTCCGGCCGGCGGGCCGGGGTGGCCGCCGCGGCCGGGGTCACCGGCGGGATCCTGGTGTGGTCCTTGGTCGCCGCCTTCGGCCTGGCCGGGCTGCTCGCCGCTTCCGCCACCGCGTACACCGTGGTCAAGATCGTCGGCGCGGCCTACCTGATCCTGCTCGGCGCAAGGGCCTTGCTCGCCGCCTGCCGGGGCGGCCGGTACGAGCTGCCACCACCATCGGGCCATGGCGGGGCCGGCCGGGCGTTCCGGCAGGGCCTGCTCGGCAACGTGCTCAACCCGAAGGTCGCGGTGTTCTTCGTGGCGCTGCTCCCGCAGTTCCTGCCCGCGCACGCCACGGCCGTGGACACCGCACTGCTCGCGCTGGTGCCGATGGTGATCACGCTGTGCTGGTACTGCCTGGTCGCCACCGTGGTCGGCGCGATGCGCCGGCTGCTCACCGCGGCCAAGGTCCGCCGGGTGATCGACGCCGCCACCGGCACCCTGCTGGTGGCGCTCGGCATCCGGCTCGCCGCGCAGAGCAGACCGTGAACTCGGCGCCGGTGGTGCTGCCGCCCACCGCCTCGCCCGCGATCGAGGACCCGCTGCTGCCGCTGGACATCCGCGCCAAACAGCGGCATGGCTCGCTGACGCTGCTCGGCAGCGGCGCGGTGCTGCTCGGGGTGCCCGCGCTGCACTGGGCGCTCGGCTCGCCGGTGACCGGCGCGACCGTGCTCTGCTATCTGATCCCGGGGCTGTTCCTGCTCGGCTCGCTGCCGATGGGGATCGCCTTGGTCCGCGCCGACGCGCGCTACCGGCGTTTCCTCGGTGCCGAGCACTGGCGCCACGTGCCACCCGAACAGCTCGAGATCCGGGGCGACCTGGTGGCGTTCTCGATCGAAGGTCAGGGTCAGGTGCGGTCATGGCGACCGGACGGCGCGGAGGTCGACCTCGCCGCGCGGCACGGGATCTGGATGATCCATCGCGGGCGAGACAAGGTGCGGACCCGCTACCCGGGCACGCTGGACTCCGGCGGGGAAATGCTCATGCCGGAGCGCCAGGAGGAGCGCCAGGACATCCGGCCGCGGCGGCCCGCCAAGCCGTTCGAGCCCCGGCTGATCGCCTTCCTGGTCGGGTTTCCGGTGCTGGAGGCGGGCTTGCTCTGGCTCACCCTCGGCCCGCCCGCGCGGGCCTGGGCGGAGCAGCCCGCGACCACGCTGGTGGTCGCGCTGCTCTGCCTTCAGCTCGTGCTGTCCTTCCCCCGCGTTGTCGCCTTTCAACGGCGGGAGCGGGCGAGCCGGGCCGGGGAGTGGGTCAGCCTGCCGGTGCGGGTGCTGAACGTCCGGTTCGACGCCCCCTGGTCGTCCAAGTACACCGTGCAGGCCGAGGCGACGTCCTCCGGCGACCGGGTGCTGGTCCGTCGGGCCCACCAGGACCTGGTCGCCAACATCAGCGACACCGGCCTGCTCTGGATCACCGGCGGCCCGGGACCACGGGTCTTCGCAGGGGTCCCGGGACTGCGGCTGCTCGCCCGCGCGCGGGTTCAGCCGGGGCCGCGGCCGGACCAGGTCCAGGCGTAACCGGGATCCTCGCCCGCTTCGGCCGCTTCGCCGAGGTCCAGCGGCGCGAAGGTGTCCACCATGACCGCGGTCTCGTCGAAGTACTCCACCCCGATCGAGGCTTCGGCCGCGCCCGGCTGGGGGCCGTGCGTGAAGCCCGACGGGTGCAGGGACAGCGAGCCGAGGCCGATACCCGAGCCCTTGCGCGCCTCGTAGTTCCCGCGCACGTAGAACATCAGCTCGTCCGAGTCGACGTTCGCGTGGTTGTAGGGCACCGGGATCGACTCGGGGTGGTAGTCGACCTTGCGCGGGCAGAACGAGCAGACCACGAAGTTCGGGCCCTCGAAGGTCTGGTGCACCGGCGGCGGTTGGTGCACGCGGCCGGTGATCGGCTCGAAGTCGTCGATGTTGAACACCCACGGGTACAGGCAGCCGTCCCAGCCGACCACGTCGAACGGGTGGTTCGCGTAGGTGTAGCGGGTCAGCCCGGCGCGGTGGCGCACCAGCACGTCCACGTCGGTGCCCTCGGCCAGCATCGGCTGCTCCGGCCCGCGGATGTCGCGTTCGCAGTACGGCGAGTGCTCCAGGAACTGGCCCTTGCCGGACAGGTAGCGCTTCGGCGGGCCGATGTGCCCGCGCGCCTCCAGGACCAGCAGCCGCAGCTGGCCGTCCGGCACCACCCGGTAGGTGCAGGACGTCGGCAGCACCACGTAGTCGCCGTCGCCGATCGCCAGCTCGCCGTAGATCGTCTCGATGGTGCCCGAACCGCCCTGGACGTAGAGCAGTTCGTCGCCGACCGCGTTGCGGTAGAGCGGGCTCGGCGCGGTGGCCAGCGCGAACCCGATGGTCACGTCCGCGTTGCCGAACAGCCGTCGCCGGTCGGTTACCGCGTTCGCGTCGGCGCCGAACTTCAGGCCCTGGGTCTTGAAGTGGCGTGGCTTGAGCGGGTGGTTCGGCTGCAGCGGACCGCGCTCGTCGGGGACGGCCACGGCGTCCACGATCGCGGTCGGCAGGTGCCGGTGGTACAGCAGCGCGGAGTCGGCGGAGAACCCCTCCACCCCCATCAGCTCCTCCGCGTAGAGCCCGCCGTCGGGCGCACGGAACCGGGTGTGCCGCTTGTGCGGGATCTCGCCGACACGGCGGTAGAACGGCATCTTGTCCTCCTCCGGACTCGGTGCAGCAACGCTGATCTAGCGTTCGTTTAACGGACAAATTTGTTCATTTGCCGTACGCTACTAGCGTGTCAGTCGTGTCAAGCGCTGTGGAACTAACTCCCCCCGGCCCCCGTGGAATCCCTCCCCTGTTCGCGCGGCTCGTCGATGACTCGGCCCTCTTCCCCCCAGGCGCGGCGAGCATGCCCGACGCGCTGCGAGAGCACTTCGAGATCAGAGCGAGCGAGCACGCCGGGGTGCTCGGGGTCTTCCTCTGCCAGGCCTCGCGGCTGCCCGAGCTGATCACCGAGCTGATCAAGGTGAAGCCCAAGCAGCCGTTGCCGTTGTCGCTGATCATCGACACCGGTCTCGGCGGGGTGCCCAAGGCGATTTCCATCGTGGAGTCGCGCAACGAGCTGCTCGCCCTGCGGATGGTGGAGATGCCGGCCCCGTCCGACGTGGACGAGGTGTGGCTGGAGCGGGTCTCGGAGTTCGTGCCGGAGGACGTGGTGCGGGTGGTCGAGCCGCGCCGCGGGGTCGGCTGGCTGGACGGCGTGCGCAAGGTGATCGAGCACGGCAGCAGGCCGAAGATCCGGTGCGGCGGGCTGTCCAGCGAGAACTTCCCCAGCGTGGACGAGGTGGCGGACTTCCTGACCGTGATCAGCGGTGCGCCGGGTGCCTCGTTCAAGGCGACGAACAGCCTGCACCGCGCGGTCCGCCATACCGACGCGGAAAGCGGCTTCACCCACCACGGCTTCCTGAACCTGCTGGTCGCCTCGGCCCGGTGCCTGTCCGGCAAGGACGTCCGGGAGGCGCTGGAGTCGACCGACGGCAAGGCGCTCGCGGAAGAGGCCAGTGACCTCAGCGAGCCCGCGGCCAAGGCCGTGCGCACGATGTTCGCCTGCTATGCCGCCGCGTCGTTCGACGAGCCGGTCGCCGACCTCGGGGAGCTCGGGCTGCTGTGACCAGAGAGGGGTCGCTGACCCTGGACCGCGGACTGGCCCTGCTGCAGGCGGTGGCCGACGCGGGTGGTGAGGCGGCGACCATCTCCGAGCTGGCGGTCACCATCGGCGCCAGCAGGGCGGCGGTCTACCGGCTGCTGGTGCCGCTGTCCGAGCGCGGCTTGGTGTGGCGGGACGGCAACAAGGTCCGGCTCGGCGTCGGGGTGCTGCGGCTGGCCGGTCAGGTGCTGCCGCAGCTGCGGCAGGCCGCGCACCCGATCCTGCGGGACCTGGCCGAGCAGGTCGGCGCGACCGCGCACCTGTCCGTCGCGGAGGGCGATCAGGTGCAGGCGATCTCCGTGGTGGAGCCGTCCTGGACGAACTTCCACGTGGCCTACCGGGTCGGCACCCGGCATCCGGTCACCGCGGGCGCGGCCGGCAAGGCGATGGCGTTGCGGCACGGCGGGCCGGCCTGGGTGTCCACCAAGGGGGAGCTGCAGGCCGGTGCGTCCGGGGTGGCCGCGCCGGTGCGCGGGGTGCCGGGGCTGCGGGCCAGCGTCGGGGTGGTGTCACTGGACACCCTGGACGCCGAGTCGGTCGGCGCGCGGGTGGTGGCCGCGGCTAGTGCGCTGGCCGTGGTGCTGAAACCGAGCTGAGCAGCGGGCGGACCATGGCCAGCAGCAGGCCGAGGTCGATGCCGAAGAGCAGCCGTTCGAACAGGCCGAGGGTGAGCACCGGCTGCGCGGGCGCCGCCAGCACGCCCCAGAAGAAGGCGCCCAGCACCACGGCGACGCCGAGCAGGCTGGCCGCCGCCAGCCGCCGGATGGTGCTGCGCCGCGGTTCCCACGGGCAGTGCGCGGCGGACTTCCTGGTCAGCAGCAGCGCGGCCGCGGGCAGGGCGAGGAAGGCCAGCAGTGCGGCGTAGTTGTGCACCTCGCCGCTGAGCGAGCGGGTCACGCCGGGCGGGTCGACCCGGAACACCGCGCAGGCCAGCAGCCCGGTGCACCACAGGCCGAGCGCGGCCAGCACCGGCACCGAACCCGGTTTGCGGGCCTTCGCGATCCCGGTCAGCAGGGCCAGCGAGCCGAGCGCCAGCGCCACGCACATCGCGCTGAACAGCGGCGCCGCCGAGGCGCTGCCGCGCAGCTGCCCGTAGACGTACTCGGAGAGGGTCTGCCAGAGCGGGCTGACCTGGCCGGTGCTGACGCTGAGGTGCAGCACCACCGCGATGGACACCGCGACCGTTATCCCGGCCACCGCGACCCTGCCGTGCGGCGGTGACACCGGGCGGTTCGCGGGCAGCGTGGTCAGGGCGGGCTCCTGGGCTCGGATGCAAAAGGTGAGGGCAAGGCGACCCGCTGGGTTAACCGGCGTGACGCCTTGCCCTCACTTCGACTTCTTCCAGGAGTACCTCATCACGAGCCGATAACGCAACTTCCCGTTCGCGCCTTTGTCAGGCGAAGGCCTGCCAGAGGGCGAAAACGGTGAAGCCGGCGAACACGAACCCGGCCACCCGCTGGATCAGCTTTGGCCGGATCCGCCCGCGGATCTTGTGCCCGACGGCCACCGCGATCCCGGCCACTCCGACCAGTGCGAAGAAGGCGCCGAGGCCGACCGCGAGCGGCTGCCCGTAGCGGGCGGTCAGGCCGGCGGTGGCCAGTTGGGACGCGTCGCCCCATTCGGCGGCGAACAGCACGCCGAAAGAGGTCATCGCGGAGCGGAGAAAAGAAACCGGGCCGGGGCCGGAGCGGGACGCGTCCTCCGCCCCGTCGGCTTCCGGTGCGAATCCTTCGCGCAGCAGCATGAATGCGCCGATGCCGAACATCGCGGCGACCACCAGTGAAACGACGGTGGCCGGCAGCATGGTCAATACGCTGCCGAACAGGACGGCGACCACGCACTGCACGGCGAAGGCGCCGCACACCCCGGCGAACACCGGCCACGCGCGGAACCTGGTGGTCAGCACCAGGGTGGCGACCAGCGTCTTGTCCGGCAGCTCGACCGCCAGGATCAGACCGAAGGTGCTGACGAACGCTAGTAGCGCGGCATCCATGTATTTCTGCGCCCCCTTTCGCTTCAACGATAAAGGGGGATTCCGCGCGAGGCCAGCAGATGGGTTTTACGAATTGCGGGTTTTGGTCGCGGTACGCACCATTTCCAGGACGGGCGGATAATTTGTTTCGGTCTGCCGAATTCTTTTTTCCGCCCGCCCCTCGGCGGTTAGACCAGCAGTTCGGCGATCCGGGCGGCGCCGGTGCGGGCCAGCCAGGTGTCGAAGTCGAGCAGCCCGGGGTGCAGCCGGCGCAGCGCTTCGATGTCCGCCTGGGTGGCCCGCCCGGAGTTCATGAACTCGTAGCCGCGGGCCGCGGTCTCGCTCTGCCGCCGCAGCGTTTCGAGCGGGAGCCGGTGGTAGCGGAGCTCGCGGCCGGTGGCCCTGCCGATGGCCGCCACGACCTGGGCCGGGGTGAGCGCGTCCCCGGCCAGTTCGAGGGTGCCGCGGAATTCCGCCGGCCTGGCGAAGGCGAGCGCGGCCAGTGCGGCGATGTCCTCCAGCGCGATGTACTGCTGGCGGAGGTCCGGAGCGGCGGCCGAGGTCAGCGCGCCGTCGCGGATGCCGATCAGCGGGTGCAGCAGGTTCTCCATGAAGGAGGTCGGGCGCAGGATCGTTGCGGACACGCCGAGGTCGCGGATGTGCCGCTCGATGGCCCATTTTGGTTGCTGGAGACCGATTTCGGCGGTGCGGTCCGCGCTGTTGGCCGAGCTGTACACGAGGTGCGCGACGCCGTGCGCCTTGGCCGCGTCGGCCAGGTTCCGGCCCGCGCGTTCCTCGTCCTGGTCTGGCGCGAGCGGGCCCGCCTGCACGCTGAACACCCCGTAGGCGCCCTGGGTCAGGTCGGCGACCGCGGCGTAGTCGTCCAGGTCGGCCTGCCTCACTTCGGCGCCCGCGTCGGCCAGCGCCTTCGCCGCCGGTGAGCCGGGATCGCGGGTGATCGCGCGCACCGCCCAGCCGTCGCGCAGCAGCCGGGTGGCCACCGCCCCGCCCTGCTGGCCGGTGGCGCCGGTGACCAGCACGGTCTTGTTCTTCTCGGTCATGTCCTGCTCCTGATTGTCTTCGCAATAAACGGAACGTTCAACCCGTTTACGAACATACGGAACGCCCGCCCCGGTTGTCAAAGGGGGACCTTGGTCCTGTGCGGTTCGGGACCCCGGTACCTGCCGCGGGCGCCATGGCCGGAGAAGGCTCGAAGCCGTGGAGGTCCTCGAGTTAGCGCGCTGGCAGTTCGGTATCACGACCGTGTACCACTTCTTGATGGTGCCGCTGACCATCGGCCTTTCCGTGCTGGTGGCCGGTATGCAGACGGCCTGGGTGCGGACCGGTGAGCTCCGCTACCTGAAGATGACCAAGTTCTGGGGCAAGCTGCTGCTGGTCAACTTCGCGATGGGCGTGGTGACCGGGATCGTGCAGGAGTTCCAGTTCGGCATGTCCTGGAGCGCCTACTCCCGGTTCGTCGGCGACGTGTTCGGGGCGCCGCTGGCGATGGAGGGCTTGGTCGCGTTCTTCGTCGAGTCGACCTTCCTCGGCCTGTGGATCTTCGGCTGGGACCGGCTGCCGAAGAAGGTGCACCTGGCGTGCGCCTGGGCGTTCTCGCTGGCCACGGTCGCGTCGGCGTACTTCATCCTGGCCGCGAACTCGTGGATGCAGCATCCGGTCGGGGTGGATTTCGTGGACGGCAAGCCGACCATGAACTCGATCTGGGCGGTGCTGACGAACAGCACGGCGCTCGCCGCGATCCCGCACACCGTTGCCGGGGCGTTCTCGGTGGCCGCGGCGTTCCTGGTCGGGGTGGCCGCCTGGCACCTGTGGCGCAAGCGGGCGGAGAGCGACGAGCACCGCGCGGTCTGGCGGTCTTCGCTGCGGCTCGGCGGCTGGGTCGGGGTGGTTGCGTTCGCGGTGCTGGTGGTCACCGGCGACCTGCAGAGCAAGCTGATGTTCGAGCAGCAGCCGATGAAGATGGCGGCCGCCGAGGCGCTCTGCGAGACGGAGAAGCCGGCCAGCTTCTCGATCATCGCGATCGGCGACCTCGATGGGCAGGACTGCCGGGACGTGAAGTCGTTCAGCGTGCCCGCCCTGTTGTCCTTCTTGGCGCACAACGACTTCGACACCGAGGTCAAGGGGATCGAGCCGCTGGTCACCGAGTACCAGGCGCGCTACGGCACGAACTACCCGGACGACCCGCGGCTCGGCTCGCTGGCCGGGAAGCCGATCGACTACGTGCCGGTGCTGCCGGTGACCTACTGGGGTTTCCGGCTGATGATCGCCTTCGGCGCGCTTTCCGCCGGGGTCGGTGTGCTCGCCCTGTGGCTGACCAGGCGTGGCCGGATCCCGGAGACGAAATGGTTCCCGCGGCTCGCGCTGCTGAGCATCGCGGCCCCGTTCGCGGCGAACAGCGCGGGCTGGATCTTCACCGAGCTGGGCCGGCAGCCGTTCGTGGTGGTGCCGAACCCGAGCGGGGTGGACGGGGTGTGGATGTTCACCGCGCAGGCGGTGTCGAACCTGACCACGGGCGAGGTGTGGACCTCGCTGATCGCGCTCACCACGGTGTACCTCGCGCTCGGCGTAGTCGAGCTGTTCCTCATCCGCAAGTACGTGCGAGGCGGAGTGGATGCCGTGCTGCCCCCGGAAAAACCCAAGCAGGACAACGATTCCAGCCAGAACGCGGGCGACCCGCTCGCCTTCGCCTACTGAGAAGGACGATCATGCCCCACCCCAGCGCACCCCCCGCCCTTCCCGGGGGCCGGCCCCGCACCCAGCGTACCGGGCCGGGTACCGCGGGTGGGGTCTCAACAGCAAGTTGTGGACAACTCGCCGAACTGTGCACAACTTGTGGACAAGTGTCGCCGACGACGGAGAAAGGTCGGGGAGAGGTGCTATGAGCCTGGAAACCGTCTGGTTCTGCGTGATCGCCTTGTTCTGGCTGGGCTACCTGTTCCTGGAGGGCTTCGACTTCGGGGTCGGCATGCTGCTGCCCTGGCTGGCCAAGGACGACACCGAGCGGCGGGTCATGATCAACACCATCGGGCCGGTATGGGACGGCAACGAGGTGTGGCTGATCGTGGCCGGTGGCGCGATGTTCGCGGCCTTCCCCGGCTGGTACGCGTCCCTGTTCTCGGCCGCCTACCTGCCGCTGCTGGTGCTCCTGCTCGCGCTGATCGGCCGCGGGGTGGCCTTCGAATACCGCGGCAAGGTGGACAGCGAACGGTGGCGCCGCAACTGGGACCGGGTGATCATGGCGGGCTCCTGGCTGCCGCCGCTCGGCGTCGGGCTCATCCTGGCCACCACCGTGCTCGGCCTGCCGCTGGACGCGGCCGGCGACAGGGCCGGCTCGCCGTTCGCGGCGCTGAGCTGGGAAACGCTGCTCGGCGCGGTCGCGGTGACCGGGTTCGCGCTGGTGCACGGCGCAGCCTTCCTGGCGCTGAAGACCAGCGGGGAACTGCGCGAACGCGCCCGCGCACTGGCGATCAGGCTGCTGCCGGTCGCGCTGCTGCCGCTCTACGCGCTGCTGGTGCTGGTCCAGCTGCGTGAGGGTGCACTGTGGACGGTCGTGCCACTGGCGGTGGCCGTGCTGGCCGGGGCGGTGGCCTGGCAGCGGCTGGTCGGGGACCGGGACGGGCAGGCCTTCGCCGCACTCGGCGTGCTCATCGCCGGCGCGGCCATCACCCTGTTCGGCGCACTCTACCCGGCCGTGCTCCCGTCCACATTGGACTCGGCGAACACGCTCACCATCGACAGCGCCGCCTCCAGCCCGTACACGCTGAAGGTGATGACCTGGGTGGCCGCGTTCGGTGCCCCCGCGGTGCTGATCTACCAGGGTTGGACGTACTGGGTGTTCCGCAAGCGCATCAGCACCCGGCACATCCCGGTCTCATGAAAGGCTTTCCCGCTGGCGCGCCCCTTTCCGCCGAAGTGTCCAAACCGGACACAGCGCGCCGGGGAAAGGGCCCGCTCGGCGCGCTGCCCGCCCTTTCGGCGGCGGCGCGCCGGGCGCTCGCCCTTACCGCCGCTCTGGCACTGGTCAACGCGGCGGCGTTGGTGGCGCAGGCGTTCCTGCTCGCCTCCGTGCTCGCGTCCATCGTCGGCGGCGAAGGCGACACCAGCGCACTGGCCTGGCTGCTGGTGGCGGTCGCCGGGCGTGCGGCCGCCGGCTGGGCGCTGCGGGCGGTCGCGGCGCGGGCCGCGGCCGGGGCGAAGGAGGAACTGCGGGCCGGCGCGGTCGACCACGCGCTGCGCCTCGGCCCGGAATGGATCTCCGCCCGTGGCACCGGCGAGCTCACCACGTTGACCACCAAGGGCCTCGACGCACTCGACGCGTACTTCACCGACTACCTGCCCGCACTGGTGACCGCGGCCGTGGTGCCGGTGGCCGCGGGTGCCGCGGTGCTGTTCGCCGACTGGCCGTCCGCGGTGCTCGTCGCGCTCACCGTGCCGCTGCTGCCGATGTTCGCGATCCTGGTCGGCAAGTACACCGCGGACCGGGTGGCCGCGGCCACCGACGCGGTGCACCGGCTCTCCGGTCACCTGCTGGAACTGGTCAGGGCGCTGCCGGTGCTCACCGCCTTCCGCCGGGCCGAGGCGCAGGCCGAAGCGGTCCGCCGGGTCTCCGACTCCCACCGGCTCGCCACCGTGCGCACGCTGCGGGTCGCCTTCTCCTCGGCGTTCGTGTTGGAGCTGGCGGCCACCCTTTCGGTGGCGTTGGTCGCCGTGGTGATCGGCGTGCGGTTGGTCTCCGGCGACCTTTCCCTGGCCATCGGCCTCGGCGTGCTGATCCTGGTGCCCGAGTGCTACCAGCCGCTGCGCACGGCCGGCGCCGCCTTCCACGCCAGCGAGGACGGGGTGGAAGCGGTCCGCCGGGTCGCCGACGTACTGGCCGAACCGGTCGCGCCCACCGGCACCCGGGTGCCCGGCCGCGGCGAGATCCGGGTGCACGGCCTGCGGGTCCGGCGCCGCGGCGGTTTCGCGCCGGACGGCGAGTCGTGCACCGTCCGGCCGGGCAGCACCACCTGGTTGCGCTCGCCCAGCGGCGCCGGCAAGTCCACCACCCTGGCCACCCTGCTCGGTTTCGTCCGCCCGGACGGCGGCGAGGTGACCATCGGCGGGGTCCCGCTGTCCGAGGTCGACCTGGCGGCCTGGCGGCGGAACGTGGCCTGGGTGCCGCAGTCGCCCGCCTTCGCCGGAGGCACCGTCCTGGCCGAACTCGAACTCGCGCTGGCCGACCGGTCCGGGCACGCGCGGCCGGGTGAGGCTGGCGCCGTACTGGCCGAGCTGGGGCTCGGCGAACTGGCCGCCGAGCCGGTCGCGAGATTGTCCACGGGACAACGCCAGCGCCTCGCCGTAGCGCGGGCACTGCTGCGGATCCGGCACGGTGCCTGGCTGCTGCTGCTCGACGAGCCGGTCGCGCACCTCGACGCGACAAACGCGGCCAACGTGCTGGCCATCGTCGATGAGCTGCGGCTTTCCGGGGTCGCGGTGCTCGTGGCGGCACATGAGCGGCCGGTGGACGACCCGGTGCCGGTCCCCGCCGAACCGGCACGCTCCGCCGAGCCACCAACGGGTGAGCGTGGCCGGAAATTGCACCTGGGACAATTTTTGGACCGCCGGTTGCTGGCCGGGGCCGCGCTCGGCGCCGGCGCCCTGCTCTTCGGGATCGCGCTGACCGCGACCAGCGGATGGCTCATCGCCAAGGCGTCCCAGCACCCGCCGATCCTGACGTTGACCGTCGCCGTGGTCGGGGTGCGCGCCTTCGGGCTCGGCCGGGCTGCGCTGCGGTACGTCGAGCGGGTGACCACCCACGACGCGGCCTTCCGGGTCGCCACCGGGCTGCGGGTGCGGCTGTGGCGCGCGCTGGTACGCCTCGGTCCCGCCCGCACGCTGGGCCTTCGCCGAGGTGAGGGTCAGCGGCGATTGGTCGAGGACGTGGACACCGTGCGGGACCTGCTGCCGAGGGTGGTGAGCCCGCCGCTGGTGGCCGCGCTCGTGCTGCTCGGCGCGGTCGCGGTGCAGTTCGCGGTGCTGCCGCAGGCCGGGCTCGTGCTGCTCGCGGCCGTCGTGCTGGCCGCGGCCGGGGCGCCGGTGCTGGCGTTGTGGTTGGAACGGCGGGCCACGTCCGCGCTCGCCGCGGGCCGCCGCGAGGTGCGGGTGAAGGTGCTCGAACTGTTCGAAACGGCCGCGGAACTACTCGCGTTCGGCGCACACCGCACGCGGCGCGGTGAGCTGGCCGAGGCGGACACGCGGCTGGCGGCGGTCGCGCGCCGTCAGGCGTTCGGCGCGGGCGCCGCGGACGCGATGATCACTCTGGCCACCGGGCTCGCCGCGGTGCTGAGCAGCTGGCTCGCCGCGCGAGCGGTGGCCGGCGGCACGCTCGACCCGGTGCTCGCGCCGCTGCTCGCCCTGGTGCCGCTGGCGCTCGCCGAGGTGCTCGCGCTGCTGCCGCCGGTGGCCCAGCACTGGGACACCCTGCGCCGTTCCCGGGAACGGCTGGCCGGCATCCTCGGCGCCGGGCACTCTTCGCCTCCGGTACCGGACAGCGACGGCGAGATCGTGCTGGCGGGAGCCGACTTCCGCTGGCCGGACGCCGCGGAGCCGGTGCTGCGCGGGGTGGAGCTGCACATCCCGCGCGGCACCAGGGTGGCCGTGGTCGGGCCGTCCGGTGCCGGGAAGTCGACCCTGCTCGCCGGCCTGCTCGGTTTCCTGCCGCCGGAGCGCGGCACGGCCCGCCTGCCAGGCCGGGTCGCGCTGGCACCGCAGGAACCGCAGCTGGTGTCGACCACTGTCGCGGAGAACCTGCGCCTCGCCGACCCGCACGCCGAAGCAGGACGGCTGACCGAGGCGCTGCGGCTGGCCTGCCTGCCGGAGCTGGACCCTGGCACCGTGCTCGGCAGCGCCGGCGCGGGATTGTCCGGGGGACAAGCACAGCGGCTGGCGCTCGCCCGGATGCTGCTCGCCGCCGGGAACGCCGACCTGATTCTGCTCGACGAGCCCACCGCGCAGCTCGACGAGCGGACCGCCGACGCGGTCCGAACCGGCCTGCGCACCGCGCTGGCCGGGCGCACGGTGATCACCGCGACTCACCACCCGGCCGAGGTGGCCGACGCCGACGTCGTGCTTGAGGTACGCGACGGCCGTGTTCTGACCCACGTTTTCGCAGGTCAACGGTCGTGAGTGGAAAGTGTTGCCAGGACAACACTTTCCACTCACGACGGTTAGGCTGGAAGTCGCCGATGGAAATGGACCTTGCCGCGCGGGCGCTGAGCGCCGCCACCGAGATCACCACCGCCGCGCTGTCCGGGGACGACCCGGACGCCGTGCTCGGCTCGGTGGTGCGCCAGGCCGTCGAGCTGGCCGAGGCCGACCTCGGCCTGGTCATGGTGCGCACCGACGACGGGAGCGTCGCGGTGGAGGCGGCGCACGGCGCGGACGGCCCGGTCACCGGCGAGCTGCTCGGCTTGGTGCTGCCCTCGACCTCGGCCGCCGGACGGGTCGCGCGCGGCGGGGAGACGGTGGTGTCCGACGACTTCACCACCGACCCGCGCACCGCGCCCTTCGTGCCGGCCGAACTGCGCCGGTTCGGCCCGTTCGCCGCCGCGCCGTTCGGGTCCGCCGGGCGGGTGCTCGGCGCGCTGACCGTGTACCGGCTCTCCGCCGGTGAGCCGTTCTCGGCGGCCACGGTGCAGGTGCTCACCGCGTTCGCCGCGCAGGCCGGGGTGGTGCTGGCGCTGGCCGAAGGCGCCAACGCCCGGCACCGGGTGACCCTCTACCAGGAACGGGAGCGGATCGCCCGCGAACTGCACGACGTGATCGTGCAGCGGCTGTACGCCGCGGGCATGCAGCTCGACCGGGTGCGGCGGCGGATGCGAAAGCGGTTCGCCCAGGCCGACGGTGCCCGGCTCGGCGAGGCCATCGACCAGCTGGACCAGACGATCGAGGAGATCCGGGGCACGGTGCGCGCGCTGCGTTCCCCGGCGCCGGAGGAGGACGTGCCCGCGGCCACCGACCTGGCCGAGTCCGCCAGGGGCGAGGTGCGCATCGCCGGTGAGCTGCTCGGTTTCCCGCCGACCCTGGAGCTGTCCGGGGAGCTGGCCGGCATCCCCGCCGAGGCAGCCGACCACCTGCGGGCCGCCCTGCGCGAGGCACTGTCCAATGTGGTCAGACATTCCGGGGCGAGCGAGACCAGGGTGACCCTGCACCGGGACGCCGAGGGCGTGCGGTTGCGGGTGCGGGACAACGGTTCCGGGGTGCCGCAGGGGGTGGCCACCCGCGGCCTGCGCCATCTAGCCGAGCGGGCGGAGACCGCCGGTGGCAAATTCTTCGTGAACTCTTCGCCGAGCCTGGGCACCCTGGTCGCCTTCGACCTGCCCCTGCCGGAGGAAAGCTGACGCCTTACTTCCCGCGCCGGGCCACCCAGGCGGCGGCCTGGGTGCGGCGCTGCATGCCGAGCTTGGCGAGTACCGAGGTCACGTAGTTCTTCACCGTCTTTTCGGCGAGGAACAGCCGTTCGGCGATCTCCCGGTTGGACAGCCCGTCCCCGATCAGGTCGAGCACGGCCCGTTCGCGTTCGGTGAGGCCGGCCAGCTCGTCCTCCGGCGGGTGCCGGAGCTTGTCGAGCACCCTGGCCGTGGTCACCGGGTCTAGCAGGGACCGCCCGGCCGCCACCTCGCGGACGGCGTGCACCACGTCCTGCCCGCGCACCTGCTTGAGCAGGTAGCCCGCCGCGCCGGCCATGATCGCGCCGACCATCGCCTCCTCGTCGTCGAAGGCGGTGAGCACCAGGCAGTTCGGCGCGTTCGGCCGGGACCGCAGCTCGCGGCAAAGCGCGACCCCGTCCCCGTCGCCGAGCCGGACGTCCACCACGGCGACATCGGGTTCCACGTGCATGGCGACCGCGAGTGCCTCGTCCACGCTGCCCGCCTCGGCCACGATCTTGATGTCCGGCTCGTCGCCGAGCAGCTCCCGCAGGCCGCGCCGGACCACCTCGTGATCGTCGACTAGCAGCACCTCGATGGCCATACCCCGAGGTTACGGCTCCGCGCGCGGAGCCGGGGCGCGACGCCTCCGGAGGGTCGGTAGGGTCGCCCGCGCATCCGATGGAGGAGGAAACGCCCCATGGTGAGTGTGTCGTCTTTGGCGCCGGTCCTGTTCGTGCTCGTCTTCGTGGCCATCGTCGGGTTGGTGATCTGGCTGTTCGTGCGCAGCAACCGCCGGGACAAGACCATGCGTGACGAGACCGTCGGCGGCGATCTCGCCGCGCTGGCCGCCGAGCGCGGCTGGAGCTATCAGCCGGAGAACGTCGGCTACCTGGACCAGTTCTCCGGACTGCCGTTCGGTGGCGCCCGCGGTCACCGCGCGTTGCAGCTGGTCAGCGGCACCTACCGCGGCCGGGAGTTCAGCTGCCTGCAGTACGTCACGGACACGTCCTCCTACACCGGCGACGGAGGCGGCTACCAGCGCTACTACCGGGTCTTCACCATTGGCCTGCCGGTGCCACGGCCGCAGCTGCAGGTGATCGCCATGCAGAAGGCGCAGGCGATGCGGAAGTTCACCACCGGCGACGCCGAGTTCGACCAGGTGTTCACCGTCGCCTCGGAGGACGACCGGTTCACCGCCGACGTGCTGACCGCGCCGAACCGGCAGTGGCTGCTCGGCGACCGGCGGGCGCGGGAGCTGCCGTTCCGGTTCGAGGGCGGCCACCTGCTGACCTGGTTCGAGCAGAAGGACAGGTTCGACCCGGTGTCGGTCGAACCCGTCCTCGACTACCTGTGCGACCTGCTCGATCGCGTCGCACCCGACGCGCTGCGCTGAAAGTTCGTCAGCGCCTCAGGCGGGAGTGCCGTTGCCGCTCGGCCCGGCGCCCTGCTCCGGTCGGACCGTGCTGACGAACTTCTGGAAGTCCTCGAGCACCGCGTCGAGCTGGCTCGGCTTGCAGGTGAGCACCAGCTCGATCACCGCCCGCTCGGCCGGGTTGTGCACATCCTGCATGGACACGTAAACCTGCACCTGGACCAGCTGCAGCGGCCGGTTGTCGACCGAGGCGGTGAGGTCCAGCACCTGGGTCAGGCCCGGTGCCTCCGGCGAGCCGACCTGCCTGCGGTCGCGCAGGTGCACGGCGCCGGAGGTCTCCTGTAGCCGCTGGACCGACTCGTCCGCCAGCTCATCCAGGGTGGTTTCGTCCGGCCGGTACTGACCGGCGATGGTGATGTTCGCGGTGAACCCGTCGACCGAGGCCCGGTGCAGCGCGACAAAGGCGGCGCCGGACGCGCCGACCTCGTCGGGCGGCGCCGGGGTCCAGCCGTCGGGCAGGCTGAACTCGATACGCACGGGAAGCTGCGTGACCATGGTGAATGCTCCAGACGTTGGTTACGTTCCGCGGCGGCCGGCTCAGTCGAACGGGTTGATCGCCGACGCGGCGTCGCCGACCGCGTCGCCAACCGCACCGGCCGCGTCGCCAACGGTGTCCGCGATCTTGCCCGGGTCGATGGTGATCTCGCCGCCGATCTTGCCGCCGATGCCGAGACCGACGCCGGCCTCGCCGCCGATCTTGAACTTGCCGTCCTCGAACCCGGCCTGCACGTTCGCCTCGGCGCCGACCCCGGCCCATGCCTCGCCCTTCACACCGGCACCGACACCGCCGACATCAGCATGCACTTCGCCTTCGGCCCGCGCACCCGCGAACGCGCTGGCTCCGGCCTTCACGCCGTCGGGGCCGACCGAGCCGCTCGCCTGCGCCTCGGCACCGGCGAACGCCTTCGCCGAACCGCCGACCTCGGCCGGACCGTAGATCGCCGAGCCCTGCGCCGAAGCGGTGGCGCCCGCGCTGGCCTTGACCTCGCCGGAGATGCCGTCCCGGCCGATCGAACCGGACGCGCCGACCTCCGCGCCCACCTTCGCCTCGGCGGAACCGGCGATGGTGACGTCCCCGAGCTGGGTGGCGCCCTTGGCGTCCACCTTGAACAGGTTGGCTTCCTTGCTCCACTCGCCGAGGGCGACCTTGACGTCCGGGCCCTTCTTGTCCTCGAACTTGTCGCCGAACTCCTTGTACTTGCCGAACTTGTCGCCGGTCTTGGAGTCCTTTTCGGCCTCGTTGAGCAGCGTGTGCTCTTTGAAGGTCTTGCCGATGTTGGTCTTCCCGGCACCGGCCTTGTCCACGAACGCGGCCGGTCCGGACAGCCAGCTCGGCGCACCCGGCCCCTTGCCGCCCTCGTTCTCGATGGCCTTGCCGTTCGTGCTGCCGGCTTCCTTGAGCTGGCGGCGGGCCTCGCTCAGCATCTCCCGCGCCTCCGCGCGCTTGGCCTCGCCGGGGTCGTTGAAGGCGGGCTTGACCGTGCCGCCCGGCGCGGGCGTGCCCGCGTTGGCCGGGTCGGCGTCGAACTCGGCCTTCGCCTTCTTGGTCGCCGCCTCGCCCTCTTTCCACAGCGCGATCGCCTCGGTGGCCTGGCCCTGTGCCCAGGTCAGCGTGCTGGCGTGGCTGGTCAGCGTCTTCGCGGCGGCGGTCATCGAGTCGTGGCCGCGCATCCAGTTCGGCTTCTCGCCGGAGAACCCGTCCCAGAAGGCGTTGCTCGCCTTGCCCTCCCAGCCGTCGACCCGGACGTTCCCGAGATCGTCGGCCACCGTTTTCATCGTGTTCGCCTTGGCGGTCAGCTGGTCGGCCGCGCCGTTCACGGTCTCCGGATTGCCGGGGACCAGCTCCTTGGGGTCCTCTGTGGAACCGAGTTCAGCGGCCATCAGGAGCCTCCTTGCGGGCCGGGCGTCGGGCTGGGCTGGGGGGAGGGCTCGGGTTCGGGCATCTTGGCCCGCCGGTCCTCTTCGACGTAGGCGTCGGCCGCGCCGTCGAGTGCCTCGCCCGCGGAGGCGGAACGCTGCTGCAGGATTCCCGACGCGAGTTCCCAGGTGGAACAGAACCCGGCCAGCGCACCGGAAACCGAGTCGTCACCGAAAGCTGAAGCGTCTTCGGAAATCTTCTCCAGTTCCAGCTTGTCCGCCTTGCCGATCGCCTTGGCGATCGCGCCGGACGCCGTTCTCAAAACCTCGGGATCGACGTGGTATCCGTCCATCGCGTATTCACCCCTGCCGGCCTGCGCCGTTGCTCGCTGGTGTCCGTACATCTACCCGGTGTTCGACGGGCCTTCGCCGGATCCGGTTCCACCGAATGGCGGATCAATTCCTGAAGTGCCCGGCACCGTACCTCGTGCGCGCGCGATCGGCGACCCCTGCGCG
The DNA here is from genome assembly GCF_000384315.1 of Amycolatopsis nigrescens CSC17Ta-90. Lineage (GTDB taxonomy): Bacteria > Actinomycetota > Actinomycetes > Mycobacteriales > Pseudonocardiaceae > Amycolatopsis > Amycolatopsis nigrescens. The sequence goes on along the minus strand of NZ_ARVW01000001.1, from coordinate 3,316,656 downwards.
GCTCCGCTACAGTGCGGGCGATGTTGACTACGTGGAAGCGGGGAATGCTGGTCCTGCCGGCGCTGGCGGCCGTCGCGCTCGGTGGATGCAGCAGTACGGAAAGCACTTCGAAGATCTCCAAGGAGAATCTGCAGCAGAGCGCGACCCAGGCGCTCGAGCAGAAGGTCGGGCAGCGTCCGGAGAAGTTCGACTGCCCAGGCGATATCGATGCCAAGGTCGGCACCACGACCCGGTGCGTGCTCAGCGACAAGACCACCCGATACGGCGTCGCGGTCACGGTGACCTCGGTGGAGGGCAGCAACTTCAAGCTGGACGTCCAGGTCGACCAGGCACCCATGCAGTAGCAGTTCATCCAGGAGGTCCGGGTGTCGAGGATTTCGCGGGCGCTGGTCGTGGCCGCCGTACTGGCCGCACCGTTGCTGCCCGCATCGGCGAGTGCGTCCGAAGTGGAATCGCGGCCATGTCCGCAGTTACGGCTCGCGGATCATTGGTACGGCGACAACGCGGCGAAGATCCAGCGGGTGATCGACGAGCGCGGCCGGTGCGGAACGGGCGGCCGGCCGCTGGCGGTGTTCGACTGGGACAACACCGTGATCAAGAACGACATCTCCGACCAGACCATCTTCTGGATGCTGCGCCACGACAAGGTGCTGCAACCGCAGGCGCGGGATTGGCGCAGCACCAGCAGGTTCATCACCGATGCCGGCGCGGACGCGCTCGCCGCCGCCTGCGGCACCGCGGTGCCGGCCGGTGCTCCCTTGCCCACCAGCAGGAATTTCGCCTGCGCCGACGAGATCCTTTCGGTGCGCAAGTCCGGGAAGACCACTTCGGGAGAAGAGGTCTTCGCCGGGTACAACCACCGGTACATGGAGGCGGGCTACGCCTGGGTCGCGCAACTCAACGCCGGCTACCGGCCGGCCGAGGTGCGGGCCATCGCGCGGGCGGCGCGGGACGAGGCGCTGCGCGCTCCGGTCGGCGCCACCCAGCGCGTCGGTTCCGGCACCGAAGTGGCCTGGGTGCGCTACTACCCGGAGATCAAGGACCTGATCGCGACGCTGAACCGGGCTGGCTTCTCGACCTGGGTGGTGTCCGCGTCGCCGAAGGAAACCGCGGATGTGTGGAGCGCCGAAGTGGGCATCCCGCCAAGTCGCACCATCGGCATCAACTCCCTCACCAGCCACGGCCGCATCAACGGTCACCTCGAAGGCTGCGGCGGGCTGCCGGACGGCGCGGACGCGATCATGCCGTACATCGACGGCAAAAGGTGCTTCATCAACAAGAAGATCCTCGGTATCGAAGGCGCCGCGCAGCTCGACGCCGCCCCCGAAGCACAACGCCAGGCACTGGCCGGCGGCGACGCGACCACCGACGTCACCATGCTCCGCGACGCCACCGGCGTGCGCGTCACGCTCAACCGCAACAAGGACGAGCTGATGTGCCGCGCCTACGACAACGCGGACGGACGCTGGGCGGTCAACCCGATGTTCATCCAGCCGCTACCCGCGCTGAACCGCGCGTATCCCTGTGCCACCAACGCGTATGAGAACGCCGACGGCTCCACCGGCCCGGTGCTGCGCGACGACGGCACGGTCATCCCGGACCAGCGCGACACCGTGCACGGCTGACTCATTTCCGCTCACAGGCGACACCGTCGCCGTCAGCGTCGAGTTTGCGGCTGTAGCCGGGGTCCCCGCGGTGCAGTGGTGCCACACCGGCTGCCCTGGCCGCGGCGCAGTTCGGGTAGTAGCCCGCGGGTGCCTCGGTTTCGCGGGCGGGCGGGGCCTCGGTGGCGGGTTCGGGCTCGGCGGCTTTCGTGGTCGCCTTCGGGACCGACGCCGCGGCGGTCGGGCTCGGGGCCGGTGCCGGGGAGTCGATGTTGCCCTTGCAAGGAGAACCCCATAGGCCGAGCGCGCCGGTGCTGGCGATCCGCTCGGCCGTCTGCAGCGAGGAGCCGACGGCGGCCGACGCTCCGTCCACAATGTACTTCGCGTAGCCGGCCTGCAACGCGGTGGCCGCGTAGTCGGCGCCGTTGGCCGTGGTGAGCGAAGCCAGCGCGATACCGGCCTGGTCGGTAACCCCCAGCAGCTGGACCGTGATCGCCTGGCCGATCAGTTGTCCGATCGCCCAGGCAGCGGCTTCGTCGTGGAAACAACCGGTACCAATCGGTGCCCGGATACCCGCCGCGCGCACCTTTTTCCCGCTGGCGAGCACAACGGTATGGCCATCGGTCACCGCTGTGACCCTTTCGTTGACGACCGCCGGAGAAGGAGACGTCGTTGTGGTGGGAGTGGCCGAGGTGGTCACCGGTGCCGCCACCGGCTGGGGATCGTCCGGCGATCTGCCGAAGATCGCGCCGAGCACGAAAAGCACGGCGAACACGGCGAGCGTGATCTTGAGCCATTTCGGCAGCCGTTTTCCCGGCATAGACTCCTGCGACGGCATGGTGTTCACTGGCGCTCCTCCGGAGCTCTTCGCGCCTGATCGCGGCGCACTGTCCTCCCTACTCGCGGAAAAGCCCCTGGTTGTTACTTGCCGACTCCCAGCATCACGAGCGGGCCACGAAATCGATTCGAACCACTACGCCCGCCGATCCGGCCGACACATTTTCCGCCCGATTCCGACGTAGCTTCGGACGCCGTCCGGTATGCCGGGGTTCAGCTGTGCAGTGGCGGGAAGCGGTGCTCGTTGCGGTCGATCTTCGTCCGCGCGGCGGCGATCAGGTCGATGCCGAGCACGTCGGCGAGCCGGATCAGGTAGAGGGTGACGTCGGCGATCTCGTCGCGCACGTTCGCGGCGAGGTCGGGGTCGTCGAGGCAGGCGACGGCCTCGTCGGGGGTGAGCCACTGGAACAGCGCGGAAAGTTCGCCGACCTCGCCGGACAGCGCCATGACCAAGTTCTTCGGGGTGTGGAAACCTTCCCAGTCGCGGGCGGCGGCGAAGTCGCGCTGGCGCTGGATGAGCTCGTCGAGTGTCACGATCGGAAAGTATGAACGGCACGCCCGTCGGCGGGCGGGCCGGTGGTTGGTATGACTGTGGGCATGTCGTCGATACCCGAGTTCCAGCAACGTCAGATCGAACGGTGGTGCGCCGGCCGCGTACCCGCTCGGTTGCGCGACGAGATCCGCGTGGAATGCCGGCGCCGCGGCGGCTCGGTGACCATTCTCGAACGGCGGGCGCAGTGGTCCGGGGACGTCGGTTCGGAGTGGATCGAGCAGCGGGTGGCACAGCTGCGTTATGACGCGAACGGCCGATGGTCGGTTTACTGGGCGGACCGCAACGGCCGCTGGCTCAGCCATCCCGGGTTCCCGGAGGCGGACACCCCGGTGCCGCTGCTGGCGGAGATCGACCGCAACCCGGACGGTGTTTTCTGGGGCTGACCGGTTACGGGGCGCCCATCGGCCGTATGGGGCACCTCCGTTGACTGCAATTTGCAGCCTGCATAACGTGACCTCTGCCGAGGGAGCGGCGTTCGCGCCGGTCCGGCGGTCGGGTGCGGGGGGACCCGGTGCGACGACGAAGCCGGAAGGGTCTGGACCGCTTGAGGCGCACAACGAGCTCGCGTGGCAGGGCGCGATCGCTCCAGGCGCGGGTGCGAACACTCGCACTCGTGCCGGGTATCGCCCTGCTGCTCGCCGGGCTCGCGCTGACCGGCCAGCTGGTGGCGCAGTCCGGTGAGACCCGCGGCCCGGCAGGCCGGTTCGCCGCCACCATCACCCCGGTCGCGACCTTCCTCACCGCGGTACGGGAGGAACGGCTGCTCACCCTGCGCGCACTGGCAAGGCCGGCGGAGAACAGGGCCGCGCTGACCGAGCAGCGGACCCGGCTCGACCTGGCCTTTCGCGAGCTGCCGGCGGACACGCTGGCGGAAGACCCGGCCACCGCGACCAGGACCGCGGTCGGCAAGCTGCGGGTGCTGCTCGACCAGCTGCCCGCGCAGCGGCAGGCGATCGACACCGCGCAGCAGTCGGCCGCGCAGGCCTACGCCTTCTACAACCAGATCGCCGACACCGCGCTGACCGCGCAACGGGGCGAGCCACCCGATGCCCGGTTCGCGTTGTCCCAGTCGGCCGCGCTGGGAATTTTTTTTGGCGCCGAACATTTTGCCCGTGCAGATGCACTTGCGGCCGCGGCCGTCGGGCGGGGCAGCCTCGGTGGCGAGGACTTCCGGATGTTCGCCGGGGAGACGGGCGCCTACCACGCCATTCTGGATCGTGGTGGCCTGCTGGTCGGGGACGACGGCAGGCGGGTCGTCGCGGTGGAGAACGCGCTGACCTCCGCCGGGCCAGGCGTCACCCCCAAGCTGCCGGTGCCCGAAACGGAATGGCGGGAGGCCGCGGCCGGCCTGCTCGACCGGCTCACCGGGAAGTACCTCCAGCAGGGCGGTATGGCGGCTTCCTCGGCGCTCGACCGCGGCGGGAACACGTTGACCGGCGGGCTGCTCGGCGGTGCCGCGCTGGTGGTCTTCGGGCTGGCCGTGTGCCTGGCCGGAAACCGGCTGGCGAACCGGCTGGCCGCCAGGCTGAGCGGGCTGCGCGACGAAACCCTGCAGGTCGCGGACCGGCAGCTGCCCGAACTGCTCGGTCGGGTGCGCACCGGCGAGGAGCTGGACTCCGGTGCGGAGGTGTACTTCGCCGACCACGGCGAGGACGAGATCGGCCAGGTCGCGGACGGGTTCAGCGAGGCGCAGCAGAGCGTGATCGCGGCCGCCGTGCAGGAGGCCAAGATCAGGAAGGGCGCCACCGCGGTGTTCCTCAGCCTGGCGCACCGCAGCCAGCTGCTCGTGCATCGGCAGTTGAAGGTGCTCGATCAGGCGGAACGGAACCAGCAGGACCCCGGCCAGCTCGAGCTGCTCTTCCAGCTCGACCACCTGACCACCCGCTCCCGGCGCAACGCGGAGAACCTGATGGTGCTCGGCGGTTCCAGGCCGGCCCGGCAGTGGCGCAACCCGGTCCGCCTCGACGACGCGGTGCGCAGCGCGATCGCGGAGACCGAGGACTACGCGAAGGTCGGCCTGACCGCGGTGCCGGACGTGTACCTCGACGGCTCGGTGGTGGCCGACCTGGTGCATCTGCTGGCCGAGCTGATCGACAACGCCAGCTCGTTCTCCGAAGCGGGGGTCGAGGTGCGCGGCAACCCGGTCGGCCGTGGGCTGGTGCTCGAGATCGAGGACCAGGGCTGCGGGCTGGACGACGACCGGCGCGCGGAGCTGAACGCGTTGCTGCACAGTCCACCGGACTTCAGCCGGATGGCGTTGTCCGGCGAGCCGCGGCTCGGCCTGTTCGTGGTGGGCACCCTGGCCGCCCGGCACCGGATCGGGGTGACCCTGCAGGAGTCCGGTTACGGCGGGGTGCGGGCGATCGTGCTGATCCGCAGCGAGCTGCTCTCCGCCGAGCCGGTGCCGGACCAGGCCGACGGCGACGTTCCGTCACCGCGGCCGAGGCGGGTCGCGACCACCCTGCACATGCCCCCGCCGAAACGTGTCACCCCGGTGCGGGAGGAGGGCGGATGGCCGGCGAAAGCGCCTTACAGCCTGTGAATCCCGGTGACGAGCCGTTCTTCGACGAGGCCGCCGGTCCGCTGGTGCGGCCCTATGCGATGGTGCGCGGCCGGGCCCGGCCGAACACCTACGGCCTGGAGCCGGTCACTCTGGTCGTCGCGCTGGTGCCGGTGCGGGCGAAGACCGGCCTGCCGCCGGAGCTGGAGCGACTGCTGCGGCTGTGCCAGCGGCCGATCTCGGTGGCCGAGGCGGCGAGCAGGTTGGACCTGCCGGTACTGGTGGTGCGGGGCCTGCTCAACGAGCTGATCGCGCGGCGTGAGGTGATCTTCCGGCCGGCGGACTCACTCCGGGTGCCGGCGGTGAGCTGAATGCTGACCGAGGGTGGCCGGTTAGGCCGAAAAGAGTACGCAGTTGGCCGTCGGCCAGCGCCGAACGGGTGCGGCACTATGGGGCAGGTGACCCCGTCCCCGGATCTGCGTGCCTACCTGCGCTCGCTCGATGTGCCCACGCTGGCCGAACTGCTGGTCGAGCAGGCGGACCGGGACCCGCGGCTGCGTCAGGAGCTCGAACTGCGGGCGGCCGCGCAGGGCGGGGCGGTGGCGGAGGCGCATCGGCTGCTGGACAACGCGTCCCCGGACCTCGTGCCGCACGAGGAAGCCACCGCGTACGCGACCAAGGTCGGCCCGGTGCTGGACACCCTGCGCCGGCTGCTGGACGCTGGTACCCAGGCCGATCTGGCGCCGCTGGCAAGGCGCGCGGTGGACCAGATCAGCGAGGCGCTGGGCAGGCTGGACGACCCGACCGGCGCGACCGGTGACGAGCTGGCCCGCGCGGTGGCGTTGTACGCGCGGGCCTGTGCCGCGCATCCGCCGCCGGCGGACCGGCTCGCCGACTGGATTCTGGGCATCGAGTTCGGGCTGCCGGGCGGGCCGCCGATCGAGCTGTCCGCCTTCGCCGCCGCGCTCGGTGAACCCGGGCTGCGCCGGATACGGTCCACTGTGGACAAAGTGCTGGCGGAGACCGATGCGGCGCAGGACGATCCGCGCCGCCAGGTCGCGGGGCGGCTGCTGGAGGAACTGGCCGAGATCTCCGGTGACGTGGACGAGCTGGTCGCCATCCTGTCCGCGAAACCGCCCCGGCTGGAGGTCAGTCTCAAGATCGTCCGGGTGCTGCGGGCCGCCGGGCGGCACACCGAAGCGATCGCGCACGCGGCGAAGGCGCTGGTGAAGGACAAGGGGCAGCCCCGTCCGTCGACCGAGCCTCCGGCACCCGCCGTGCCTCCGGTGTCCATTAAGGACACAGAAGACACGGCAGACACCGAAGACACCGGCGAGCTGGTTCGGGCGTGCCGGGCGCAGGTCGAGGAGCTGATCGCGCAGAAGGACGCCGCGGGTTACCAGCAGGCCGCCAAGGAGCTGCGCCGGCTGCGGACCCTGCACCGGCGGGCCGGCACACCCGAGGAGTTCGCCGGCTACCTGGCGGAGCTGGTGGAAACCCACCGGCGCAAGACAAGGCTGCTCGCCGAGCTGCGGAACGCGCGGATCGCGCTGCCCAAAATCGCGCACAGCTGACCCGCGCGATCGGCCGCCGGGGACGGTGGAAACATAGGCGCCATGAGCCCGGTGAGTCGTGTACGGAAGACGCAGTCCTCCAACGAAGAGGACGCGCAGCAGAGTGTGAACGGCTTCTTCAAGGACGTGTTGCGTGACTTCGCCGAGCTCGGCAACGAGCCGGAGCACCTGCAGGTCGAGCTGCTCACCTCGGAGATCATGGGTGAGTGGTGGGAAGCGGACGATGATCTCGGCCCCGAGCTGATCGAGTTCGCCGAGCGCAAGGCGAACCCGGCCGCGGCCGCGCTGCTCACCGCGCTGAGCGTGCTGGCCGAGACCGCCGACCAGCGCCGGCATGCCGCCGACGCGCTGGCCAAGGTGGTCGCCGGTGGGCTGCCAGAGCCGGAGTGGGCGCCGGGCTTCGCCCAGGTCGCCGCCGGCGAGTGCTGGCGGACCTCCGATGTGTACGGCGACGCGTCCTCGGTGCTGTGCGTGTTCGGCGAGGGCGAGACCGCGCACGGGGTGCTGGCGCTGGTCGACTTCACCGAGTTCAGCGGCTGGGTCAAGGACGTCGTGGTCGTCGAATCGCCGGACGAGGTGCTGGCCGAGATGCGCGACCAGGCGGTGGAGGGCGGTGAGCTGGTCACCGTCGAGCAGCTCCCGCCCGAGTTCGCGAACCGGTTGCTCACCGACGGCCTCGCGGCCACCGACCGGTTCGAGGACCCCGAGGTCAGCGCCGACTTCATCCGGTTCCGCGCGCTGGCACTGGCGCGCCTGCGGAGCCTGCCGGAGCCGGCACCGGAACCGGAGCCCGCCGAATGGACCGCGGAGCAACGGGACGAGGCGGTCGCCGAGTTCTTCGCCGCGGTGTCCGCGGAGAAGGTCGAGGACACCCCGGCGGCCCGCGCGGTGGCCGGACTGATCGTCGACTTCGGCTGTGCGCACGATCCGCGGCGGCCGCTGCGGGTCGGCCCGGAAAAACTGGCCTACTTCCTGGATGCCTTGTCCGACGCGGAAAACGAGCTCGATGACGAGCTGATCGACGCGCTGGGGGAGGTGCTGCTCGGCTGGGCCGAGTGGGCCGGCGCGCGGGACGGCCTGTCCGAGACCGCGGTGGCCGCGCTGACCGATCTGCTCGCGGAGAGCCTGGAGGAGTTCGGCCAGGACGAGTCCGTTTTGGACGCTTATCTGGACGATGTGGACGGTACGGAGGACGGGGAACCGCTGGACCCGGCGGAGGTCGCCGAACTGCTGGACCGCCGGATGTTCGCGATTCCCTCCGTCTACACCGAGATCGGCGGCGAGGAGCTGGAGCTTTCCCCCGGCGACCCCGAGCAGCGCCGGCTGCTGGTGATCGGCGAGCACCCGGAGTACCACGAGTCGCTGGCCGGGGACGAGTTCGACGGGGAGCCGCGGTTCGAGCTCGCGGTCAAGACGACCGTGGTCGACCAGCTCTGGGAGAACGACCCGCCCGAGGTGTGGCAGGCCGCGCAGCGGCTGGTCGAGAAGGGCCTCGAACGCGAAGAAGTGCTGCTCGAACTGGGCCGGGTGCTCGGTGAGCAGCTGCGGCAGACCGAGGACGAGCGGCTGGAGTTCGATCTGGAGGACTACTGCCGGGGGCTGAGCGCGCTGGGCTGACTCTCGGTACCCGCTTACCTGATCTCTGCTCCACCTGTGTGAAATTCACCTGCTCGGCCGGGCTGACCACCGGCAGGCTGGGACAGTGGAATGACACCCAGGCTCAGGCTGTGGAGGTCGGCGATGACGGACTACGGCATAGACATCTCCCACTACCAGTCCGTCGAGGACTGGAAAGCGGTGCGGGACAACAACATCACCTACGCGGTGCTGAAGGTGACCGAGTCCACCGACTACGTGGACCCGACCTCCGCCGGGTACGCCGACGGCGCCCGCGGAGCCGGGGTCGCGGCGGGTGGCTACCACTTCGCGCGACCGGTGGACGTCGGGGCGCAGGTCGCGCATTTCGCGGACCGGTTGTCCGAGCGGGGCTTGCTCGGCTCGGGCAGTATCTGGCCGGCGCTGGACCTGGAGGCCGAAGGGTTCGGCGACCCCAACGCGTTCGCCCGCGACTTCATCGCGCAGTTCCGGGAACGCACCGGCGTGCGGGGCATGTTGGTGTACGCGAACCTGAACTGGTTCACCACCATCCTGCGGCCGGACGAATGGGCCGATGACGGGGTGCTGCTGTGGATCGCTCGCTACAACGGGGATCCCGGCAACCCGGGCTGGGCACACTCGCGACTCGCGGTGCACCAGCACAGCAGTACCGGTTCGGTGCCCGGAATTCCGGGAAGCGTGGACAGGAACGCGACGGTCGGTTCCTACGGTGTCGCCAGTTTCACGATTCCATAACGGGTTTCGGTCAGGCCGCGGTGCTGCCGGAAGCTTTTTTCGCCAGCTCCGCGGCCTTCTCGCGACGATCGCCGATCGCGTCGTCGAAATCGAGGATGAACGCGCCGAAGGCCATCGTCACCAGCAGCGCTATACCGAGCATGGCGCCTATCCAGGTCAGGATGATGGAAAACATCTGCCCGCCTCCTCTCCGGTTCAAGGGGTGTTTCCTTGCTAACCAGGGTCACCGCGGAGGGGGTATGGCGGTATCGGCCAACCGGTTACCGCTGGCCGAGCGGGATCGGCCGTTCGGCCGACCTCGCGCACACCCAAAGTCGCGCCGGGCCACGAATGGCCTCCGCCGGCGGGGCCGGCCCGCCCGTTAGGCGCAACGGGCGGCTGCGCCAGGTCAGAGCTTGCGCAGCCGGACCCGGTTGATCGAATGGTCGGCGTCCTTGCGCAGCACCAGGGTCGCCCGCGGCCGGGTCGGCCGGATGTTCTCCACCAGGTTGGGCTCGTTGATGGTGCGCCACAGGTGCAGCCCCTCGGCCCGTGCCTCGTCGTCGGACAGCCCGGCGAAGTGGTGGAAATGCGAGGCCGGGTCGGCGAAGGCGGTGTGCCGCAGCTTGAGGAAGCGCTCGACGTACCAGCGTTCGATGTCGTCGTTGTGCGCGTCCACGTAGATCGAGAAGTCGAACAGGTCGGACACGGTAAGCCGGGGACCGGTCTGCAGCACGTTCAAGCCCTCGACGATCAGGATGTCCGGCCGGCGGACCACCTGCTCCTCGCCGGGCAGGATGTCGTAGGCCAGGTGCGAGTAGACCGGCGCGCTGACCTCTTCCGCCCCGGATTTCACCTCGGCGACGAACCTGAGCAGCGCCCGGCGGTCGTAGCTCTCCGGGAAGCCCTTGCGGTGCATGATGCCGCGGCGCACCAGTTCGGCCCGCGGGTAGAGGAAGCCGTCCGTGGTGACCAGGTCGACCCTGGGGTGGTCCGGCCAGCGGGCGAGCAGGGTGCGCAGGATTCGCGCGGTGGTCGACTTGCCGACCGCGACACTGCCCGCGATGCCGATCACGAACGGCACCTTGGTGTTGCGGCAGTCCTCGCCGAGGAAGGTGGTGGTCGCCTCGTACAGCCGCTGCCTTGCCGCGACCTGGAGGTTGATCAGCCGGGACAGCGGGAGGTAGACCTCGGCGACCTCGGCAAGGTCGACCTGTTCGCCGAGCCCGCGCAGCCGGACCAGTTCCGCCGCGGTCAGCGGCAGCGGAGTGGATCTCCGCAGTTCGCGCCATTGTTCCCGGTGAAGCTCCACGTAGGGGCTCAGTTCGCGGACCCGTGGCATTCGCACACTCCACTCGGTGTCGGCACCGATGCCTACAACTTCGTAACGCGGTTCCAGCCATTGCCGCCGCTGCAATTGCGGCTCTTCAACGGTAGGGCTTACCTGCGGTAAACGCGCTGTGACTTACTACACGCCCGTGTTTTCGCCACTCGCTGTAGTCGGGGGAGCAGCCCCTTAAGGCCACCATGTCGGCACTGAATGCCGTTATGGTGGCCTTAAGGGACAGTCGCTGCCGGGGTGGGGTGACGGTGGGTCACCGAGTGGCGAAGACCTCTTCCCAGGCGGCGGCGACCTGGCGTGCGCAGGTCTCCGGCGAGACTCCGCCGACGCCGGTGCCGAGGCCGGGCATCGCGATGGTGTCCACCACGCGGCGGACGTCGAAGCCCTGTTCGAGCCTGCCGTCCCGCCATTGCAGGAACACCGCCCGCGCGGCGAGATAGGGGTGCACGGTGTCCGCGGGCAGCAGCTCACCGGGTTCGCGCATGGTCGGTGCGCTGATCAGCCAGGCCGGGGAGGGCTCGCCGGTGGGCACCACGACCGCTTCACCGATCGGCAGTTCGCCGCCGTGGTAGGCGAGCACCGCACTCCGCACGTTCTGCTCCACCTCGGGGAACGCGCGGGCGTAGACGGCGTCGATGCCGCCGCGCATCCAGCCGTAGGAGTTCGCGGGACTGACCACCGCCTGCGCGGGCACGTCGAGGACCGATCCGCGGTGCACGCGCACGGAGCCGCCCAGTGGGCGCAGCACGGCCTGCCAGGCTTGGGCCAGCGGTTCGTCGACAGCGCACAGCACCAGTTCCGGTGTGCGGGGTATGGCCTGCTCCCCGGAGCCCTTCCGGGTGGTGTGCGTGCCGGATTCGGCGGTCACCCATACAGCATGGCAAAAAACGCCACCCGGCGTAACCGGTTTGCCTACCGGCTGTCCGAGTGAATGTGCACACAGCGGGTTTGCGTAGCCTGGCGGCGTGTCGAGGATCGCCTATTTCGGGCCGCAGGGGACTTTTACCGAACAGGCCGCGCGTGTGCTCGCTCCCGAGGACGAGCTGGTGCCTGCCGAAACCATCCGGCTCGCGCTGGCGGCGGTGCGCGCGGGCGACGCCGACGCGGCCTGTGTGCCGGTGGAGAACTCGGTCGAAGGCGCGGTGACCGCGACTTTGGACTCCTTGGCCGAAGACCTGCCGCTGGTGGCCGTGGCGGAGGCGCTGCTGCCGGTGCACTTCAGCGTGCTGGCCAGGCCGGACGGCGCGGAGATCAAGACCGTCGCCAGCCATCCGCATGCGCTTGCGCAGGTGCGCCGGTGGCTGGAGGACAACCTGCCCGGCGCGACGCCGGTGGCCACCTCCTCCACCGCCGCGGCGGCGGTGGAGGTGCAGAGCGGGCAGTTCGACGCCGCGGTGACCGCGCCGGTCGCCGTGGAGCACTACCCGCTGCGGGTGCTGGCCACCGGGGTCGCCGACGAGAACGACGCGCAGACCCGGTTCCTGCTGGTCCGCCGGCCAGGCCCGCTGCCGGAGCCGAGCGGTTCGGATCGGACGTCGGTGGTGGCCGCGGCGGCCAACCGGACCGGCACCCTGGCCGAACTGCTCACCGAGCTCGCCTTCCGCGGGATCAACCTGACCAAACTGGACGCCCGCCCGCTTCGCGGCAATTTCGGCGAGTACCGGTTCTTCATCGACTTCGAGGGCCATGTCGCCGAGCCCCGGATCGGGGACGCGCTCGCGGCACTGCGCCGCCGTTGCGACAACGTGCGCTTCCTCGGTTCGCATCCGCGTGCGGACGGTGTCCCGGCCACCATCGAGCCCGCCGGCGGGAACGACGACTTCACCAGCGCCGCGACCTGGGTCGCGGCCGTTCGTAAGGGGGAACTGGCTTGAGGCTCTACCTGATCAGGCACGCGGAGAGCACCGCGAACGTGCGCAAGGCGCTGGACACCGCGCTGCCGGGCCCGCCGCTGACCGACCTCGGCCGCGAGCAGGCGGAGGCGCTCGCCGAGTCCGTCGGCGATCAGCCCATCGTGGCCGTCTACGCGTCGCACGCGATCCGGGCGCAGCAGACCGCCGCGCCCTTGGCCATGAAGCTCGGCTTCGAAACGCAGCTGGTGGAAGGCGTGCAGGAGGTCTCGGTCGGCGATCTCGAAGGCCGCACGGACCGGGAGGCGATCGAGATCTACGCCTCGGTGGTGCATCCGTGGACCCGCGGCGACCTCGCCGTCGAGATGCCGGGCGGCGAGACCGGCGAGCAGGTGCGCAGCCGTTACGTCGGCGCGGTCGAGCAGCTGCGGGCCAAGCACGAGCAGGCGGATCCCGATGGCATCGTGGCGCTGGTCAGCCACGGCGGCGCGATCCGGCTCGGCTCGGAATGGCTGTCCGACAACGTCCGCCCGGAGATCGCCGACGAGGGCCTGATCCCGAACACCGGCATGGTGGTGCTCGAAACGCGTCCCGATGGCGGCTGGCACTGCCTGAGCTGGTGCGGCGTACCGATGTAAAGCGCCGTGAGCCCCTGCTCGGCGCCTGGCCCCGAGGTTGTCCACAGTTGCCGGCCCGTGTGGACAACTCGCCTTTCAGCGACGGCCGGCGGCCTTGGTGGCGATAGGCTGGAGCGGGGCCGCCCCCCGGGATGGGTGGGGGCCGCGCTGGGGGTGGACTAGCCGAAAAAGTGGGCGGTGGGCCAGGTTTCCAGGCGGTAGGCGGAGTCCCAGAAGAGCCATTCGTACTCGCTGGCGCGGGTGAAGGCGGCCAGCATGCGGTGCCGGGTGGCTTCGTCGGCGGCCGCGGCGGCGCGGTCCACGGCCTGGCGGCAGGTGCGCACCGAGGCGGCGAACTCCTCGTCGGCATAGGTGTCGATCCACGCCCGGTAAGGGTTCTCCACGCCGGGTCGCTGCCGGCGCAGGATGTCCTCGCCGACGTGCTGGTACACCCAGAAACACGGCAGCAGGGCAGCGATCAGCTCCGGGTAGCCCTCGGTCTGCGCCACGGCCAGCAGGTACGACGTGTAGCCGAGGCAGGTCGGCGAGGTCTCGATCGCGGCCAGGTCGCTCTCGTTCAGGCCGAAGCGCTCGAAATAGCCCTCGTGCAGGGCGCGTTCGACCACGACGGACTCCCTGGCGGCGCCCGCGAAGAAAGTCAGATCGCCGGGGTCCGGTGCGCGGGCGGCGGCGACGGCCAGCGCGCGGCCGAAACCGACCAGGTAGCGCGCGTCCTGGGCCAGGTAGAACTGGAACCGCTCGCGGGACAGCGAACCCGCCGCGAGCTCCTCGTTGAACGGGTGCTCGAGCACGGCCTGTTGTAGTTTCACCGTGTGCTGCCACGCCTGGTGACTAAATCCCGTCACGAGCATCCTCCCTGGTTATTTCGGCCACCCACATGACCGTACCCACGCAACCAAAGGTGTGGACCGCACGTCTGCCGGGTAGTAACCACCCAGAACAGGGAGGCGAAAAAATCATGGCACGAGGCAGGATCTCGCAGGTCGGGCTCGCGGTGACCGGGGCGGCACTGGCCGCCGCACTCACCGGGTGCGGAGACGGCGGGGGCAACGCTGCCCAGCCACCGGCCAGCACGGCCACCGACACCCCGAGCGCGTCGTCGTCCTCTTCGGCGCCCAGCTCGACGCCGAGCAGCAGCGGTACTCCCACGTCCGAGGCGCCGCCGCCGGCCCCGCCGCAGGACAACGGGCTGTGCAAGGCGAAGGACCTCGAAGTGTCACTCGGCGGGGGCGACGCCGCGGCCGGCACCGTGTACCGCTCGCTGATCTTCAAGAACGTCAGCGGCCAGAAGTGCGAGATCCAGGGCTTCCCCGGGGTCTCCTACGTCGGCGGCGAGGACGGCCACCAGGTCGGCCCGGCCGCGTTCCGCGAAGGTCAGAAGGGCGAGCCGATCAGCCTCGGCAAGGGCGAGACCGCGTCCGCGGACGTCGGCTTCGTGAACGTGCACAACTACGACCCGACCGTCTGCCAGCCGCAGCTGGTGCGCGGGCTGCGGATCTACCCGCCGCAGGAGACCGAGTCGAAGTACGTCGAGATGTCCGGCAACGGCTGCGGCAGCGACAAGATCCCGGGCAACCAGCTGACCGTGAAGACCATCCAGAAGGGCAGCGACTGAGCCGTCACAGCCGCGAGCACAGCTCCTGGGCCTTGGCCAGGTGCCGCCGCCCACCGGCGTCGGCGAAGTTCAGGCTGACCACCATCCGGCTGACCCCGTCCAGGTGATCGGCGAGCGCGCCGTAGGTGGCGTTCAGCTCGGCGGCCGCGGTGGCCAGCTCCCGCGCGGCGGTGATCTGACGCAGCGCACCCGGCTGCAACGCCGCCCTGCCCTCGCCGGGTTCAGGCAGTCCGCCCGCCCTGGTCAGCGCACCGCAGGCGGCCCTGGCGTCCTCCGCCGGCCCCGGTGACGGGCCGGACAGCGACCACAACAGACCAAGCACCCCACTGCCGAGCACGAAACCGGCGAGTGCGGCGAGCACCAGCGGGCGGCGGGACGGGCCGGGCTCGGGCACCTGATCCATCGAACCTCCGCTGGCCTGGGTGGAAGCTGCCATTCCACCCCACCCGGCTGCCGGTGCCTCGGGATTGCGGCCGGATCGTTGCCGATCGCTACCCGGAGCGGTCCGAGTACCGCGCCACCGGTGCCGCCTGCGCCGCCGGCTCCCGCCGCGCCGGCACCGGCGGGCTCTCCAAGGAGAAGCCGCGCAGCGAGTACCAGGCGAAACCGGCCAGCGCCAGCTGAAGCAGACCGGAGGTCAGGAAGGTCGACGCCGGGCCGCCGAGCCACCGGGTGAGCAGGCCGCCGAGCAGCGCCCCGACCGGGATCGCGCCCCAGACCGCGGTGCGCCACACCCCGAGCACCCTGCCGAGCAGCTCACCGGGCACCAGCGAATGCCTCGCCGAACCGAGCACCACGTTCACCGCCACCACCGCGGCCGCGAACAGCCCGAACAGCGCGGCGGACACCGACGCCACCCGGCACAACCCCATCGCGGTGAACGCCAGCCCACCCGCCAGCACCCCGCCGGCCAGCACGCGATGGCGGCCGCACGCCCGGATCAGCGCCGGGGCCACCGCGGCACCGGCCAGCCCGCCGAGCCCGCCGGCCAGCGCCAGCAGGCCGAACGCCGCGGGGCTCAGCCGCAGGTCCTCCAACGCGTACAGCACCAGCTGGGCCTGGGCCAGCTCGGTGGTCAGGCTGACCAGCGCGGCGATCAGCACCAGCCGGACCAGCAACGGGTTGTGCCGCAGCCAGCGCAGCCCGCCGGCCAGTTCGGTGCGCAGCCGCACCGGCTCCCCGGCGGGCCGCCGCGGCCGGTAGCTGCCCGCCATGCCCAGCAGCAGCGCGGCCGCGACGGCGAACCCGACCGAGTTCAACAGGAAGGGCATGGCGGCGAACACGGCGAAGGTGACACTGCCGATCGGGCCGCCGAGAAAGGTCTGGCCGACGATCTCGCACCCCTGGAGCTTGCTGTTCGCCGCGTCCAGCCTGCTCCGCTCGACCACCGACGGGATCAGCACGTTCGCCGCGCTGTCCGCCACCGTCTCCGCGGTGCCGATCAGCAGCGCCGCCAGGTACACCAGCCAGATAGACGCGGAGCCGGTCAGCACCAGCAACCCGGTGGCGCCGACCACCACCGCCCGCACCAGGTTGGCCACCAGCACCGCCCGGCGGCGGTCCACCCGGTCCAGCATCGCCCCGGTCAGCAGGGCGAACAGCAGCCAGGGCACGAACTGGGCGGCGGACAGGCCGGCGATCAGCAGCGGGTCGCGGGTGAGCGTGGCGGCCAGCAGCGGGAAGGCGACCTTGCCGATGCCGTCGCCGAGGTTGGACACCGCGCTGGAGGCGAGCAGCCAGTTCAGCCGGCGTTCGCCGCGCGCCGACTTCCTCGCTGGGTTCATCCCGTGCCCCCGGACAGACCGAACTTGGCGAACCACTCAAGGCGATCGTCGCATGACCAACTGTTACCGCAAAAGTCCATCGGGATACGAAGCGTATTTGTTACGTGACTGACTGCTGATCAAGCAGAAATGCTGACGCTCAGCCCCAGCCGAGTTCGTGCAGCCGGTCGTCGTCGATGCCGAAATGGTGCGCGACCTCGTGCACCACGGTCACCAGCACCTCCTCCACCACGTGCTCCTCGTCCTCGCACATCTGAAGCAGCGGCTCGCGGTAGATGGAGATCCGGTCCGGCAGCACCCCGCCGTAGTCCGAGGTGCGCTCGGTCAGCGCAATGCCGTGGTAGAGGCCCAGGATGTCCGGCGCCTCCTCGTTGTACGGCTCGACCAGCACGACCACGTTGTCCATCGCCTCGGCGAACTCCGGCGGCAGCTGGTCGAGCGCGTCGGAGACCAGCTCGTCGAACCGGGTCGACGTCATCTCAACCGGCATCCGCTATCCGCCGCTCGAACTGCTGGACGGTGCTGGAGACGACTGGTCGGTGCCCGACTCCATCGGGGCGGATGTCGGGTCCGGCGCCTTCTTCACGCTGCCGGTCACCGGGGCGAGCCCGCTGCCGTCCTCCAGTTTCGCGCCGACCTTGCAGTTCACCGTGGTCGAACCGGCGTCCCAGCTCTCCTGCGAGCGCAGATCCCAGGCCAGGATCACCTTCTGCGCGGCGAGGTCGGTGCCGCCGGTGTATTCCTCAAGTGCCTTGTTGCACTCGGTGTCCAGGTACGCCTTCTGCTCGTCCTCGTCCGGATAGTCGGAGAACTTCTCCTTCAGATCCAGTTCGGCGACCATCTCGTAGGCGTGCGGCTGGGCGCAGTCGATCGGGTCGCCCGGCACCTTGCCGGTCAGCGCCAGGCAGCTCCCGGTGGGCCAGACGTTCGACTGCGGCTGTTCCGCGGCCGGCCCGGTCAGCGTCTGCAGCTTCCCGCCGGGCCCGGCCCACTGCAGCACGCAGCGCAGCTGGCGGTCGCCGGCGGCCCATTCGTCGTCGCCGGGGCGGAGCGCGCTGATGGTGAGCTTGCCCTCGGGGTCCAGCGGTTTGCCGAGGTAGGCCTCGGTGCCGTCGGTGCAGCGTTCGTTGGCGATCTCCCGCCAGAGCTGGAGATCCGGCGAGGGCGCACCCGGCGGATACCGGTCCGCGATGTCCACCACCCCGGTCACCTCGGACAGGTGCGGCTCGGCGCAGGACACCTTGTGGATGTCGCCGGCGTCCGGCTGGGCCCAGGTCAGGCAGCTGCCGGTGGGCGAGTGGAAGGCCTCCTTCGCGGCCTTCGACATCTCGGCCTTGCCGCCGCCTCCGCCGCCCTTGACGTCATTGCTCCAGGAGAAGGTGACGCTCAGCCCGAGAGCCAGCAACGCGCCCACGAAAACACCGGCCATCACCAGCCGGGTACGCAGCGTGTGCTTGGCGGTGCGGAACCGCCCTGGCTCGTCGGACATCTATTCCATGATGCCTGCGTCGGCCGCACCTGGCCGCCGGTGGGTGGCTAGTCTGGATGCACAGGGCACAGTAGGCACAGTAGCTCGTGTTCGTGGTGGCCAGCGGTTATGGAGCGGTCGATGACGGAAGACAACACGCCCGGGGGCGACCAGACCCCGGAGCAGCAGCCCCAGCGCGGCTCGATGCGGTTTCAGGACGCCGAGTCGGCGACCCGGCGCGAGCCCAGCGTCGCCGAACAGCGCGCCCGGCGCAAAGCGCTGCAGGAAGAGGAAGAACGCGAGATCGCGCAGGCGGCGGCGGACCGCAAGTCGGCCACCAAGCGCAAGATCCTGATCGGCAGCGGGGTCACCGTCGGCCTGGTCGGGTTGGTCGCGACCTACTACACCGTCGCGCAGCCGGAGAACGTGCAGGCCTCCTGTACCGACGGCAACGACATCGTCGTGCAGAACGACGACTACTGCGACGAGGCCTACGTCACCAGCCACGGCGGGCACGTCAGCGGCGGGTTCATGTTCCTGCCGCTGTTCATGGGCGGCGGGCAGTACCGCTACAACTACGGCGGCACCGGCGCGGTCGGCAGCAGGGTCTCCGGCGGCAGCTTCGACAAGCCGGCGAACGCGAACGTGACCACCAAGTCCGGCAAGTCCGTCCAGCGCGGCGGCCTCGGCATCAGCGGCAAGAGCAGCACTGGCGGCACGGGAAAGAGCGGGGGCTCTTAATTGCACAGGGATTCCAGCACCCCTCGGCGGGACTGGCAGCGGACCGTCGAAGAGCAGGGGCTGGTGTTCGGCACGCCCGCGCGGTACGAGTCCGGGCAGTCCCGGCCGTACTGGGACGAGTCGGTGCACTACGTGCTCGAGATGGACGAAGTGCTCTCCGTGGAGGCGGACGTCGAGCTTCTGCACTCGATGTGCTTGGAAGCGGTGGAGAACGTGGTGCTCACCGAGCGCTACGCCGACTTCGGCATCCCGGAGTGGGTGTGGCCGCACATCGAGGAGTCCTGGAAGCGCCGCGACCCGCACGTCTACGGGCGGTTCGACCTGCGCTACGACGGGAAGAGCCCGGCGAAGCTGCTGGAGTACAACGCGGACACCCCGACCTCGCTGCTGGAGGCGGCGGTGGTGCAGTGGCACTGGAAGACCGAGGTGTTCCCCGAGGACGACCAGTGGAACTCCATCCACGAGCGGCTGGTCGAGCGGTGGGCCGAGATCAAGGACCTGCTGCCCTCCAACGAACTGCACTTCACCTGGTCCACCGCGGACCCCACCGGTGAGGACCACGTCACCACCGCGTACCTGCAGGAGACCGCGGCCGAGGCCGGGCTGGACACGGTCGGGCTGGCGATCGAGGAGATCGGCTGGGACCCGCTGCTGAAGCGGTTCGTCGACCTCGAAGAGGTGCAGATGAACACCGTGGTCAAGCTCTACCCGTGGGAGTGGGTGGTGGACGAGGAGTTCGGCAAGTCCGTCGCCGCGTCGCTGCCGCAGACGCTCTGGGTCGAGCCGCTGTGGAAGATGCTGCTGTCGAACAAGACGCTGCTGGCAGTGCTCTGGGAGAACTACCCCGGCCACCCGAACCTGCTGCCCGCGTTCGTGGACGACCCCGGCCTGCTCACCGAGTACGTGCGCAAGCCGAAGCTGGGCCGTGAAGGCGCGAACGTGCAGATCGTGGCCACCGGCTACGAGACGCAGACCGGCGGGGTCTACGGCGCGGAAGGGTACGTCTACCAGGCGTTCGACCCGCTGCCCGAGTTCGACGGCTACCGTCCGGCGCTGGGTGCCTGGATCGTCGGGGACAACGCGGCCGGGCTCGGGATCAGGGAGACCGCGGGTCTGGTCACCGACGACGGTGCCGCTTTTGTCCCACATCGCATCCCCGAGTCGTGATAGAAGCTCCCAGGACGGCACAATCCACGCGCGACACTTCTGCGATTCCTGGGAGAACCTGTGAGCACGACCCTCGCGTTGTCCGAAACCTTCGGCACCGATCTCGTCAAAGGCATCGGGGCGATCCTGCTCTACGGTGTGGTCGGCCTGCTGCTGATGTTCATCGGCTTCTACGCGATCGACTGGACCACCCCCGGCAAGCTGTCCGACCTGGTCCGCCGCGGCCTGCCGAACGCGGTGATCGTGACCGCCTCCGGGCTGCTGTCGATGGCCTTCATCGTGGTCGTCGCCATCTTCAACTCGGCGAGTGACCTCACCGAGGGCCTGATCACCTCGCTGACCTACGGGCTGATCGGCATCATCGTGCAGGTGCTCGCGGTGCGGCTGCTGGAGTGGGCGACCAGGATCGACGTCGGCTCGACCATCGAGAGCGAGCAGTTCGCGCCGGTGACCATCGTGGTCGCCGCCGCGCACCTGGCGCTCGGGCTGGTGGTGGCGGTCGGCATTTCCTGACTCGGCCGTGCTCACCCCCTAGGGTGGTAGGCGTGCGCCTACTGAGGACACCGGACGACCGGTTCGCCGACCTGCCCGACTTCGACTTCGACCCGAAGTACGCCGACATCGAAGACCCGCACGGCGGGCTGCTGCGGCACGCGTACGTGGAGGCGGGGCCGCCGGACGGGCCGGTGGTGCTGCTGCTGCACGGCGAGCCGACCTGGTCCTACCTCTACCGCAAGATGCTGCCGGTGCTTGCCGACGCCGGGCTGCGCGCGATCGCGCCCGACCTGGTCGGCTTCGGTCGTTCGGACAAGCCGGCCGAGATCGCGGACCACAGCTACGCCCGGCATGTGGAGTGGACCCGCGCGCTTGCCTTCGACGCGCTCGACCTGCGCGACGTCACGCTGGTCGGGCAGGACTGGGGCGGGCTGATCGGGCTGCGCCTCGCCGCGGAGCACCCGGACCGGTTCGCCAGGGTGGTCGCCGCGAACACCGGGCTGCCGACCGGTGACCACGACATGCCGAAGCTCTGGTGGGCCTTCCACGACGCGGTGGAGAACGCGCAGGTGATGGACATCGGCCGGTTCGTACAGGCGGGCACCAGGACCGAGCTGTCCGATGAGGTCAAGTCCGCCTACGACGCGCCGTTCCCGAACGAGATGTACAAGGCGGGCCCGCGCGCGATGCCCGGCCTGGTGCCGACCAGCACGGACGACCCTGCCACCGAGGCCAACCGGGCCGCCGTCCGCCAACTGTCCACATCGGACCTTCCGGTGCTGTGCGCGTTCAGCGACGGCGACCCGATCACCGCGGGGATGGAGCCGCTGCTGCGGGAGTACCGGGGTGCCAAGGGACGGCAGCACACCACGATCACCAGTGCCGGGCACTTCCTCCAGGAGGACGCCGGTGAACGGCTGGCCGAGGTCGTCGCCGGCTTCGTCCGCGACGGGAGCTGACTCCGCGGGGAAACTGCCTGGAGGGCCGGGAACCGCTGCGACTACCCTCTGTCCTCGTGATTGACCCCAGGATTCTGCGCGAAGACCCGGATGCCGTGCGCGCCTCGCAGCGCGCCCGCGGTGAAGACGAGGCAGTGGTGGACAAGCTGCTCTCCCTCGACTCCCGGCGCAGGTCCGCGATCGCCCGTGCGGACAAGCTGCGCGCCGAGCAGAAACAGCTCGGCAAGCGGATCGGCGGGGCCAAGGGCGAGCAGCGGGACGCGCTGCTGGCCGAGGGCAAGGAGCTGGCCGCGCAGGTCAAGGCCGCCGAGCAGGAGCAGGTGGTCACCTCCGAGGAGTTCGACGAGCTGCACCGGCTGGTGCCGAACCTGGTGCGGCCGGGGGTGCCGGCCGGTGGCGAGGACGACTTCGAGGTGCTCAAGCACGTCGGCACGCCGCCCGAGTTCGCCTTCACCCCGCGCGACCACCTCGAGCTCTGCGAGGGGCTCGGCGCGCTGGACATGGAGCGCGGCGCGAAGATCTCCGGCTCGCGGTTCTACTTCCTCACCGGGATCGGCGCCCAGCTGCAGCTCGCGCTGCTGAACATGGCCGCCGCGCAGGCCACCGAGAACGGCCTGACGCTGATGATCACCCCGTCGCTGGTGCGGCCCGAGGTGATGGCCGGGACCGGTTTCCTCGGCGCGCACTCGGCCGAGGTGTACCGGCTGCGCGACGACGACCTGTACCTGGTCGGCACTTCCGAGGTGCCGCTGGCCGGCTACCACGCGGACGAGATCTTGGACCTCTCCGCCGGGCCGAAGCGGTACGCGGGCTGGTCGTCCTGCTACCGGCGCGAGGCCGGCTCGTACGGCAAGGACACCCGCGGCATCATCCGGGTGCACCAGTTCGACAAGGTGGAGATGTTCGTGTTCTGCCGCCCGGAGGACGCCGAGGCCGAGCACCAGCGGCTGCTCGGCTGGGAAGAGCAGATGCTGGCCAAGATCGACGTGCCGTACCGGGTGATCGACACCGCGGCCGGCGACCTCGGCACCAGCGCGGCCCGCAAGTTCGACTGCGAGGCGTGGGTGCCGTCGCAGGAGACCTACCGCGAGCTGACCTCGACCTCGGACTGCACCACCTTCCAGGCCCGGCGGCTCAGCGTGCGCTACCGGGACGAGAACGGCCGCCCGCAGACCGCGGCCACCCTGAACGGCACGCTGGCCACCACCCGCTGGCTGGTCGCGATCCTGGAGAACCACCAGCTCGAGGACGGTTCGGTGCGGGTGCCCGAGGCGCTGCGGCCGTTCCTCGGCGGCCGCGAGCTGCTCACGCCGGTGCGCTGAGCGCTGCCTCACCGGGCAAATAGCCGGCTATTTGCCCGGTGGGGACACCGGCGAGGCGCAGCGCGGCGTGCATGGTGACCTGGTTCGCGGTGAGCACCGGGATGCCCAGCCGCCGCGTCAGCGGGGCGACCAGGTCGAAGGTCGGCACGTTGGTGCAGCTGATGAACAGCGCGTCCGCGCCGGAGGTGTCCAATCCGGACGCCGCGGCCAGCACGTCGGCGTAGGACATCTTCCAGATCTCGCCGAGCAGGCCGAGCCCGATCGCGGCGGTGGTGCGCACTCCGGACTCGGCGAGGAAAGCCAGCAGCCGGTCGGTCACCTCGTCCACATAGGGCGTGACCACGGCCAGCTTGCGCACCCCGAGTTCCGCGCAGGCCCGCACCAGCGCGCCCGAGGTGGTGCAGGCGGCCGGTGCGCCCGCCGCCAGCATGGCGTCCACCAGCGCCCGCTCCCCGCGGGCGCCGCCGACGAAACTGCCCGAGGTGCAGGAGTACGCGACCGCGCGGGGCTGCGGCACCAGCAGGTCGCGGGTGGCCCGGCGGACGCCGTGCGGGTTGCCGAGCGCGGCGGCCTGGCCGACCGTCACCGGGTCCGGCAGGTAGGGCAGCCGGGTGATGTGCAGGGTCACCCGCGCGGGCACCCAGCGCCACAGCTCGCGGTCCAGCGCGAAGTCGAACGGGGTCACCACGCCGATCCCGGTCTGCGCAGGTGCGATCGGCGTGCAGGGGTCGAGCGGCTCACGGTCCATGGTGCCGCTCCTCGTCGTCCAGCCACCGGAAGTAACCACTACGCTAGGTTCACGCGGCTGAACTGCGAAGATGCCGGGCCAAGGCTTCATCGCCGGGTAACGCGACGTAACCCGCCCGAGACGGTCGCGGCGATCGGCCCGGATTTCGGTAATCCGGCGGCAACACCCGCGCACCTAGGGGAGGATCCAGGACGTGAACTTCCGGCGTGCCACCCTCGCGGCTTCGGTACTCGTCGTGGCGGCCGTAGTTGGCGGCTGCACCAGCACCACGGCGGGCAGCGCCCTGCCGGCCCCCGGCCAGCCGCCAGCGCAGCCCGCGGCCGACCCGAACGACCCGTGCCGGCTGCTCACGCCCGAGCAGGCGTCCGCGCTCGGGGTGGACGCGCCGCCGGAGTTCCAGAAGGCCCGGCCGCAGCAGCGGCTGCCACCCGGCTGCAAGTGGCGGCCGACCGACCCGGAAGCCGACACCGACGACGAGCTCGGCGTGCTGTACAGCACCGACCAGTCGCTGGAGGAGTACCAGGGCGGCGGCGCGGAACAGCCGATCGAGACGGTGCAGCTCGGCGGGCTGACCTGGGAGCGGTACCTCAACCTGATCGGCGAGACCTACTGCGGGCTGTACGTGAAGCTGTCCGCGAACTCGTTCGTCGAGGTGTCCAGCGAGAACAGCGACGACAAGACGAAGTCCTGCGACTTGGCGAAGGCCGCCGCACCGCAGGTCGCGTCGCACCTGCCTGGCGGCGCGCCCGCGCCGCCGTTGCCGTCGAAGCCCAAGGCCCAGCCCAGCCCGCTGGCCGCGGTGGAGCCCTGCGACCTGCTCAAGCCCGAGCAGCTGGCCGAGCTCAAGCTCGCCCCGGCAGGCCGCAAGACCGGCAAGGGGCGTTCGGGCACCGACACCCCGCCGGGCTGCGAGTGGGAACCGGCGGCGGATACCGGGTTCGTGCTGTTCTACGTGTCGGTGATGCCCGACCGGTCCGCCGAGGACGCGTCCTACGGCGAGACGTCCACCGAGCAGGTCGACGCCGGCGGCCGCCAGTGGGCGCTGTTTCCGGGCGCTGGCGGCGCGGAGAAGCACTGCGCGGCCGTGCTCGCGTTCGGCGAGAAGTCCTCGGTGAAGGTCACCAGCGGGCACGACACCGACGTCGCCCAGCGCTGCGACCAACTCAAAGAGGCCCTACCCCTGCTCAGCGCCAGCCTCCCAGCCGCCTAGCGAACACGCCCAACGTGACGTTCGGCCAATAGAAGACACCAAACGTCACATTGGGCTCGTACGCGAAGCGCGTCAGACGGCGGCGGCGACGTGTTTGGCGATCTCCAGGGCGCTGGTGGCGGCCGGGGACGGCGCGTTGAGCACGTGCACCTGGTTCGGGGCGGTTTCGATCAGGAAGTCGTCCACCATCGAACCGTCCGGCAGCAGCGCCTGCGCCCGCACGCCGGAGCCGTGCCGCACGATGTCCTCGGTCTGCACGGCGGGCACCAGCTTGGCGAGGCTGGCCGCGAACCGGCGCTTCGAGAAGGAGCGCAGCACCTCGTCCAGGCCGATCGGGTACGCGTACTTCTTCGCCAGCCGCCACGCACCGGAGAACCGGGCCACTTCGCTGAGGTCCTTGGCGGAGAAGTCCCGCCAGCGGTAGCCCTCGCGGCGCAGCGCGATCACCGCGTTCGGCCCGGCGTGCACGCTGCCGTCGAGCATCCGGGTGAGGTGCACGCCGAGGAACGGCAGGGTCGGGTCGGGCACCGGGTAGATCAGCCCGCGCACCAGGTGCCGCCGCTCCGGGCGCAGCTCGAAGTACTCACCGCGGAACGGCACGATCCTGGCCTTCGGGGTGAGCCCGGCCAGCCGCGCCACCCGGTCGGACTGCAGGCCCGCGCAGTTCACCAGTGCGTCCGCGCGCAGCACCTCCTGGCCGGTGGCCACCTCGACCCCGCCGCGCGAACCGGCGCGGATGCCCAGCGCCGGGGTGTTCAGCCGCAGCTCGGCGCCGGCGTCTTCGAGCAGCCGCACCAGAGCGGCGCAGACGCCGGGGAAGTCGATGATCCCGGTGGACTCCACGCGCAGTGCCTGTACGCAGGCCACTTCGGGCTCGTACTCCAGCGCCTCGGCCTGGGAGACCAGCTTGGCCGGCACGCCGTTGGCTTCGGCCCGCTCGGCCAGCACGTTCAGCGCGGGCAACTCGGCCTCGGAGGTGGCGACCACCAGTTTCCCGCAGACCTCGAAACCGACCCCGTGCTCGCGCGCGAAGTCCACAATGGACCGATTGCCGGCGACCGACATCTTGGCCTTGAAGGAGCCCGGCTTGTAGTACAGCCCGGCGTGCACCACGTTGGAGTTGTGCCCGGTCTGGTGGGCGGCCCAGTGGTCTTCCTTCTCCAGCACGGTGACCCGGTCACCGCGGCGGGTCAGTTCCCAGGCCACCGCCAGTCCGATGATGCCGCCGCCGACTACCAGCACACTCTTGCGATCGTTACTGCGCACGGGCAGCAAGCCTACGTGGCGGCGGGCACCGGGGTCTCGGTCGGTTCTTCGATCACCTTGGGCAGCCCTCGCAGGGTGAACAGCGCGCTCACCGCGAGCAGCGCGCCGAGCCCGGCCGAGCAGTACATGGTCACCTGCATACCGGTCACGAACGACTCCCGCGCGGTCTCCAGCACCGGCCCGCCCAGCTGGGCCGGCAACCCGGCCGCGGTGACCGTCGCGCTGCCCAGCGAGTCCCGGATCGGCGCCACCGCCTCGGCGGGCACCCCGGCCGGCAGGTTCAGCGCACCCCGGTAGACCGCGCCGAGCACGGTGCCCAGTATCGCGATCCCGAGCGCGCCGCCCAGCTCCGTCGCGGTCTCCGAGATCGCCGAGGCCGCGCCGGCCCGCTGCTTCGGCACCGTGGCCAGCACGGTGTCGGTGGCCACGGTCAGGGTGAGCGCCAGCCCGGTGCCGGAGACGACCATGCCGACCACCAGGTACGGGTAGTCGAGGACCACCCCGACCTGCGCGATCCAGCCGAACCCGAGCGCGGAGAGCGCAAGCCCGACGGCCACCGTCGGGCCACGGCCGAGGCGCTGAACCCCCACTCCGGCGAGTACCCCGCCGACCAGCGCCCCGGCCATGCCGGGCAGCCCGGCCAGCCCCGCCTGCAACGGGGACCAGCCCGCCACCAGCTGGAAGTACTGCGCGAACGCCAGCGACATGGCCAGCTGGGCGAACATCGCGATCATCGTGGTGCCGACCGTCGCCGAGAACGCCCGCTGCCGGAACAGCCGCACGTCCACCAGCGGCTGCGCCAGCGTGCTCTGCCGCCGCAGGAACAGGCCGAGCCCGCCGATCCCGACCACCACGGCCACCAGCACATCCGGCCGGTCGAACCCCTGGTAGGCGATCTCCTTGACGGCGTAGACCACGCCGACCATGCCGGCCACCGACAGCAGCACGCTGAGCGGGTCGAGCCGGTGCGGCGCCGGGTTTCGCGACTCCGGCAGCACCAGCGCACCGGCGACCAGGATGACCAGCACCACCGGCACGTTGACCAGGAACACCGAGCCCCACCAGAACTCGGCCAGCAGCGAGCCGGCGATCACCGGGCCGGCCCCGAAACCGAGGATGACCACCCCGCTCCACAGCCCGATCGCGGCGGTCCGCTCCTTCGGGTCGGTGAACACGTTGCGCAGCAACGAAAGCGTGGACGGCATCAGGGTGGCGGCCGAGACGCCGAGCAGTGCCCGCGCCGCGATCAGCAGCTCCGGGCTCGGCGCGAACGCGGTCAGCACGGACGCGCAGCCGAACACCGCCGAGCCGATCAGCAGCAGCTTCTTGCGGCCGATCCGGTCACCGAGGTTGCCCATCGTGATCAGCAGCCCGGCCAGCGCGAACCCGTAGACGTCGGAGATCCACAGGAACTCCGACGCCGAGGGCTGCAGGTCCTCCAGCAGCCTCGGCATGGCCAGGTGCAGCACGGTCATGTCGATCGCGATCAGCAGGTTCGCCAGGCAGCAGACCGCCAGGCTGCCCCATTTGCGGGCGTTCGAAATGCTCACCTGCCGGTCCCGAAGACGAGCTCACCGGTGTAGCCGGCTTCGTCGCCGAGGTAGAAGCGGGTGCTCATGGTGCGGGCGCCGAGGTCGAAGACGGTTCGCCACAGGGTGCGCCACGGCTCGGCCGCCGGCTGCACGGCCACCCGGTCCAGCGCGTCGCGCAGCAGCGTGTCCGAACCCGGTGCGCCGGAGACCTCCTTGGTGATCGTGGCGAGCCGTTCGTAGGTGCGGAAGGTGTTCGCGTTGTCGGCGGGCAGCGCGTCGACGTCCGGGTGCAGGTGCAGCGGGTGGTTCGTCACGCACAGCGGGCCGTCCGCCACCTCCACGATGTGCTCGGAGTCGTGCGCGCCGCGTTCCCAGACGAAGGCGTCCCCGGCGGCGTCGGCGATGATGTAGTGCAGCGGGACGCCGAAGTCG
This sequence comes from Amycolatopsis nigrescens CSC17Ta-90, assembly GCF_000384315.1. Classification (GTDB taxonomy): domain Bacteria; phylum Actinomycetota; class Actinomycetes; order Mycobacteriales; family Pseudonocardiaceae; genus Amycolatopsis; species Amycolatopsis nigrescens. The sequence continues at coordinate 3,288,688 of NZ_ARVW01000001.1, read as the reverse complement.
TACTGCTTCGCGCCGAGCAGGGCCTGCTTGGCCTGCGCCACGTTTTCGCAGGTGTCCAGCAGGAAGCGGGGGAGCTGGATGGTGTTCAGCCCGGCCTGCGGCACCGCCGCCTCCGGCATCCCGGCGTTCGCGGTGTTCTCCACATCCGCCAGCAGCAGCGCGACGCTGAGCCCGGCCTCGTTGATGCCCTCCATGCAGCCGTCCAGTTCGGCCATGGTCAGCACGGTGGAGGCAAGACCGTCGTCCGGCACGGTGGTGAGCACGTACGGCCGCGCGGCCATCGGCAGCTCACCGTCGACGGCGGGCACTGCGGCGGACTGGTCACCGGCGAGTACCGCGCCAAGCTGGCCTGCGCCGAGGGTGAAGAAGTCGTAGTTGCGGCCCAGCAGCCCTGGCCCGTCGGCCGAAGGTGGGCACCACGCCGCCGAACAGCCCGAGCCGGCGGGCAGCCCGGACAGCCCGTCCAGGCAGACGTCGTCGCGCTCCGGGTCGATCCCGTAGGCCGCCGCGATCCCGGACAGCCTGCCGAAGTGCTGCGGCCAGTTGCGCTCGAACCAGGCCCAGCGCGCCCGGTTCAGCACCGGGTCGATGGCGGACGGCGCCCAGCCGGCCCTGGTCCGCGCTTCCTCGGCCAGCGCCCGGCCGATGCTCAGCTGGTCACCGCGCAGGGTCAGGTGCCGGACGGTCAGGAAGTCTTCGGGGCCGCCCGCGATCACGGTGCTGTTGGTGTTTTCGGTCATGCGGCCAGGCTGGCCGGAGCCGCTGACGATTCACGCACCACGCGCTGACGAGCTCACCCCGGCCAGGGTCAGCGCGTCCGCGCGCCTGGTCGCGAGGCCGTCGGCGTAGGCCGCGTCGAAGGCGTCTTCGCCCATCAGCGCCTTGACGGCGGCCGTCACCGCGGCGGAATCCGGGTCTCCGGCGATCGGCAGGCCGCGCAGCCCGGCACCGGCGCCGAGCAGCCGCGCGGCCCGCCCGCCGTCCCCCTCGGCCAGTGCGACCGCGGCCAATGCCTCCATCGAACTCGCCGCCACCTGCGAACCGTCGCAGCGGATGGCCTGGGACAGGCGGAAGTTCGCCTCGTCGAGCTTGCCGCCGGCCGTCGCCACCCGGCCCAGCGTGACCAGCAGCCCGGCCCGGATCTCGTCCGCGCCGAACCAGCCGGCCGGGCACTCCCGCAACGCCTCGGTGCAGCGCCGGTGCGCCCCGGCCAGGTCGCCGGCCCGCCGGTCGAGCTCGCCAAGGCCGTGCCGGGCGAGCGCCAGGTTGTGCACCGAGCCCAGTTTGCGGCTCAGCGCGGCGGCCCGTTCGTAGTCCGCGCGGGCGCCGTCTTCGTCCCCGGCGAACATCCGGCATTCGGCCCGGCGGCAGAGCTGTTCGGCGACGCCGTCTTCGCCGCTGAGCTTGCTGCTCAGCTCGATCGCCTCATCGGCCAGCGCGCGGGCCCGGTCGTGCGCTCCGCGCCAGCCGGCGAGCAGCGCCAGCTCGCTCAGCGCCACCGACGTGCTCCAGCGTTCGCCCAGGTCCCGGCACCGCCGCAGGGCGATCTCCAGGTCACGCTCGCCGGCGGCGATCTGCCCGAGGTACAGCTTCTGCAGGCCGCCCCCGAGCGCTTGCACGGCCAGCCCCCACAGGTCGTCGCCCACCACCTCGTCCGGCAGCCGGAGCACCGGATCGTCCGGCTCCGGCGGGCCGTGCACCATGCCCCAGAGCACGTGCAGCACCGGTTGACGGGGTGCGGTCAGCAGGACCGCCGGGTCGACGGCGTCCAGGTAGCGGCGCAGCGGGGTGCGGTCGATGGTGCCGAGCGCGGCGTTGAGCACGCAGAGCGCGTATTCCTCCGCCATGCCTTCCGGCGGCTCGGTGCCGAGCCGTTCCAGCAGCTGGTGGCTGAGCCTGCCGCCCAGCCGCGAACCGCGCAGCCACCAGTACGACGACAGTGCGCTGACGAGTTGGAGGGCGAGGGTGGTGTTGTGGTCGATGGTCCAGCGGAGTGCGGTGTGGAGGTTGGGGTAGTCGGTGTCGAGTTGGGTGAGCCAGTGGAGTTGGTGGGTGGTGCGTAGGTGGGGGTCTGCGGTTTGGGCGAGGTGGAGGTAGTAGGTGGCGTGGGTGTGGTGGAGGTGGTGGGTGTGGTCGGGGTCGAGGTGGGTGGTGCAGAAGGCGCGGATGGTGTCGAGCATGCGGTAGCGGTTGTCGGTGGTGGTGAGTAGGGATTTGTCGGTGAGGCTGGTGAGGTGGGTGAGGGTGTGGGGTGGGGTGGTGATGTGGGTGATGGCGTGGAGGGTGGCGCCGCCGGTGAAGGCGGTGAGTTGGGTGGCGAGTTGTTGTTCGGGTGGGGTGAGCAGGTTCCAGGACCAGGCGACGACGGCGTGCAGGGTGCGGTGGCGGTGTTCGGTGTTGCGGGTGCCGTGGCCGAGTAGGTCGAATCTGTTGTTGAGGTGGTGGTCGAGGTGGGTGGCGATGTCGGTGAGGGCGAGGGTGCGGGTGCGGGCGGCGGCGAGTTCGAGGGCGAGGGGGAGTCCGTCGAGGGTGNGGCAGATGTGGCGGATGAGGTCGGTGGTGTGGGGGTTGTGGGGTAGGTCGGGTCGGGCGGCGTGTGCTCGGTCGGTGAACAACTGGATGGCGGCGTGGTCGGTGAGGACGGGGACGGGGTGGCGGGTTTCGCCGGGGAGGTCGAGGGGTTCGCGGCTGGTGGCCAAGATCCGCAAGCCGGGTGCGCCGGTGAGCAGGGTGGCGGCCAGGTGGGCGACCGGGTCGATGAGGTGCTCGCAGTTGTCCAGCACCAGCAGCACCGGCCGTTCCCGCAACACCGCCACCAACCGCTCCACCGGCGCGGGCGGGCTTTCCCCCACCCGAGCCGACACCGTGTCGCGCACCCCCAGCGCGGTCAGCAGCGCCTGCGGCACTTCGCCGCCCTCGGTCAGGCCCGCCAGCTCGACGAAGCACACCGGTCCATCGGCCCTGGCCGCGGCTTCGATCGCGAGACGGGTCTTCCCGGTGCCTCCCGGCCCGGTCAGCGTCACCAGCCTGGCCCGTTTCACCAGCTCCCGAACCCGCGCCAGCTCCTCGTCCCGGCCCACGAAACTGGTCCACAGCGCGGGCACCCCGCGCACCCCCGAGCCAGCACCGTCACCACCGTCACTACCTCGGAGGACGGCTGTGTGCGCGGCCCGCAGCTCCGCCGACGGATCGGCGCCCAGCTCCTCCGCCAGCACCTGCCGCGCCTGCTCGAACACCGCCAGCGCCTCGCCGTGGCGTCCCGCCGCCGCCAGCGCCCGCATCAGCAGCCCCCATGACCTTTCCCGCAGCGGAAACCCCGCCACCACCCCGCGCAACCGCGACACCACCCCGCTCAGATCCCCGCCAAGACCCAGCTCCGCCTCGGCCGCGTCCTCCATCGCCGCCATCCGCGTCTCCGCCAGCTCCGCCGCCCGCGTCCGCACCCACGGCGACTCCCCGGCGGTGACAGCGGCGATATCGGCCAGCGCGGGTCCCCGCCACAACTCCAGCGCCTGGGCCAGCTGCTCCACCGCACGCCGGTACTCGCCATCCGCCAGCGCCGCCCGTCCCTTGGCGGCCAGTGCCTCGAACCGGTGCACGTCCACGTCGGCCGGCTCCACCGCCAGCCGGTAACCCGCCGGATGCAGCTCCACCAGCCCCGCGTCGCCGAGGGCCTGGCGGAGCTGGGAGACGTGGGACTGCAACGCGTTGGCCGCGCCCTCCGGCGGAGCCTCGCCGTAAAGACCCTCGATCAGGCGACCGGTGCTGACCACCCGGCCGGGATGGGCCAGCAGCAGCGCGGCCAGCGCGCGCGTGCGCGGGCCGCCGAGCGCGACCGGGGTACCGTCGGCGCGTTCGGCGTGGACGGGACCGAGAATGCCGAACCGCATGAGTCAGTATCCCCCGCTCACGGGGCCGCCGGTGTGATGTACGCGAAGCTTTCACGGGCAACCTCGGCGTCCCGCGGAGCGTCGAGGTACGGGGCTGATCGTCGAGGTGGGCAGCTCTAATACACTGCGATCTGACCTAATGCAACGGGAGAGGTATGTCTGACAGCCCAGACACGGCGGTAGAAAACATAGTGCTCGGCCAGCCCACCGTAGGTGAGGAAGAACTGGCCGCGGTGGCCGAGGTCTTCCGTTCCGGGTGGCTCGCCGGTGCCGGGCCCGCCTGCCGCAGGTTCGAGGAGCGGTTCGCCAAGGCCGTCGGCACCCAGCACGCCTTGACCACCAGCAACTGCGGCTCGGCGCTGTACCTCGGGCTGCGCGTGCTCGGTGTCAAGCCGGGCGACGAGGTGATCGTCAGCGACTACACCTTCCCGGCCACCGGGCACGCGGTGCTGCAGGCCGGGGCCACCCCGGTCTTCGCGGACATCCGCCCGGACACCTTCAACGCGGACCCGGCGTCCATCGAGTCGCTGGTCGGCCCGCGCACCGTCGGCATCCTCGCGGTCGACGTGTTCGGCCAGCCCGGCGACTTCGACGAGTACCGCGCGATCGCCGACAAGCACGGCCTGTGGCTGTTCGAAGACGCCGCCTGCTCCGCCGGCGCCACCTACAAGACCCGGCCGGCCGGCAGCCTCGGCGACCTCGCCGCCTTCTCCTTCCACGGCCGCAAGGGCATCACCGCCGGTGAGGGCGGCGCGCTGGTCTCCGACCGCGAGGACCTGATCGCGCACGCCCGCAAGCTGCACACTTACGGCATCGAGCCAGCCTTCAACCGCGAAGGCAGTGACGAGCTGCCCATCCCGACCTTCCACGAGGCCGGTTTCAACTTCCGCCTCTCCGACGTGCAGGCCGCGATCATGAACGTGCAGCTGGACCGGCTGCCGGAACTGCTGGCCACCCGCCGCGCGGCCGCGAAGCACTACCACGACGCCTTCGCCGGACTGGACGGCGTCGAGGTGCCGGTGGCGCTGCCGGACCGGGAGCACCCGTGGCAGACCTACGCGCTGATGATCGCGCCGGAGCTCAGCCGCGGCCAGGTCGCGCTCAAGCTGCGCGAGCGGGGCATCGGCTGCAACTTCGGCACCTACTCCTCGCACCTGCAGCCGGTCTACGGCGAGCAGCGGCCGCTGCCGGTCTCCGCCGACGTTTTCGCCAGGCAGCTGGCCATCCCGATGCACTCCAACCTCACCGATGCACAGGTCGAGCGGGTGGCCACGGTCGTCCGCGAGGTCGTCACCGAACTGTCCTGACCCTTCGCCACGCCTGAAGCGCTACAAGGAGCAAACGACAAATGTCCAAGAAGACCGTTCTGTTCACCGGTGCCGGCGGGTTCATCGCAGGTCATGTGATCCCGATGCTGATGGAAAAGGGCTACCACGTCCGCGCGTTCGACAACATGACCCGCGGCGACCGGCCGCGGATGGCGGAATGGGCGGCCACCGGCAACCTGGAGCTGGTGGAGAAGGACGTCCGCTACGGCGGCGCGGTCCGCGAGGCGATGCGCGGCTGCAGCCACGTGGTGCACTTCGCCACGGTGTCGATCAACAAGTCGATCGCCGACCCGCACGAGTCGATCGACATCAACATGACCGGCAACCACAACGTGTTCGCGGCCGCCGCGGACGAGGGTGTCGAGCGACTGGTCTTCGCGTCCACCGCCTCGGTGTACGGCGACCCGGAGCGGCTGCCGATGCACGAGGACGACAAGCTGCGCCCGCTCACCCCGTACTGCATCACCAAGCGCGCCGGTGAGGACCTGCTCGGCTTCTACGAGCGGCAGAAGGGCCTTTCCTGGAACGCGCTGCGCTTCTTCAACGTGTACGGCCCCGGCCAGAAGAGCGAGGCGTACTACACCTCGGTGATCAACCACTTCATCACCCGCCTGCGCAACGGCCAGCCGCCGATCATCGACGGCAAGGGCGAGCAGTCGATGGACTTCGTGCACGTGCACGACCTGGCCCGCTCGGTGGTCGCCGCGCTGGAGTCGGAGAAGTCGAACCTGCCGATCAACATCGGCACCGGCATCGACACCTCGATCGCCACCCTGGCCAAGATCCTGATCGACGCGGTCGGCGTGCACGTCGAGCCGCAGTTCAACGAGCGCGACGTGCTGGTTTCCCGGCGGGCCGCGGACATCAGCAGGGCCAAGGAGATCCTTGGCTGGGAGCCGACCATCCCGGTCGAGCAGGGCATGACCGACCTGGTCAAGCTGAGCCTCCAGCAGTGACCGAGTCGACCGAGATCCCGGCCGGGCCGGCGGAGGGACGATCAATGCGGATCGTGGTAGTGAACAACTTCTTCCCGCCGCGCGTGGGTGGAAGTGCGCACATGTCGGCTTCGCTGGCCGAGCAGTACACCGCCGCCGGGCACGAGGTTCTCGCGGTCACCGCCGCCTACGGTGACGCGCCGGCGGAGGAGGAGCACGGCGGCTACCGGATCGTGCGCCTGCCCGCGATGAAGATGCCGCAGCTCGGGCTGTCGATCGACTTCGACATGACCTTCGCCTCGGTCCGCCCCGGCAACTGGCGGAAGCTGTTCAAGCTGCTGGACGAGTTCAAGCCGGACGCGATCCACCTGCACGGGCAGTTCTTCGACCTGACCTGGATGGCGGGCTGGTACGCGCGCAAGCGCAAGATTCCCACCCTGCTCACCATCCACACGCTGCTGATCAGCGAGAAGAAGCTGTACGGCGCCGTTTTCCGGATGCTGGACGCGATGCTGGTCCGGCCGGTGCTCAGCCTGTTCAAGCCGCACTACGTGATCCTGGACAAGCAGGGCGTCGACTACTGCGTGCACCGGTACGCCACCAGCGACGAGAACTCCGAGTACTTCCCGATCGCGGTGGACACCGGTCAGTTCGAGAAGCCGCTGACCAAGGACGTGCGCGCGGAGAACGAGATCGGGGACGGGCCGCTGATCGTCTCGCTCGGGCACATCATCCCGCTGCGCGACCGGTTGCCGCTGGTGAACGCGATGCCGGCGATCCTGGAGAAGCACCCGGACGTGAAGGTGGTCGTGGTGGGCAGGGTCTACCACGACGAGTTCATCAAGCGGGCCGAGGAACTGGGCGTCCGGGACAGGTTCATCGTCAAGGGCGCGGTGCCGAAGGCGGATGTGCCGTCCTACTACGCGGCCGCGGATCTGGTCACGCACGACCTCAACGGTGGCTGCGGCACCGCCTCGTTGGAGGCGATGCTGTCCGGCACCGCGACCATCGCTTCGACCACTTTGGACAACTACCCGGGGATCGAGCTGCGCAACGGGGAGAACATCCTGCTGGTGCCGCCGGACGACCCGGCCGCGGTGGCCAAGGCCGTGATCGAGCTGTTGGACGACCCGGTGCAGCGGGCGGTCATCGCGAAGCGGCAGAGCGCCATGGTGCGGGACAACTTCGGCCTGGACGTGGTGGCCGACGAGCACCTGCGCACCTTCGAGAAGCTGATCGCCAACACCCCCTCGTGAGCCCAACCGGGAGTTCCGCCTGATGTTCTTCGACGACGAGCGCAGCAACAAGCTGCGTCCGCAGATCCTGACCGAGCTGGTCGGGCAGTACCTGAACGACGCCGAGCGGGCGAAGTTCTACGGGCTGCCGGAGACCACCCGGATCCGGGAACGGGCGAAGATCGTCAGCCCGGACAACCTGAAGCTCGGTGAGCACTGCTGGATCGGCGAAGGCGCGGTGCTCGACGCCAGCGGTGGCCTGGAGATCGGCGAGCACACCAGCATCGGGCTGAACACGATGATCTTCACGCATTCCAGCTGGCTGGCGAACATGACGCTGCAGAACCATTCCGGCAGCGACCTGATCGAGCGCAAGCCGGTGAAGATCGGCAAGGGCTGCTTCATCGGCGGCCTGGTGGTGATCATGGCCGGGGTGACCATCGGCGACTTCGCCACCGTGCAGCCGAACTCGGTGGTGGCCAAGGACGTCCCGCCGCGGACGCTGGTCTCCGGCAACCCGGCCAGGGTGTTCCAGCGCTACGACGACGAGTACATCGAGTCCGAGGTCCAGCGCGTCCGCGCGGAGAACGAGCGGCGCCGCAAACTGGCCGCGGAACGTGGCGACGCGCCGACCTGGGGCGCCCCCGCGGGAGATTTCAGCGAATAACCGCTCGGCGATCTGCCGCTGCGATAACCGAATGGGTGCTAACGGACGTGCCGCGTCCGGAGATTGAGCAGGTATCGCGCGACGGTGCCCCGTCGCTCATTCTCCGAAAGGACTTCCATGTCTTCGTTTCGGCGCGTGTTCTGCACGGCGGTCGCCGTTGGCGGTCTGGTTCTGCTCGCCCCGGCGGCCGCTTTTGCCACCACTCCCGGCGAGCCTTCCGCCGCGCAGGCGGAAAGCAGTGTGACGCAGACGCCGACTTCCACCCCGGTTTCGAACGCGCCGGAACTGGCGAAGCTCGTCGACAAGAACTGCGACGATTTCGCCACCCAGGCCGAAGCTCAGGCCGAACTGGAAAAGGACCGGAAGGATCCGCACAAGCTGGACGGTGACGGCGACGGTTATGCCTGCGAGTCCAAGTTCGGCCCGCCGCCGGCCAAGTCGAGCAGCGGCGAGCAGGTCGCGGTCAAGCCGGCCGGTGGCGTGGAGACCGGCGGCGGTGACGCCGGTGGTGACGGCCAGGGCGGGCTGCTCGCGCTGGGCGGGCTGACCCTGGCCGGACTCGCCGCGGGCGGGGTGCTGCTCCGGCGCCGCCACGCCCAGCGGTGAAGTTCCGCCTGGTGGTGGCCGCGGGTATCGCCGCGGCCACCGTGGTGTTGATCGTGCTGTTCCTGCAGCCGTCCCCGGTTGGGCCTGCGGCCTCACCGCCGCCGGCGGCCGTTCTCGCCCCGGCGCCGGTTCCGGCATCCGGTGATCCCACCGCACCGCCGTCCCCGCAACCGGTGCCGCCTCCGCCGCCGGCGCAGACCCGGCCGCCGGTCCCGATCGACGCCGCGGTACTACCACCGTCCAAGCCGGGCACCCTGGAAGTGCCGGCCATCGGGGTGCGCACCGGCCCGATCATCGACCTCGGCCTCAACCCGGACCGCAGCCTCCAGGTGCCGGGGGACGCCAAGACCACCGGCTGGTACACCCTCGGCCCCACCCCGGGCGAGACCGGTCCCGCGGTGCTGGCCGGGCATGTGGATTACCAGCATGTGCCGGGTGTGTTCCACCGCCTGCGCGAACTGCGGCCCGGCGCGGAGGCGATCGTGCACCGCGGCGATGGCAGCATCGCCGTGTTCACCGTGTACCGGGTGGACAGCTACGCGAAGTCGGCCTTTCCCACCGACGCGGTCTACGGCAACACCGCCGCGCCGGAACTGCGGCTGATCACCTGCGGCGGCGCCTACGATCCGGCCGCCCGCCGCTACCTGGACAACGTGGTGGCCTACGCCCGCTTCAGCCGCGCCTACCGGCTCTAGGTCTTCAGCTTTGGCGCCCAGGCAGTCACGGTGAGCTTGCCGGTGGTGCCGAGGTCGGAGTCCACCGCCAGTAATTGCGGCGCCTCCCCTGGCACCGGGATGACGTTCACGAAGGCCCCGGTCGCGGTATCGCCGTAGGTAACCGTGTTGGACCAGGACAGCACCGACAGCAGGTGCGCACCGGGCGCGACCGGATGATCCGCGGGACCGGGGTCCATCGCCATGTAGGACGATCCGCGCTCGATGGTGACGGCCATCGGAGCGCGCCCGGTGTCAAGCACCGCGACCTCCGGATAGCCGGACACGATGAGGTCGCGGGTACCGCAGTTGGTCAGTGTGACCACCGCGGCGCGATGGCCCAGCGCGGGTTCCACCGGGCCCGCGGTGAGCGAGAAACCGGCCTCGGAACAGATCGTGGGCGGGATGCTGGTCGTGGGGGCTGGCGGTGGCGGCGGAGCCGGTGGCGGCGGGCTCGAGGTGCAGGCGGCCGCGCAGGCCAGCAGTGGCATGACGGCGAACAGACGGCGCACAAGCCCTCCACGGTTGATCTCGGATCGCGCTCGATCACCCTAGAGGCAGGCTTCTACAACCAAACGGTTGACAAAGCATTTCGGAGACGTCTAGAGTCTCTTCTACAACCAAATGGTTGCAGACGGTGGGAGGTGCAGGGTGACCGAAGACCGGCTCTCCCGGGTGTTCGCCGCACTCGGGGATCCGACCCGGCGGGACATCGTGGCCCGGCTCGCGGTCGGGGACGCCACGGTGGGCCAGCTCGCCGAGTCCTACGACGTGTCCGCGCAGGCGGTTTCCAAGCACCTCAAGGTGCTGGAGAACGCCGGCCTGGTCAGTCGCAGCCGGGACGCGCAACGCCGGCCGTGCCACCTGGAAGCGGAGGTTTTCGACCTGATGACCGCCTGGATAGAGCGTTACCGGAAGCAGGCAGAGGAGCGGTTCCGCCGCTTGGACGCCCTGCTCGACGACCTGGCCACGACAGAATCCGATCAGCGAGGAGCAGCATCATGACCACCAGCGTGAACTTCGAAACCAGCATCGAGGCCGACCCCGAGCTGCCGACCATCAAGATCGTCCGCGAGTTCGCCGCCCCGGTCGAGCGGGTCTACCGCGCCTGGACCGATCCGGAGCTGGTCGCCCGCTGGCTCGGCCCCAAGGACACCCCGACCGAGATCGTCGAGTGGGACGCCCGCACCGGTGGCCACTGGCGCCACAAGGCGTTCCGGGACGGCGAGGAGATCGCCTCGTTCTACGGCTCGTTCCACGAGCTCCGGCCGAACGAGCGCATCGTGCAGACCTTCACCTACGAGGGCGTGCCGGACGGGGTGAGCCTGGAGACCATGACCTTCGAAGCACTGGGCGACAACCACACCCGGGTCACCGCGGTGTCCATTGTGTACACCATGGACGGCCGCGACGCGATGATCGCCAGCGGCATGGAGAGCGGCGTCGTCGAGGGCTTCCTCGCTCTTGACGCCCTATTGGCGGAATAATCCGCATCAGTGGATGTGACAAAACGCGGAACGGTGTCCCAAACACCGTTCCGCGTTTTCCGGAAGTAACGTTCCGGAAATAGTGTTCCGCGTTTCCTGAATCGCTTGCGAGGCGTTGCCGTCGTCACTAGTCTCCGAACGCCACCGTGGTCTACGCGGGGCGTCCTGGGGGAGGAAAAGTGAAGTGCGGGCAATGGATGACGGGTACCGCGACGACCTCATCGCGGGTGGCCGCCGCGCTCTGCCTTGGTTTGTTGCTTTCGGCCTGCGGTTCACGCGCCGGCGGCAAGGAACTTTCCGGGCAGGGTTCGTGTGACCTCATCACCCCCGGCGAGCTGTCCGGCGTGCTGGGCGGTGTTTTCGGTGCCGGGGAACGGGAAGGCGCGCAGTGCCTGTTCGCATCGGGTGGCGGGCCGCTGCCGCGGGTGTCCATTTCCTCGGGTATCCGGACCACCACGCAGCCGACCGGGGTCGGCGTGCATGCGAAGGTCGAAAACACCGAAGTGGACGGGGTCGCGGCCGAACAGATCTCCACCCGGCCTCGCGGCAGTTCATGCGTGATCGACGTGCTGCTGGTGCCGGAGGATTCCGGGCAGGTATTCAGTGTCACCTTCAACGGGACGTCCGACGGCGAAGAATCCTGCGCCTCCGCGAAGAAGGTCGCGTCCGCGATTCTCGGGAAGCTCCAGGGCTGATCGTTATTGTTCGGTGAGCAGTTCGTTCATGGACGTCTGCAACCGCCGGAGGAAGTCCTCGAACTGTGCTAGCTGCTCGGCGGGGTACTGGGCCACCAGTGCCTGCAGGTTCTCGTTGAGCGGCCCGAAGAACTCGCGCGCGGGTGTTTCGATGCGTGCGCTGCTGCGCAGGGTCACCAGGCGCCGGTCGGCGTGCTCGCGGGTGCGGACGATGTGCCCGAGGCGTTCGAGGCGGTTCAGCAGGTTCGTGGTGGCGCCGGTGGTCAGCGAAAGGCGTTCGCTGAGGCGGGTCGGGGACAGCGGCGCGCCCTTGTCCTCGGCGTACAGGATCTCCATCAGGGCCGTCGCGTCGGTCGCGTGCAGTCCCAGTGAGATCGCGAAGCGGCCGGTGAACTCGGTGTAGTTCGCCCCGAAGGCCCGGAGCCCGTCGAGCAGCCGGACGCTGCGCTCGGCGACCTCGCCGGGCGGCGGTGCCTCCTCCATCGGCCATTCCTTTCCGTTCGGTGACCGCGTGCGTTGACAACCTAGCCGTTTCGACTGGTAACTTCACTGTGAAGCAACTTTCTTGTGAAGGGAACCCGCATGCTGGACGCGCCCCACCTCGACGTCGACCCGTTCACCCCGGTCGACCGCGGCATCGCCGAGCCCGATCCGGTCCGCGCCGCCCTGCGCGCGGCCGGGCCGCTGGTGCGGGTGAACGCCCCGGCCGGTGGCCACGCGTGGATCGTGACCGAGGAGGTACTGGCCCGCGAGGTCTTCGTGCATCCCCAGATCGTCAAAGACCCCGCGTGCGCGCCACTCGAGTGGGATCCGCGCACGGCGGGCCTCGAGCGGACCGCCGCCGAGCAGCCGTCGCTGACCACCTTCGACGGCCCGGAACACCAGCGGCTGCGGCAGGCGCACGCCCCGCTGCTCAACGCCGGCCGCATCCGCGAGTTCTCCCCGAGGGTGCACGCGATCGCCAGGGAACTGCTCACCGGCTGCGGTGACGCTGTGGACCTGATGGCCGATTTCACCACCCGGTTTCCGCTCGCCGTGCTGTTCGACCTGCTCGGTATTTCGCTGGAGCACATCGACCAGGCCGCCGGCGCCTGCCGGCTGATGCTCAGCGGTGAGCCGGGGGACCAGGGCAGGGCGATCGGCGAACTGGCGGCGCTCGCGGCCTCCGGACTCCGCGCCGACGGCCAGGGCTTCGCCGCCGAGCTGCGCGACCGGATGTCCGCGGAAACCACCGAAGAGCAGTTGCACTACCACCTGTTCGCACTGATCTTCGCCGGCCAGCTCACCACCGACGGCGCCCTCGGCTTCCTGCTCGCACGCATCCTCGACGGCGATTCCGGTCAGGGCTCGCTCGACGAGCTGGTTCGCGACACGCTCCGGCGGCACCCGCCCGCGCCCTTCACGCTCTGGCGGTACACCACCACCGAACTCGAGCTGGCCGGCATGCGGCTGCCGGCCAGGGCGCCCGTGCTGGTCGACATCCAGGACATCAACACCCGGCCCGGCCGCCCTGCCGGTCCCGACCTGACCTTCGGCGCCGGAGCGCACTACTGCGTCGGCGCCCAGCTCGCCCAACTGGAACTGCGCGCGGTGGCCACCGTGCTGCGCACCGACTTCCCCCGCGCCCGCCTCACCGTCCCCTTCGCCGAACTCCGGCAGACCAGCATCGGCGGCATCCAAGGCCCCCGCCTCACCACCCTCCCCGCCACCCTGCGCTAACCACGCCGAACGTAGTGAAGGGCACCTTGCCTACCTTCAAAGTAGGCAAGGTGCCCTTCACGGACAAAAAGGCGGTTCAGGCGGGGGTGGAGGCCTGGGTGAGCACGCTGGCGACCACGCGGTGTGACGGCAGGATCGAGTCGCGTTCCTCGGTCGCGTCCACCTTGCCTTCCAGCAGGTCGACGAAGCGGTCCAGCTGGGTGGCCAGCGGCTCGCGGGCGGAGACCAGCTCCGGGATCTCGATCACGGTCTGCTGCCGGTAGCCGAGACCGTCCGCGCTGGCCGCGTCGTGCGACACGTGGCGGTAGATCGTGACGTCGCGGCGCAGCAGGTCGATCTCGATCAGCCGGTCCAGTTCGGACACCACCAGCGAGCGGACCTTGCGCTGTCCCAGCCGCGAAGCCGAAACGGTGGCCAGCCCGCTGGGGAACGAGAGCACCGTTTCGATGGTGTCCTCGGCGCCTTCGACCGACGACGGGTGGAAGTAGCCCGCGCTGGAGGTCACCCGCGACGGGCTGAGCCCGCCGAAGAACTGGATCGCGATGTCCACGTCGTGCACCAGCAGGTCCCAGGAGACCCCGGTCTTGATCCGCGGCGCGTACGGGCCGTGCCGCCGTGCCATCAGGTGCACCGGCTCGTTGACCAGCGCGCGGGCCGTCATCACGGCCGGGTTGTAGCGCTCCAGCAGCCCGCACATCAGCGGCACGTCCTTGGCCGCGGACAGCTCGACGATCTCCTCCGACTTCGGCAGGCTGTTCGAGACCGGCTTCTCCACCAGCAGCGGCTTGCCCTGCTCGAGGATCTCCAGCGCGAGTTGGTGGTGCACCTCGGTGGCCGAAGCGAGCACCACTGCGTCCACATCGGACAGTGAGCCGATCTCGGGGGTCCACTTCGAGTCGAAGCGGTCGGCCACCGCGCGCCCGGCGTCCTCGCGCGGGTCGATGACCCTGGACAGGGTGACCCGCTCGTTCTGCGAGAGGACCCTGGCGTGCAGCGAGCCCATGGTGCCGGTGCCGACCAGGGCGATGCGATGCGTCACGCGCCCAGTACCTCCCTGACTGCGGCGATCACGGTGTCCACATCGGACTCCGAGAGCGCTGGGTGGACAGGCAGGGAAAGTGCCTGCGAAGCGACCGCCGCGGCCACCGGGAAGTCCGAAGTGGACGCACCGGGGATCAGCGGGTGACCCTGGTAGCACTCGTAATCGAAGACGATCTTCGGGTAGTACACGCCGTTGCCGATGCCGCGCTCGGTGAGCGCTGCGGCGAGCTCGTCGCGCGACAGCATCGCGTGCGGGCCGACCAGCACGGTGTACTGATGCCAGACGTGCTCGCGGCCGGGCAGCACGGCCGGGGTCTCCAGGCCGGGTGTGCCGGCCAGGCCCTCGGACAGCCGCTGCGCGTTGTGCTGGCGGGCGGCGGTCAGCTTGTCCAGCTTCTCCAGCTGCGGGATGCCGACCGCGGCGTGCAGGTCGGTCATCCGGTAGTTGTGCCCGGCCAGCTCGTACTGGTAGCGGGCGCGCATGCCCTGGTTGCGCAGCACGCGCAGCCGGTCCGCCAGCACGTCGTCGTCGGTGGTGATCACGCCGCCCTCGGCGGTGGTGATGTTCTTGGTGGCGTACAAGGAGAAGCAGCCGGTCCCGAACGAACCCGCCCGCTTCCCGTCGAAGGACGCGCCGACGGCCTGCGCGGAGTCCTCCACCAGGTGCAGCCCGTGCTCTGCGGCCAGCGGAGCGAGTTTGCCCATGTCCGCGGTCTGGCCGTAGAGGTGCACCGGCATCAGCACCTTGGTCCGCGGGCCGATCGCGGCGGCCACCGCGTCCGGGTCGAGCGCGAAGTCGTCCCGCCGGATGTCCGCGAAGCGCACCGTGGCGCCCGCTTCCAGGATGGCGTTCAGCGTCGCGACGAAGGTGAACGGCGAAGTGATCACCTCGTCACCCGGCTCCAGGCCGAGTGCCTGCAGGGAGGCGACCAGCGCGGTCGTGCCGTTGTTCACCGCCACGGCGTGCTTTGTGCCGGAGACGGCTGCGAAGGCCTCTTCGAAGCGTTTGACCATCGGTCCTTGTGCGATGGCGCCGGATCGCAGCACCTCGAGGACCAGGGGCTCCGCATCGCGGACATCGACCACGGTTATGGGTATCATGCAGCAGTCTTTCACCTCGGCGGACACTTCCGGTGCGTCAGGTACAGTCGTGCCTCGGCATGGCTTCGGCCCCCGGGTTCGGCACACCGCCGACACTGACGCGGCCGTCACGATACTCGCCGGTCGCCAGCGGCTTTCACAGCCGGTGGTGACTGCTCAGCGGGTCTTCACAGGGTAGGGAAATGGCACGCATTCTCATTACCGGCGCGGGTGGTTCCGCCGCCTACAACTTCCGTGACGCGCTGTCGGTCTCGGACAACGAGTACGAGGTCGTCGGCACCGACGTCAAGCCGTACCACCTCGAGCTGATGGACGTGGAGGCCAAGTACCTCGTTCCGCCGGTCAGCGACCCCGGCTACGTGGACGCGATCAACCGGGTCATCGAGGCGGAGCGCATCGATTTCGTGCACCCTCAACCGGACGTCGAGGTCGGTTTCCTCGCCGAGCACCGCGACAAGCTCCAGGCACCCACCTTCCTGCCGGACGCCAAGGCCGTCTCGCTGTGCCACGACAAGATGTCGTTCAACGCGCACATGAAGGCGAACGGGGTCTCGGTGCCCGAGGCCATCAAGATCGACAGCCAGGAGGACCTCAAGGCGTCCCTGGAAAAGCTGCTGGAGATCAACCCGAGGGTGTGGCTGCGGGCGATCCGCGGCGCCGGCTCGCGGGCCAGCCTGCCGATCAACTCCTACTACCAGGGCGACGCCTGGATCGACTACTGGCGTTCCTTCCGCGGCCTCGACTACGGCGACTTCATGGCCAGCGAGTACCTGCCCGGCCACGAGTTCGCCTGGCAGAGCCTGTGGCACGAGGGTGAGCTGATCACCTCGCAGGCCCGCGAGCGGATCGAGTACATCTTCGGCAACCTGACCCCGAGCGGGCAGAGCTCCTCGCCGTCGGTGGCCAAGACGGTGAACCGGGACGACGTGAACGCGATCGGCGCGGCCTCCGTGCGCGCGGTTTCGGACAAGCCGCACGGCGTGTTCTGCGTGGACATGAAGGAGAACGCCGCAGGGGTGCCGATGGTGACCGAGATCAACGTCGGCCGCTTCTTCACCACCAGCAACTTCTTCGCGCACGCCGGGCTGAACATGCCGGACATGTACGTGCAGCTCGGCCTCGGCAAGAAGCTCACCGAGACCCCGCCGGTGCACAACCCGCTGCCCGACGACCTGTACTGGGTTCGCATGATCGACATGGGCTACAAGCTGGTGAAGGGCGACAACTGGTCGGCCATCGAGCGATGACCGCGGCGCCGGCGTCATCTACTGTGATTTTCGACTTCGACGGCACCCTGTTCAACCTCCCGGTGGACTGGACCACGCTGCGGGCCGAGCTGGGCGTGGCGCCGGACGCGAAGATCGGCGACGAGCTGCAGCGCTGGCTGGACGAAGGTGACGACGAGCACCTCGGCATGGTCAGCAAGCACGAGCTGGAGGCCGTGCGGGCCGGCGGGTTCACCGCCGGTTCGCCGGCCGGGTTCACCGCGCTGAAGGGCCGCTGCAACCTGGCCGTGCTGACCCGCAACACCAGGGACTCGGTGTTCGCCGCGCTCGGCGAGCACGCCGAGGGGGTGCTGGTCGTCGGCCGCGAGGACGTGCGGCGGCTCAAGCCGGATCCCGAAGGCGTGCACACGATCCTGGCCCATTTCGGGGCCGATCCGGCGACCGCGGTGCTGGTCGGGGACACCTACCACGACGTGCGGTCGGCACGGGACGCCGGTTTGCTCAGCGTGATCGTGCGTAACCCGCTGTTGAAGTACGCGCCGGAGGGTGCCGACTTCTACCTCGACGACCTGACCACGGACGTGCTCGACCTGGTCGGCCCTCTACCATCGAACCGTCAGTCGGACTAGCAGATCGAGGAAAAATGGCGCTCAACGACCAGCTTCGCGACGTCTTCGTGCAGGCTCTGGACCTCGGCGACGATGTGGACGTGGTGAACCTCAAGTACCGCGACATCGAGGCATGGGACTCGGTCGGGCACATGGCGCTGGTGGCCGCCATCGAGGACGAGTTCGACGTCGAGTTCGACACCGACCAGGTGATCGACATGAGCAGCTTCAAGGTCGCGGTCGACATGGTTACGGAGCTCAAGAACAAGAATGACTAGCCTTTCCGGGAAGGTCGCGCTGGTCACCGGCGGCACCAGGGGAATCGGACTGGCCACCGTGCGGGCGCTGGCCGGGGCGGGCGCGACCGTGGTGCTCACCGGCCGCGACGAGGCCGCCGCCAAGGAAGCCGCCGCGTCGGTGTCCAACCAGGTGAGCGGGCAGCAGCTCGACGTGACCGACGCCAAGGCCGTGGCCACCCTGGTCAAGGGCGTGGCCAAGGAGCACGGGCAGCTGGACATCGTGGTCGCCAACGCCGGGATCATGGAGGGCGGCCTGCTCGGCATGATCCGCGAGGCCGATGTGGACCGCACGCTGGCCACCAACGTCAGCGGCACGCTGCACACCGTGCAGGCGGCGGCGCGGGCGATGATGCGGAAAAAGACCGGTTCCATCGTGGTGCTCGCGTCGATCGTCGGCGAGCACGGCAGCGCCGGCCAGACCGTGTACGCCGCTTCGAAGGCGGCTGTGGCGAATATCGCCCGGTCGGCGGCCAAGGAGCTGGGCCGGTCCGGGATCAGGGTGAACGCGGTCGCGCCAGGGGTGATCGAGACCGCGCTGACCGAGAGCCTCAGCGAAGACGTGAAGGCCGCCAACACGGAGAAGACCCCGCTCGGGCGGCTCGGCAAGGCCGAAGAGGTGGCCGCGGCCATCCGCTTCCTGGTCAGCGACGACGCGTCGTTCATCACCGGTCAGGTGCTCGGAATCGATGGAGGCTTGGTGCTGTGAGTCTGCTCGGCGATGGAGCCAGGCTGATCGACGTGGCCTCCGCGCGGACGCTGGCCGGTGCGGAGCTGACCGCCGAGGTCGAGCGGGTCGGCGCCGAGCTGGCCGCGCTGCCGACCGGGGTGCTGTTCGCGCGCACCGCGGTGGACCTGCCGAGCGTGCTGCGCTACCTGGCCGCCTTCGAGACCGGCAGGCCGGTCGCGCTGATCGACCAGGCGCTGGACGCCGAGGTGCTGGCCGGCCTGGTCGAGCGGTTCCGCCCGGCGGCCGTGCTGTCCGCGCCGGAAGGTGCCGTACCGGACGGGTACACGGCGCAGGACGGGCACTGGGTGCGGGCGGCGGCCGACGGGATCGCGCCGCACCTCGACCTGGCGGTGCTGCTGCCGACCAGCGGTTCCACCGGGAACCCGAAGCTGGTCCGGCTGTCCCGCCGGGCGATCCTGGCCAACGCGGTCGCCATCGCGGACGTGCTCGGCATCGACGACGGCGAGGTCGCGCCGACCAGCCTGCCGCTGCACTACAGCTACGGGCTTTCCGTGCTCAACTCGCACCTGATCCGGGGCGGGGCCGTGCTGATCGAGCCCTCCGGGGTGCTCGGCCGCGGTTTCTGGGACGCGGTGAACGAGCACAAGGCCACGTCGCTGGCCGGAGTGCCGTACCACTACGAGATGCTCCGGCGGCTCAAGTTCGACCCGGAGTCCTACCCCAGCCTGCGCACCCTCACCCAGGCGGGCGGCAAGCTGCGCACCGACCTGGTGACCGAGTTCAACGACAAGATCACCGCCGTCGGCGGCCAGATGTTCGTGATGTATGGGCAGACCGAGGCCGGGCCGCGGATGGCCACCGTGCCGTCCGCGCGGCTGGCCGAGAAGCTCGGCTCCGCAGGCACCGTGCTGCCTGGCGGCACTTTCGGGATCCGGCGTGACGACGGGTCCGAGACCACGCACCCGAAGATCGTCGGCGAGGTGGTCTACCGCGGCCCGAACGTGATGATGGGCTACGCGGAGACCGAGGCCGAGCTGGCGCACGGCGACGAGGTCGGCGGCGTGCTGGCCACCGGTGACCTCGGCTATCTCGACGAAGACGGCTTCCTGTTCATCACCGGCAGGCTCAAGCGGATCGGCAAGGTCTTCGGCAACCGGGTCAACCTGGATGATCTGGAGCAGGCCGTGCGTTCCGCAGAGGTGGGCATCGACGTGGTGGCGGCGGTCCCGGCTGGCGACAAGGTCGTGCTGTTCGCCGAAGGGGCCGACAAAGCGATCTGCAAGGACGCGTCGAGGGCCCTGTCGGAGCGACTGCACCTGCACACCAGCGGGTTCGACGTGCGGCCGATCGACACCGTGCCGCTGCTGGCCAGCGGCAAGATCGACTATCGGACGCTCGAGTCGCGGATATGACCTACGTGGTCGTGAGTGAAAAGTGTTGCCGGAGCAACACTTTTCACTCACGACCCGTGAGCAGGGAGTTTGCATGAGTGACACCGTGTTCAGCCTGTCGCAGGCCGAGCGCGAAGCGACGCTGCTCCCGCAGCTCGCGGAGCTGACCGCGCACCACCGGGCCAACTCGGCCGGGTACGACCGGATCCTGTCGTCGCTGGGCATCGCACCGGAGGGCGGGTTCGACCGGATCGCCGACCTGCCGTGGCTGCCGGTGCGCATGTTCAAGACGCACGACCTGAAGAGCATCCCGGACGAAGAGGTGTTCAAGACCCTCACCTCGTCCGGCACCACCGGGGCCGGCGCCTCCAGGATCTACCTGGACAAGGCCGCCGCGGCCGCGCAGACCAAGCAGCTCGGCGCCACCCTGCAGACCGTGCTCGGCGGCGAACGGCTGCCGATGCTGATGGTGGACACCGTCGGCATCATCAAGAACCGCCGCTCCTTCTCCGCCCGCGGCGCCGGGGTGCTGGGCATGGCCAACTTCGGCCGCAAGCACGTCTACGTGCTCGACGAGCAGGACCGGCCGGACATCGAGGCGGTCAAGGGCTTCCTGGAGCGGCACGGCGACCAGCCGTTCCTGATCTTCGGGTTCACCTTCATGGTCTGGCAGTACCTGTACGAGGTGGCCAGGGACAACGGGCTGGACCTGTCCAACGGCATCCTGATCCACTCCGGTGGCTGGAAGAAGCTGATCGACCGGGCGGTGGACAACACCGAGTTCCGGCGGCGGTTCAAAGAGGACACCGGCCTGCACCGGATCTACAACTACTACGGGATGATCGAGCAGATCGGCACGGTGTTCCTGGAGGGACCGTCGGGCAACTCGCTGTACTGCCCGGACTTCGCGGACGTGGTGATCCGGAACCCGGAGACCTGGGCCGAGCAACCCGTCGGCGAGCCGGGCGTCATTGAAGTGGTGAGCACTCTGCCGCATTCGTACCCCGGGCACGTCCTGCTGACCGAGGACCTCGGTGTGTACAACGGCATCGACGACGGCGACTGGCCCGGCAAGCACTTCTCGGTGCTGGGCCGGCTGCCCAAGGCCGAGGCCCGTGGCTGCTCGGACACTTTCTCGGCGGCTGCGGCATGAGCCTCGCGCAGCGTTTTCCCGAGGGTGCCCCGGTCGAGGTGGACGCGCTGGTCGAGGACCTGCGCGCGGAGCCGCCCGGTGGCCGGCTGAAGGTCGGCGACGAGCGGATCGTCGGGTTCCTCACCAAGTTCGCCCGCAAACTGCTGGCCCCGGCCACCGCGCGCCGGTTCCCGGAACTGGCTTCGCTCGGCTTCTTCCTGCGCAAGAGCGAGATCACCAAGGCGCTGACCGGGCTGGAAACCGGCCGCGCTGGCACGTCCGGGGACGCACTGCGTTTCCCGCGCGGGCTGGTCTTCCACGTGCCGCCGGCCAATGTGGACACCATTTTCGTCTACTCGTGGGCGCTGTCCGCGTTGGCCGGGAACCACAACGTGGTGCGCGTTTCGTCCCGTTCGGCCGGTGCCGCCGAGGCGGTCTTGGAGGCGCTGAACGCCGCGCTGGCCGAAGTGGACCCGGAAACCGCGCTGACCATCACCCGCACCCAGCGGATGGTCACCTACGACCGCAGCGACGCGATCAGCGGCGCGCTGTCCAAAGCCGCCGACCTGCGCGTGATCTGGGGCGGCGACACGTCGGTCAACGCGCTGCGGCAGTACCCGCTCGCCCCGCACGCCCGCGACCTCACGTTCCCGGACCGCTCCTCCTTCGCGATCGCGTCGGTGCGCGGCTGGCAGGAGGCCTCCGAGCAGGGGCGACGGGCCGCGGCCGAGGGCTTCTACAACGACTCCTACTGGTTCGACCAGGCCGCCTGCTCCTCACCGCGCGCGGTGTTCTGGGTCGGCGACCAGGACGGCGCGGACCTGGCAGGGCAGCAGTTCCGCCGGCTGCTGGCCGAGGTCGTGGCCGCGAAACAGCACGTCACCGAGCCCGCGATGGCGGTACAGAAGCGAGTGTCGGCCTACGGCGCCGCGGTGGACGGGCTGATCAGCAAGATCACCTTCGACGGCGCTGGCACGGACCTCAACGCGGTGGCCACTCTGGAGCTGACCGGGCCGGACGCGCTGCCGCGCGAGTGGCTGGGGGCCGGTACCTTCGGCCACGGCAGCGTCCGTACCCTGGACGACCTGGTGCCCGTAGTGGTGCGAAAAGATCAAACCGTCAGTCAATTCGGATTCAGCCGGGACGAATTGGTTGAGTTCGCAAGTAATTTGGCGGGTCGTGGTGTCGACCGAATTGTTCCGTTCGGCCAGGCATTGACGTTCTCCGCGATCTGGGACGGCTACGATTTGCTCAGCGAATTCAGCCGCCTGGTCACTGTGACCGATTGAGTTACCCCCTATTGTGCCCGGTGTGGCCGATGAGGAGACGCGACACCAGATGACCACCGTGGAACCCGAGGCGAGCCCGGGCGAACAGGCGACTCCGGCTAAACCCCCCAAGTCCACCCCCAAGTCCACCAAGGCGAAGCTGATCGACGCGGCTCGCTGGGTTGCCATCGCCGTGGTGATCTTCTTCGCGGCCAAGTCGCTGATCGAGAACTGGGACGAGTTCTGGCGGACCCTGCAGGGCATCGCCTGGCAGTCCTCGGTGCTCAGCCTGGTCGCGCTGGTCGCCAGCATCGGGGTCGGCGTGTACGCCTGGCAGACCATCGTGGACGACCTCGGCAAGCCGATCGGCTACGCCCGCGGCGCGCAGATCAACCTGGTCGGCTCGCTGGGCAAGTACGTGCCCGGCTCGGTCTGGGCGTACCTGCTGCAGATGGAGCTGGGCAAGAAGGCCGGCCTGGCCAGGGCGCGCATCTTCACCGCCTCGCTGCTGCACCTCGGCGTCGGCGTGGTGGCCGCGCTGGTGCTGTCCATCCTGGCCATGCCCGCGGTGTTCGCGAACAGCCCGAACGCCTGGTGGCTGCTGGTGCTGCTGCCGCTCGGCCTTGCCGCGCTGCACCCGAAGATCCTGAGCTGGGGCACCTCGCTGGTGCTCAAGCTGCTGCGCCGGCCGCCGCTGGACCACCAGCTGTCCTACAAGATGATCGGCAAGGTCTTCCTCGCGCTGGTCGGCGTGTACGCGCTGCAGGGGGTGCACCTGTGGCTGCTGGCCAACTCGGTCGGCGCCCCCGGCTTCAACGGTTTCGTGCTCTGCGTCGGCGCGATGGCGATCGCGATGACCTCCGGCACCTTCGCCTTCATCCTGCCCAGCGGCGCGGGGGTGCGCGAGGTCGTGATGGTGGCGGTGCTCACCGCCACCGCGATCTCCGGCCCGCAGGCGCTGGCCTTCGCGCTCGCTTCGCGGGTGATGTTCACCGTCGCGGACCTGCTCACCGCTGGCGGCGCGGCGCTCACCGCGCGCCTGCAGGCGGCCAGGGCCAAGTAAGCCAAGTAAGTACCGACGAGAAAAGCCGGCCATTCGCCCCGCGAGCGGCCGGCTTTTCGCCGTTCTACAGCTCGCCGGGTTCGGGGATCAGCCGGTACACCTGGGAGTCCTGGTTGCGGTACACCGGCTCGAGGAAGTCCAGCCGGTCCAGGCCGACCAGCCCCGGCAGCGGTTCGGTCACCTCGGCGAACCCGCCGTGCCCGACGATCACCCAGCGCACGTTCAGCTTCCGGACCGTGTCGCGGACCGCCTGGTTCGTCTCGTACTCGCGGAAGTGGTCGCCGAGCAGGATCGCTTCGGCCGGCGGCAGCGTGCCGTCGTAGTGCCCGGAGACGGTGCGCACCCCGCTGATCGCGTAGGTCCAGACCGTGCCGTCGTTGCGGTCGTTCATCGCCCACTCGCCGGGCTTGGCCCGTTTGCCCAGCTCCAGCATCGCCTGCGCCTCGTCCGGGCTGACCGGCATGTTGTGCTTGTCCTGGCGGTTGTAGCCGCCGTAGACCATGCGTGCGTTCGAGTCGTAGTAGAGCCCCTCGGTGAGGCCGGCGAACCCGGCGAGCACCAGCACCGCCAGCCCGGCGGCCACCCAGGAGTACGCCCGCTCCCTGGCGAACGGCAGCCGGTCGCGGACCCACGCCTGCACTTCGGCAAGGCCGTGCGCGGCCAGCACGCACAGCGGCACCGTGGCCATCGTGACGAACCGGAACGGGTCGTCCCACCACGGCCGCGAAATGGCCATCACCAGCGGGTCGTTGGTGGACGACACGGCCACGTAGAGCAGCCCGCTGAGCAGCGCGGTGCCGCCGATCCAGCGCAGCCCGTTCAGCCGGTTGAAGAACAGCAGGCCGAGGAACAGCGCGGCACCGAGCCACACCTGGGGGCGCGGCCCGACGTGCTGGAAGGCGAACAGGGTGCCGATCGCGCCGCTGAGCCAGCCCTCGTTGTCCCAGCCGTAGTAGGGCACCTCGCTGCTGGCGAGGCCGAGCGCGCCGAGCAGCTGCATGCCCGCGACCACCGCGCTGGCCGCGCCGGCCACCAGCAGCGCGAGCAGGTCACGGCCGGCCGTCCGCCAGCGGTTCTCGCCGGTCACCCAGCGCTGGATGAGCATCGGGAGCGCGAACAGGATGCCGGCGAACAGGGTGGACGAGTGCACGGTGAGCAGGCCCACCACGGCCAGCGCGAAGACGAAACCGGTGTCCATCGACGGCCGTTGCAGGTACCGGTGCAGGGCGACCGCGCCGAGCGGGGTGAGCGCCACCCCGAGCAGGAACGGCAGCAGCGGCCCGCGGTCCATCGACTCGTACAGCCCCATCGCGGGCGCGACCGCGACCAGCGCGACCGCGCCGGCGTGCACCGCGCGGCCGCGGAACTCGCGCACCAGCGCCACCAGGGACAGCGCCAGCAGGAACGGCAGCAGCAGGGTGTTCGTGTTCAGGATCGCCGGGATGGTGGCGCCGGTGAGCTGGAAGCCGAGCGCGGAGATCAGGTGGTAGGCGTTCGGGTAGAACAGTTCGTTCTCCGCGCCGTACCAGTTGGTGTGGCTGGTGCCGACCAGCGAGCCGTCGCCGGTGTCGGCGATGTAGCGGATCCCGTTGGCGTGGTAGACCGCGTCCCAGCCCTGCGCGATCGCGTCTAACTGGCCGAGTCCCCGGAGCACCGCGTAGGCGCCCACCGCACCGGCCACGATCAGGCAGGCCAGCACGGCGAAATGGCCGGACCGGGCCCACAGCGGTGGTGCGCCGGGGCTCTCCCCGTCGTGGCGGGCGCGGAACCGGCGCACCGCGAGCAGCCGCAGGCCGAACCCGACCGCCGCGAACAGCGCGGTGCAGACCGCGAAAGTGGTGCCGTTGAACGGCAATCCCACGGCAGCAAGCCACGGCCCGGCGAGGCCGCCGATGGCGTAGGTCAGCAGCGGGGCGGTGCCGGCCAGCACCCAGCCGCGCAGTCCGGCCGCGGCACCGGCCACCGCGCCGGGCAAGAGCAGCACCAGCAGATAGACCAGGATCGTGACGGCGTTCAACGACACGCTTGCACTGGTTGGCACTTTTCCTCCGCGGCGCCGCCGGGAGCGGGGAAGGATCTTTCACCGGCCCGGACAGATCGAATTGAGGCGCAGCCTATCCAGAGATCGTTTCACCTCCGTGGTGGGTTCGGGCTAGCCGGGTGGCGCCCTGAGCACCGACGACATGTGCCGGCAATGGTGTCGTGACCCCCGGCTAACCGGTCCGAATGCACCGAATAGCCTTCGCGTTGTCCGCCCTCCGCCTCCATGGGAGTCCGATGACCACCGCGAACCTCGTGTACCCGCTCGTCGGGCTGCTCGTGCTGGCCGTGCCGGGGCTGTTGCTGCAGCTCGCGGCCGGGGTACGGGACAAGCTATGGCTGGCCGCGTTGACCGCGCCGGTCAGCATCGGCGTGTTCGTGGTGGCCGGGGTCGTCTCCGCGATTCCCGGCGTGCCCTATTCGCCGTGGCTGGTGCTGGTGCTGACCGTGGTGCTGGCCGCGGTACTGCTGCTGGCCTGGCGTCGGCTGCGGACGTCGGCGGTCCCGATCGAGCCGATCGAGCCCGCCGAGACCGAATCCTCGTTCCTGCCGTCGCTGCCGCCGCGTCTGGTGCTGCTCGCCAAGATCGCGGCCGGCCTGCTCTGCCTCGGCGCGATGGTGCTGGCCTTCCAGCCGTGGCGGACCGGCCTCGGCGGCTGGGCCACCTACCCGCAGGAACACGACACCATCACGCACACCTGGCTGACCGCGTACATCGAGCGGACCGGCCGCGGCGCGCCATGGGACCTGCTGCCGCTGGACCTGCTGACCGGCGGTCCGGTGTCGTTCTACCCGTCCGGCCTGCCGCTCACCGCGGCCCTGTCCGGTGACCTTGCCGGCGGCGCGGTGGTCGGCTTCAACGTGATCAACGCACTGGTCATCGGGCCGGTGTTCGTGCTCGGCTGCGCGGCGCTGGCCGCGGCGATCTTCCGGCGGCTCAAGGTCGGTCCGGAGTGGACCGCGCTGGCGGGCGGGATCGCCGCACTGGTCGCGGCCGGCCTGTACCGGCCGGGGGTGAACCTGCTGCACGACGGCGGGATCGCGCCGAACGCGGTGGCGATGAGCCTGGCACCCGGGCTGATCGCGGCGCTGATCACGATCGGCCGGCGGCAGTGGCTGCGCGCGGTGCTGCTCGGCCTCGGCCTGGCCGGGGTCTTCGCGGTGCATCCCAGCTCGGTGGCCACCATCGGCGCCAGCGTCGTCGTGTTCTGGGTGGTCGAAGCCTGCACCGCACGCGGCCGCGAGATCCTGCGCGGGCAGTGGCCGGTGCTGCTGGTGGCCGGGGTGGTGACCGTGCTGGCCGCGCTCGGGCAGGTGCTCGGCTCGCTCAGCCAGGCCACCCGTACCGGTTCCTGGCAGCCGGACATCGGCCCGGCCCCGATCGGGGACGCGGTGGGCACCAACCTGATGCTCACCTATGGCGGCTACTTCGATTCGAAGCAGATGTACGCCCAGGTCGCCGCTGCCACCATGGCGCTGCTCGGGGTGGCCGCGATCCTGCTCACCAGGCGGGCGTGGGGCGCACTGGGCATGTGGGCGTTCTGGCTGCTGATCAGCGTGGACTTCAAGCTGAGCCCGGCCAGCGGGATCGGCTCGACGCTGATCGGCTCGTTCTTCTACAAGTCCTACGTCCGGATCCAGGCGCACGTCTCGCTGTTCGTCCCGGTGCTGGCCGCGTTCGGCGTGCTGGTGACCGCGGTGGCGGTGGCGAAGCTGGTCGGGTCCTGGCGGAAGCTGCCCGCCGCGGTGCGCGCTCCCGGCCCGGTCACCGCGGCCGTGCTCGCGGTCGTGGTGCTGGTCTACACCGGCTGGGCGGCGATCCCGTACGAGCACCGCAACGCCGAGATCGTGGCCTCCCGCTACGTGAAGCCGGAGTTCGTCCGGGTCAACGACGACGACCGCAAGGCCGCCGACTGGCTCGCCGCGAACATCCAGCCTGGCCAGCGGGTGATGAACAGCGCCAACGACGGGTCCACCTTCGCCTACATCGACGACGCCGTTCCGCTGGTGAACGTGGTGACCCTGGGCAACATCCAGATCCCGTACACCTTCGAGCTGCTCAAGTCGTTCCACGACTACCCGAAGAACCCGCAGATCCGCCAGGCGATCCTGGACCTGAACATCGCCTACGTCTACGTGGACAGCCAGGCGCCGGTGATGGGCGCCGGGCCCGGCGCGCCGGCCAACTGGCTGGGTGAGCCGACGTACACCGTGGCGCCGGGGCTGAAGTACCTGGACGGCCTACCGGGCATTTCGGTCGGCTTCAAGTCCGGCACGGTGACGGTGTACCGGCTGGACCGGCGGGCACTGGCGGACCTCCGACCCTGACCCCGCAATACTGGGACTCTTGGTACGAGTGTTATGCACATTCGTTGGCTGCAGCTGCCGTCCGCGGGTCACCGGCATCCGGTCGCCGCGAGCCACCCTCCGGGCGGCCCCCGTCGACCGGATTGTGCATAACACTCTCGGCGCCCTGAGGGGGTGAGCGGCAGTTGATCGTGGTCGTGGTCACCGGCTGGCTGTTGCTCGGTGTGCTGCTGGTCGTGGCCTGGCCGCGGATCGCGGCCGACCGGGCGGTGCGGACCGGCGCGCTGCTGCTCACCCTGGCCTTCTCGCTGGTGCACCAGCTGCTGTTCGCGGCGGTGCCGCCGGACGCCTTCATCACCTTCCGGTACGCGCAGAACATCGCGGACGGCAACGGCGCGGTGTTCAACGCCGGCGAGCGCGTCGAGGGCTATGCGAGCTTCCTGTGGACGGTGCTGATCGCGCTGCCGAAGACGCTGTTCGGCAGCGACATCGCGGCGACCGCGAGCGTGCTCAGCGTGTGCTGCGCGCTCGGCTGCGTGCTGCTGGCCTACCTGGTGGTCAACCGGATCGTGGCCGGGGCCGAGCGCGGCTCGCCCGCACTCGGCGTGGTGGCCGCGGCGCTCACCGCGGGCACCTCCGGCCTGGCCGCTTACGGCGCGTCCGGCACCGAGACTCCGCTGTTCCTGCTGCTGGTGCTCGGCATCTGCTACGCGCTCGCCGGCGGGCACCCGGTGGTGGCCGGGGTGCTGGCCGCGCTGGTGCTGATGACCGCGCTCGAAGGCGCGGTGCTGGTCCTGGTCGCCGGGCTGTGGCTGGCGCTGAACGCGACCAGGGAGCGGCTGAGCTGGTGGGCGCCCGCCGGGTACACCCTGGGCGCGCTGGTGCTCGCGGTGCCGTGGACGGCGTGGCGGATGACATACTACGGGCATCTCACGCCGAACTGGCTGGTCGCTGAATCCGGTGACGACCTGGCCGCGCGGCTGGCCAGCGGCTGGCCGTATCTGACCGGGTTCTCCTTGCTGCACCAGGGTTTCCTGCTGCTGGCGCTGATCGCGGTGGTGGTGCTGGCGCGATGGCGGGGCGCCGGTGACAAGGCCGCGCGCTCGCTGGTCTGGATGATCTTCGTGACGGCCGTGCTGTACACCGTGATCGTCACCCTCGGCGGCGGGGATGAACTGCCGGCCTGGCGGCGGCTGCTGCCGGTGCCGCCGCTGCTCGCGATCGGCGCGGCGGCCGCCTGCGGGCTGATCGGCACCCGGCGCGTGGTGCCATCGCCGAGCCCGCGGCGCACCGTCGCCGGGCACCGCGGGGTGCCGGTGGTCACGGTCGGCCTGGTCGGGCTGTCGTTGCTGGTCTCGATCAGCGGGCGGGAACTGCTGCCGCGGATCGAGGAGAACCGGAACGCCGCCGCGGAGCTCGGCGAGATCGGCGGGTGGCTCGGCGAGCGGCTGCCGTCCGGCAGCGCGGTGGCCACCTACGCCAACGGCGCGTTGTCCTACCGGGCCGGCACCAGGGTGTTCGTGGTCGACGTGCGCGGCCGCACCGACGAGTACATCGCCAGGGCGGCGTCGGGGGTGGGCCCGTCCGGCGCGCTGGTCGCCGACTACGACTACGTGGTCAACATCCGGCGGCCCGCGGTGGCGGTAACCAGCACCGACGGCTACGCGGACCGGCAGCGGTGCGCGATCGACCCGGTCTACGCCGGGCGGTACCAGGTGGCCACCTTCCGCCGTGAGGGCACCGGGCAGTGGATCGCGGTCTACCCGCGCAGCGAGCAGGCGGGTTCGCTGATCAACGAGCTGGACGCCGACCCGCGGTTCGGGTACGTGCCGTGTCCGTCCTGAATGCCGGATCACACTGACCGCAACCTACGGTCGCGTAACCTGGCGGGCATGGCTGAGCTCGTGTACCCGCCCGTCATCCTGGCGGCCAAGACCATGTTCCGCGTGCTCGACAACCGGTTGCGGGTCGAGGGCACCGAACACATCCCGGCCACCGGCGGGGCGGTGATCGCCTGTAACCACGTCAGCTACCTGGACTTCATCTTCTGCGGCCTCGGTGCGCAGCCGGCCAAGCGGCTGGTCCGGTTCATGGCGAAGAAGGAGATCTTCGACAACCGGATCGCCGGTCCGCTGATGCGCGGGATGCACCACATCCCGGTGGACCGCAAGGCCGGGATCGGGTCCTACCGCGAAGCGCTGGAGCGGCTGAAGGCGGGCGAAGTGGTCGGGGTGTTCCCGGAAGCCACCATCAGCCGTTCGTTCACGGTCAAGGGGATCAAGAGCGGTGCGGTGCGGATGGCCGCGGCGGCCGGGGTGCCGGTGGTGCCGATGGCGCTATGGGGCACGCAGCGGCTGTGGACAAAGGGCAGGCCGCGCACGCTGACCAAGCGGCACGTGCCGATCTCGATCCTGGCCGGCGAGCCGCTGCGGCCCACCCGCGCGGACGACGCCGAGGTGCTCACCAAGGAGCTGCGGGGCCGGATGGGCGCGTTGCTGGACCGGATCCAGGCCGAGTATCCGGAGAAGCCGGCGAGCGAGGAGGAGAAGTGGTGGCTGCCGGCGCATCTCGGCGGTACCGCCCCGACCCCGGAGGAAGCCGTCGAACTGGACCGCGACGGCAGGTAGCGACCGTTGTGAACGGCGATCGCGGGCGCTAACGTTGTTCGCGTGAGCGCGCCAGGCTCGGCCGAGTGGTGGACGGACCTGGCCGGTGAGCGCCCGAAACTGAGCCGCGACCTGATCGCCGAGGCGGCACTGCGCGTGCTGGACGGCGAGGGACTGGACGCGCTCACCATGCGCCGGGTGGCCGCCGAACTGGACACCGCCGCCGCGGCCCTCTACCGGCACGTGGAGAACCGCGACGCGCTGCTCGTGCTGGTCGTGGAGAAGGTGCTCGGCGAGGTCGACCCGGCGGTGCCGCCGGGTGGCTGGCGCGAGCGCGCGGAGTGGTTCGCGCGCGGCTTCCGGGCCGCGCTCACCCGGCATCCCGCGATCGCCCCGCTGCTGGTCTCGGTGCCGACCCTGGGGCCGAACGCGCTGAAGGCCTTCGAAGGCGGCCTGCGGGTCGCCGCCGAGGCCGGTTTTCCGGACGAGCTCGCGGTCGCCTCCTGCCAGGCGATTGCGTTCGTGGTGCGCGGGTTCGCGGTGCTGCAGGCCGGGGACATCGATCCGCTGGTGGTGGCCGCCGGCTCGCTGGGCGGGGTAGCGCCCGGCGCATTGCCCAAGGTCGAAGCCTTCTCGGCTGATGCACAACCCACGCAAGCCGACGAGTTGTTCGAGT
Source organism: Amycolatopsis nigrescens CSC17Ta-90 (assembly GCF_000384315.1). Classification (GTDB taxonomy): domain Bacteria; phylum Actinomycetota; class Actinomycetes; order Mycobacteriales; family Pseudonocardiaceae; genus Amycolatopsis; species Amycolatopsis nigrescens. Next base: position 3,257,967 of record NZ_ARVW01000001.1, on the reverse strand, counting down.
TCGTGCTCGCCTCGGTGCTGGACGGCCTGGCCGCCCGGTTCCTGGCGGTGACCGGAAGGGAACCGGGATGATCTTGCGCGTACTGGCCGTGGCGGCACTCGTCGCCTTGTTGCTGCCCGCATCCGGCGGTGCGGCCGCGGCGGAATCGTGGCCGCGGTCGTTCTACTGGGGCGTCGCCTCTTCCGGCTACCAGTCCGAGGGAAGTGCCCCGGACAGCAACTGGTCGCGTTATGCGGGCACCGGCGAAACGGACCCCTATCGCGATTCCGCCGATTTCCTGCATCGTTACCCGGAGGACATCCGGCTGGCGAAGGAAATGGGGGTGAACACGTTCCGGTTCAGCGTGGAATGGGCCAGGGTGCAACCGAAGCCGGGGGTCTGGGACGCTGCGGGGCTGGCGTTCTACGATGACGTGCTGCGCCAGGTCAAGGCGGCCGGAATGACCCCGATGATCACCCTCAACCACTGGGTGCACCCGGGCTGGGTGGCCGATCGCGGCGGCTGGACGGCGGACGAGACGGTGACAGACTGGCTGGCCTTCGCGGAGCTGATCGTGCAGCGCTACCAGGGCTCGAATGCCTTGTGGGTAACGATAAACGAGCCGCTGGTGTTCGTGGAGCGCGAGCTGAAGATCGGCGCGATCGGGCCGTTGGAGGTGCCTGGCATGTTGTCCAGGCTGGTCTCCGCGCACCGGCAGGCGTACGACCTGATCCACCGGGCCGACCCGGCCGCGAAGGTGACCAGCAACCAGGCATTCCTGTCCGGGTTCAACGGTTTCTCCGACCTTTTCTTCCTGAACAGGGTGCAGGACAAGCTGGACTTCATTGGCCTCGACTACTACTACGGGCTCAGCCTCGACAATTTCACCATCATCGACGCCGCGACCGCGCAGTTCTGGAAGGTCAAGCTGCAGCCGGAGGGGATCTACTACGCGCTGCGCAGCTATGCGAAACAGTTCCCGGAACTGCCGTTGTATGTGGTGGAGAACGGAATGCCGACGGACAACGGAAAACCCCGCGAAGACGGCTACACGCGGGCGCAGAGCCTCCGCGACACCGTTTTCTGGCTGCAGCGCGCCAAAGCCGACGGCATCAACGTGATCGGCTACAACTACTGGAGCCTGGCCGACAACTACGAGTGGGGCAGCTACCGGCCGCGGTTCGGGCTGTACACAGTGGACGTTCTCACCGATCCGACGCTGACCAGGCGGCCGACCGACGCGGTGCCGGCCTACCGCGAGCTGATCACCGCCGGCGGCGTCCCGGACGGCTACCGCCTGGTCGCCCCGCCCGGGTTCTGCTCACTGGTCACCCCGCTGGACAGCTGCCTCGACCCGGCGCCGCCCGCCGGCCCCCGCGTGCCGCTGCGCTGAAGAACCGGGATCAGAACCACCGTTCGAGGATCTGCGCGACCCCGTCCTCGGAGTTGGGCGCGGTGATCTCGTCCGCGGTCCGGAGCACCTCGGGGTGCGCGTTCGCCATCGCCACCCCGTGCCCGGCCCAGCGCAGCATCTCCAGGTCGTTGGGCATGTCACCGAAGGCGATCACCCGTTCCGCCGGCACGTCCAGCCGGCGCACCACCTCGGCCAGCCCGGTCGCCTTGGTCACCCCGTGCGCGGCCAGCTCGATCAGCCCGCCGCGGGAGGAGTAGGTGATGTCCACCGAGCCGTCGAGCACCTCACCGGCGGCCAGCGCCATCTCGTCGGAGTTCATCCCGGCGTGGCTGGCCAGCAGTTTCACCGCGGGTCGGCCGAGGATCTCGGCGCGCGGGAAAGTCTCGCCCTCACCGTCGCCCCACGGGTTGTGGTACTTCGGCTCGATCACGAAGTTGCGGACGTCCGGGTCGTTCGCGCTTCGCCCGACCCGCTCCGCGGCCAGCCGGCAGCCGGGCAGCGCGGTCTCCAGCGCGTCGGCCACGGAGTGCAGCAGCGCCGGCTCCAGCAGGCCGTGCACGTCGACCACCCGGTCCTCGCCGATGTCGTAGAGCACCGCGCCGTTCGCGCAGACCGCGTAGCCGGTCAGCCCGGCGGCGGTGGCGACCACCGGGATCCAGCGTGGCGGCCTGCCGGTGGCGAGCACCACCGGCACTCCGGCCTCGACCGCCCGGTGCAGCACACCGCGGGTCCGTTCGGTCAGCAGTTCCATCGGGCCGAGCAGGGTGCCGTCGACGTCGGATGCGATCAACTCGGGTCTGTCCACCCGCTCCATTGTTCCCGACCTCCCGTCGGGCGGGCCGGGGGTGGCGACCACTAGCGTGATCAAGCGTGCGCGTAGGCATTGTGATTCTCCCCGAAGACCGGTGGTGGGCGGCCGAGCCCAAGTGGCGCGCGGCCGAGGAGTACGGCTTCGACCACGCCTGGACCTACGACCACCTCGGCTGGCGGAGCCTGGTCGACGGGCCGTGGTTCAGTGCGGTGCCCACCCTGACCGCGGCCGCCATGGTCACCTCGCGGATCAGACTCGGCACCTTCGTCGCGTCCCCGGTGTTCCGGCACCCGGTGCCGTTCATGCGCGAGCTGAACACCCTGGACGACATCTCCGACGGCCGGTTCTTGTTCGGCGTCGGCGCGGGATCGAGCTCCGAGCACTACGACGGCCAGGTGCTCGGCGGGCCGTCGCTGACCGCCAAGGAGCGGGCCGACCGGTTCATCGAGTTCGTCGAGGCGCTGGACGGCCTGCTCGTGAAGGACCGGTTCGACCACGACGGCAGCTACTTCACCGCCAAGGGCGCCCGCAACCTGCCCGGCCCGGTGCAGCGGCCGCGGTTCGGCTTCCTGGTCGCCGCGGGCGGCCCGCGCACCATGCGGCTGGCCGCCACCCACGGCGCCGGCTGGATCACCGAGGGCCGCCGCGCGGACACGCTCGAAGAGTGGTGGAAGGGCGTGGCCGAGCGGTCCGCCGCCTTCGACCGCACGTTGGAGCACACCGGCCGGGCAGGCGCCAGAATTCAGCGCTACCTGAGCCTGGACGCGGCGCCGGTGTACTCGCTGTCCAGCGTGGACGCGTTCGCCGACGCGGCCGGGCGCGCCGCGGAGCTGGGCTTCACCGACATCGTCACGCACTGGCCGCGCTCCGGCGGGCCCTACGAAGGCCGTGAAGCCGTGCTCGAGCGCGTGGTTGAGGACGTACTCCCCGGACTTCAGGCCGGATAGCCCACACGAACGGGTGGCAGCGGCGGGTTCTGGAAACGGATCGACCGCCGCGTCCGTCGTTCTTCACGCACAGGGAAGGCGGATCCGGTGTCGGCGCGGCCCGGATCCATCCTGGGGAGGGGATCGGTGGACCCCCGTGCGGAAGGACCGGGGGCGGCCGGCCGCACGGGGGTTCAGCGCAGGACTGTGTATTTAGCGCAGGATGGTGTAGACGACCGCGTCGGAGTTGCTGTACTCGCGGCGCAGGAACCGCAGCCCGTCCAGGTTTTCCAGGCCGGGCGCCCGCTTGATGTCGGGCAGGATCGAGCCGTGCCCGAGCAGCACGTGGCGCACGTTCAGCCGCTCCACTGCGGCCCGCACCTCGGGGTCGGTGTCGTACTCGCGGAAGTGCTCGGAGAGATACGCCGCGTCCGGCGGCGGCACCCCGGGGTCGTAGTGCCCGGCGACCGGCCGGATGCCGGTGATCGCGTACACCCAGGCGGTGCCGTCGCGGCGGTCGTTCAGCACCATCTCGGCGGGGTCCGCGATCTCCTGCAGGGCCAGCATCGCGGCCACCTCGTTCGCGGTGACCGGGATCTGGCCGACCTTCTCCGACTCCGGCCAGTTCTGGTAGGCGTAGCCGACCGCGATCGCGTTCGCGTTGGTGTAGAAGCCGTTGGTCACCACGGCGAGGCAGGCCACCAGCAGGGTTGCGCTGGCGATCCGCAGCTTGGCCGGCATGCTCGCGCTGTCGCGCACCCAGGACCAGCCGCCGACCGTCTTGGCCAGCAGCCGCTGCGTCTCGGCGAGGCCGTGCCCGGCGAGCAGGCAGAGCGGGATCGCGGCCAGCGCCATCAGCCGGTAGCGATCGTTCCACCACGGCCGGGACAGGGTGATCACCCAGGACAGCCCGCCGTAGGAGGCGACCAGCACGAAGATCCCGGACAGCAGCAGCGCGGACAGCCCGACCCAGCGCAGCCTGCCGAGCCCGCGCACGGTCAGGATGCCGATCACCAGGAAGATCGAGAGCCAGGTCAGCGGCTCGGTGAGGAACTGGCGGAACTGCAGCAGCTGGAGCAGCGCCCGGCCCACCGGCAGGTCCGAGCCCCACGGCTTGTACGGGTAGCTGCCCGCGCCGAAGCTGATCGCGCCGAGCAGGTGCGGCGCCGCCAGCAGCGCGGTGGCCACCCCCACCGGGATCAGCCTGGCCAGGTCCGGCAGCGGTTTGCCCTCCCGCCGCCACCAGCGCTGCAGCATCAGCGGCAGCACGAACAGGATCGCGCCGAACAGCGCGCTGGTGTGCGCCAGCAGCATGCCGGCCACGGCCAGGGTCAGCACCACGCCGGTGTCCAGGCCGGGCCGGTTCAGGAAGCGGTCCAGCGCCACCGCGGACAGCGGGGTGAGCACGATGCCCAGTGCGAAGGGCAGCAGCCCGCTGGAGACCGACTCGTAGGCCCCGGTGGTCGCCGCGCCGGCCACGATCGCGGCGCAGCCGGCGAACACCGCGCGGCCGCCGAACTGGCGGACCATGGCCACCAGCGAGAGCGCGAAGATGCCCGCGATCGGCACCGTGACGGCGTTCAGCACGGTCGGGATGGCGGCCCCGGACAGCTTGTAGACCAGCGCGCCGACCAGGTGATACGCGTTCGGGTAGTAGGAGCCGTCCGGGTACCAGTTGATCTTGCTCATGCCGAACAGCGAGCCGTCGCCGGTGTCGGCGATGTAGCGGATGCCGTTCGCGTGGTAGACGGTGTCCCAGCGTTGGAAGACCGCGCTCGCCCCGCCGGAGGCGTTCAGCACCACGATCACCGACAGCACGGTGGCCAGCAGCACGCAGGCGGCGACCGCGAAATGCGCGCGCCGCGTCCAGACCACCGGTGGTCGTTCGCGGCCGCCCGTGGTCCAGCCGCGGGCCAGCGCGAGCCGGCGCAGGCCGTAGGCGGCACCGGCCAGCAGCAGCGTGCACGCCACCGCGGTGCCCGGGTTGTACGGCAGGCCGGCCACCGCCAGCCACGGCCCGGACAGGCCAAGGGTCAGGTAGGTGAACAGCGGCGCGAGCCCGGCCAACGACCAGCCGCGCAGCCCGGCAGCGGCGCCGACCAGGCCACCAGGGACCACCAGCACGATCAGATAGATACAGATCGTGCTCAGGTAGGTCCAGAACGTGTCCGGTGTTGGCACAGCTTCCTACGGGTCGGCGGTGGGGCTGACAGCGGTTAATACAGTGGGCGGTTCGGTGCTCACCGAGTACGTGGGTACCCTGGGCGCCCGTGAGCGAGCACACGAACCCCACAAAGATTACTGAAGACGATTTCGTCGGTTACGACCTGATCGTAGTCGGCTCCGGTTTCTTCGGTCTGACCGTGGCCGAACGAGCCGCTACCCAGCTGGGCAAGAAGGTGCTCGTCCTGGAGCGCCGCAGCCATCTCGGTGGCAACGCCTACACCGAAGCCGAGCCCGAGACGGGCATCGAGGTGCACCGCTACGGCGCGCACCTGTTCCACACCTCCAACAAGCGGGTCTGGGACTACGTGACCCAGTTCACCGAGTTCACCGGCTACCAGCACCGGGTGTTCGCCAAGTACCAGGGCCAGGTCTACCCGCTGCCGATGAACCTTGGCCTGATCAACCAGTTCTTCGGCAAGTCGCACACGCCGGACGAGGCGCGCGAGCTGATCGCCAAGCAGTCATCGGAATTCAACACCGACGACGCGCAGAACCTCGAGGAGAAGGCGATCTCGCTGATCGGGCGCCCGCTCTACGAGGCGTTCATCCGCGGCTACACGGCCAAGCAGTGGGAGAACGACCCGAAGAAACTCGGCGCGAACATCATCACCCGGCTGCCGGTCCGCTACACCTTCGACAACCGCTACTTCAACGACACCTACGAGGGCCTGCCGGTCGACGGCTATACCGCGTGGCTGGAGAAGATGGTCGAGAACCCGAACATCGAGGTGCGGCTGAACGTCGACTACTTCGACGTCCGCGACCGGATCCCGGCCGGCACGCCGACCGTCTACACCGGACCGCTCGACCGCTACTTCAACTACTCGGCTGGCCGGTTCACCTGGCGCACGGTCGACTTCGAGTCCGAGGTCGTCGACACCGGAGACTTCCAGGGCACCTCGGTGGTCAACTACAACGACCAGGAAGTGCCCTACACCCGGATCATCGAGTTCCGGCACTTCTACCCGGAGCGCAAGTACTACCCGTCGGACAAGACGGTGGTGTTCCGCGAGTACTCCCGGTTCGCCGGCGAAGAGGACGAGCCGTACTACCCGATCAACACCCCGGAGAACCGCGACAAGCTGGAGAAGTACCGCGAGCTGGCCAAGGTCGAGGCCAAGGAGCGCAACGTGCTCTTCGGCGGCCGTCTCGGTACCTACAAGTACCTCGACATGCACATGGCGATCGGTTCGGCGCTGTCCGCCTTCGACAACAAGATCGCCCCGCACCTGACCGACGGTGCGCCGCTGGACGGGTCGATTGATGCTTGAGGGCAAGCCCAGCGGGGAGGTCGCCCTGCTGTCGAAGGTGCAGGGCGCGATCGCCCGGCCGGCCACGGTGAAGGCGGCACGGGGCCTTTCGCACTTCGGTGAGCACAGCGCGGGCTGGTTCGCGGCCGGGCTGCTCGGCGCGGCGCTGGACAAGCCGCGCCGCCGGGAGTGGCTGACCGCCTCCGTCGGCGTGGTCGGCGCGCACGCCGCGTCGATCGCGGTCAAGCGGGTGGTCCGGCGGCCGCGCCCGGAGCACCCGAGCGTGCGGGTTCTGGTCGGTACGCCGAGCAAGCTCAGCTTCCCGTCTTCGCACGCCACGAGCACCACCGCGGCGGCGGTGCTCTACTCCGGATTGACCGGGCGTAACCTGGTGCCCGCCCTGGTCCCGCCGATGCTGGCCTCCCGGCTCGTGCTCGGTGTGCACTATCCGACCGACGTGCTCGCCGGAGCGGTGCTCGGCGGGGCGGTCGGCGGTGTGCTGCGCCGACTGACATCCCGGAACAAGCGGAGCCGGTAGTGAGCGATTCCACGAACAAGACCGTCGAGGGGGCCGCCGGCACGGACGGCGCCGCCGACGTGGCCGAGACCGTCCCGGAGCCGATGGAGCCGGACGCGGCTCCCGAGCTGGAGACCGAACCCGAGGTGCCGGGGCGACCCGCGCGTGGTGGCCCGGTCGCGATGGCGCTCGGCGTGCTGAAGACGGCCAGACCTCGCCAGTGGGTCAAGAACGTGCTGGTGTTCGCCGCACCGTTCTTCGTGCTGGCCAAGACCGACGACGTGGCCGGGGTGCTGCTGGACGCGGTGATCGCGTTCGTGGCGTTCTCCCTGGTCGCCTCCTCGGTCTACCTGATCAACGACGCGATCGACGTGGAGGCGGACCGGGCGCACCCGACCAAGCGCCGCCGCCCGATCGCGGCCGGCATCGTGCCGGTCAAGGTGGCCTACGTGGCCGCGGTGGTGTTCTTCGCCGCGGGCATCGGGGTCGGTTTCCTGGCCAGCGGCCTGCTGGTGATCGTGCTCGCGGTGTACGAGGCCGTGCAGCTGGCCTACTGCTTCGGGCTCAAGCACCAGCCGGTGGTGGACCTGGCGATCGTCGGCTCCGGCTTCCTGATGCGCTCGATCGCCGGCGGTGTCGCCGCGAACATCGCGCTTTCGCAGTGGTTCCTGCTGGTCACCGCGTTCGGCTCGCTGTTCATGGTGGCCGGCAAGCGGTACGCCGAGGTGATGCTGTTCGAGCGGACCGGGGCGAAGATCCGTTCCTCGCTGAAGAAGTACTCGGCGAGCTACCTGCGGTTCGTCTGGGCCATCTCGTCCGCGATCCTGATCATGTCGTACTGCCTGTGGGCGTTCGAGCTGCGCAACACCGCTGGCGGCTCGGTCTGGCCGGTGATCTCGATGATCCCGTTCGTGGTCGCCGTGCTCCGGTACGCGGTGGACGTGGACGGCGGCAACGCCGGCGAGCCCGAAGAGATCGCCCTGCGCGACCGGGTGCTCCAGGTGCTCGGCGCACTCTGGATCGGCACCCTGGTGATCTCCTTCTACCTCTGACCCACCCGTGAAGGGCACCTTGCCTACCTCCAAGGTAGGGAAGGTGCCCTTCACTACATCTGCGGGCCGCCGCGGGTGAACGCGGTGAGCGGGCGGGTGGACCGGGTCACCTTCAGGTCCCGCATCGGGGCGGGGTAGTCGAAGCGGAACACGCTGATCGGCTCCCGCAGCTTGTCCCCGCGCAGGTAGGTGGGCACCGGGTGCTCGGTCGCGAGCTGCACCAGCGGCGCGTACGGCCCACCGGCGTCCGGGGTGTACGAAAGCCCGGCGAGCTCCTGGCTGTCCGGGCCGGGCGCGAACCGGTAGCGCACCGGCTGCACCATGCCGTCCGCCAGCGACGCGGGCTGCCGGCAGGGCAGCAGGAAGGCGTTCGGCCAGTCCACCGCGACCTCCTCGGAGGGCGGCACGAACTGCGCGGACGGCACCACCACCGGCAGCCGTGGCGCGGTGACCGCCACCCAGCCCTCCTCGTCCCGGTCCTCGGCGAGCACCCGCACCCGGTCCGCGCCCGGTGTCTCGGCGGGGTCCAGCCGCCGGTCACGCCACTTGCCCTCGGTGGCAACGTCGACGTCCGCGCTGCTGAGCACCTCGCCGTCCGCGCGGCCGAACTCGACCCGCACCTGGACGTCCCCGGTGCCGGCCACGCCGAGCACCAGCGGCGCCCTGTCGACGGCGCCCGCGTCCGGCGGCAGCGCGTACCAGGCCGAGGTCATCGAGCCGTCCGGCGACCGGTAGCTGCCCCATGCCGGGCGCACCAGCGGCTCCGTTCCGGCCGGGAAACCGCCGTCCCGCATCCCCTCCAGCCTGGCCGGGGCCGAACCGGCGGCCGGGCGCAGCACCCCGGCGGCCGGGTCCGGTTCCACCGTCAGCCAGTCCTCGATGCCGCATTTGCTGCCGCCGAAGGAGGCCAGGTTCGACCGGCCGACGGTGTAGGTGTCCCAGCGCGTGGTCACCGCCCTTGCCATCGAGCCGACCTCGAGCACCACCGTGCCGAGCGCGATCAGCACCAGCAGCGGCCCGGTGGCCGGCAGCCAGCGCAGCGCCCGCCGGTCGTCCGTCTGTGCACCGCCAGCCGAGCGCCACGCCCCGGCCAGCGCGCCGGCCACGGCCAGCGCCAGCCCGACGCCGAGCACCAGGGTGGCCGGCCCGAACCCCAGGATGGACGGCATGCCGTCGGCCGCCCACACGCCGAGCTCGGACAGCGACCACCAGCTGTCCGGCGCGGACACCGCCAGTGCGGTCACCCCGGCCAGCAGCGCCAGCGCGATGGCGCGGGCCCTCACCGACCGCAGGGCACCGCGGGCCACGGTGTGCACCACCAGCGCGAGCAGCAGGGTGCCGAAACCGGCCAGCGCGCCGAAGTGGTGCGTCCACTTCGTCGGCGTGAAGGTCAGCGCGACCAGGTACAGCGCCCCGCAGACGGCCAGCCGCCGGCAGGCCGCGGCGGCAAGGCCGGGGGTGCGCCCGCGCAGCAGCAGCGCGCCGAGCACGGCCATGCCGAACAGCGTGAGCAGCACCGGCACCCGCCGGTTCAGCGAGCCCTCCACCACGTTCGGGTCCAGCAGCGTGGCGTACCGCTCGATCTCCTGCTGCCAGTCCATCGCCGGCCCGATCCGGGTCCGCACGTCGGTGGCGGCCAGCACGGTGCCGAGGGTCTGGTCGTAGAACATCCACAGCAGCGTGCTGGCGGCGGCCGCGAGCAGCAGGCAGAGCAGTGCCGGCAACGCCCTGTTACCGCGGCGGCGCAGCAGCCGGACCAGCCCGCTGAGCGCGGCCACGAAGGGCAGGAAGGCGGCGACACCGGTCGGGGTGACCGCCACCGTCGCGCCGGCAACCACCAGCCCGGCCGCCAGCGGCGCCACCGCGCCGGTCGCCAGTGCGCGTTCCACCAGCGCGAAGACCACCAGCGAGCCCACCACGATCAGCGGCTCCGGGCGCAGGCCCACGTCGAAGGGCAGGTACCAGAGCAGGAACAGGGCGGCGGCTGCCCAACGAGTCCAGCGCAGCTCGCCGGAGGTCAGCCGCGGCAGCAGCACCCGGTCCACCAGCACCCAGGCGACCAGCCCGAGCAGCACCGACGGCAGCCGCAGCCACACCTCCTGGGCGCTGACCTCGGCGAGCAGCCGGTACATCTCGTAGAACCAGCCGAACGGCGCCTCCGGCGCGTTGAACCAGCGGAAGTAGTTGCCGGCGAACCCGCTCTCCGCGCGGGCCTTCAGCATGGTGACGATGTAGCCGTCGTCCACGGTGAGCGCGCCGATGATCGACCAGCCGCCGAGTGCCGCGGCCACCACCACGTCCGGTGCCCGCGGCCGCCACCAGCGTCGCGGCAGCAGCCGGACCCGCCTGGCGACCGCCTGGTCCCAGCGGCGGGCCAGCACCAGCAGCGCCACCAGGCTCAGCACGGCCAGCACGCCGAGCACGACCTTGAGCACGCCGGCCGAGGAGTCGAACCGGGTGTCCGCCACCACCTGTACGTGCAGACCGGCGTCGAGGCCCTCGGTGAACAGGCCGGTCACCGAGGGCCGGTCCGGGGAATGCCCGAGGGTGCCGCCGTTCACGTCCACCCTGGTGCCGGTGTCGTCGGCCCGCACGTGCCACCGGCAGCCGGCGCCGGTGGGGCGATCGGCCAGCTGGGTGTCGCCGAGCCGGACCCGCAGCACGCCCTGGTCGGCGCGGACCGTGAGGCCGTTGCCGGCGTCCTGCTCGCCGGCCATCCCCGGCGGCGGGTTGGTGGCCAGCAGCAGGCCGTCGCGGGGCTGGGCGCAGTCGAAGCTCGCGTCCAGCCGCGACGGCTGGTACGGCATCAGCGGCAGGGCGGTGTTCCCCGCGCCGGGCCCTGGTTGCCACTCGTATTTCGCTATGTCCTGTTCGACCGGTGCCAACACGAACAGCACCGCGGCCAGCGCGGACAGCAGGCCGAGGCAGACGATGCCCCAGCGTCGGATTCCGGACCAGGGGCGGGAGTTTTCGTGCGGTGGCATCGACGATGATCGTATGTTCCGCCGGCCGGGGTGTCCCGGTCCGCCCGCCTCGCGCACCCAGGTTTGACCTGGAGTTAACTTAGGCCGCGCGGCTCCTGCCCGGTACGGGTACGATCCCTGCACTCCACCGAATTCGCGGGCGCAAGCCCGAGCGGAAGCAACGGAAGTGGCGGCGTAATGAGTCATCCCGCGTATCGGCGCGGTACCTACGCTCTCATCGATCGCGTTGTGCACGACGCCACGTACAACGGCGGTGACGCCTTTGTGTCACTGAACTCGTGGCAGAAGGACAACCCCGATCCCGAGCTGTACCAGTGGGACGAGGAGAGTTCGCAGTGGCTCGGCCAGGTGCCGGTGGACCGCTGCGAGCGGGTCTACTCGGTGCACGTCTACGCGAAGTACCGCGGGCACAGCGTGCTGGTGGACAAGGTGAACGACGCCGGGATGGCCACCACGCTGTACGCGGAGTGGGACGGCGCCTGGGCCACCGAGAACGGGTTCTTGCAGGAGAGCAAGTACGAGTACTACAAGACCGTGCCGGTGACCGAACTCCTTGACTACTACGAGAAACAGGACGACCTGCTGTTCACCCGCTGGCGCGAGGAGAACTTCGGCGAGTCGGCCCCGGCGGGCGCCCAGCCGCCGGGCTGGGCCGGGGAGCGGCCGAGGTCGGGCCGCCTGGCCACGGTGCGCGGGGCGGAGTACCGAATGCTTTGCCGGGCCCTCGGCGGCCGGATCACGCTGGGTTCCCGCGCCCCGCTGAACCCGGACCCGGAACTGTTCTCCTGGCACGAGGCGCGTGGCTCCTGGGCGGCCACCATCCCGCTGGACGCCTGCACCCGGATGGTCGAGGTGACCACGCGGGCCGAGTACGTCGGCTATCCGTGCGAAGTGCTGGACATCTCACCGGACGGTTCGGTGGAACTTCGTTACCTCGGCGAGGATCTGAGCAAGGCCGCGGTGGACGGCTTCGCGGACGCCGGCGATGGCAAGTGGACCAAGACGGCACACGTCTTCGACCTCGCCCGTTACCACGAGCGGCACGTCGAGCTTGCCGCTCCCGAGTGGAAAGCGCTGCCGTAGCAACACTTTCCACTCGGCGGGTCAGATCGGCAGCTTGCGGAAGATCGGCCGGGGCACGTGCCGCAGCGCGGACATCACCAGCCGGAACTGCGCGGGCGCCCACACCAGGTCCTTGCCGCGGCGGGTCGCGTCCACCGCGATCTCGGCCACCTGCTCGGCAGTCGACTCCAGCGGCGCCTTGCCCATGCCCTCGGTCATCTTGGTCCGGACCTGACCAGGCCGCACCACGGTCACGCGTACCCCGAACGGGCGCAGCGCCTCGCCGAGGCCGAGGTAGAACCCGTCGAACCCGGCCTTGCTGGAGCCGTACAGGAAGTTAGACCGGCGCACCCGCTCGCCCGCCACCGACGAAAGCGCGATGACCGAGCCGTGGCCCTGTTTCTTCAGCCGCTCGGACAGCGCCACGCCCACCGAAACCGCTGCGGTGTAGTTCACCGCGGCCAACTCGACGGCCTTGGCGTGGTCCTGCCAGACCTCCTCGGCGTCCCCGAGCAGCCCGAACGCGACCACGGTGACGTCGATGTCGCCGTCGCCGAAAGCCTTGTCCAGCACCGAAGGGTGGCTGTCCATGTCCTTGGCGTCGAAGTCCACAGTGGACACTTCGGCGCCGGCGTCGCGCAGCCGTTTCGCGGCGGCGTCCAGCCGGGGCGACGGCCGTGCTGCCAGCACGATCCGCAACGGACTGCTGGCCAGGTAACGCTCCGCGATCGCCAGCGCGATGTCGGAGGTGCCGCCGAGCAGCAGCAGGGACTGGGGGTTTCCTACAGCGTCGATCACAGTTCGAGCCTCCGGCTCATGTCTGAGGCGAAAACGCCATCGGGGTCAACGGCGTGGCGCACCTTGCGCCATTCGTCGAGTCGCGGGTACATCTGCGCGAAGATGTCCGCCTGGGTCCGCGAGTCCTTGGCGGTGTAGAGCCGCCCGCCGATGGCGAGCACCTCCTCGTCCAGTTCGGTGCAGAAGCGGCTGAGACCGTCCTTGATCGGGAAGTCGACGCTGAGCATCCAGCCGGGGGACGGCCAGGACAGCGGCGCGCGGCTGGCCTCGCCCATCCGCTTGAACACGTTGAGGAACGAGTAGTGCCCGGACGTCGAGATCTGCTGGCAGATCCGCTTCAGGTCGCTCTCCCGGCCGAAGGGCACGGAGAACTGGTACTGCAGGAAACCCTTCGAGCCGTAGCCGCGGTTCCACTCACCCAGCATGTCCAGCGGGTGGTAGAACTGCGTCAGGTTCTGGATCTTCCCGCGCGCGCCGCCCTTGGGCACCGTGCGGAGCCAGACATTGCTGAGCGTGCTCCAGGTGAGCTTGTTCGCCAGCCCGTTCGGGAACACGTCCGGCAGGGTGAGCAGCTGCGGCGCGTCGAACTTCAGCGGGTCGCCGCGTCGCTTCTTGTCCAGCTCGTCCAGCTTGGCCAGCGAACCGCGCGAGAAGGTGGCCCGGCCCATCCGGTCGTCCGACGAGATCAGGTCCGGCACGGCCATCGAGTAGTCGTAGTTGAGGTCCGAGCCGTTGGTGAACAGCTCGATGGTCTCGTCGAAGTTCGAGGTGCGGTCCGCGTCGACGATGAAGTAAGCGGTCTCGGTCTTCTTCATCTGCACGGTGGCGCGCATGATCAGCCCGGTCAGCCCGATACCGCCCACGGTCGCCCAGAACAGCTCCGAATCGGGCCCGTCCGGAGTGATCGTGCGCAGCTGGCCGTCCGCGGTGAGCAGGTCGATCGACAGCACGTGGTTGCCGAAGCTGCCTGCGGAATGGTGGTTCTTGCCGTGGATGTCGTTTGCGATCGCGCCGCCGATGGTCACCTGCCTCGTGCCCGGCAGCACCGGCACCCACAGCCCGAACGGCAGCGCGGCCCGCATCAGCTGGTCCAGGTTCACCCCGCCGTCCAGCACGGCGACACCGCTGTCCGCGTCGATCGAGTGAATCCGGTCCAGCACGGTCATATCGATCACCAGGCCGCCGGCGTTCTGCGCGGGATCACCATAGGACCGGCCAAGGCCTCTGGCGATCACGCCGCGTGTACCGGCTTCGGTCACCGCTCGCGCGATGATTTCCGGGTCCGGTGTGCTGAGCACCTCGGCGACCGTGGGCGCGGTTCGGCCCCAGCCGGTCAGGGTGCGCCGCTGGGTGCTTGGTCTTGGGGTCCCTTGGCTCACGCGGACCAGGGTAGCCATCGCCCGGAGAAGCCGACTAAGGGTGCGTGCGATGGCCGCTCTACACTCGGTCGGGTCAACGATTCCAGGTCGATGAGGTAGTGCAGTGGTGGCCACGGATCCGCAACCGACGACCGGGCGGTCGGAAACACCAGGGCTGTTCGGACAGCTGGTGCGCTTCGCGCTGATCGGCGGCTTCTGCGCCGTTCTTGATTTCGGTGTGTACCAGGGCCTTCGCGCGCTCGGTATGGACATGACGCCCTGGGTGGACGTGGCCAGGGCGATCAGTTTCGTCGTCGGCACCACAACGGCGTATTTCCTTAACAGGAAGTTCACCTTTTCCGCCGGCGGCAAATCCGGCGCGGGCCAGGTGGGCGGATTCGTCCTGCTCTACACCGTGACGTTCTTCGTCGCGGTCGGGATGAACCGCTGGATGCTGTACCTGCTGCCGGACTCGACGTGGAAAACGACTTTGGGTTGGGTCGTCTCGCAGGCAACCGCGACCACCATCAATTTCGTCATGCTGAAGTGGGTGGTGTTCCGCGAGAAGCCGCGGACCGAGATCCCCGCATGACCGGCACCACCGGTGAGAAGTTCACCTAAAGACCCTGTACCTTGGCAAACGCGTGTCGGAATCCCCCTGGAGGATTGAGGATTGATGCCCGGTAAAGCAGCGACCGGACGGGCCACCGCCACGGCGGCCAAGGCGACGCCGGTGACCAACGGAAGTCACTCCGGCGTAGCGGGCGAGGACGCGACGACCTTCGCCGAACGCCCGCCGCAGGGCAGGCTGCTCGCCCAGCGCGGGCTGTACGCGGGCCCCTCGGCCGTGGTGACCAAGGACCTCTACGCCGAGGTACTGGCCGGCGTGGTCTCCCGACACCGCGCCGCCATCACCCTCGAAGAGTCCGCGAAGGTCTCCGGCAACACCTACTTCGGCCGGTTCCCGGCCAGCTACTGGCAGCGCTGGACCACCGCCAAGCAGGTCAGGGTCGAGGCCGTGGTGACCGGTTCCGGGCAGCTGACGGTCAGCGCCTCCGACGTCGAGGGCGAGCCGAGGGTCGTGGCCGCCCACCCGGTGGAGGGCGTGCAGCAGGCCTCCGTGACGCTCGAGGCCAAGATCGACAAGTTCCTCGACGGCGGCGCGCTCTGGCTGGACCTGGCCACCGAGACCGGCCAGCGGCTGACCGTGGAGCAGG
The DNA here is from genome assembly GCF_000384315.1 of Amycolatopsis nigrescens CSC17Ta-90. Lineage (GTDB taxonomy): Bacteria > Actinomycetota > Actinomycetes > Mycobacteriales > Pseudonocardiaceae > Amycolatopsis > Amycolatopsis nigrescens. The sequence continues at coordinate 3,242,373 of NZ_ARVW01000001.1, read as the reverse complement.
TGCGCTGGACGGTGGACCCGCCGGAGCAGATCCGGCCGACCGCGGTGACCATCTGCACGATGAACCGGGCCGACGACTGCCTGGCCAACCTGCAGGCATTGGCCGGTGACCTGTCCTCCCTGGAGACCCTGGACGCGATCTACGTCGCCGACCAGGGCACCGACCGGGTGGATTCCCGGGACGGCTTCGACCAGGTCGCCAAGGACCTCGGCGACAAGCTGCACTACATCAACCAGCCCAACCTCGGCGGTGCCGGCGGCTTCACCCGCGGCCTGTACGAGGTCGCCGGGCACACCGAGACCGCGCACGCGAACGTGCTGTTCATGGACGACGACGTGCTGCTCGAGCCGGACCTGGTGATCCGGCTGACCGCGTTCTCCAACCGCGCCGCGAACCCGATCATCGTCGGCGGGCAGATGCTGAACCTGCTGCACCCGCACCAGCTGCACGTCGGCGCCGAGTACGCCCAGTTGGACGCCCTCCAGCCGGGTGTGCCGGTCGAGCACAGCCTGGAGACCGCGGACCTGCTCGGCGTGGACGAGGAGACCGGCAAACCGAACCGCCAGGAGCGCCGCCTCGACGCCGGTTACAACGGCTGGTGGTCCTGCCTGATCCCGTACGAAGTGGTCCAGAAGATCGGCTACCCGATGCCGTTCTTCTTCCAGTGGGACGACTCGGAGTACAGCTACCGCGCCCGCGGCCACGGCTTCCCGACCGTCACCCTGCCCGGTGCCGGCGTGTGGCACGCCGACTTCCACTGGAAGGACTGGGACGAGTGGCACCGGTACTTCAACCTGCGTAACTCGATCATCACCGCCGCCCTGCACAGCACGTTCAACCTGACCGTGGTCTGCCGGGTGCTGCTCGCCCAGCTGATCCGCTACCTGCTGTGCATGCAGTACGGCCTGTCGCACACCCTGATCAAGGCGGTCGAGGACTTCCTCGAAGGGCCGGAGATCCTGCGCGACGGCGGCGTCGCGGCGATGAAGGAGATCCGCGAAATCCGTTCGCGGTACCCGGAGACCAAGCGGCACGACGTCACCGACGTGCCAGGCATCGCGTCCAACGACATCGGCATCCTGAACGCGGCGCCGAAGCCGAGCTTGCAGCGGGTGATCCTGCTCAAGCGGATCCTGGACCGGGTGCTCGGCCGGCACCGCTTCGGCCTCGGCCAGATCCCCAGTGACGAGGCCAGCTGGTGGCACGTGTCGCTGTTCGAGACCGCCGTGGTCACCGACGCCTCCCAGGAGGGCGTGCGCGTTCGCCAGTACGACCGGGCACGGATGTTCGCGCTGGCCAAGCACGGCGCGAAGGTACTCAACCGGCTCCGTAAGGAAGGCCCGGCGGTGCAGCAGCAGTTCAAGCGCGCCATGCCGGAGCTGACCAGCCGCGAGAACTGGAAGCGTCTCTACAAGCTCTGAGCGTTCTCCTCAAGGGTCACCTTCACGTCGGTCCGGTGTGAAGGTGACCTTTTGTGGTTCGCGGCTTTCGATCACCGGCCGGAACTTGGATAGCCTGATTTCATGGCTGACTTGCTGCTGCGCGCCCGTGAAATCGCCGATGAGGTGCTGTTCCCGGCGGCACTCGACGTGGACCAGCGCGGGGAGGTCCCGGCGAGCCATTTCGACCTGCTGGCCGAGGAGGGCTTCTACGGCCTGGCCGTGCCGGCCGAGCACGGCGGTGCGGGGGCCGGACTGGAGGTCGCGGGCGGGGTGATGGAAGCGATGGCAGGCGGCTGCCTGGCCACCTCTTTCACCTGGGCCCAGCACCACGGCCTGGTGTTCGGCCTTGCTGCCACCGGACGGCCCGCCCTGCGCGACCGCTATCTGGCCAAAGCCGTCCGCGGCGAGATCCGGGGCGGGGTGGCCTTCGCCGGCGCGATCCCGCAGCCGCCGAAGCTGTGGGCGAAACGAGTCAGCGACGGCTACCTGCTCGACGGCGAGGCGCCGTTCGTGAGCGGCTGGGGGATCATCGACTTGCTGCAGATCTCCGCGCGGGACGCGGACAGCGTGCGCACCGGACCGGATGGCCGGGTCGATGGCGGCACGATCGTCAGCGGGCTGATCCCGGCGGAACCGGCGGACGGCCTGTCCGTGGAGCCGCTCAGCCTGGTCGCCGCGCAGGGCACGAACACCGTCCGCCTGCAGCTCACCGGCTACCTGCTGCCGGCCGAGCAGGTGGTCTCCGAGAGCACGCACGCCGACTTCGTCGCCGGGCAGACCTTCGGCTCCCGGATGAACGGCTGCTTCCCGCTCGGCCTGACCGGCCGCTGTGCCCGGCTGATCGAGCAGGCCGGCCGGCCGCAGGTGGCCGAGGAGCTGCGCCTCCAGCAGGACCAGGTACGCAGCCAGCTGGATGCCGGCCTCGCCGACCCGAGCACGATGCCCGCGGCCAGGGCTGCCGCCTCGGCGCTGGCGTTCCGGGCCTCTGGCGCGCTGGTCGCGGCCGCGGGCAGCGGCGCCGTGGTCGGCGCGCACCACGCCCACCGGCTCGTCCGGGAAGCCACCTTCACCCTGGTCGCGTCCAGCCGCCCGGAGATCAAGGCCGGGCTGCTCGACCTGCTGGGCAAGCCGGTCTAGTGCAGACCGAAGACCCGGCCCTTGCGCTGCAGGTCGTCCACGTAGGCCACCGCCACGTGCGCGAAGTTGATGGTGACGGTGGAGCCTTCCTTGGTCTTCACCGAGGTGATGGTCTTGTCGGCGAGCAGGTCGCTGATCTTGGCTTCCAGTTTTTCCGCGTCTTCCGGCGGTAACGCGAACAGCAGCGGCTCGCCGCCGGTGGCGAGGTGCAGTACGAGTGCGGGTTTCGTGTCGGGCATGTGTTCAGCACAGCAGCAGCCGATTCGCCGCGGCAAGACGGTTCGCTGAGGGCAGAGCGGACCGGTCGCGTGCGGTGGTCACCGAGAGTGGGCTAACGTGCCAATTCGTCCGGTGACGCACGCCAAGGGGGAAGGCATGGCCCACTCGTTCTCGCTGTCGATGGCAGCGGTGGACATCCTGCTCGAGCACGCCAGGCTCGGCCCGGCGCCGTTCCCGTTCCGGATCCCGCACATCGGCACCACGCACAGTCAGCGCGCCCAGGTCCGCGAGGCGGTGTTCCGGGACCTGGAGAGCCGCGGTCTGATGCGTGGCGGACGGCTGGACGGGGACGCGGAGCTCGGGCTGCGGACCTTCGCGCAAGCACCGCTGGCCATCACCGCCGCCGCTCAGCTGGACGGGGAGCGCCGGCTGTTCGCCCGCGCCGCCTCCGACGGCCAGTTCGCCGTGGTGGTCCGGCAGGACGAGAACCTGCTGGTCTTCGAGGAGACCCGGCCGACCGGCATCGTGCCGACCATCGTGGACCTGCTGCCGCTGACCCCGGCCGCCCCCGGCCAGTCGGTGACGGTGGCCAAACCCGCTCCCCGGCAGCCCCGCGGCCGCCATGCCGCGGACGACGGCTACGACCCGTTCGCCGGAGTGACCCCGCCGCGCTCGCAGTCCAGCACCCAGCTGCGCGCGGTCGAACGGATCTTCGAGAAGCCCAAGCTGCGCATCGGCCAGTTCACCGCCTTCGTGCCGGACCGGAGCGGCAAGTCGGTGTCCCTGGCCCCGATGGCCTGGTTCGACACCGAGGACGGCCGGTTCTTCATCTCATCTCGCGATGCGGAAGACGGGCAGAGCTGGCTCACCTACGCCCCGGCCGACAACCAGCGGATCGCGCAGCAGTTGTACGAGCAGCTCCAGGGCTATTTCTAGATCCATGCACCCCGCTACGGGAACCCCGCGCGGACCCGGGGCGTCGGAGTCTCGTGAGCGCTCTTTCGGCCGGAATGGGCGTTCACGCGCAGTGGCGGCTTGTAGACTTCGATGCCGGATACGGTAGTCGCGAGGATGTGGGGAAACGATGACTCAGGCGGGCGTCGGAGCGGCGATCGGCATGGCGGCCATGGCCCCGTTCTCCAAGGACGGCGCGATGAACCTCAAGGCCGTCGAGCAGACCAAGGCCGAGACGCAGAGGCTGGTGGAAGCGGCCAAATCGGGCGGTTTCAAGATCAGCGAGACCGCCGTCGCCGACATCCGCAAGGCCCTCGCCGAAATGAAGACCAAGCTGCTGGTCATACAGCGCGGCAACATGGATCTTTCACAGGCGCCCAAGCTGGGCAGTCACGCATATGGTCAGACCGTCGCTGCTCATGACCAGAAAGCCGCGGATGACGAGGCCGGTTCCGCCAATGTTGTCCTGAAGCAGTTTTCAGCCGTGTTGGAACTGGCGGACGAGGCGCTGGCCCGGGCAGCGGGGGTCTACCAGGAGCAAGAGGACAACGCGGCCGACGTGCACAAGACGGCACAAGGCTGAGCGATGCGAATCTCACTGAAGCCCTCAGCCGGTTTTCTGCTGCCGGTCCTCGCGGCCATGACACTGGCGACTGTTGCTTGCTCGGAAGGTGTAGAGGGCACCCCGTCCGCCACCCAGTCGCCGTCTTCTGCCGCCACTGAGCCAGGCCAGGCGGTCGTTGACACGTCGTCGTTGGACCCCTGCACCATGATGACCCCGGCCGACCTGACTGAATATGGCACCTTCCTGCCCGGTACCTCGGAGAATAAGGGTGGAGCCCGGGGCTGCAGCTGGGTCAAGTCGGTGCAGACCGCAAGCGAAAAGGGAATCGTCATCGGGGTCGGCGTGCGCGATTCGCAGGGCGTCAAGGATGCGAACGACGTGGGCGGTGGCCTGCAGCCCGTCACGGTCAATGGTCGGGAGGCCGTGCAGATCCCTGATGCCAGTGGATGCATCCTTGCGCTGGGAGTGGGGGCGCGTTCCAGAGTTGACTTGACCATCGCGGCCGACGAAGCCGAGAAGGGTTGCCAGATCGCGACCAAGGTGGCGCAGACCGTGGTCGAGCCGAAACTTCCCAAGGGGTGAGGGAGAGCGTCATGGTGAACGACAACCAGCCGCCGAAGACCTACGGCGACCAGAACCTCACGTTGGAGCAGATCGCCGCGAAGTCCCCCGCCGAGCAGGAGCAGTACGCGCGGGAGGAGATGTCCCCGCAGGAGATCCGCGACTACTACCGGGACAACGCCGGTGCAGGGGTGGACGACACCGGGATCTTCGGTGGGATCCACAAGGTCTTCGCGGAAATGGGCGCCCAGCAGAAGGCCAACCAGGTGGGCGGAGCGGCGGCCAAGGACGCCTCGACCGCGAACACCGAGTACGTGCAGGGTCTCCAGCCCTCTGACGCGGACTACCAGGGCGAAGCGCACGCCAGGATGACCGAGTTCGTCAAGGAGAACATGGACCCCGGTCAGGTCGGCCAGGTCTCGGAGGCCTACTACTCGCTGCACAAGGCGTTCGAAGAGTTCGCGACCACCCTGGGTGCCGCGGTGAACAAATCCCATGGCGAGTGGGAGGGCAATTCGGCCGAAGAGGCTCGCGGGTACTTCACCAGCCTGCAGAAGTGGGCGGACGGCAACGCGCAGAACGCGGGCCTCGCGTCCGAGATGATGTACCAGCAGTCCCAGGCTGCGACGACGGCGAAAAACAGCATGCCTGAGGAGGTCCCGTTCAACTGGGACTCCGAGATGAAGAAGTGGGGCGACAACCCCTTCAACATCATCGGCAACATCGAGAAGACCGTCGAAACCTACAAGGCCAGCAACGAGGCCCACCAGAACGCCGCCAATGTGATGACCAAGTACGACAACGAGTTGTACGGGGTCGCCTCGAAGCAGCCGGTTTTCGCGGAGCCGCCGAAGTTCGGTGCGGGCGGCGGCGCTGAGGGCAAGGAGATCGGCGGCAAGATCGAGGGCAGTATCGAAACCGGGCTGGGCAATACCAACTCCTCCGGCTACTCCGGCGGTGGCGGTCCTGGCTCGCCGCCCCCTGACGGTGGTGGTCAGGGCAGCCCGATCCCGGTCGGCTCCGGCGGTGCCGGCGGGGGGAGTGCGCCGCCGACGCTGGGTGGTGGCGCGGTGACCGGTGCCGGCAACCTGCCGATCAACAGCGGCACCCGGCCGACCGGCTTCCAGCCGTCGAACTTCACCCCGACTCCGGCGAACACCGGCGGTAATTCCGGGTTCGGCGGTATGGGCGGCGTGCCGATGGGCATGGGCGCCGGTATGGGTGGTGGCTTCGGCGGTGGCTCGGAGTACAACAGCAAGATCGGCCGCGGCGGTGGCGCGGGCGGCTTCGGTCCGGGAGGCAGCGGGTCGGCCCCGGGTGCGGGAAGCGGCGCAGGTGCCGCCAAGCCGGGCGGCGTCGGCGCTGCCGAGGCGGCCGCCGGTCGTGGGGCGGCCGGTGCCGCTCGTGGTGGTGCCGGCGGTATGGCCGGCGGCATGGGTGCGGGTGCCGGCAAAGGCCAGGGTGGCGAGGACCAGGAGCACCAGCGGCCGTCGTTCCTGGTCGAAGGCGACCCCGACGAGATCTTCGGTAATGACGAGCGCACCGCCCCGCCGGTGATCGGCGAGTAGCGACGATGGAGGTTGTCCCTGACTCGACAGGGCGGGACAACCTCCGGCCTCGTCAGTAGCGGAAGAACTTCTCCCGGCGCCCTTGACGGACCAGCTTCAGCCACTGCGCGAACGCCTTCGGGTCGCGCTTGATGCCCACGAAGTACAGGCCGAACCGGATGATCTCCAGTGCGCCGATCTTGCGCATCCCCGGCTGGGAGAGCAGGTAGCCGCGGTTGCGGTAGGTGTAGTAGCGCTTGACCTCGTTCTCCGGGTCCTGCGCGTGGAACCGGCCACCGAGCATCGGCTTGAATTCGTCCGAGCCGTCGGGGTGCAGGTAGGTCGTCTTGAGCGAGGTGCCGAACGGCAGCCCCGAGCGGACCAGCCGCCGGTGCACCTCGACCTCGTCACCGCGGAAGAACAGCCGTAGGTCGGGAACTCCGACCACGTCGAGGGTGGATGCCCGGAACAGGGCCCCGTTGAACAGCGATGCGATCCCCGGCAGGAAGTCCTCGCCCAGCTCACTCGACGAGCGCTTCCAGGTCAGCCCGCGGCGCAGCGGGAACGCCAGCTTTTCGGGAGTGTCGATATTGACCACCACGGGTGAGATCTCCGCGAGATCACGCCGGCGGGCCTCCTCGAGCAGCACCAGGAGCACGTTCTCGTCCGCCGGCCTGCCGTCGTCGTCGGCCAGCCACACCCAGTCCGCGCCCAGTGCCAACGCGTGCAACATGCCCAGTGCGAACCCGCCGGCGCCGCCGAGATTGCGATGCGAAGGCAGGTACGTGTACGGCAGCGGGTACGCCTCGACCACGTCGCGCGCCGACTGGTCGGGCCCGTTGTCCACCACCACCAGGTGATCCACCGGCTGCGTCTGCGCCGCGATGATCTTCAAGGAGTCCGCGAGCAGGTCGCGCCGGTGCCGGGTGACCACGACGGCCACCACGGCGTCGTCGCGCAGCTGCCGTGTCTCAATCGCCATCACTCGCCGCCTCTGACTGCCGGAACAGAGTCCACTTCGAGCCGTTCGGCCGACTCAGCGCTGATGTTTTCGAACGGGTCCCGGCCCTTGTACGCGGTGAGGACTTCACGGAGCCCGCCGCGCATCTTCATCTGGCCTTCGTCCATCCAGATGGCGGACGTGCACAGTTCCAGCAGCAGGTCGTCCTGGTGTGAGGCGAAGACCAGCAGGCCGGAGCGTCGCACCAGGTCCACCAGGCGGTCGCGAGCCTTGTTCAGGAAGGCCGCGTCCACCGCGCCGATGCCCTCGTCGAGCAGCAGGATCTCCGGGTCGATGGAGGTGACCACGCCGAGCGCCAGCCGAACCCGCATGCCGGTGGAGTAGGTGCGCAGCGGCATCGACAGGTAGTCGCCGAGCTCGGTGAACTCGGCGATGTCGTCGACCCGCTTCTCCATCTGCTTGCGGGTCATGCCGAGGTAGAGGCCCCGGATCATGATGTTCTCGTAGCCGGAGATCTCCTGGTCCATGCCGACCCCGAGGTCGAACACCGGGGCCACCCGGCCGACGATCTTCGAGGATCCCCTGGTCGGCTCGTAGATGCCGGAGAGCAGCCGCAGCAGAGTGGACTTGCCCGCGCCGTTGTGCCCCACCAGGCCGATCCGGTCGCCGTCCTTGACCGAGATCGAGATGTCGTGCAGGGCCTCGATGACCGGGACCTTGCTGTCGGTGCCGATCTTGCCGCCGACCTTGCCGAGCACCTTCTTCTTCAGAGAACGGCTCTTCGCGTCGAAGATCGGAAAGTCGACCGAAGCGTTCCAGACGTCAATGCTGACCATTGTGTGTCACACCCAATACGAGACGCGGGAACGGTAGTTGCGCAGGACCACCAGTGCAAGGGCCCAGCCGACGACGGTGATGCCGCCCACGATCACCCAGTGATGCCAGCTCTGTGTGTTGCCGATCAGCGGTGCCCGCACCAGTTGCACGAAGTGGTACATCGGGTTCACCTCGGCGACGTACTCGCGCCAGCCGGCCGCGTTTTCGAACTGCTTTTCCAGAATGTCGGTCGACCACACGATCGGTGTCATGAAGAAGACCAGGTTGATCAGGCTGGTGACCACCTGCGGGATATCGCGGAAGCGGGTCGAGATGATGCCGAACAGCAGCACCACCCAGCCCGCGTTGACCGCCAGCAGCGCGAAGGCCGGAATCGCGAGCAGCGCGCTCCAGCTCAGACCTGGCTGGGGAGTTCCACCGTCGGTGATCGCGTACCCGGCCTTGCTGATGCCGGACCAGAAGATCGCCAGCATCAGGAAGTAGATGACCAGGTTGTGCGCGAACATGATGCACTGCCGCCACACCGTGCGGAGCACGTAAACGGACAACGGGGCGGGCAGGTGCTTGATCAGCCCTTCGTTGGCGATGAAGGTGTCCGTGCCCTCGGTGACGCAACCGAGAATGAAGTTCCAGACGATGAAACCCGTTGCGATGTAGGGCAGGAACGTCGAGATCGGCGAGTTGAACAGCTGTGAGTACAGCAGACCGAGCCCCATCGCGGTGATGCCCATGCTGAGGGTGATCCACAGCGGCCCCAGTACCGAGCGGCGGTAGCGCTGCTTGATGTCCTGCCAGCCGAGATGGCTCCACAGCTCGCGCTGGGCGAACCCTTCCTTGAGGTCGGCGAAAGCGCGCGACCAGGTTCGGCTGTCCGATGGGGCCGGCGGCGACACCGGAGCAGTTGCGCTGGCTACTTGAACCGTGCTGGAAGCGGTCACGAGAAACGAGGGTACCGACGTGACGGACGGCTGCTACGCCAGCCCTCATTCATCGACGAGGCGCACGATGACCTGCTCATCGGTGTAGGTATAACCCTCGAAGGTGAAACGGACACCGGTTCGTTCCACGTACTCGTTCCAGGCCCGGTACTCGTGGTCCTGCCAGCCCGGATAGTTGAAGAACTCGTCGAACACGATGACGCTGCCGGGGTGCAGGCGGGGTCCGACCAGGTCGAGCACGGTCTTGGCGGAGCTGTAGAGGTCGCCGTCGACATGCAGGAAGTCGACCGGGCCGGGGTGTTCGTCGAGAAACCCGGGCAGGGTGTCGTCGAACCAGCCCACCACGAGCTCGGCTCCCGGAACGTCCGGCAGCCCGTCCGTGGTGAAGCTGCCGGAGGGAAATCCGGTCCGCCAGTCCTCCGGCAGGCCTTTGAACGAATCGAAGCCGTACACACCGCCTTCGGACCGGGCGGTCGCGATCGTTTTCAGTGTGCTGCCGGTGAAGACGCCGAACTCCAGTGCCATGCCGCCGGACGGCGCCAGGGACAGTGCGTGCTCGAGGGTGGCGCGTGCCTCGGGAAAATGGGGTGCGGTCGGCATGTGCTGCCGGACGAACCAGCTCGCCTCGAGTGTCGCCTGCATATCCGCCGCGTAGACGATGTCGCGGCGTGTTCGAACTTCGAACTCCACCATCCGGTCGAAAACGTCCCGGGTCTGCGCGCGCAGTTCGTCGATCTGCTTCGTTACTTCGTCGATCTGCTGGAGCTGTTCACGGTGGTAGGGCAGCAGGACTTCACTGACCGTCCGCATTGCCTTGTCCCTGAGTGACCTGCGGACAGACTCGGCGCGGAGCAGGTTGCGCACCTTTTCGTACACCGGCACTCCTCTCGTTCCCGGTCAGCCGGATTGCGGCACCCCGGATGATGGGCCGGGGAGGCGAGGCTGACAGGCGGCGAGGATTCTACGACCGACGCCACGCCCTGGTGTGTTCGGCGTCACGGTATGACGGCGCAGGGCCGACGCCGTCATACCGTGCCCTGGTGGAATCGACCGTCCACAGGATTTTTTGAGTTGTCAAGCATCGAGGTCAACACATGTACCGGGGGTAACCGGTGTGCTGACTGGGTTGTTCTCTTGGTTGCCCGCAGGCTCGCGCGCTGTGCCGGGTCAGCCGCGTTGATGCGGGCGCTGCTTACGCGGGGCGAATGCCTCGGGTTCCACTCCGAGCGCACCGGCCAACTCGGTGCGCAGGAGCTCGGGCGTGATGCCGGCTTCATTCAGAATCTGGGCTGCCACCCCCTCTGCTTCGGACAGCGCCACCAGCAGGTGCTCGGTGCCGGTGTCGCCGTGGTCGGAACGTTTCGCATAGTCACGGGCGATTTCGAAGGACTTCCTCAGCCGGGGCGCGATCGCGAGGTTGCCCTCGGACGGGACGGAGTCGCCGGTACCGACGATCCGACCGATCGCGCTTCGGATCAGCTGCGGGGTCAGGTCCAGCGTGCGCAAGCTCCGTGCGGCCGGGTCGTCCCCCAGCTCCACGGTTGCGAGCAGCACATGCTGGGTGCCCAGCGAATGATGACCGAACGCACGGGCGTGCTCCCCGGCGCCGGTCAGCACCGCCCTCGCGGCGTCCGACATGCCCTCATCCACCACCAGGCGATGGTTGAACCGCAGGTGCGCGGCCTGCCGGGTCACGCCCAGCACCGTGCCGATCTCCGCCCACGAACATCCGGCCTCGCGTGCCTCGCGGACGAACTGCTCGACCAGGGCGTCCCCCAGTGCGTGCAGCTCCTCGTCCGTCCGTGCCGCCGCGGCGAGGCGACCGAGAGGTGTCTGTTCGTTTCTGGTGGCCTCGATCAGCTGATCCAGCGTCACCGCCTGTCTCATGTTGTCAAGCATGCCTTGACAAGTCGGCGGTGTCAAGTCTAGATTGACAAATACCTGCGGTGCTTCTTCCGGGCCAACTACGGAGGCAGGCCGGGGTGTGATCAGGAAACGGGCGAGGCGTCCCTTGCGGTACGCAACCCGCACGAGAGGAGGTGGGCTAGCTGAGCGATAGGTGAGCAGGGTGCGGTGAGCTACAGGTACTGGCCGGTACCGGAAATGCCGGGGCCGTGGTTCTCCTGGCCGCCGGCGGACGCGCCGGGGGGCAGGCCGCGGCGCATCTGTTCGAGCTGGACCCTGGCCGCCATCTGCTGGGCGAACAGCGCGGTCTGGATGCCATGGAACAGGCCTTCCAGCCAGCCGACCAGTTGGGCCTGGGCGATGCGCAGCTCCGCGTCCGACGGGGTGGAGTCCTCGGTGAACGGAGAGACCAGGCGCTCGAGCTCGTCCTGCAGCTCCGGGGCGAGGGCCTGCTCGAGTTCCTGGATGGAGGTCTGGTGGATTTCGCGCAGCCGGTTCCGGCTCGCGTCGTCCAGCGGTGCCGCACGCACCTCTTCGAGCAGCTGTTTGATCATGGTGCCGATTCGCATCACCTTCGCCGGCTCTTCGACGAGGTCGCCGATGGACTCGCCCTGCTCGGCGTCGCCGGAGCCATCGGAGTCCGGCCGGATGCGTGCGGTGCCGACCGGGGATCCATCCGGCCCGACCACCACCACGTGATGTGGCTGTTCGGCGTCCGCGTTACCGGCTGTGCCCGATTGCGGGGAATTCGGCTCGGTCATGTGCTCCATCCTGGCCTTGTTCCTTGGCACTCTGCATACGTACCGTCGTGGTGTATCCGAGCGTAGCGTCACCGGTCGTGCGGTCTGCTCACCAGGCCAACCCCCGAACGCACCACGAAACCCGCGGCTCCGTACGGTGTGCCCATGGCGTTCGACGTCGCTCGAATTCGTGGGCTGTTTCCCGCGCTGGGTGACGGCTGGATTCACTTCGACGGCGCTGCCGGAATGTTGGTACCTGAACAGGTCGCCTCGGCTGTGTCGACGGCGATGCGCGCACCGGTCTCCGGACCGGGGGGCGCCTTTCCGGCCTCTCAGCGTGCGGAGAGCATCGTGACCGCGGCCAGGCGCGCGGTGGCCGACCTGGTCGGTGCCGACCCGGCCGGTGTCGTGCTCGGTCCCAGCGCGTCCGTGCTGCTGGGACGGCTGGTGGACGCGTTGTCCGAGCGCTGGACGCTGGGCGACGAGGTGGTCGTCTCCAGGCTGGACGAGCAGGCCAACCTGGCGCCGTGGCGGCGGGCGGCCAAGCGTGCCGGCGCGGTGGTGCGCTGGGGCGAGATCGACATCGAGACCTGCGAGCTGCCCGCGTGGCAGTACGAGAACCTGGTGTCCGCCCGGACCAAGGCGGTCGCCGTGACGGCCGCGTCCGGTTCCGTCGGCACCCGGCCGGACGTGCCGACCGTCGTCGAGTTCGCCAAGCGGGTGGGCGCGCTCGTCGTGGTCGACGCGACCTACGCCGCGCCGTTCGTGCCGCTCGACGTGAACGCGCTGGGTGCCGACGTGATGGTGGTGTCGGCGCAGTCGTGGGGTGGTCCCTCGGTGGGCGCGCTCGTGTTCCGGGACCCGGAACTGCTGGAGAGGCTGCCCTCGGTGGCGCTGGAAGCGGGTGCCAGGGGGCCGGCCAGGATGGAGCTGGGACCGCACGCCTACCCGTTGCTCGCTGGGCTGATCGCGTCGATCGACTACCTCGCCGGACTGGACGACGCGGCCACCGGGTCGCGGCGTGAACGCCTGGTGACCTCGCTGGGTTCGGCGAAGTCGTACCACGCGGGGCTGCTCGCGCAGCTCAGCACCGAGCTGCGGTCGCTGCGCCACGTGATGGTGATCGGGGATGCCATGCGGCGGATCCCGGCGCTCGCCTTCACCATCGCTGACAAGAAAGCGCCCGAGGTCGCGGACTTCCTGGCCTCGCAGGGGCTGTGCGCGTTCGCCGACGATGGATCCAGTGGTGTTTTCGCGTCGCTCGGGGTCGGCGAGGTCGGTGGAGCAGTGCGCATCGGACTCGCGCACTACTCCAACGTGTTCGAGGTCAACCAGCTGGTCAGGGTGCTCGAAGAGCTGCGCTGACGTTCAGGAGCGTGCGGTGAGCACGATCTTGCCGAACACGTCGTCTTCATCGAGTGCCCGGTGCGCCTTGGCGGCCTCGGCCATGGGCACCACCTGGTCCACCACCGGCTGCACCGAACCGGCCTCCAGCAGCGGCCAGAGCCGGTCGCGCACGTCCGCCACGATCGCCGCCTTCTCCGCCAACGGCCGCGACCGCAGTCCGGCGGCCGCCACCGAGGCCCGCTTGGCGAGCAGCTTGCCGATGTTGAGCTCGCCCTTGACCCCGCCCTGCATACCGATCACGACCAGCCGCCCGCCGGTGGCCAGCGCGTCGATGTTGCGGCCGAGGTAGGAGGCGCCCATGTTGTCCAGGATCACGTTCGCGCCGCCGGTCTCCTTCTTCAGCTCCGCGACGAAGTCCTGCTCCCGGTAGTTGAACGCGAAGTCCGCGCCGAGCTGACGGCAGCGCTCGACCCGGCCGGCCGAACCGGCGGTGACCGCGACCTTCGCACCGAGTGCCTTGCCGACCTGGATGGCGTGCGTGCCGATCCCGCCGGCCCCGCCGTGCACGAGCAGCACGTCGTCGGCGGCGAGCCCGGCGCCCATGATCACGTTGGACCAGACCGTGCAGGCGACCTCGGGCAGCCCCGCGGCCGCGACCAACTTGACCTCGCCAGGCACCGGCAGCAGCTGGCCTGCCGGGACGACGACCTGCTCCGCGTAGCCGCCACCGGCCAGTAGGGCGCATACCTCGTCGCCGACCGACCAGCCGGTGACGTCCTCGCCGAGCTCGGCGATGGTGCCGGAGCATTCCAGGCCGAGAATGTCGCTCGCGCCGGGCGGGGGTGGGTAGTTTCCCTGCCGTTGCAGCACGTCCGCCCTGTTCACCGCGCTGGCCGCGACCTCGACCAGCACTTCGCCGGGTCCGGGTGCGGGGTCCGGTACGTCGGTCCATTCGAGTACTTCGGGGCCACCGGGTTCGCGGATCGTGATCGCATGCATGGCCCGACCCTAAGCCTGGTCAACGGTGCCCAGCCACGTGACTCCGGATAACGCGGATGGTGATTTTCGAATTCGACTGTTCGGCCGCCTTGCTGACCGGCGGTAATGGCGCATAAGGAGTCTTGACCTTTCGGGTGAAAAGAATAAAAGTGATCCGGCAGCGGAGGTGACTGGTCGTGTCGGGGCTGTGCGGGCGACCGGAGCCGATTCCGCGGGATTGGGGAGCAAGCCATGTCCAGCAGGAGAGGGCGCACGCCGGTGGTGGCGCTGGCTGCCGTCACGGTGCTCGCCGCCGCGGCCGCACCGGCCGCGGCAGCGAGCCCATCGAACGGCCAGCCGCCGGGGCCCGCGTTGGCCAAGCAGTTGGTGCAGAAGGTGGGGGTCGGCGGGATCAACCGGCATCTGATCGCGCTGCAACGGATCTCCGACGGCAACGGGGGCACCCGCGCGGCCGGCAGCGACGGTCACGCGAAGTCCGCCGAGTACATCGCCGGCAAGCTGGAAGCCGCCGGCTACCTGGTCACCCGCCAGGAGTTCTCGTTCACCTACAGCGAGACCATCGAGCAGAAGCTCACCGTCGCCGGCGGGGACGTGCCGGTCATCGCGATGGTCTACACCCCGTCCACTCCGGCGGGCGGGATCAGCGCGCCGCTGGCCGTTGTCCCGGTCGACGACACTCCCGGCTGCGAAGCCGCCGACTACTCCGGGGTGACCGGCAAGATCGTGCTGGTCCGGCGCGGTGCCTGCAGTTTCGCGCAGAAGCAGCAGCTCGCCGCGGACGCGGGCGCGATCGGCGCGGTGATCTACAACAACGAGGACGGCGAGCTGAGCGGCACCCTGGGCGACCCGGCCGCCGCGCGGATTCCGACCGGTGGGGTGAGCAAGGCGAGCGGCGAGGCGCTCGCCGGCCAGAACGGTGCCGCGGTCACCCTGGACCTGCGGACCTTCGAGGAGGAACGCCCGACCTACAACGTCCTCGCGGAGACCAAGACCGGCCGCAAGGACAACGTGGTGATGGCCGGTGCCCACCTGGACAGCGTGCCGGCGGGCGCGGGCATCAACGACAACGGCACCGGTTCGGCGGCGCTGCTGGAGACCGCGCTGCAACTCGGCGGCAGCCCCAAGCTGAACAACGCGGTGCGGTTCGGGTTCTGGAGCGCGGAGGAGTTCGGCCTGGTCGGTTCGACGCACTACGTCGATTCGCTCAGCTTCGAGCAGCAGCTCGACGTCGCGCTGTACATGAACTTCGACATGATCGGTTCGCCGAACGCGGCCTACTTCGCCTATGACGGCGACAACTCCGACGCGGTGGGCGCGGGCCCGGGGCCGTACGGCTCCGCGCAGATCGAGCGAAAGCTGACCGAATACCTCGGTGCGCGGGGAATCCAGGCCGAGGGTACCGATTTCGACGGCCGGTCCGACTACGGAGAGTTCATCGCGGCCGGCATCCCGGCCGGCGGGTTGTTCACCGGCGCCGAGGACATCAAGACGCCGGAGCAGGCCGCCAAGTGGGGCGGCCAGGCGGGGGTTCCCTTCGACTCCTGCTATCACGAGGCCTGTGACAACCTCGGCAACGTCGACCGGGTGGCGCTGGACCGCAACGCGGACGCGGTGGCGTGGGCGCTGGGCAGCTACGCGATCAGCACCGAGGACGTGAACGGGGTGACCGTGGCCAAGGCCAAGGCCAAGAAGCAACTGGCCGAGCAGCGCGCCGCTCAGCGGACCGCGACCCTGCTGGTGGCCGGTGACCCGCACGCACTGGTGAGCTAGTCAGCGGGGAGCCCGAGGGGACATCGAGTCACTTCGGGCTCCTCCTCGTCAGCCGAGGTCGCGGGCGCTGAAGGTGTCGCAGCGGGTGGGGTCGCCGGAGGAGTACCCGGCGCTGAACCACTTTTCGCGCTGTTTGGACGTTCCGTGGGTGAACTTCGACTGGTCCACCCGCCCGCCGCCGAGTTCGCTCTGGATGTAGTCGTCGCCGATCTTGGCGGCGGTGTCCAGTGCGCTCTTGATGTCCTCGTCGGTGACCTCGGTGATCAGCGGCCGGCCGTTCTCGGATGCGGCGGTGGTGGCGTGGTTGGCCCAGACCCCGGCGTAGCAGTCGGCCTGGAGCTCGAGCCGGACCGAGCCGGAGGTGGGGCCGCTGCCCTGGCCGGCCTTCGCCGAGTTGCCGAGCAGGTTCTGCACGTGGTGGCCGTATTCGTGGGCGAGCACGTATGCCTCCGCGAACGGGCCGCCCTGCGCGCCGAACTGGGACCGCAGCTGCTGGAAGAACGCCAGGTCGATGTAGACCTCGGCGTCGGCGGGGCAGTAGAACGGCCCCACGTCGGAACTCGCGCTGCCGCAGCCGGTGCGCACCCCGCCGTTGAAGAAGTTCGTCTGCGCCTTCTGGTAGGTCTGGCCGGAGCGGGCGAACTGCTCGCCCCAGTAGTCCTGGATCGAGTTGATCGTCGCGACCACCGCGCAGTCGTGGTTGCGGTTCGCGTCCGCGCCGGTGCGGCATTCCTGGGCGAGCGAACCGTTGCTCACCTGCTGGCCGGAGCCGACCTGGCCGAGGCCGAGTGCGCCGCTGCCGCCGCCCGGGTCCACGGCGCCGAACTGGGAGAACAGGAAGTAGATCACCAGGCCGACCACACCGAGCCCACCGCCGCCCAGTGCGACCCTGCCGCCGACACCGCGCATGTCCTGGACTTCGGAGACGTCGAGGCCGGCGTCCTCGTTGAACCTCACCGTGAACCCTTCGCAAGTTCGACAGACATGCCTGGGTGCGGCCACCCGTCGGGGACCGCACCCAGGACTACCGAGGTTGTCATTGTATGGCGGTTGGCCACCTTTCAGGCTGGCGCGTAGCACTGCCAGCGCGGTCGCAGAAGCCGCGCCGAAACAGGCTCGAACGGCGCCGAACGCGCGAGAGAGTGTCGAGCGCTTGTAATCGAATGCCCGTACTGCTCACAATCGCGACGGGGTTGGGTCAGGCCATCCCTGTCGTGGGGTCACAGCCGGCAGTCAACCGCGGTGAACCATTCGTCACTGCACCACCTACCCTCTCCCGGTGGGGGCCCGAACAGGCGTACCCGGGTAGTCCACCTCGGCTCGGGTCCAGCCTCCGATGTCAATCCAGGATGCGCCTTTTGGCGCCTGGTCTCAACCGTTTCGTAATCCCCCTTATGGGGAAAATTACCGTCGCGATGGCCTGACCTGCTCCAGTAAGGCCGACACGGCACCACCATGCGGTACTTCTGGCACGGAGGTCCTAGTCTCCGTGGAATGAGCGAGGACGACGGCGTGCGGTGGCTGAGCGAGACGGAGATGCTGGCGTGGCGCTCGTACATCGTCGCGACCATGCGCCTGCGTCAGCGGCTGCACCGCGAGCTGGCCGATCGCCACGACATCTCGCTCGCCGACTACGAGGTGCTGGTCTGCGTTTCCCTGAAGCCGGAGAACCGGATCCGGATGACCGAGCTGGCCACCATGCTCGGCTCGACCAAGAGCAGGCTTTCGCATCAGGTGGGCAGGATGGAGGCGGCCGGGGTGGTCCGGCGCGGCCGTGACCCCGAGGACAAGCGGGGGGTGGTGGCCGAACTCACCGACGCCGGCCAGAAGCTGCTGGAGCAGGCCGCGCCCACGCACGTCGACGGGGTCCGCGTGCATCTGATCGACCTGCTCACCGAGCACGAGCAGGCGGCGTTCGGCGAGGCGTTCTCCCGGGTACTCGATCACCTCACCGAGCTGGAGGCATAGGCCGGTAGTCTCGACGGCACGGGAAGCGTGGCAGAGCGGCCGAATGCACTCGCCTTGAAAGCGAGCGTCGGGAAACCGACCGGGGGTTCAAATCCCTCCGCTTCCGCAAGTTCCGACCAAAGTGGACCGGAAAGCGGTGGTTCGCGCGATGCGCTACATCTGGCCGGGTGAGCCGCATGACGTGGACGATGCAGAGCTGGAGTCGCTGTACCGCTATCCCGCGGATCCCCGCTGGCTCGCGGTCAACTTCGTCTCCAGCGCCGACGGTGCGGTGGAGATCGACGGCCGGTCGGCCGGTCTGTCCAACCCGGCCGACCGCAAGGTGTACGAGCTGGGCAGCGACCTCGCGGACGTGCTGCTGATCGGCGCGGGCACGGCCACCATCGAGGACTGGCGAGGCGTGCATCCCGACGAGGAGACCGCCGAACGGCGCGAGCGGCACGGGCTGAGCCCGGTGCCGCCGGTCGCGATCGTCAGCACCGGCCGGAGCCTGCCACCCGATGCGCCGGCGATCACCGAGGCGGTGACCCCGACGATCGTGATCACCAGCGGTTCGGCGCCGCCGGCGACCCGGCAGGCGTGGGCCGACGCGGGTGCTTCGGTGCTGGTTGCCGGGGACGAGACGGTGGACCTACCGGCGGCGGTGGACGAGCTCGTCCACCGTGGTCTCGGCCGGATCGACTGCGAGGGCGGGCCGCGGCTGTTCGGGGCGCTGCTCGCCGCCGGGGTGGTCGACGAGCTGCGGTTGACGATTTCGCCGCTGCTCGTTTCGGGGGCCGCGGAGCGGATCGCGCTCGGTGCCGGGCTGGATCCGACCGCGTTGCGCGCGGAGTCGGTGCTGGCCGAAGGCGACACCCTGCTGGTGCGGTATCTCCTTGCCCGGAAACAGGGTTAGGTCTTCCGGTCGAGCAGTTCGCGGAGGGTGGCGAGGAGTTCGCGGCGGTCACCGGCGCCGATCTTCGCGCGGATCCTGGCCATGTGGTGCTCGACGGTCTTGCCGGAGATGAACAGCTTCTGGCCGACCTGCTTGTAGGTCAGGCCGGAGACCACCAGCCGCGCGACCTCCTGCTCGCGTTCGCTGAGGCTGCCGAGATCGGGCGCCAGGTCCGAAGCAGGTGTCGACGGCGCGTGGTGGCGGGGTTTTCCCTGGAACTGGCGGGCGGCTTCGAGCAGCAGCACCATCGCCTTGCGGTCCGAGGTGCGGATGGCGGCCTGTCCGGCCAACCGGGCGGCGTCCCAGCGCAGGCCCGTCCTGGCCAGTTCACCGGCGGCGTCGGCGACCTGTTCCGGGGCGGCGGTGCCGGCCAGCACCGCCAGCCAGGACTGCGCGGCACCGAAGAGCACCGAGCAGTACCGGCCGGAATAGGTGTGCCCGGCCAGTAGCGCGAGGTGCTCCTCGGCGGATTCCTTGTCCTCCATGGTGATCGCCGCGTGCAGGCCCTGCCAGAGCGGCACCGCGGACCACAGCGGCGGCTGGCCGAGCTCGGCCAGCAGGGTCTGCACGCGCGCGCGGTGCTGGGCCAGCTTGGCGTGTTCGCCGAGCCTGGCCGCGGCGATCGCCAGCTCACCGAGCGGCAGCAGCACGAACAGGTCCACCTGCTGCCGCATCACCGCCTGGTACGCCCGGTCCCAGGCCAGCCGCAGGCCGGGGATATCGCTGCTGCGCCGGGCGATGCCCACGTCCAGCGCGGCCAGGAAAAGCTCGTCGCGCGGTTGCGTCGGGCCCTGCCTTGCCACCGCGGCCTGGGTCGCGGCGGTGGTCAGCTCGCCCTTGGTCATCGCGACCCAGCCGAGCAGCAGCCGGTGCCGCGGGGTCAGCAGATGGCCGCCGGTGCCGCCGGCCAGCGCCCTGGTCAGCACCGACTCCGCCAGCGCCAGCTCACCGGCGTGCAGGGCGACGATCGCGGCCAGTGCCGCCGGGCTGTCCGGCAGCAGTACGCCGGGGCCCGCCGGTTCCAGCATCGCGGCGGCGCCGAGCAGGGTGGTGAGCGCGTCACCGGCCTGCCCGGTGACGGATTCGGCGATGCCGCGGGCCATCCGGGTCGCCGCACCGGCCAGCAGGGTCGGCGGGGAATCCGGCATCGGCGCGGAGAGCAGCGCGCGCGCCGCGTCCAGCCGGCCGGTGCCGGTCAGCCCGACCACAGCGAACGACCGTGCCGAGCCGCGCGCCGACCACTGGTACAGCTCGGCGCTGCGAGCCAGTTCGCCGCGGTGGGCCAGTACCGTCGCGGCCAGCCCGGCACCGGCCGCGCGGTCCTCGGCGTCCTGGCCGGCGATCAGGTCGTCGCTCAGCCGCAGCGCGGTGTCCAGCTCTCCGGCCAGTGCCGCGGCCCGTGCCCAGGCCGGGGCCAGCCGGGCCACCGGGCGCCCTGCCTCCGCGGCGGCCTCGAACAGTTCGGTGGCCAGCACCGGGTCGGCCGGCATCGCCTCGCGCGCCGCGGTTTCGAAGGCGGCGGCCGCGGTCGGCCCGGAGGCGGCGGTGCCCAGCAGCGCACTGGCCGGCATCAGCAGCGGCCTGCCGTGGCGCAGCTGGATTTCCACCAGCCGGTGCAGCACGCCCAGCCGGAGGTCCACCGCGCTGCGGCCGCGGATCGCGCGCCGCACGATCGGCAGCGGGACGCCGTCGGCGGTGAGCATGCCGGTGGCGCGTGCGTCGTCGATGACGGCGGCGACACCGGCGCGGTCGCGGCCGAGTAGATCCGCCAGCAGGTCGAGGTCGCGGCCGGCGCCGGCTTCGGCGGCGACCAGAAACCGCAGCACGTCCTCGGCCAGGCAGGCCAGTTCCGCGCGGAACGGCTCGAGCTGCGACTCGGCATCGGCGGTGCGCATCCGGAGCACGAATCGGGGCACCCCGCCGGTGTGCGCGCACAGGTCGTCGGCGGTCCGCTCGTCCACACCGAGCGCCAGCCGGACCTGCTCGCGTTGCCACGGCGGCAACAGGATCGGCGGGCCGTCCAGCAGTTCGGCCAGCTCGCGCAGTGCCGGGTGCGGCCGGGGCCGGTAGCTCAGCACGATCCGCCGCACGCCCTGTTCCACCAGTTCGCGCAGGCGCGCGAGGCGGATCGGGCCGAGCAGGTGCGCGTCGTCCACCAGCAGCGCGGTGGACTCGCCGAAGGAGGGCGCGTCCAGGCCGAGCACCTCGACGCCCGCCTCGCGGTAACGGCGGCCCAGCGCGTCGAGCAGGGTGCTCTTGCCGTAGCCGCCGGGGGCCACGATCGCGATCCGGTACCGGCCGGCCGGGTCGGCGGCCTGTTCGACGAGCCGCCGGGTGGTCGGGGTCAGGATCATCGGGGAGGTCGTGCCCGCGCTGCTCAACAGCCACCCACGTCCCGGGTGACCGGTTGCGGGCAGGAGACGGCGCTCGCGGTCTGCAGGTCGCCGGGGAAGGCCAGCAGCAGGGCGAGCATGCTCACCGAGACCACCGCCGCGGAGAGCTTGGACCGGAATCCGGCGCGTTTCTTAGCCGGTGACTTGGGTTCCGGTGCCCGGAACGGCGAGATGGACACCGGTGGCCTTGCCGGCCGGTCGCCGGTGGTGGTCGCGGGCAGTTTGGGCAGCAAGGCGGTCTCCGCCTTGCTCGCGTCCAGTTCCGCCGCGTCCGTCAGCTGGCGGACGGCGACTCCGGCCGCCTCCGCCGCGGCGTCCGCGCCCGTGCTCCGCACGCTGACCAGGTCCACCTCGGCCAGGCCGGCCTCGTCGAGCGCGACGCGGAGGCGTTGACGCCGGTACTCGCCCCAGTCGGCGGGGCAGGTGAGCACAACCCGCTCGGGGGTCGGCTCGGTGCCGCCCACCCGTTCCAGCACCCATTCCACGGTCACCACGCTCAGCGACTCGGCGGAGAAGCGCTGCCGTGCCACCACGATCGGCACGTCGTCGCCGATCCGCTGGTGGAAACCGGTGATCAGCCGCTCCGGCCGGTCCACCCCGGCCAGTCCGGCCTGGTCGCCGGTGAGCAGGTAGCCCTCGTCGTCGAGGAAGAGCGCGGAGAAGGTGGCCGGGGTCTGCTCGCCGAGGCGCGCTGGCTCCGGCGGGCTCCAGGTGTCCTCGCGCAGCGTGCTGATCGCGGCGTGGGTGCTACCGGGGCCGATGTCGATACCGAGCACGTATGGGCTGACCTGCGTACCTGGCACAGCGACTTCCTCCGCGAAACCAAACTCATCCAGGGGTTCACCCGTTTAAACGAACAACCAGATCTAACACAACTGAGACGAAGTCTTCTTACCCCCTATCCCCCTAAGGGTGCACCAGTGCTCACCCTATGGAAGGAGCCACCGTCAACTGGGAGTTAACCCCGATGTGGCAGGGGGTAACGCCGTCCTAGCCTGTCCGACAGGCGCCGGGCCGATTCGCGACTTCGGAAATCGTGAAAATAATTCAGGAGAAATGTTCATGGACTCCGCCCAGACCCTTTACGACTTCGCCCTCGACCTGCTCAGCGACGAGCAGGCTCAGGCGGCCTTCGCTGCCGACCCGCAGGGCGCGCTCGCCGCGGCGGGGCTCGGGGATCTCGACGCCACCGACGTCCAGGAGATCCTGCCGCTGGTCCTGGACTACCTGCCCACGCGGCCGGGCCTGGACGAGCTGACCCTGCCGGACCAGAGCGACACCGCGACGAACTCGGTGGCCAGCGCCACCGCAATCGCCAACCAGATTTCCGGTGGCTTCACCCCGGCCGAAGACCTGGCCGGCCACCTGGACGTGCCGGAGACCAACGGCATCGGCGACCAGCCGCCGGCGGCACCGCCGCCGGGTGCCGGCCCCGGTGAGCTCGACCCGCGTGCCGAGCTGCCCGCGGACGTGCAGGGTCACCTGGATGCGGTCACCGGTCAGGTGCCCGAGCCGCTGGTCGAGCTGCCGGCCGAGTTGGACCCGGCGCGGGTCACCGGCGAGCTGACCGGCCGGCTGGACGAGTTCTCGGCCAAGGTCGAGGAGCTCGGCCACACCGCGCCCGACCTGTCCGGCGGCACGCGGGACGTGCACGACACCGTCGGCGATCTCGGCCGGACCAGTGACATCGGCAACACCGGCGGCGTGGACGTGAACCTGCACACCGACGCGCTGGGCGACAACGACGTGCAGTTCTGAGCTACCCGGGCCGTGCCGGTGTCCCGCTGCCGGATCGGCCAGCGGAACACCGGGTTCGCCAGGAGAGCGGGAACGAGGAACACTCTCGCGACGTGAACGCACCACCGTGGTTCGGCATCCTCGGGGAAACCCTGGACGCCTGTCTCGCGCACGGCCGGCCGGATCTGGCCGGCCGGCTCCGCCTGCGCCGCGACGCCCCGGTCGCCGGGACCCGGCTGGCGGTCGCCGGATTCTCCAAGCAGGGCAAGAGCTACCTGGTCAACGCGTTGCTCAACGCGCCGGTCTGCTGGGTGGGGGACACCGCCGGGACCACGGTGCCGACCGAGGTCCACCACGCGGCCGAAGCCGGCGCGGTGCTGGTCCACCGCGACGAGCGGATCAGCGCCGGCGGGGAACGCGAACCGGTCGACGTGGAGCGGGTGGCGGCGGAGGTCTCCGGCGCCGAGCGGCCGGACCTGCGGTGCGCCGAGGTGCGACTGCCGCGGGAGCTGCTGGCCGGTGGGCTGGTGCTGATCGACACCCCGGCGATCGGCGACCCGCGGTCCGCGCGCACCGCCGCCGTGCTGGAGGTGCTGGCCGGCGCGCACGCGGTGCTGCTGGTCTCGGACGCCGGTCAGGAGCTGACCGGTGCGGAGCTGGCGCTGGCCGAGCACGTCCGCGGCTGGTGCCCCAGCGTGCTGGTGGTGTTGACCAAGATCGACGTCAACCCGGACTGGCGCGAGGTCGCCGAGCGCGACCGGGCGTTGCTCCGGGAGGCCGGGGTCGACGCGCCGCTGGTGCCGGTCTCGTCCACGGTCAGGCTGGCCGCGGCCCGTGACCAGGACCGGGAAACCAACGCGTGGTCCGGTTTTCCCGAGCTGCTGGCCTGGGTCACCGCCGAGGCCGCCCGCCCGCCGGAGGAGACCGGTCGCCGGGTCGGCGTGCTCACCGCCCGCTCGGCCCTCGAAGACCTGGTGTCCACGCTGAAGGACGAGTTGCGGGCCGGCGATCCGCGCGGCGCCGACCGGCTCGGTGAACTGCAACGGGCGCAACGCCGGATCGACGTGCTGCGCCGGCACACCACCCGCTGGCAGAACCTGCTCTCCGACGAGATCACCGACCTGAGCGCGGATCTCGAGTACGACCTGCGCGAGCGCACCAGGAAGATCGTGCAGCACATCGACCGGACCTTCGACGAGGCCGATCCGCTGCAGGTCTGGGACGAGTTCGCGGTCTGGCTGGAGGACAGCCTGGTCGAAGCGATCGAGACGAACTACCGCTGGCTGACCGAGCGCGCGGAGTGGATCGCGAACGCGGTGGCCGGCAGTTTCGGCAAGGAGGCCGGGCAGTCCGTGGCCGCGCTGCGGTTGGTGGACGCAGGCCCCGGCACCGAGACCATGGAGGACCTGCCGAACCCGCGGGTCGAGCGGTTCAGGATCGGCCAGAAGATGTTCACCGGGCTGCGCGGATCCTACGGCGGGGTGCTGATGTTCGGGCTGATCACCAGCCTCGGCGGGCTGCCGCTGATCAACCCGCTGTCCCTCGGCGCGGGCGCGGCGTTCGCCACCAAGAGCGTCCGCGACGAGAGCGAAACCAGGCTGAAGCGGCGGCAGTCGATCGCGAAAAGCGCCGCGCAGCGCCATGTCGACGACGTGTTCCTGCGGTTCAGCAAGGAGTGCAAGGATCTGGTGCGGACCGTGCAGCGGCGGCTGCGGGACCATTTCGCCACGCTCAGCGAGGAGATGCTGGACGAGGCCGCCGCCGCGCGTGAAGCGCTCCAGGCCGGTGCGGCGCAGCGGGATCGGCGCAACGCCGAACTGAAACGCGAGATCGAGCGGCTGGCCGCGCTGCACCAGCGGGCCGGCACCCTTGGCGCCGCCCGGCTGGAGCGGCGTGGCGGCACGCGGGAGCTCAGCGCGTGAGAACCGTGGACGCCGTGCGCGCGTTGCTGATGGACGCGGTCGAGCTGTACCGGGATCGGCCGCCGGTGGCCACCGCCCTGCGCATCCAGCTGACGCGGCTGGCCGAGCCGGTGCGGATCGCGGTGGCCGGCCGTTCGGCGACCGGGAAGTCCACGCTGCTCAACGCGCTGCTCGGGGAGACGCTCGCGCCGGCGGTGCTTTCCCATCTGGACAAGCATTTCACCTGGTACCGGCACGGCGGGGAAGCCAAGGTCACCGCCGTTGCCGGCGGCGGCCCCGCCCGCGAAATGGCCGCCACCCGTGCGGCACCGGGGCTGCGGCTGAGTGCGACCGGCTCGGGGCCGGCCTGGCCGGACCGGGTGCTGGTGGACTGGCCGTCGGCCGGGTTGCGTGACCGCACGCTGATCGACACCCCGGCGCTGGCCGGGCTCGGCGCGCCGGCCGATCCGGTGGCGCGCCGGCTGCCGGCTGAGGCGGATGCGGTGATCTACCTGGCCCGTCATCCAGAACCGGAGCAGCTGGCCGGGCTGCGGGTCACCGAGGGTTCGGCGCTGGCCAGGCTGACCGGGGTGCACGCGATACTGGTGCTGGCCAGGGCGGACGAGGTGGCGGCCGGCCGGATCGACGCGCTGATCTCGGCGCGGCGGCTGGCCAGGCTGAGCCGTCGCGAGAACGCGGGTTGCGCGCCGTTCCAGAGCGTGATCGCCGTTTCCGGTCAGCTGGCCCACGCCGCGAACGCGCTGGACGACGAGGATTTCGCCACGCTGACCCGGCTGGCGTCGGTGTCCAGGGCGAACCTGGAGCGGCACCTGCTGAGTACGGACGTGTTCGTCGCGGACGGTTTCCCGATCACGCTCGGCCGCCCGGAGCGGCGCGCACTGCTCGGCAGGCTCGGGCTGTTCGGGGTCCGGCTGGCCACCACCTTGGTGCGGACCGCCTGCGACACCAGGGCCAAGCTCGCCGCCGAGTTGGTCCGGCGCAGCGGGCTGGCCGAGCTCCGGGCCGCGATCGGCACCTTCTTCGTGGACCGAGGTGAGGTGCTCAAGGCGCGTTCGGCCTTGCTGCTGCTGGAGTCCGTGCTGGCCACCGAGCGGGTCGACGGCGCGGATCGGCTGGCCGTGCGGCTGGAGCAGGTGGTGGCCAGTACGCACGACTTCCGGGAGTTGCGGCTCATCGCCGAGCTGTCCTCCGGGCGGCTGAGCCTGCCCGACGAGGTCGCCGCGGAGGCGCTGCGGCTGCTCGGGGCGAGCGGTACCGGTGTCGCCGAGCGGCTCGGGGTGCCGGGCACGGCCGACGCGGACACGATCTGGCCGGCGGTGCTGGACGCGCTGGACCGGTGGCGGCACGCGGCGGAGCGGCTCGGCGCGGACGAGAGCGAACGGGCCGCGGCGCGGGTGGTGGTGCGCAGCTGCGAGGGCGTGGTGGCCGCCGTCGGCTGACCGGGCGTCTTTCGGAAAGCACTGCGGCACAACGGGTTGAGTTCACACGGTTGGGTAGCGGATGGTGCTCTTCGTTGACAGTCATTCGGCGGCTCAGCAATGTGGATGCAGTGCCCAACCGTCCGCGTACGCTTCGTGAGTCTTCGTCGAAGGTGCCGCAGCAAGTAGCCATTCCCGAGCAGCCGAGGCTTTGCGTTCCGTTCGACGAGCTGGTCGAGTTCGTCGCCGATGTCTTCTTCGCCCGCGGTCTCGCGCCGAGCCGGGCGAGGCTTGCTGCCGAAGCGCTCTGCTACGGCGAAGCGACGGTGGGAAAGGACTACGGTCTCGCCGGGCTCAAGCGCACCTACCTGCCGCTGCTGGACTGCGGGCTGGCCCGCGCGCAGGCCGAGCCGCTGGTGATCGCCGACCGTGGCGCGGCCGTGCTCGTCGACTACCGGCGGGCGCTCGGGTTATGGGCGGTCAGCGACGCGATGGACCGCGCGGTTTCGCGGGCCGGGCGGCACGGGGTCGCGGTGGTGTCGCTGCGCGGGGTGACCGATTTCGGCCGCGCCGGGCACCATGCCGCGCGTGCCGTGCCGAGCGGCATGATCGGCCTGGTGCTGGCCGCCGGCGGGGAGCAGAACCCGGCCAGGCACGGGGTGAACCCGCTCGGTTTCGCCGCCCCGGCCGGGCCGTATCCGTCCTTTGTGTTCGATCTGGACGCCACCGCGCTGAGCACCGGCGCCGCCGGGTTCGTGCTGCTCGTCGAGGTGCTAGCCGGGCTGCTGCCGGGGGTCGCCGACCACGATCACGACACCGGCCTGATGGTGATGGCCATCGCGCCGGCCACGCTGCGCAGCGCCGACGGTTTCTACCGGCACGCGAGCGCCCTGTTCGGCAGCCTGCTGGGCTGGGAATCCGGCGCCCCGGACCGCTACCCGGGCTGGCGCGAGGCGCAGCGGATGGAACAGTGCGAGGCGATGGGCGTTCCGCTGGCCGCGAAGCTGTACCGGGAACTGGCCGAGATCGGTAAGCAGCTCGGCCTGCGGATGCCCGCCGCGGTCGGGGAACGCTGACCCGGCTCGCTTCCCGTTCGCGTTCGAGCCCAACGTGACGTTCGGCCAATAGAACACACCAAACGTCACATTGGGCTCGTCCGCCGGTTTTCGAGTTGTGCACAGTCGGTCCGCCCTGTGGACAGGTACGCCATGAGCAGCGGAAACGTCGTGGTGGGCGGATAGACTGGAGCGGGGCCGCCCCCCGGGATGGGTGGGGGCTGCGCCGGGGATGGAATCAGGGCGGCGGCGTGGTGCCGCGTTCGAGCGGGGTGCCCTGCCAGTGGGCGTTGCCGGGTACGGATTCGGCGGCCATCACCAGCGAGCCGGCGCCTACCGTGGCCGCGGCGCCGAGCCGGCTGCCGGGTAGCGCGATGCTGCGGGGGCCGAGGGTGGCGTCGCGGTCCAGCCGCACCGGTTCCAGCCGCATGACGCGATCGTGGAACAGGTGGGTCTGCAGCACGCAGCCGCGGTTGACCGCCGACCCGGCGGTCAGGGTGATCAGGTCCGGTTCCGGCAGCCAGTGCGTCTCGCACCAGACACCGCGGCCGATTTTCGCGCCGAGGCCGCGCAGCCACCAGTTCAGCACCGGGGTGCCGAGTGAAGACTGCACCAGCCAGGGCACGGCCAGCACCTCGACGAAGGTGTCGAACAGCTCGTTGCGCCAGACGAACGAGCTCCACAGTGGATGGCGGCCGGCGCGGAAACGCCCGATCAGCAGCCATTTCGCCATGATGGTGAGCAGCCCGGCGACGATCCCGGCGGCGAACAGCACCGGCCCGCCGGCCAGCGCGGCGCCCCAGAAGCCCAGCTCCTGGTA
This sequence comes from Amycolatopsis nigrescens CSC17Ta-90, assembly GCF_000384315.1. Lineage (GTDB taxonomy): Bacteria > Actinomycetota > Actinomycetes > Mycobacteriales > Pseudonocardiaceae > Amycolatopsis > Amycolatopsis nigrescens. The sequence continues at coordinate 3,214,204 of NZ_ARVW01000001.1, read as the reverse complement.
GAGGAAGTCGAGCACGGTGAAGACCATCGTGCCGAGCACCCCGGCCAGGATCAGCGGGATCACCCGGCACAGCTCGACCGCGGCACGCGCCAGCACCAGCGAACGCGGCGGCGCGAAGGTGCGCGCGGGATCGGACGGCTCGGCCTCGCGCCGCAGCCGGATCGCCGGCCGGCCGAGCCAGGACGAGTCGTCGGGCACATCGGCGGGGGCGTCCGACAGCACGCCGATCAGCGCGCGGTCGCCGACCGCGCGGTCCGGGCCGACAATCCCCGAGTTGCCGACGAACGCACGCGCGCCGACCTCGGCCCGGCCCAACCGCATCCAGCCGCCGCGCAGCTCATAGGGCGCGGCGAGCACGTCGTCGGCGAGGAAGGCGGAATCCGCCACGCGCAGCAGGCCGGGCAGCGGCAGCACGGTGGACAACTCCACCGAGCGGCCGATCTTCGCGCCGAGCCGGCGCAGCCAGAACGGGGTGAACAGGCTGGCGTACAACGGAAACAGCGTCTTCCTGGCCATCTCCAGCAGCTCGTGCGCCAGCCAGGCCGACCAGCCGGCGCGGCTGTGCACCGGGTGCGTGCCCGGCCGCACCGCGCGCCCGGCCAGCCGCACCAGCACCCCGATCAGCAGCGCGTGACACAGCACGCCGAGCAGCACCATGAACGGCACCCGGAGCAGCACGTCCCAGGTGGCGGTGAGCAAGGTGCCGCCGGGCGGCAGCACCACGAACGCGATCACCATGGCCGGCACCACCGCGAGGCCGAGCACCAGCCCGCGCAAGGACGCGCCGAGCAGGTAGGCCAGCGTCCAGCGGCGAGCCCGCGGCGCGGGCTCGGCCGGCCACTGCGCACCGGGTTCCTGGGCGGTCGCGGGAGAACCGCCCCAGCTCTCCCCGGCCGGGACCAGCTCGCCGGTGCAGCCGCCGGGCAGCAATTCCGCGCCGTCCCCGAGTTCGGCACCCGGCAGCAGCGTGGCGCGGCCACCGACCCGCGCCCCCGCGCCGACCCGGATCGCGCCGACCCGCAGCCGGTCGCCGTCCAGCCACCAGCCGGCCAGGTCGGCTTCGGGTTCGACCGCGCAGCCGTTGCCGAAGGTGGCCAGCCCGGTCACCGGCGCCAGAGCGTGCAGGTCCACGTTCCGGCCGACCTCGCAGCCGAGCAGCCTGGCGTACCGGACGGCCATCGGAGTACCGGCGATCGCGCCGGGACCGAACGAGCCGGCCAGCCGTTCCGCCGCCCACAACCGGAGATGGGTACGGCCGCCACGGCGATACGTGCCGGGTTCGATCCGACCGCGCAGCGCGCGCACGCCCAGCGCCACCAGCACCGACCGGCTCGCCGGGCTGAACAGCACCAGCCAGGCGGGCACCAGCACCCACCAGGACATCCGCGGCGCCCAGGACTCGGGCAGCACGATCGAGAGCAGATTGCCGAACAACGCCACCACGAGCAGCCAGCGCACCCCGGACAGGCAGCACAGCAACGTCTGAAAAACGGCCTGCGCCCAGCCCGCGCCCGGCGAGGTCCGCGCCATCGTGCGTTCAGCAACCGGCGCGCGGTCGTCGGCCACCAGCAACTCGCGCAGCGCGGCCGGGGTCGGCCGCCGGTACACGTCCGCCACTGCCACCCCGGGATACCGTTCGCGCAGGATCGACACCAGTTTCGCGACGGCGAGGCTGGTGCCGCCGAGGTCGAAGAAGTCGTCCTCCGGCCCGGTTTCGTTGCCGAGTAACTCGCTCCAGACCTCGAGCAGCCAGCCGGTGACCGGGTCTTCGACGGGTCTTTCCGCCCGACCGGACGGCAGCGGCCACGGCAGGGCGGCGCGATCCACCTTGCCGGAGCCGCGGGTGGGGAACTCGGCCAGCACGGCCAGCCTCGGCACCAGCGCGGCGGGCAGCCGCTGCCGCAGCCGACGCCCGGCGGCGTCGGCGTCGAAACGCCGCGGCTGCCCGTCCACCGGCACCACGTAGCCGACCAGCACGTCGACCCCGCCGCCGGTGCGCTGCACCACGCTGGTCGCCGCGGCCACCGACGGCAGGTCCAGCAGCGCGGCGTCGATCTCGCCGAGCTCGACCCGCCGGCCGCCCAGTTTCACCTGGTCGTCGGCGCGGCCGACGAAGCGCAGCCCGTCCGGCAGCGCACGCACCAGGTCGCCGGTCCGGTAGCCGCGGTCCCAGCCGAGCGCGGGCAGCGGCACGAACTTGTCGGCATCCCGCACCGGATCCAGGTAGCGGCCGAGACCGGCGCCGCCGATCACCAGCTCACCCGTCTCACCCCAGCGGACCGGGCTGCCCAGCGGATCGTCCGGCGCGACCACGGCCAGCGCCCAGCCGTCCAGCGGCAGGCCGATGTCCACCGGCTCCCCGGCACGCAGCCTGGCCGCACAAGCGACCACGGTTGCCTCAGTAGGGCCGTAGGTGTTCCACATTTCGCGGCCGTCGCGGGCGAAGCGCCGCACCACCTCGGGCGGGCAGGCTTCGCCGCCGACGATCAGCAACCGGACCGCGGCCAGCGACTCGGCCGGCCAGAGCGCGGCCAGCGTCGGCACCGTGGACACCACGGTGATCCGCCGCCGCGCCAGCCACGGACCGAGATCCGCGCCGGACCGCACCAGCTCCCGCGGCGCCGGCACCAGGCAGGCGCCGTTGCGCCAGGCCAGCCACATCTCTTCACAGGACGCGTCGAAGGCGACGGACAACCCGGCCAGCACCCGGTCTTCACGGCCGATCGGGTCGTCGCGCAGGAACAGGTCCGCCTCGGCGTCCACGAAGGCGGCCGCGGACCGATGCCGCACCGCGACGCCCTTGGGCTTGCCGGTGGATCCGGAGGTGAAGATGATCCACGCGTCGTCGTCCTCGGCCGGTGGCCCTTCGCGGCCGTCCGGTGGGTACTCCGGCCGGAGGGTGAGGGCGTGCCCGGCGCCGAGCACCGCGCAGACCCGTGCCTCCCGCCAGATCAGCTCGGCGCGCTCGTCCGGGTCGTCCACGTCCACCGGCACATAGGCCGCGCCGGCTGCGAGCACGGCGAGGATCGCCAGGTACAGCTCGGCGGTACCGGAGGGAATCCGCACGCCGACCCGGTCTCCGGTCCGCACGCCGTGCGCGTGCAGCCTCACGGCCAGCCGGGCCACCTCGGCGGAGACCTCCGAATAGGACAATAAGCGGTCACCATCGTCGATGGCGGGGGCGTCGGGCCAGGCGGAAACGGAATCTTCGAGTATTCGCGGCAAAGTGCGCTCTCGCGCGGGCGGGGCGACGGGGTAGCGCGCCGCGTCGATTTCGGTGAGCGCGGTTCCGGCTCGAGTCCGGGACCTTGCTTCGCGCTCCTCAACCGTCACTGCACACCTTCTTTCTCGAGTGGGGTCAGTGAATTCGCCGTTCTGGACGGACGACCGGTAGCGCCGAAGATGTCGGAGTTTCCCGTGCTGGAGCGAGTTTCGGGTGCTGTGACCAGCTGTTCGACGCTAGCGGGGGTGTGGGTTTCAGCCTGGCCCGCGAACCTGAAAACAGGCTTAACGGAACCTGTGCGAAGATGTGCGTCCGCCGGGGACCTCGGGTTCCGGGTGCATTAGTGAGCTGATTCACTCAATATGACTCACGAATTGCCCGCGCATTGTCTGATGGGCGTGAGTTCTTCGGACGTGATGCACAGGAAACCGTCGACCGGAAGGTGCGACAAGTGGCACTCGCGGCTGGACTACTGTCATTACCCGTCGTCATCGCCAGTAGGCGCTGTCACCCAATTGAGTCAATTTCGCCTTCTATGGGGCAAAAGTGTGCCACTCCTAGCATCTTTGCCAGCTCCGCGCTGGTAACTTGCCGAGACCTCGACATACGTGGGCCGGGATTTCTGGGGAGTCCCGATGGTCGGGGCGACCGAGTCCCCGCCGCCGTCGACGGAGGTTTTTCCCATGGCACGCACGACGCTGCGGAGCAGGACGGCCGAAGTCGTCAGCCCGATCCAGGTAGCCGACCGCACCGGCATCCTCGCCGCCAGCGTGCCGCAGCAGCGGACCGAAACCAGCACCGCGGACGCCGGCACCGTCGGAGCCGAGAGCGGGACCCTGACGGTCGCGACGGCGGACGCATCGGCACCGGGTGCGGTGGCGCCCAACGTGCGGCGGTGCCTGCTGCTCACCTGCGCGGCCGCGGCGCTGCTGATGATCGGCTGGATCGGCGGCGGCATGTTCCACCAGGAGCGAGCCGGCACCCCGGTGCCCGAAGCGGCCGGCAGCGTGTTCGAGACGAACGACGGCGCGGTGCAGGCGATCCCGGCGCCAGCCCCAGCCCCCGCCCCAGCCGAGGTGGCCCCGCCGGTGCCGGCCGCGGTGCCCGCCGAGCCGGTGCGAGCCGCCAAACCGGCGGAGACCCGCAAGCCGACGCGCAAGCCCAGCCCGAGCGTCACCCCGCGGTCCGAGCCGGTGCCCAGCGCACCGGCCCGCGAACAGCAGCTGGACGAGCAGGTGAACGAGCAGCTGCAGAAGTTCGTGCAGCCGATGATGGACTCCGCGCGGCAGATGCTCGAAGGCGCGTCCGGCCGCTAGTCCTGCTTACGAGCCGGGGACGGAGCCGATCGCGGGCGGGGCCGGCGGCCCGGTGGTCATCACGGTGCCGAGCGAGTCGCGCCAGGCCTGCTGCCAGATACCGGCGTCCTGGATCTGCTTCAGCCAGTTGTTCACGAAGGTCTTGAACTCCGGATCGCCGGGCGGCAGGCCGATGCCGTACGGGTCGCTGGTGAACGGCTCGCCGACGATCCGCAGGTCGTCGCCCTTGTGCGCGTTCGCGGCCAGCAGGGTGAGGTCCTGCACGTAGGCCTCGGCACGGCCCTGCGTCAGCGCCTGCACGCATTCCGGGTCGGTCGGGAAGGTGAGCACCTCCGCGTCCGGCGCGTGCTGCTCGATCGCCGGAACCCCTGGGGTGTTCGCCCCGGCCAGCACCGTCTTGCCGTTCAGGTCGGCGGGCCCGGTGATGCCGGTCTTGCCCTTGACGGTCGCGATCGCCTGCCCGGAGAGCAGGTACGGGCCGGCGAACAGCACCTTCTGCGCCCGGACCGGGGTGATCGTGTAGGTCTGGAACACCGCGTCCACGGTCCCGTTCTGCAGCAGCGCCTCGCGGGTCTCCGAGGTGGCGTTGGTGATCTTGACCTTGGGCTGGCCGAGGATGTACTTGGCGAGCAGCTTGCCCAGCGTCGCGTCGAACCCCTCGGTCTCCCCGGTGATCGGGTTCTGCTGCGACAGCAGCGGGGCGTCCAGCGAACCGCCGACCACCAGCTCACCGCGTTCCCGCACGGCCTTCGCGGTCGGGCTGTTCGCGATCGCCTCCGCGCCGGCGACCGGGGCGCGGTCGAACAGGCCGCTGTCCTTGCCGGTGGGCACCGCCGCGTTGTCCGCAGCGCACGACCCCAGCATGAGCGCCGCGCCGAGCAGCAAGGCAAGCCGGTACCTCGAACGCGCCATGTGTCCCCTCCCCGGGATGAGCTGACGACCTTAGACGGCCTGCTTGGGCCGTGCCTGCCTGGGCAGCGGGGTGGCGGGCGCGGCTGGTGCGGCAGGAGCGTCCTTCGCCGGTTCGCCGAGATCGTGCTCCAGCCAGGCGACCTCGGTGCGCGACCGGGCGCCCAGCTTGCGCAGCACCTTCGCGACGTGCTGCTCGACGGTGCGCGGCGACAGGAACAGCCCGTCCGCGATCTCGCGGTTGGTCCGCCCGCCGGCGAGCATCCTGGCCACCTCGCGCTCGCGCGGCGACAGCTGCTGGCCGTAGCCACGCCGCCCGCGCGGCGACGGGGTCCACGCGCCGTGCTCACGCAGCTGGTGTCGGCACCGGCCGGCGTCCCTGGTCGCGCCCATCCGCTCGAAGGCGTCGGCGGCGTCGCACAGTTCCGTGGTCGCGGACGCCTCCCCGCCGGCCAGCCTGGCCAGCGCGGCCCGCTCCCTGGCCAGTGTCGCCGGGTACGGCATCGGCAATTCCGCGTAGCGCGTGGCCGCGTCGTCGAAACCGGCGGCGGCTTCCCGGTGCGAGCCGCGGCCGGCGAGCAGCACCGCGCGGGCGGAGCGCAGCGCGGCCTCGGCCACCGGCGCGTCCCGGTCGGTGATGCCGGTGGCGAACTCCTCGACCGCGGCCTCGGCGTCGGCGGTCCGCCCTGCCAGCAGGTACGCGTCGGCCGCGGCCGGCACCAGCTCGGCGGTCCAGACCCAGACACCCTTGTGCCGCGCGGCTTTCATCCCGTCGTCCGCCGCCGCACAGGCCCCATCAAGGTCCTCTGTGGACAGTCGGAGCCGGATCATCACCGCCGCGGCGGAGAGCACCACCGGCATCACGGCGTGTTCCGGGTCCAGTATCCCGGTGGTGATCAGGTGCCGTTCCGCGTCCGCGAACTCGCCGCGCACGGTCGCCAGCGCGCCGAGCACCAGCGAGCACTCCGCGACCACCGCACCGAGATCCGGGTACTTCTCCAGCAGCGCCTCGCCGGACTCGGCCAGCCCGGCCCAGTTGCCGGTGACCCAGTCCAGCCGCAGCCGGGTTCCCCTGGCCAGCTCGACGGTGAACAGCGCGCCGGTGGTGTTCGCCTGCACGGTCCCGTCGCGCAGCAGCCGTTCCGCCCGGTCCAGGTGGCCGACCCAGGACTGCGCGTCGGCCAGGTTGCACCAGAGCCTGGCCAGCTGCACCCGTTCGGCGATGGTGGCGTTGCCGCCGCCGGGCAGCCGCTCGAAGTCGGCCCACGCGCTGCCGTCGCCGACATGCGCCCGGCAGGCGATCCGGTCGCCGGTCAGCGCGAGCCGGAGTTCGTTGTCCCGCAAGCGTTCGAACACCTTGTCCGCGCGCTTCGCCCATTGCTCGTGCCAGGCCAGCGGGGTGAGCCCGTCGATCGGCTGGGCCAGCAGGTTGATCCCGCGGGCGGCCAGCTCCGGGCGGTCGGCGAGCTCGTCGATGGCCTTCTCCACCTCGACCCGGCCGCGGCCGAGTTCACCGGGTCGGCGGACCAGCAGCAGGCCGAGGTTGAGCCGGATGGTGCCGCGGGTGGCGCGGCTCAGGCTGCGCTCGGCGAGCACCCGCTCCAGGGTGGTGGAGACGTCCGGCCGCAGCCCGCGCAAGGCGATCTTGCTCAGCTTGGTGGCCATCCGCTCCACGTCCGCTTCGGTGAGCGCGGCCCCTTCCAGCAGGGTTTGCAGGGTGTCGATGGCCAGTGACGTGTCGCCGCACTCGATCGCGCGGTCGGCGGCGGCCTCCGCGTACTGCCGCCACTGCTCGGTCAGCCCGCCGGCCCGTGCGTGCTCGGCGAGCTGGACCAGCGGCTGCGGCGCGGTTTCGGCCAGCGCGCGCAGGGCCCGGCTGTGCAGCAGCTGACGTTCCGGCCCGTTCACCGACTGGTAGACCGCCCGGCGGTCCAGGCTGTGCCGGAAGCCGTACTGGCCGCGTTCGGTCTCGCGCAGCACCCCGGCGGTGACCGTTTCGGTGAGCGCGGCGGAAAGCCGGATGCCGCGCACCCCGGCCACCGAGCCGACCAGTCCGGCTTCGGCCGGCACGCCGAGCACCGCGGCCGCGTGCGCCAGCCGTTCCGCCGCTTCGGCCAGCGTGCCCATCCGCTCGCTCATCGCCTCGCGCAGCAGCACCGGCACCTCGATCTCGTCCAGCAACCGGCAGGTGGGTGGTGATTCGGCCAGCGCGCGGAGGGTTTCCTCGACCACGAAAGGGATTCCGGCGGTGCAGTCGTGCAGTTTGGCGGCGAACTCCTCGTCCACCCTTGCCACGTCGAGCACCCCCGCGGCCAGCCGCCGCACCGCGGCCACGTCCAGCGGGCCGAGCCGGACCCTGGCCGTGCGCACGCTTTCGGCCGGCCGGAACGGCGTGCTCAGCGGACCGCCCACCGGCGAGCGGTCGTTACGGGTGGTGATCACCAGCCCGAGCCGGTCCGGCTGCGCGGAGACCAGGAACCGGAGGAAGTCGGTGGTGTGCTCGTCCGCCCAGTGCAGGTCGTCGATCACCAGCAACGCCGGACCGCAGGCGGCCAGCAGCTCGCGAATGGCCCGGAACCGGCGGTGCCGGTCGGCGCCGGGGTCGGCCATCGGTTCCGGCGCGGGCGGCAGCAGGCCGGCCAGCTCCGGCAGCAGCGGCCGCAGCACCCCGGCCACCGGGCTGAGCGGTTCCACGCCCGCGTCGGCAACCCCGCGCAGGGCTTCCAGCACCGGGCCGTAGGGGAAGGGTTCGCGCAGCGGCTGGCAGGAGCCGGTCAGCACCCGGACGTCGGCCAGTTCCGCGCGGTTGAGCAGTTCGCGCACCAGCCGGGTCTTGCCCATCCCGGCTTCGCCCTCGATCAGCACCGCGGACGGGCGCGCCAGCAGCACCTCGATCACCGCGCCGAGTTCGGCGTCGCGGCCGACCAGTACCGGCGAACTCGTGCGCACCGACACCGACGTCGAAGTGAACTGGGCCGCCATCCGCACCATGGCTCGCTCCTCGATGGGCGACGGCCGGGTACCGCACCGTCGGGTTCATGCGGAGCCTAAGCAGGGGTGAGTGGTTCGTAAACCTCACATAACGGCGGGGTGGACGGCCGGGTTGGCCCGTCCGGAGACCCAGTGTCACCGCGTTGCCGGAGAAGCCGATCGTGCTCCGTGACAAAACGCAGGAGAACGCGGCCGATGGCACGAACCGCGGACACTTCCCCCGTTCGAGGGGGGCAAAACATGACTCTGAGTAGTACTTATAAAACCCTACTTGTGGGTTTACCCATTTGGGTTAATCCACAAGTAGGGTGTGGAAATAGTGAGTATCCGTACTCGCCGGTTCCCCCGGTGTTCTAGACGTTGGTGATCTCGTCGATCAGGGCTTCCACGTCGAAGTGCTCGTGTTCGGTGCCGAGCGGGACCAGGTCCAGGGTGGCCTGGACGAACTGGGCCACGTCCTCGCGCTCGAACTCGATCAGTGCGTAGCCTTCCGGCGACTCGATCTCGAGGAACAGGATGTCCTCGTCGGCGGCGAGGTCGGGGCGCAGCCGGACGTCGCCGATCCCGGTCGGCTCGACCAGCCCGTCGGCCAGCAGCTCGCGGGCGAAGGTCCACTCGACCCAGCGGCCGCGCTCGGTGCGGAACGCGACGTTCACCGCGAACGGCTCGCCGGCGAGGAACGAGAGCCGGGAGAGAACTGGCACGCTGCTGCCATTCATGGAAACGAACTGGTTCTGGTGTACGGCGTCGGTGTGCACGGCTTCTCCTCGCGGTGCTCCTGGTTCGCATCGAGGCGAACGAGTCGGTCACGGTGGAGAGGCGCGGTACGGCCACTCGTGATGCGAAGTCCCCCGCATTCACGCGATCCGGTGCATCAAGGCGCGATCAGTAACACCCAGTGTGACCTGCGGCTACGTACCGTTGAGTGGCACGGTCAGGCCGACCTTGACCCGATCCATCGCGACGCTGGTGGTGAAGTGCCGGACGTTCGGGTTGTCGAAGAACATCCGCCGGGTGAACTCCTCGAAGTCGGTCATGTCGCGGCAGTTGACCACCAGCACGAAATCGGCCGCCCCGGTCACGTAGTAGCACTGCTGCACCGCGGCGTCGGCGAGCACCTGGCGGCGGAAAGCGTCGATCACCTCGATCCGCTCCCGCTCCATCTCCACCGTGACGATGAAGGTCATCGGCAGGCCCAGCGCCTTCGGGTCGAGCACCGCGACCTCGCGGGCGATCACCCCGCACTGGCGCAGCCGCTTGATCCGCCGCTGCACCGCGGCTGCGGACAGCCCGACCTGGCTGCCGATGGTCTCGGCGATGATGCGGGAGTCGTTCTGCAGCCGGTCGAGGATCGCGTAGTCCACCGAGTCCAGGTCGGGTGTGTGCACCTCGCCAGGGTACTGACGATCATCCGCCGACGCTCAGACCAAAGTGGACTCAGCGGCGTCGTTCGACCGGTGCTGTGAAGGTGTAGGTGGTACCACCGCGCCCGGCCGGGGTGATGCTGAAGAATTCCAGGTATGCGGGCACTGCTGGTCGAACGCCTGCCGCGGGCTGGAAGCGCGGCGAAGTACTCCCTGGTCAACGTGGGGGTGGGGCTCGGCTGCATGCTGGCCACCCCGCTGCTGCTGTTCTCGGCGGCGCTCTGCATGGTCGGCGTCGGTTTCCTGATCATGCCGCAGGAGCTGCAGGTGCTCGGCCGGTTCGCGGACTTCGAGCGGCACCGGGCCGGGGAGCGGCTCGGCAGGTCGATCTCCGGGCACGGCGTCCGGGGAAAGGGCCTCGGCGCCCTGCTCGCCGAGCCGCGTACCCGCCGCGACCTGGCCTGGACGCCGGTGCAGATGGTGACCGGCTCGACGCTCGGCATCCTGGGCCTCGGGCTCGCGCTGCTGCCGCTGATGTCGCTGGCCGCGATCGGGCTGTGGTGGCTGTTCCCGGCCGACGCGCCGGTGACCGTGCTGGCCAACATCCCGGTGAACAGCTGGTCGAGCGCGGTGTACGCCGGGGTCCCGATGTTCCTGATCTCCGTGGCGCTGATGCTGTACGGGCTGCCGTGGCTGGCCGACCTGAACGCCAAACTCAGCGCGGCGATGCTGGCGCCGTCGGAGAAGGAGGAGCTGGCCGAGCGGGTGGAGACGCTGCGGGAGAGCAGGGCCGGTGCGGTGGACGCGCACGGCGCGGAGCTGCGCCGGATCGAGCAGGACCTGCACGACGGCACCCAGGCGCGGCTGGTGTCCATCGCGATGCGGCTCGGGCTGGCCGAGCGGCAGCTGGCCAAGGACCCGCAGTCGGTGGCCACCCTGCTGGCCGAGGCGCGCGCGGGCGCCGAGGACGCGATGACCGAGCTGCGGGACACCCTGCGCACCATGTATCCGCCGATCCTGGCCGACCGGGGGCTGGACGGGGCGTTGTCCGCGGTGGCCGCGCGCTGCCCGCTGCCGGTCGAGCTGACCGTCGGCGAGCTGGGCACGGTGGCCGCGCCGGTGGAAGCGGCCGCCTACTTCGTGGTGAACGAGGCGCTGACCAACGTGGTCAAGCACGCGGCGGCGACCAGGGCCGAGGTGACCGTGTTGCGGGACGGTGACCTGCTGCGGGCGCAGATCGAGGACGACGGGCAGGGCGGGATCGACGAGACAAGGGGCACCGGCATTCCCGGCATGCGACGGCGGCTGGCCGCGCTGGACGGTTCGCTGTGGGTGACCAGCCCGGCGGGCGGCCCGACCATGATCGTGCTGGAGTGCCCGTGCGCATCGTGATCGTCGAGGACAACGTGCTGCTGGCCGAGGGCCTGCGGCTGCTGGTGGAGACCGCCGGGCACGAGGTGGTGGCCAGGGTGGAGACCGCGGAGGCCTTCGTCGAGGCGGCCGCCGAGCTCCGGCCCGACGTGTCCATTGTGGACGTTCGACTGCCGCCGACCTTCCGCGACGAAGGGATTCACGCCGCGCTCCGCGCCCGGCGGCAGCAGCCGGGCATGCCGGTGCTGGTGCTGTCCCAGTACGTCGAGGAGACCTACGCCGGCGAGCTGCTTTCGGACGGCCAGGCCGGGGTGGGATATCTGCTCAAGGACAGGGTGGCCAGGGTGGAGGAGTTCCTGGAGGCGCTGGCGCGGGTGGCCGCCGGCGGCACCGCGCTGGACCCCGAGGTGATCGGCCAGCTGCTCACCAGACGGCACGACCCCCTGTCCGGGCTGACCCCGCGGGAACGCGAGGTGCTCGGGCTGATGGCGCAGGGTTATACGAATGGGGAAATCGCCGGAAAACTCGTGGTCACCGACCGGGCCGTGCACAAACACGTGGGAAATATCTTCGGCAAGCTCGATTTGCCGCCCAGCGATTCCGGGCACCGGCGAGTGCTCGCGGTGCTGGCCTACCTGCGTTGATATACGCGAGGGTAGCTCACATTGAGACGTAGGCCACATTGATTGAGGTCTACCGATAAGTAGCGCATACAAGTGAGGGGCGCGCCGGTTCTGCCCATTTCGGAAGCTGCCCCTTCGCCGGCTCGGTACAGGAGATTCAGTGTTCATGCAGTACCCGCGTCACGCCGCGGTGCTTGCCGGCGTCGGCGGTTGGCTACCCCCTCGGGTGGTGGACAACCACGAGCTCTCGCAACGACTGGACACCTCCGATGAGTGGATCAGGACCAGAACCGGGATCAGGCAGCGGCACATCGCCGCCCCCGGTGAGTCCACAGTGGACATGGCGGTGCGGGCCGGCGGCAGGGCCATCCGCAGCGCCGGGATGACCGAGGTGGACGCGCTGGTGCTGGCCACCGCCACCCCCGATCAGGTGTGTCCCGGCAGCGCGCCGCAGGTGGCCAGCGGGCTCGGCCTCGGCGGGATCTTCGCGCTGGACGTGAACGCGGTGTGCAGCGGTTTCGTCTACGCGCTGGCCACCGCGGCCGGGCTGATCGCCACCGGGGTCGCCGGCCGGGTGCTGGTGATCGGCTCGGACACCTTCTCCACCCTGGTGCACCCGGACGACCGCAGCACCGTGCCGATCTTCGGCGACGGCGCCGGCGCGGTGGTGCTGCGGGCGGGTGAGCCGGACGAGCCAGGTGCGCTCGGCCCGTTCGACCTGCACAGCGAGGGCGAGCTGGCCGACCTGCTGGTGGTGCCCGCCGGTGGTTCGAAGCAGCGCACTTCTGCTGATCCGCACGACTACTTCCTGTCCATGCAGGGCACCCGGGTTTTCCGGCTGGCCAACGCCCGGATGGCCGAGTCCACCCGTGCGGTGCTGGACCAGGCCGGGCTGAGCGTGCACGAGGTGGACCGGTTCGTCGGGCACCAGGCCAACGTGCGGATCCTGCAGGCGGTGGCCAAACAGCTCGGCCTGCCGCCGGAGCGGCTGGTGGTGAACATCGAGCGGACCGGCAACACCAGTGCCGCGTCCATCCCGCTGGCACTGGCCGACGCCTGCTGCGACGGCAGCCTGCGCTCCGGTCACCTGGTCGTGCTGAGCGCCTTCGGGGCCGGCCTGACCTGGGGGTCCACCGTGCTGCGCTGGCCGGACATCAAGCTCTCCGAGTAACTACTTCCGCCGGGTTATGACGACCGGCTTGACCTCGGTGGGCACCTGGTCGAAGGCCGACGCCGGCACGCCGAAGGTCGCGGCGAGCACGTCGCGCGGGATCGAGTTCAGCGAGCCCATGATGCCGATGTCGTCGTTCGGCTCGATCGAGCTGGTGTTGAACACCACCAGCACCTGCAGCGGCTGCTCCCCGGCGTTCTCGAAATAGTGGAAGAAGCCCTGGGGGATGAACACCAGATCGCCCTGCTCGGCGGTGAACACGTCATTGTGGTAGCCGCCGTCCGCGTGCGTCCCCAGAATTGTCCACTTCGCCTTGCCGGAGATGATAAATGTCAGTTCCCACGCGCTCGGGTGCCAATGCGGCTCGCGAATTCCGCCGACCTCGAGCGTGACGAAGTAGACCGAGCCGTTCTGCCCGGCCAGTACCGGGAAGTTCTGTTCGTGCGCCCCGCGCAGCGAACCGCCGTCGTACTCGGATGGCGCCGAGGTGGTGAGCGGGAACAGGTGCGGCGAACCCTGCTGGGCGGGTTCGGTGGCAGCGGCGGGCGCATTCCCGCCACCGGCCATCGCGGCTCCGATAACTCCGGCACCGGTGCCGAGTGCGGTTCGCCGGTTCATTTCAGGCATGGGCGATTTTCCCTTTTCTGCGGGGCTACCTACCTGGCCATTCTTCCGAAAACCGTGGGTGTTTCAAGGGAAACTGATTCACCCGATCAGTCACACCAGGCGCCGGTCGGCTCGGTGCGGCCGCGCAGCTGGATGCTCGCGTGCCACCGCCAGTGCGCGCGTTCCCCGCCGTCGCAGGCGTCCACCACCGCGTCGCTGGCGAGGATCCGGTTCGGCACCGCTTTGGCGTTTTCGGTCAGCCTGGCCGCCTCGTTCACCGGATCGCCGATCACGGTGTACTCGAACCGGCTGCTGGTGCCCAGCTGCCCGGCGAACACCCGGCCGGAGGCCACCCCGATGCCGAGGTCCAGCTCGCCGTCCTCGCGCACCGCGTCACGGATCGCCCGCGCGGCCGACAGGGCCGCGGTGGCGGGGTCGGCCAGCCGGGTCGGCGCGCCGAACACGCACAGCGCGGCGTCGCCCTGGAACTTGTTCACCAGCCCGCCGCGCGCGTCCACCGCGGCGACCACGCTGGCGAACAGCCGGTTGAGCTTGTGCACCAGCTCTTCCGGCGGGGTGCGGGCGGCCAGCGCGGTGGAGTCGACCACGTCCACGAACAGCGCGGTCGCCTCCCGCACGTCACCGGAGAGCGAGGCGCCGAACTCCAGCGCGTGCTGGGCCACCTCGGTGCCGACGTGCCTGCCGAACAGGTCCCGCATCCGGTCCTGCTCGCGCAGCCCGGTGACCATGTCGTTGACCGACGCCTGCAGCATGCCGATCTCGCTGGCGTCGTCCACCGGCACTCGCACGTCCGTGCGGCCGCGGGTGACCTGGCCGAGCACCAGCCGCAGCCGGTGCAGCGGGGCGGCCACCGCACGGGCCAGCAGCCCGGTGCCCGCCGCGCCGAGCACCAGGCCGACCACGGCCAGCAGCACCAGGGTGGGCTTCGGGTCGGTGTGCGAAAGGTCCGGCGGCAGGACCGCCAGCAGCACCCCGAGCAGCGGCACGCCGCTGGCCAGCGCCCAGGTCAGCACCAGCCGGCGCAGCACGGTCACCGGCAGCGAACCGGTCGGCGGCCGCACCTCCAGCGCCAGCGTCATCACCGGCCTTGCCACCCGTTCCGCGGCGAGGTAGGTCAGCCCGACCGTGGTCAGCCCGCCGAGCGCGATCACCAGCGCGACGCCGAGCGCGTCCATGGCCGAGCCGAGTACCGCGGTGATGGTGCCGAGCAGCACGGTGCCGATCAGCCAGAGCGTGCCGCTGACCACGGCCATGTCCACCGGCAGCCGCAGCGCGCGGTGCGCCTCGGCTTCGGTGGGATGTCTGCTGAGCAGGAACCAGATCGCGGTCCGGCGTTGCAGCCAGGCCGTCCAGATGGACCCGCTCACCGCCGAGACGGCGATGTACCCGCCCGCGGCAGCGACCAGCACCCAGCTGCGGTCGCCCACCTCCGCCGGGATGCCCTGGAGCAGGAGCAGCAGCGCGACCACCCCGGCCCCGCAGACGCTGGAGCCGATGCCGAGCGCGGCGAACCCGAGACTGGTGCGCAAGGCGAGCCGGAACCTCGCCGGAAGCCTGATGCCGCGCACCCCATGATCGTATGGTGTCGTGAGTGAAAAGTGTTGTCCCGGCAACACTTTTCACTCACGATCCGACCGCCTTCGCCAGCTCGGAACGGCTCATCTTGGACCGGCCCTTGACGTCCAGCTCGCGGGCCAGGTCGAGCAGCTCGTTCTTGCTCAGCTCGGCCGGATCCGGCGTGGACCGCCGGCCGCGCGAGGACCGGCCGCGCACACTGCGAGACAGCGCGTCGAACAGGTCGACCACCTTGGTCGGCTCACCTGGCTCGGTCTCCGGAGTCACCGTGCGGCCCGCCTTCTTGTCCTCGACCAGTTTGTGCACCCGCTCGGTGTAGGTGTCGCGGTACTCGCCGGGCCGCCACGGTTCGGTCATCGAGTCGATCAGGCTGACCGCCATGTCCAGCTCCTTGGCCTTGGCGCTGGTCTTCTTCGGCTTCTTCGGCAGTTTCGCCGCGTCACGGATGTCCTCGGCGAAGTGCAGGGTGTCCAGCACCAGCACGCCGCCCGAAGCGCGCACCGCGGCCAGATACTCCTTGCCGCGCATGACAAAGGTCGCGATCCCGGCTTTGTCGCTCTGCTCCATCGCCCGCACCAGCAGCCCGTAGGACCGGTCGAACTCCTCCTTGCCGGGAGCCAGCCAGTACGACTTCTGGAAGTACATCGGATCGATCTCGGCCAGGCCGACGAACGCGTCGATGTCGATGGTGCGCGACCGGCCGGGTGCGATCTGATCCAGCTCCTCCGGCTCGACCAGCACGTAGTCCCCGTCGTCGAGCTCGTAGCCCTTGACGATGTCGCCGAAGTCGACCTCCTTGCCGGTGCGCTCGTTCACCCGGCGGTACCGGATCCGGTCCGAGGTGCCGCGCTCGAACTGGCGGAAGTGGATCGTGTGGTCCTCGGTCGCGCTGTACAGCTCGACGGGCACGGTCACCAGGCCGAAGTTGACCGCTCCGGACCAAATCGGTCTGGCCACTGTGTCCTCCCTGTCCTCCCTGTCCCCCCCCTGTCCTTACGGGCTCAGGGCGGTTGTACCCGCGGCGCGGGAGATCAAAACCGGTAGTGCAGCAGCTGGCCCATGTCGCGCAGCGGCGGAATCCAGCGCAGCAGCTTCAGCTGGGTCCGCGCGGTGACGGAGAGCTGACCCGCGCCGGCCTGGTCGGCGAAGTCCGCCCCGCCCAGCCGTTCGACGAGTTTCAGGCCCAGTTCCGCCAGCTCGTGCGGGCCGTCCACGCCCCAGCTCAGGGTGGCGCCGGCCCGGCGGACCACCGGGTTGAGCTTCTGCAGCTTGATCCCGGCGTTGCTGTAGGTGTCGAACATCATCTCGCCGGACCCGAAATGCTCGATCAGCTTGCTGAGCAGCGCCTTGCCGCCGGCCGGGTCCAGGTACATGGTCAGTCCCTCGGCGACGACCAGCACCGGTCCCGTCGCGGGCACCTGGTCCACCCAGGTCAGGTCGGTCACCGAGGAGCCGATCGTGTGGTAGCCGGGCCGCTCCGGGTAGAGCCGGCCGCGTACGTCGATGGTCTCCGGGTAGTCCACGTCGTACCAGCGGACGGTCGGCGGCGGGTCGATCCGGTACACCCGGCTGTCCATCCCGCAGCCGAGGTGCAGCACCGTGGCGTCGGGCTCGCGGTGCAGGAAATCGCCGGCCCAGTCGTCGAAGACCCTGGCCCGCATGGCGACGGAAAGCGCCTGGTCGCGGTTCATCCGGAACTTGCCGAAGTCGTAGTCGATCTTGCGCACCGTGTCCTCGGCGGTCGGGTCGCCGAGGATCGGGTGAGCGAGGCGGTTGTCCATCGCCCGGCCGTACAGCGTGGCCAGCATGGTCGACTGCTCTTCGGTGAAGTGGACCTTCTCCACGGTCGCCCCCTTCGCGAGTTTTACAAACTTATGAAAACTCTAGCGCGAAGGGGTCGAGTTGGCACGCCTGCGATAGGCGCGGGTCTTCATCCGGTTGCCGCAGCCGGCCGTCGAGCACCAGCGGGCGTTGTGCGGTTTCGAGTGGTCGTAGAAGATCCAGCCGCAGTCCGGTGCCCCGCATGCCTTCATCCGGAGCCAGGTGCCGTCGGCCGCAGCCAGCACGACCGCGGCCAGCAGCTCGGCCAGCGGATCGCCGGTGAGGCCGACGCCCGCGGGTCCGAGCTGCGCGCGCAGCGGGCATTCGGGGAACTCGACGGTCTCGGGGGCCGGTTCGCCGGTCCGGTTGGTCACCGCCGCGGCCCGCAGCGCCCGGCGCAGTCGCCTGGCCGCCCGTTCGTCCTCGATGTCGTGCTCGGTCAACCATTCCGGCAGGTCGTCGCTGGGCTCGAGGTCGCCGAAGCTGCGCTCGTCCAGGGTGTTCATGAAGTCGAACACGCCGATCAGCGGCTCGGGCACCGAGTGGAACTCGGCCGCCGGGACCGCGTGGTTCCAGGCCATAGCAACACCACCTAACGGCTTTACTATACGCTGACACCAGTAAATCATTTTGATGGTGTCACGAGGGAGAGTCATGACCGGGAAGAACGCACTAGTCACCGGGGCGAGCAAGGGGATCGGCCTGGCGGTGGCCAGGGCGCTGGTGGACGAGGGCTACCGGGTGGCGGCCGGGGCGCGCACCATCACCGCCGAGCTGAAGGAGGCCGCGACGCTCACGCTGCCGGTCGATCTGTCCACTTCGGACGGCCCGGGGCGGTTGGTGGAGGCGGCGCTGGCCGAGTTCGGCGAACTCGACCTGCTGGTGAACAACGCCGGCGGGGCGCCGTCGATGGCCGGCGGTTTCCTCGGCATCGACGATGAAGGCTGGCGGCAGGCGCTGGACCTGACCCTGATGAGCACCGTGCGCGCGACCAGGGCCGCGCTGCCGAGCATCCTCCGGCGACGCGGCCACGTGATCAACATCGGCTCGGTGAACTCGCGGCTGCCGCTGCCGCACCTGCTCAACTACGCGGCGGCGAAAGCCGCGCTGGCGAACCTCGGCAAGGGGCTGGCCGAGGAGTTCGGGCCGCAGGGGGTGCGGGTCAACACCATCTCGCCGGGGCCGGTGCTCACCTCGGTCTGGGCCGAGCCCGGTCTCGTCGGGGACGTGCTGGCCAAGAAGGCCGGGGTGCCGCTGGACGAGTTCCTGGACCAGCTGCCCGCCGTGAACGGCGTGTCCACCGGCGCGTTCGCCGCGCCGGAGGAGGTGGCCGCGTTGGTCGTGTTCCTGGCGTCCGGCAAGGTGCCGAACATCAGCGGCTCGGACCTGGTGATCGACGGCGGCATGCTCAAGCAGGTCTGACTCACCGGCGCCGCACCCTGGCCAGCCAGGCCGGCAGTTCGACGCCGGGGCCCTTGTACTCGGTCAGCCGCAGGTCTTCGAGGACCCAGCCGTCGCCGAACGCGTCGCGGATCACCGAGTCGCTGATCTGCGGTCCGTAGCCGGGTCCCTGGTCGGACAGGGCGAGCACGTGCACCACCGCGCCGGGGCGGCAGATCCGGTGCAGGCTTCGCACGTACTTGGCGCGATCTTCGTCGCCGAAGATGTGGAACAACGCGCTGTCCACAATGGTGTCGTACTTCGGTTCGTCGGCGGGGTTCAGCGCATCGGCCACTTCGAACCTGGCTTCGACCCCGTATTCGGCCGCGCGGGCACGGGCCTGGTCGATCGCCGGTGCCGAGTAGTCGCTGCCGAGCACGTCGTAGCCGAGCCGGGCCAGGTGGATGGTGTTCTCCCCGGCGCCGCAGCCGGGATCGAGCACCTTGCCGCTGATCCGGCCGTCGCGTTCCAGCTCGACCACGGCCGGCTGGGGCTCGTCGATCACCCAGGGCGCCGTCCCGGTCCGGTATGCCTCGTCCCAGACCGAGTCCTTGGCCAGTTGTTCCTGCGCTTCTGCGAGATCTTCTTCGGTCGGGGCGTCGTCCTGGGTCAGCTTGAGCCGCCAGTGGCCGGTGAACTCGATCGACGACTTGGGCACGCCGCGCTCACCGACGAGGTGGCGGCGCAGGGTGCGGACCATGCCCGCCTCACCGGCGACCCAGGCGAACACCGGCCCCGGCCCGAATTCCGCGGCACGGACGGCTTCCACCAGCAGGTCGCTGTGGCCGGCGGCGACATCGCCGCGGGGCAGCCAGCGGACGGTCACGTCCCCGGCGGTTTCGAACGGCTGCTCTTCGGCCGCATCCGCGATTTCTATACAGGCCAAGGCTTTGCTGCCCTCGGGCAGTGATTCGAGAATGGCGCTGATCGCCGGGATGGCCGTTTCGTCCCCGGCCAGCAGGAGCGAGCCGGACTGGTGGATGGAGGTGGCGAGCGGGGTCGGCCTGGTGAAAAGGGGAGAGGGGCCGAATATGCCGAGCACATCGCCGGGCTTGGCGGCCAGCGCCCATCGGGTGGCGGGCCCGGCGTCCTCGTGCAGCACGAAATCGATGTCGATGCTCCCCTGGCGGTGCGCGCGGATCGTGTAGCTGCGGGTCCAGGGCTGCTCGGTTTCGGGAATGGCGTTGAACTCCTGGTACCAGCCCATGAAGTCGCCGTCCTGGCTCGGCTCCGGCAGCCGGGGCGCGGACTGGCCGGGTTTGGGGAAGTACAGCTTCACCTGCTGGTCGGGCTCGGTGCGGCCGAAGTCGGCGAGGTCGTCCCCGCCGAAGGTGATCCGTGCCATCCGAGGGGTGACCCTGGTGATGGCGGTGACTTCGATGTACCGGACCGGCAACTTCTCCATCTATATCCTTACGCCGTAAACTGATGTCTCGGCCAGGTTACTTTACGTTGTAAGGAGATGCAACCGCGAAGCGGCGCGAAGGGCTGCGAAGGGCTGCGAAGGGATTTCACCACCCGCAAGCCCGCATCCGTTGTGGTGAACCGCGGGCATGGAACGCGCCCGGTCGCCGGTTTCCGTTCTAGCTTGCTGGGCATGGGTACGAGGGAGTCCTGCGCTCGCGCGAGGCAGCTGGGCAACGAACTGCGCCGGGTACGGGAGAAGTCCGGCATGACCGGTCACGCACTGGCACTGGCCATCGGCTGGCCCGCGAGCAAGATCTCACGCATGGAAAGCGGCAAGCGCCTCTCCTCCGAGGTAGAAGTCGCCATCTACTTGTCGAAATGCGGCGCTCCGCGAGAAGTCCTGAACCGGTTGCTGGCGCTCGCGCGGGAGACCGACGACGGTTTCCGCCTGCAGAGCCATCACGACCATCTGCCGGACACACTGGTGTCGCTGGTCGGGATCGAGACCACCGCGGACGCGCTCATCACCTACGAGCCGGGTCTCATTCCGGGGATCCTGCAGACTGAGGGTTACGTGCGGGAATTGCTCCTCTGGGGCCGCAGAGGGCTGAAGACCGAAGGTTATGAAGTGCGGGTGGATGCCCGCTTGGCGCGGCAGCAGATCCTGAAGAGGCGGTGGCCGCCCCGGGTGGATGTGTACATCCATGAGAACGCGCTGCGCGGAGTGGTCGGCGGGATGCGGGTGATGCACGACCAGGTCATGCATCTGGCGATGCTCTGCGCGCAGCCGAGGATCGGTCTCCGGGTGATCGAATCTTCGGTGCCCGGCGGGATCTTCGGCTCTGGCTTCACCGTGACGAGGTGGGCCGAATACCGTCCGGTCGCGTATGTCGAAGGCCATGCGGCGAGCATGTTCCTGGAGGAGCCGGAGGAGCTTCGGGTGTACCGCGACCTCATCGGTGAGCTAGGTGTGCATGCCCTCAACGAGCGTGACTCCTGGGAGTGGCTGGTCGGCCTGGCCTCCGAATACGACCGCCCCGACCCGCAGCCCGCACGCCCGTAAGGGGCAAAAAGCCGGCTATTTGCCTTCGGAGAGGCCGGCGCGAAGGGTTTCGAGGGTGCGGGCGAGCAGTCGCGAGACGTGCATCTGCGAGACACCGATCCGCTCGGCGATCTGCGTCTGCGTCATGTTGTGCACGAAGCGCAGCGCGAGGATTTGCCGCTCCCGCTCGGGTAGCCGCTCGACCAGCGGTTGCAGCACCTCGTGGTTCTCCACGCCTTCCAGGCCGGCGTCCTCTTCGCCGAGGGTGTCGCCGAGTGCGAGGTTGTCGCTGTCCGCGGAGAGCACTTCGTCCAGCGACGTGGAGTTGTACGCGTTGCCCGCTTCCAGGCCCTCGTAGATCTCGTCCTTGCTCAGCCCGAGATGCTCGGCCAGCTCGCTCGGTGTCGGCGCCCGGCCGAACCGCTGCGAAAGCGTGGTGCTCGCGGTGCTGATCGAAAGATGCAGCTCCTTGAGCCGCCGCGGCACCCGCAGCAGCCAGCCGGTGTCCCGGAAATGCCGGCGCACCTCGCCCATCACGGTCGGCACCGCGAAGGACAGGAAATCCGAGCCGCGGCCGGCGTCGAACCGGTCCACCGCGTTGATCAGCCCGACCGTGGCCACCTGGACCAGATCTTCCTTGGCCACCCCGCGGCCGGAGAACCGCTGCGCGATGTGCTCGGCGAGCGGCAGGTGACCGGTGACCAGGCGGTCCCGGAGCACGGCTCTTTCCGGGTCGTCGGGTTCCAGCGCCGCGAGTTCCTCGAACAGGGGCGTCAAATGCTGGTACTCGTTCGAGGAAGCGGTGGCAGCGAAGCCGCTCACGCTCCGACCACCGGCTTTCTCTTGGCCAGCTCGATGTGCACCAGGTTGCCGACTCCGTTGCTGGTGACCCACCCGTCCGCCGAGTCGGTCAACGTGGTCAGCACCCGCCACCCGAAGGTCGCGGTGCTCGGCGCCTCCGACCGGTTCGACACCACCGCGCCGGTGAACCGCAGCTCGCCGTCGCGGATGACGAACCGGCAGACCATCGTGCTGCCGGGTAGCGCGCTGGTGATCAGGGTGGAGCAGGCTTCGTCCACGGCCAGCCGCAGATCCGCGATGGCGTCGAGGTCGAAGTCCGCGCGGGTGGCCACCGTGCCCGCCACCGAGCGGATGATCGGCAGATGCACCAGATCCGCGCCGAGGCGCAGTTCGATGTCGTCGTGTGCGCCGATGTCGTTCGACGGCGGGGATGGCCGTTCGTTCACTTGCACCTCGCCGTTCCGGTCTGCTCTCGCTCGGCTCATGATGCCCTGATCAGCGCCCCAGTGCGTCCTGTAGTTGCTTTTTCGTCATTTTCGAGCGGCCCTTGATGTTCCGCTTCTTCGCGTCGTTGTAGAGCTGTTCCCTGGTCGGGCCGCCGGGTCCCTTGCGGTTCCCGGAACGCTCACCACCGCGTTTCTGCGGCGACTTGTCCCGCAGCGACGTCCTGCTGGCCTGCTGCGACTCGCCGGTGCGGGCGCGGTTCTTGTTGACCGTCCTGGCCGCGATCTCCTCGGCGCGGTCCTCGCTGGCACCGCGTTTCTGCTGGCCCGACTTGATGTGCTCGTACTGGCGCTCACGCTTGTCGCCCCACGCTTGTTGTGGCATCACGCACCTCCCGTTCGACCGCCGGATTACCCCGGCTCCACCTCCGCCAAACCTGCTGGTGAGCCGGTCGCGTAGGCCAGGGACGCCAGGACGACCACCTTCGCCACGGCCAGTTCCGCCTCGGATCGCGGGCCGTACAGCATCACCACGTTGATCTCCGGCGAGTAGAGCGGATGCCGCTCGCCCCAGCCCTTGGCCAACAGCTCGCGCTGGTCGTCCGGCGACAGCGCCAGGTGCAGGCTGCCGTCCACGTGCACATGCGCGAACTCGGCGTCGCGCCGCGGCGGCAGCAGGACCCCGGCCGCCGGCACGCGGCCGTCCAGGAAGAAGGCCAACGAGCCGGGTTCGGAGATCTCGCTCGGCCGGATCACCGTGCCGGGCAGCGAAACCGTCATCCACCGCCGGAGCGAATCGATCAGTTCCGCCGGGGCGGTCTGGCTGAGCTGGACATGGGGGACGGCGGAGCCGGTCCGCGGCCGTTCGCCGCTGCGTTCGGGAAGTTCCATGCCCGCGAAGCTAGCATCGTCAGTATAGTAGGTACCTAGGAGAAACTGGCTTTCACCTGGGGAAGTGACGATGTACGAGGACGCGTGCCCGGTCAGTCCGGTGGTGGACCTGGTGTTCAGCCGCTGGACAACGCCGATCCTGTGGGCGCTGCGGGAACACGGCCGCCAGCGGTTCACCGAGTTGCACCGGCGGCTGCCCGCGATCACCGCCAAGGTGCTCACCCAGCGGCTGCGGCAGCTCGAACGTGACGGACTCATCACCCGCGAGCACCACGCCGAGATCCCGCCGAGGGTGGAGTACGAGATCAGCGAGCTCGGCCGCAGCCTGTCGCCGGTTTTCGCGGCGCTGGTGCGTTGGTCCGACGAGCATCTGGCCAGGGTCGAGGACGCCCGGAGCGCGTACGACGCGAGTGTTTGACTAGCCACATCGCGTCGCATGCGTGCCCGGCGTTGCCTACTGTGCGGCTGGTGAGCGCACGATGACGTGGTGGCATGCGGTGATCATCTTCATCGCTGGAGTGTGGGCCGGGACGATCAACACGGTGGTCGGCTCGGGCACCCTGGTCACCTTCCCGGTACTGGTCGCGCTCGGGTATCCGCCGCTGACCGCGACGACCTCCAACGCGATCGGGCTCGCGCCGGGCACGATCAGCGGCGCGATCGGCTACCGGCACGAGCTGACCGGCTACTGGCCACAGATCGCCAGGTACGCCGTCGCTTCCTTCCTCGGCGCCATCGGCGGCACGGTCCTGCTGCTGTCGCTGCCGAAGGACGCCTTCGAGACGGTGGTGCCGGTGCTGGTCGGGCTGGCCGTGGTGCTGGTGATCGTGCAGCCGAAGGTGGCCGGCTGGGTGGCGCACCGACGGCAGCGGGCCAACGGCTCGGCGGATTCGGCGGACCCGGTGGATTCGCGCGCCACGGGTGGCCCGCTGCTGATGTTCCTGATCTTCCTGGTCGGCATCTACGGCGGCTACTTCACCGCCGCTCAGGGCGTGATGCTGGTCGCG
Source organism: Amycolatopsis nigrescens CSC17Ta-90 (assembly GCF_000384315.1). GTDB lineage: Bacteria > Actinomycetota > Actinomycetes > Mycobacteriales > Pseudonocardiaceae > Amycolatopsis > Amycolatopsis nigrescens. The sequence continues at coordinate 3,190,182 of NZ_ARVW01000001.1, read as the reverse complement.
ATCATGGGCATGCTGCTGAACGAGACCCTGCAGCGGCTCAACGGGATGAAGAACGTGCTCTCCGCGGTGGTGAACGTGGTGGCCGGCACCATCTACGCCTTCATCGCGCCGGTCAGCTGGCCGGTGGTTGGCCTGCTCGCGGTCGGCTCCACCATCGGCGGCCAGCTCGGCGCGAAGATCGGCAGGCGGCTTTCGCCCACCGTGCTGCGCTGGCTGATCGTGGTGGTCGGCGTGGCCGCCGTGGTGCAGCTCCTGCTCGACTGACGTCGTGAGTGGAAAACGTTGCCCCGGCAACACTTTCCACTCACGACCCGCTACCTGCGGAAAGAGCGTGCCACCTCGAGGAACTGGTCGTTCTCGGCCGGTGTGCCGATGGTGACGCGCACGCCGTCGCCGGCGAACGGGCGCACCACGATCTTGTGGTCCATCGCGTGCTCGGAGAACTCGAGCGCCCGCTCGCCCAGCGGCAGCCAGACGAAGTTCGCCTGCGTCTCGGGTACCTCGAAACCGGCTGCCAGCAAGGAGTCCCGCACCCGCACCCGTTCGCCGACGATCTCCTTGCAGCGTTCGAGCAGCTCACCGGCGGCGTCCAGGGACGCGATCGCCGCGGCCTGCGCGAGCGCGTTCACGCTGAACGCCACGTAGACCTTGCGCACCGCGTCGACCACGTATTCCGGCCCCGCCGCGTAGCCGACGCGCAGCCCTGCCAGCCCGTACGCCTTGGAGAAAGTCCGCACCACCACCACGTTCGACCGCTCGCGGGCGAACTCCATACCGTCCGGCACGTCGGGGTCGGTGACGAACTCGTGGTACGCCTCGTCCAGCACCACCAGCACGTTCGACGGCACCGCGTCCAGGAACCGGACCAGCTCGGCGCGCCGCACCACGGTGCCGGTCGGGTTGTTCGGGTTGCAGACGAAGACCACCTTGGTGCGCGGCGTGATCGCGGCCAGCATCGCGTCCAGGTCGTGCACGTGCGCGTCGGTCAGCGGCACCCGGACGCTGTTCGCGTTCGCCACCTGCGTCACGATCGGGTAGGCCTCGAACGACCGCCAGGCGAACAGGGCCTCTTCGCCTGGCTCGCACAGCGCCTGCACGATCTGCTGGCACAGCGAGACCGAACCGCAACCGACCGCGATCCGCTGCTCCGGCACGTCCAGCTCCCGCGAAAGCCGGCTGACCAAGGCCTGCGCACCGAGATCCGGGTAGCGGTTGACCAGCGCCGCCGCCTGCGCGATCGCCGCGGCCACGCTCGGCAGCGGTCCGCCCGGAACTTCGTTGCTGGCCAGCTTGATCGCGCCGGGCACCGTGCGTCCCGGCACGTAGCTCGGCAGTGAGACCAGGTCGGCGCGGGTCGGAACGGCGGGCGTACCGGGCATGGCAGGGCTCCTCTTGATCGAAGGGGTGCTGAAAGGCACGGTATACGTCGCCGCGCACGCCTTCTCGTGTTCACCCTCTGGTGGTTGAGTAGGTACATGACGCAGACGCACATCGATGACTACCAGCATGCCGACGGAACGGCACTCCGCCTGACCTTCGCCGAACCCGAAGGCGCGGTTCGCGGCGGTCTGGTCGTGCTGCACGAGGGCGAGGGCGTCACGGACGGGGTCCGGTTGCTGGTGGCGAGCCTAGCCGGGGAAGGCTGGCTCGCGGTCGCGCCGCACATGGGCGCGGGTGCGGGGACGCTGACCCGTGACGACATCCTGGCCGCCACCGACCTGACGCTCGCCTGGCTGCTGGAGCGCGGGGTTCAGGCCGATCTGCTCGGCGTCGTCGGGTTCGACCTCGGCGGTACGGCGGCACTGGTGGTGGCCTCCAACCGCAGGCTGGGCGCGGCGGTCAGCGTCGGCGGGCAGGGCGGCAAGGAGCTGCCCGCGCTGGTGGAGATCGCCGGCAAGCTGACCAGTCCCTGGCTCGGCATCTACGGTGACGCGGGCGACGACCTCGGCGGGGCCGAGGTGGAGCGGCTCCGGGACGCGGCGTCCACCTCCGGCGTGGTGACCAACGTGGTGCGCTATCCGGGTGCGAATCACCGTTTCGACGCCGATCCCGGCGCGGCCGTGGAAGCCTGGCACCGCACACTCAACTGGTTCGACGCGCATCTGCGTTAGAAGGCACCAACGGGGGTATCGATGGTCCGGCGGACCGCGGGCGGGAGCGGGGTGGTGCTCTCGCACCTGGAGTTCGACCTGCTCTGGGAAGACCTCGATACCGGCGAGCCGCCCTATCCGATCTCGGTCGCGTCGCACGGCGCCACGGTGGACGAGCGTGACGCGCTCGCCGAGCAGGTCTACGCCGGCCTCGAACAGGACGAGCAGCTCGACGACGACGTCGACGAGCTGCTGAACCGACTGGTGCGCCCCGAGTTCTCGGTGGACGTGCAGCTGATGGCGGACGAGTCGCTGCAGGTGCTGGCCGCGACGCGCGGCGGCCCCGCTGCACCCGGCGTGTTCGCCGTGCTCAGCGAAGCCGAGCTGGTGCTGGAACCGTTGCCGGGGAACGGTTTGCTGCCCGCGGTCGCCGGACTGCTCGGAGAGCTCGCGCCAGGGCCGGGCGCCCCGGTGAGCATGCCGAGGTCGGCCTACTCGGCCGCGATGGGCGGCTTCGTGCGCAACGGCTACGGCGGGTTCGAGGCCGCGCTGGCCGCGGCCGGCGTCACCGGTAGCGCGGTGCGGGCGGTGGCCACGCTGGTGGAATCCCGGCGGACCGCGGCCGGGCAGCTGGCCGCGAACGGCCCCGGTGGCCGTCGCTCGCCGGTGCTGAACCTGTTCGACACCGAGGCCGGGCGCTACCTGGTCACCCTGTCCGGCGGTACCGAGCAGTGGGTGACCGTGGAGCCGGCCGACCAGCGCCGGATCATGCAGCGGCTGACCGAGCTCCTCGAAGACGTGACGAGTGTATGAAAAACGTCACTTAGCGTCCGCCGGCTCGGTACAGTCAGGCCCGGGGAGGAGACGTCATGACACAGAAGAAGCCCGAAAGCACACCCGCTGCCTTCGTGCAACAGACCTCCGCCGGCTTGGCGCCGGTGGCGGCCGGGATGGCGGTCGTGCGGCACAACGCCCAGTCCGGCGCACTGCGGCTGGAGGAAGGCGCGGCCCAGGATCTGCTCGAGGCACTGCACGAGGCGAAGCTCAAGGTTGCCACCCTGGTCGACGAGTCGGCCGAGCTGGACGTGCCGCTGCGCCTCGGGGACAACTTCGTCGGTCAGACGATGAGCGGACGGCTGCAGGAGGCCGCGTCCGGCGGTACCGACGCCGCGCTGCCGGTGCTCGATCAATTCCGCCAGATGCTGGCCGACCTGGAGTTGACCGTGCGGGCCGCGGCCGGGCTCTACCAAACCGCGGACGACCAGGCGCTGCAGGACATCAAGCGGGCGGCCGAGAATGTCGGGATGACCGAGGCGCTCGAGGTGACCGAATGACGGACTTCCACTGCCTGCCCTATCCACCGCTGGAACCGGAGCCGGACGGCGACGAGCTGTCCAGCCCGGTGGACTGGATGACCTACTCGCACCGCGAGCTCTACAACATGGTGCACCGCGGGATCGACCTGGCCGGTGCGACCGCGGTGGCCGCGCAGTGGGCCAAGGTCGGTGACGTGCTGGACGAGGTCGGCGCGTCCCTGCGCCGGGCCGCGGACGCCTCCCAGCACGGCTGGGACGGGCTCGCCGCGGACACCGCGCGCACCACCATGGACCGGCTGGTCACCTGGACGGGCGACAGCGGTGACCTGGCCAAGGACGTGAGCGGCTGTGTCAGCCGCCAGGCCGACCTGGCGGAGACCGCGCGGCGCAGCATGCCGGAGCCGCCGGGGTTCAACCTGCCGGACCCCGGCCCGCACCCGAACCCGGGGCCGGCGCCGCCGCCGCGGTTTCCGCGGACGTTGCCCGTGCCGCAGACCGGCGGCACCTCGGCGATGTCGGCTTCTTCCGGCTCGTTCTCCTCCGCCGAGTCGATCATCGCCGATCCAGGGCCGGACCGGGAGCGCTCGCAGCAGCTGCACCAGCAGGCGGCCGGGGTGATGCGGAAGCTGCAGAACGAGTCCAGCGAGATCTACAGCACGGTGCCGAGCTTCCGGTCGCCGAACGCGACCAGCGTTCTTTCCGAGCCGGAGCCACCGCCCGCTGAACCGCCGGAGCCGCCCACCGAAGACCCCGGGCAGACCACCACCTCCAGCGTCGAGTCGGGTCCGGTCGCCACCCCGGCCCCCGGTTCGCCCGCGGCCGGTACGCCGAACCAGCCCGCGCCCGGCGCGGTGCTCGGCAACGCGCCAGGGCACGGCACCGGCGAACAGCTGGGGCAGGGCAACAAATCCGGCCTCGGTGCCGGTCAGCAGCCCGCCGCCGGTTCGGCGGCCGCGGCCGCCGCCGCGCAGCGCGGTGCGATGCCGGGTATGGCCGGGATGCCGATGGGCGCCGGAATGGCACCCCGCCAGGACGACGAGGAGCGCAAGCTTCCGTCGTACCTCCAGGAGGAGTCCGACTTCTGGCAGGTGAACGGACCCGTGGTTCCGCCCGTGCTCGGTGAGCGAGACAACTAGTGCGAGATTCAGAGTCCGGTTGGATCCGGCTCCATCCCGGCGAGTTCTTCCTGCTCTGGTCCTCACTCGGCCTCGGTGAGCCACCCGCGGTGCTCGGCATTCCGCATATCGGCCGGACCAGAGCGGCCCGCGCCGAGTTCGAGCGGACCGCGGACGCCGGGCTGTCCGAGCGCGAGCTCGGCACGGTCTCCCGGCCGGACCGCGACCTGGCCGGGATGCTGCGCGCGGTGGCGGGGGCCGACGTGCTGCTGGACATGTCCGCCGAGTGGGCCGGCCCGGAGTTCCGGGCGGTCGGAGCGGTGCTCGGGCAGCAGTGCGTCACGGTCGGCGTGTCCGGTACCGAGCTGCGGATCGGCCCGGTCCGCGGCTCCGCGCTGGTGTCCACCATGCTGGCCGCGGTGCCGGAGCTGCCTGCCGGTCACGGCGCACCCGCCAACGTGCGGGCCGCGGACTACGCGGCGGCCTGCGCCGCCGGTCGCCGCGACGGCACGAACGGCTTCTCGGACTCCCTGCGGTCCGCCGGGCTGCGGCCGGCGGAAGTGAACACGCTGGTGCGGGCGGTGACCGGACGGGCAGGTGGCGGGCAGTTCGGCGGCGGTTGCCGCGGCCGGGGCGGGCGCTGGTCGCGGGGCGCGGGCTCGGTCAACTGGGTGGACACCGAGCAGGGCAGGTTCGCTTTGTCCCGCACCGGGGACTGGGTCACCGCGACCCCGGCCGACCCGGCAAGGTTGCGCACCATGGTCGAGCAGCTGGCGGCCGATCTGATCGGCTAGCCGGGGCCGTCCCGGGGACTAGAGTCCAAGGCCATGACCACTGCTGGCGACACCCCCGAACTGCTATGGAAGCCCGCGCCGAACCGGGTCGCGGACACCAAGATCGAGGCTTTCCGCGAGTGGCTGCGCGCCGAGCGCGAAGTGCGGGTCACCGACTACGCGGAGCTGCACGAGTTCTCGGTCGGCTCACCGGAAGGGTTCTGGAGCGGGATCACCGAGTTCCTCGGCGTGCGCTGGCACGACCGGCCGTCGCAGGTGCTCGTGGACAAGAGCATGCCGGGTGCCCGCTGGTTTCCCGGCGGCACGCTGAACTACGCCGAGCACGCGCTGGGCGCCGGGGTCGCCGGTGCGGCGAAGGCGGACGACGAGCTGGCGGTGATCTTCCACCGCGAGGACGGGCTGACCAGCCAGCTCACCTACGGCAAGCTGCGGGCACAGGTGGCCGCTGCCCGGGCCGGCCTGGTGTCGCTGGGGGTCGGCAAGGGCGACCGGGTGGTCGCGCTGGCGCCGAACTGCCCGCAGACGCTGGTCGCGTTCCTCGCCGCGGCCAGCCTCGGCGCCATCTGGTCGTCCTGCTCCCCGGACTTCGGGGCGCGGGCGATCTCGGACCGGTTCACCCAGATCGAGCCGAAGGTGCTCATCGCCGTCAACGGTTATGTCTACAATGGACGATGGTTCGACACCAGGACCACGGTGGACCAGCTGCGCGCGGAGATCCCGTCGCTGACCGCGACCGTGTTGGTGGACTACGCCGGCGGCGGACTGCCGGACACCACGGACTGGGACGAGCTGCTGGCCGCGCACGACGGCGCGGACCTTGCCTTCGAGCCGGTCGAGTTCGACCACCCGCTGTGGGTGCTGTACTCCTCGGGCACCACCGGGCTGCCGAAGGGCATCGTGCACGGGCACGGCGGGATCGTCGTGGAGCACCTCAAGGCACTCGCCCTGCAGTGCGACCTCGGGCCGGGCGAGCGGTTCTTCTGGTTCACCACCACCGGCTGGATGATGTGGAACTTCCTGATCTCCGGGCTGCTGGTCGGTTCCACGATCGTGCTGTTCGACGGCAGTCCCGGTCATCCGGACCTGAACGCGTTGTGGAAACTGGCCGAACAGCACCGGGTCACCTACTTCGGCACCTCCGCGCCGTTCATTCAGAGCTGCCTCAAGGCGAAGCTGCGGCCCGCCGTCGAACACGACCTCTCCGCGCTGCGCGCGCTCGGGGCCACCGGTTCGCCGCTGAGCAAGGAGGGCTTCCGCTGGATCGCCGACGAGATCGACCGCGGCGTGCAGATCTGCTCGGTCTCCGGCGGCACCGATCTGTGCACCGCCTTCGTCGGTTCGGCCCCGGACGTGCCGGTGTGGCTGGGGGAGTTGTCGTGCGCCTCGCTCGGCGCCGCGGTCGCCGCCTACGACGAGGCCGGCAGGCCGGTCGTCGAGCAGGTCGGTGAGCTGGTGATCACCGAGCCGATGCCGTCCATGCCGGTGTACTTCTGGCACGACCCGGACGGGACGCGGCTGCGGGAGGCCTACTTCGAGGACTACCCGGGGGTGTGGCGGCACGGCGACTGGATCCGGATCACCGGCCGCGGCTCGGCGGTGATCTACGGCCGCAGCGACTCCACGCTGAACCGCGGCGGGGTGCGGATGGGCACCGCCGAGTTCTACCGGGTGGTGGAGGGCTACGACCAGGTCGCCGACTCGCTGGTGATCGACACCTCGGGCGCCGGGAATGAAGACGGCCAGTTGCTGTGTTTCCTGGTGTTGGTACCGGGCGTGGAGCTGTCCGATGTGGAGCCGGCGCTGCGCCGGGAGCTGCGTGGGGCCCTTTCGCCGCGACATGTACCCGATCGGTTCGTGGTGGTCGATGCGGTACCGCGCACGCTCAACGGTAAGAAGTGTGAGGTACCGGTGAAGAAGATCCTCTCCGGTGTCGCGCCGGAGCGGGCGGTGAGCTTGGACGCGTTGGCCAACCCCGGCGCGTTGCGTCCCTTCGTCGAGCTGGCCGGAGGGAGTTAGGGGAAAGACATGCGGCGACTGGGCTCGCCTGAGGCTTGGTGAGCGAGCAGACCGCGGTCACCACGCGTTGGCGGATGGCCGGCGCCGCTTCGGTGCGGGCGATCACCTGGGTGACCAGGCTGGTCGGGCTGGCCGCGGTGGCGTCGGTGCTGTTCCCGGTCGCGCGGCGCGGGCTGCGCAGCCATGTTGCCGAGTGGCTCGGTCTCCCGCAGGACGCCACCACCGCGGCGGCCGTGGTGCTGCTGGTGACCGGGGTCCTGCTGGTGCTGCTGGCCGCCGGGCTGCGCCGCCGGAAACGCCGGGCCTGGCAGCTCGCGGTGCTCTCCTCGGCCCTGCTCGTGGTTTCCCACG